>PBSY01000043.1 GCA_002726915.1 Verrucomicrobiales bacterium | reverse complement strand
CCGGTCGGTTACCACCCTTGATCGCAACGGCTCGTTAGTTTCCTGAGTTCTCTCTGTTGGTGAGTTATTGTTCTGTGAAGCGAACGAAGGCTCTGTGCTGCAGCAGAGGCACGGTTCTTCGTGAGAGGAACTCCCCTCGTCGCCGGCGATTTTGGATTTTGACGGGGGCACCGGATCGTAACCGTGGGTTCCCCAGGGATGGCAGCGCAGCAAACGCCAGACGGTGAGGCCTGTGCCCTTGATCGCACCATGCACCTGAAGGGCTTCGATGGCGTAGCTAGAACAGGTGGGGTCATGCCTGCAATGACCGTGGCCACCATTGACGATCCGAAGTAGCGGAGCTAGCAAGATCTGGTAGAGGCGGACAAGGCCAATGAGGATGAATTTCATGGGGAGGAAGGTGCGGAAGAATCGCCTGAGGTGATCACGGCGATGGCATCGTGGGTGTGGATGCTCTCTTCATTGCGCACGTCAATTCTGAACCGGGTGACGCGAAGTTCTTCTCTCAAGAGGGTGGCAGCCTGGCGCGCGGTGTCTTCAACAAAGGCGGGTTGTTCAAAGGCTTTCATCGTGACGTGACGTTCATCAGGTCGTTTCAAAAGAGGGTAGATAGGGGAACTACCCGCGTGCTGAAGCGCTTCGAAAACTCTGGCGGGTTCCACGATTTCGGAGTCGTTGTCCCAATCCAACCTGACTTTAATCCAGCCCCGCTGACTATGAGCGCCGTAGTCGCTGATGGCTTGGCTGCAGGGGCACAAGGTCGTGACCGGGATGGCTAGAGTGTAGCCGCTTTGGCCCCCCTTGGAATCCTGGTTGGCATGCCAGGTCGTTTCGATTCCCTGCCACGCGGGTTTGCCTGTCTCGGGTGCGGGTCGTTCGATAAACCAAGTGAATTGACAGCTCATTTCGGCGCTCTCGGCACCTTGTTGCTCTCTTAGATTGGTGAGAAAGTTTTGCAGGGTCGTCGGGGCGAGGGACCCCTCCCATTGGTGAAGGGACTCAATAAGCCGGCTCATGTGGATACCGCGTTTCGCGGCCGCCAGAGAGACGGTGAGGTCGAAGAGGCCATCGACTTCTCGTTGCTTTTTGGTATCTTTTTCCCACCCTGAAATGAGGATGGGATAACGAACCCGGCTGATGCCGACTTGTTGTAGTGGGATACCCCGGGTGTCCTCATTGGACTGGGGGTCGGCCTCGGTGCCGATGCCCGATGACACGGAGTTGATGGATGCTTCGCTCATACCTACGATTGATGGTTGGTGAATTCTGTTGCTGTTTCTACCGGTTCAAGGGCGAAACCGTCAGGGTTGTCGAGGACGGTCCAACCGGCCTCGCGGATTTGATCGCGGAGCTTGTCGGCAAGCTCCCAGTTACGATTTTGCCGAGCCTCGAATCTTTCAGCGGCGAGGCCACGCACCGAGGCGGGCGTTTCATCGGCATCAGAGCTGATTGCGTTTTTAGGGTCGGGCAGAACAAGACCAAGGCATTGCAAAACAAGACTGAGTCCCTTGCTGGCAGCTTTGGTTTCGGTGGGTGATAACTCCTCAGCCTCAGCTTTGGCAATGATCTTGCGTCCGATTGAATGGAGGCGTCCGATGGCTTCGGGAGTGTTTAGGTCGTTGGTAAGCGCCTCAAAAACCGGTGCAAAAGGTCCAAAGTCGCCTTTGCCGGTAGAGTGGATTTCGGTGTCCCCACCGAGACGACGCTGCCAATTACCAATTCGGGTGAGGCTTTTCTTCGCAGCAGCGAGAGAGTCGAAGGTGAAATTGAGTGGCTGGCGGTAGGAACCAGAAATGAGAACGTAGCGCAGTTCCATGGGCGTGTGCCCGCGCTCAGCAAGATCCTCGAGGGTGTAGAGGTTGCCGAGGGACTTGCTCATCTTGCGCCCCTCAACGGTAAGGTGAGCGATGTGCAGCCAATGGTGGGCAAACGTTTTGCCGGTAGCGGCTTCGCTCTGGGCAATTTCGTTTTCGTGGTGCGGAAAGACGAGGTCGACTCCGCCTGAGTGGAGATCGAAGCTTTCCCCAAGGTGTTTCATGGCCATGGCGCTGCACTCAATATGCCAGCCGGGGCGGCCTTGGCCCCAGGGAGATGTCCAGTGGTTCGGGCCATCGTCCGGGCGAGCCGCCTTCCAGAGGGCAAAGTCGGCGGCGCTGGCACGATCGTATTCGTCGGACTGTTCACGATCGACCTCACCGGTCGTGATTTCTCGCTCAGCAAGACGTGACAGTTTACCGTAGGCGGGAAAAGAACGGACGTCGAAGTAAACGGACCCATCGTCGGTGCGATAGGCGTGGCCTTTGTCGATGAGCCGCGAGATCAGATCGATCTGCTCTGGCAGATGTTCGACTGCCGACGGCTCGACATGCGGAGGCAAAAGGCCGAGGGCGGTGCAGTCTTCGTGAAAGCGTGCCGTCCAAGCTGCAGTAAAGTCGCTCAGGGCGCGATTTTCTTCCTGCGACTGACGAATCGTTTTGTCGTCGACGTCGGTGATATTGCGGACATGACGGGTGGCGCTCCCACTCGCCTCGACGACGCGGCGGAAAATATCCTGCATCACGAAGGTGCGGAAGTTACCAATGTGGGCCGGCCCATAGACGGTCGGACCACAGCAGTAAAAACGAAGGGTTTTACTGTCCTGCGGCTGGAGCGAACGAACTTCGCGGCTGAAGGTGTCGTAAAGGGAAAGGGACATCTGATCTAGCCAGCCGCTCTTCTCGGCTTTTTATCGTCCAGATTCTGATTAATTTCCTCGTCGCTCACTGGCGCTGAGGCGATGCCTTCGGCCGGTATATCAACCTTGGCGACCCAGCAGAGGGAATTGAGGATAATTTTGCGGAAAGCGTCGTTCTGCCAATTGACGTGGAAATGGCCTCCGGTGAATCCGAAACCACGTCCCCCGTCAGGGCGTTCAACGGCCCACATGACGGCTTCTTTGCGCCCTTTCTCGGCCTGAATGTGGGGGTAGGGACCTTTCGGGTGGACATAGGGTCCGTCACGGGTCTCGTCCGAGGGGGTGGCAACGAGTAGCGGGGTGAATTTGACGCCATCAATCTCACTCGGTCCTTCGGCAGTGAATCCGTCGGTAAAGCGCATGTTAAAATACCATTCGTCTTTGATCGTGAATGGAGCAACTCCGCGCGTGATAGGGTGTTCAGGAAATTGGTCGAAGTTTGCATCCCAGATCGGATTGCAGGACCACTGGTTTTCGTAACAGCCGCCAATCCAATTGCGGAATTGCGAACCGGCGGTGTCTTTGGGCACCTCAACACCAAAATGCATGCAGCCGAATCCGACTCCACCGGACACGAGTGACTCAGCTTTGCCGAGCCGGCCTTCGTCCTGAAGCAAGGGGTGGCGTCCATTACCGTCGGAGAAGCAGACCACGGCATCGGCATCGTCGAAGGTGTTTTCGTCGGTCACCCAACCCATTTCGTGCCGGTCAACTTTGAGACCAGGAACCTCTGCGAGCCGCTTTTCGAGAAGAATAGTACCCGCCTTAAATTCGTGCATCATGGGGGGGTGGCTTGGTTGGCCGGCGATGAGCACGAGTTTGCGTGTTTTGTCCACGGCGGCATGCGATGACCGGCTCAAGCCGGGAGCGGCTGATGCGGCGAGGGCTAGACGGAGAAAAGTAGATCGCTTCATGGGCTTCGGAATTTATTTTCGGGGGCTGCCAAAAACGTTCACCCCCGGACCATTTGCAAGTTATTTGCCTCTGCCTTTTACCACGAAATGTGTCCCCTCAACGACTCACTTTGGCTGCGATGTTTTCGCCTGGCATGGCAGCCGATAGCGAGAACACGGGTAAGATAGACGTTCAGCCTTGCACCCAGCGACTGACACATCCTTCATTAGCTTGACTGACGGTCGCCGCGAAGTCGGCCAGGTAACCTCGCATGTGACTCTGCGGGCACGGGTTGGGCCGGCGCTCCGGTGAATCGAGATCGGCATCCACATGGATGGTTCCGGCGAGAAGGTCGAAGCTGACGGGATCTCCGTCGCGCAAGGCGGCAATGGGACCACCTACGGCCGCCTCGGGCGCGCAATGCACGCCCACAGCGCCTCCGGATACGCCGGAGACTCGGGTGTCGGAAAGCAGGGCGACTTTCCCTTTTAATTCGGGCACGGCAAGCGCGGCGCTGGCGACGTGAACTTCGGGCATACCTGCGGCAATGGGACCGCAGCCGCGAATCACGACGACGTGACCTGGTCGGATGCGTCCTTCGGCGGCGGCCTCATGGACATCGCGTGAATCATCGAAGCAGAGGGCTGTGCCCTCGAATCGGGGGACATCGAGTGAAGAGACTTTGAAGACGACTCCATCGGGGGCGACGTTGCCGAAGCAAATCTGAATGTCGGCGTAGTCTTTGAAGGGCTTGTCGAGTGAGGCGATCAACTCTTGGTCGTTCGGGACACGAGGTGATGCGGAAAGGTTTTCCGCGAGGGAATCCCCGGTAACGGTGAGACAATCACCATCGATGATGCCTCCTTCGAGCAAATGACTGAGCAGCATCGAGGTGCCACCAATGAGATGGAGGTCATGCATGGTGCCATTCCCGCGGGGGGCGAAATTGCAGAGCACCGGTGTCTTTCTGCAAATCGCTTGAATGTCCTTCAAGGTGAACTGAACCCGGGCCTCGCGGGCGAGAGCGAGGAGATGGAGAATACCATTGGTCGATCCACCCATGGCAACGAGGGCTCCGGCGGCGTTCTCGAAGGCTTTACGGGTGAGAATGTCGCGGGGGCGAATATTCCGCTCGAGGAGAAGCCGCAAGGCGGAGCCGACCCGTCGACACTCGTCTCTTTTCTCGTCGGTAACTGCTGGTCGTGAGGAGGTATCCGGCAAACTCAGCCCGATCGCCTCCATCGTGATGCCCCAGGTGTTAAATGACGCAGCGATTCCGCAACCTCCCGGACCGGGGCAGGCGGTGCGAATGATCGCTTCCGATTCTTCAAAGCCCATCGTTCCATTCGCTGCTTTGGCGGCAGCGTCGTAGACGTCGAGAATGGTGGTGTCTTCGTCTTGGTGGCAGCCGGGAAGAATGGAGCCTCCGTTGACGATCAGTCCGGGGTAGTTCGTCCTCGCCAGGGCCATGGCAAAGCCGGGGCCATTCTTGTCGCAATGATGCATTCCGACGATAGCGTCGTAGCAATGCGCGGTGCAGACCATCTCGGTCCCGTTGGCAATATGGTTCCGAGAAGGCAGAGAGGCATTTCCACCTTCGTGTCCTTGCACGATATTGTCGCTCACCGGCGAGACGCCGAAGGGGAATCCGATCAAGCCAGCTTCTTCACATCCCTCGCGAATGAGCGTGGCGAGTTCATGGGCATGGACGTTGCAGAGATTGCCGTCGAGGAGGGGGGTGCCAATGCCGACCTGCGCCTTTTCAAAATCTTCAGGGGAGAACCCCAGCCCCCAATAAAACGCGTTGATGCCACGCTGCCACCCCGAGGTGAGTGACCGGGAATTCCAGTTCATGGGGTTATCGGGGGAATTAGGGGGCATCTCTCAGATTTAGACTGAATGAGGAAGGGCGCAATGCCCCATTTCAGGTTTCATCGACAGGGTTACTGGAGTAAATCGTCCGGGGCGGCCAAACTTCGCAAGCGGGTCTCGGTTTGCAGTCTCTTTTCGTTAATCAGCTCAAATTCGATAATTTTCCAGTTTCCATCAATCGGCATGACAGCAAAAACAGCTGAGTATTGATTGGTCCGTTCGTGAAGATGCCCCCAGTGCTCCACCGTGCCAGTGACGTTCCACTCGCATCGGTAGCTTAGGCTATCGTCTGGCAGTGTCTCCCCAAGCGACGGTTCCCATAGTGCGAGGCGTTGACCGTCGATCATCTCAACATGGTCGACACGCGAAACGGTGCCGCCCTGTTCGTCGATGACCAGTCCTCGCTGAATCTCTACGTAGATATCAGCCAGCAGGTCACCATTAATGCTGGAGGCAAGGGAATCATAGAGCGCACTTTCATCGCGAAATCGGAAGGACGCGTAGATGTTCTGGAGCAGGGTTGAAAAGACACGGTCTAACTCTTCGGCTGGAATTTCAGCGGGCGGGGTGAAGGGATCGGGAATTTTCCAACGAAGGAACGGCCAGCTGACGGTTGCAGTCAGGATGAGTCCTGCCAGAATCACCCACCGCAGTTGAGGATTTCCCCCTCTTTGTTTCAGGCTTGCGAAGACAACGGCTCCAAGTAAAAGGCAGCCCAGGGAGACAACTGGTAGCGGAAGGGCGGTTTTGGGTGGCAGATTTGCCGCGACCTCCCGAATAGGCTTCGGAAGCGGCCTCCCCGGATTTGTCCACTCGAAGGAGTTGGATGGCTCGATTTTTCCTAGAGCGACGCTCAAGGTTTCATCGTAGGCGATGACGGCGAGATTTACGCGCCGAATAAACTGGTTGAAGCAGGTCCAGGTCAGTTTCACGGATTGTGGAGGGGTGGCGGAAGGGTATGAGAGAATGATTCCCACTCTGGCGCTGCCCATTGGGACGCGCTTCCGTGGTGCCTGCTGTGCAAAGTCTTTGAAGTCCACGCCGTAGAAGTTCAGTCGTTGAACCGTACCGGCAAGCTTGACACCATCGATCTCAATGGGATTCCCCTCGAGAAAATGATTTTCAATGGCTTCTCGAGCCGCGTCCTGCTCCTTAAGATCGAGGAATTCGTCATCGTCGCGTTCGAGTGTGACACTCTCATCAAGGGTGGCGAGGGGAATGAGAATCTCATGCCGAACTTCATAATCTTCGATATAAAGAAACGAATATACGGAGGTGTAGCTTGTGATGCCGAGGAGTCCCCGGTTTTTTGCCTGAAACCAGTTTTCTAATTCTGCTTTTGAAGCCTCCGCTGAGAGCGCCGGGCTTTCCCAGTTGAATCGGATCGTTTCCGATCGGTTCGGCAAGAGCGACAAAGAATGTGGCAAATCAGCATTTTCCTGCTCAACCTGAAGCAGCATTTCTGCCGGCAGTAGGTCCAAATCATCGGTGAAATTTTGAGTGAATGTCAGGTATTCGGGAGGCGAAGATAATTCGTAGCGGAGCTCAAATTTGGTCTCGTGAGCCATCAGGTCCATTAAGTGGACTCCGGTGCCGAGGGGGCTGATTTCTTTGAGGCGGACTTCCTGTAACTTTAACTGTTGTCCCGAGGCATCGCGGATTTGGAATTTTTCGGCAATGAAACTCTGGTGCAATTCAACACCTCGCATGATTTCTTCCGGCTTTAGAATGCCTTTGCCGCTGGTTTTCAGATCATGAAAAAGGTAGAGGTCTTCGAGAAATCCCTCGATGCTTACCACGACCTGATCACGCGAAACAAAGGCCTCGGTGTAGGTCACCGAGATTGGATGTGCCATGCATCGTTCGAATGTGGGTAGATGCCATGAGGTTATGATGGCAAGAGTCATAAGCAGACCCAGGTCCCTCCTCATCCGCAGGTGGCTGAAAACGCTTCGAAGGTGACTAGAAAACACTGGCCCGAGGGCAGCATGCTGGGAATAAGATGCCGTTTGCGATGGAAAAGTTATCATCGATTAGGAAACCTGAATTACCGTCGAAAGACCTTCGAGTGCGGAGTGTGCATGGATTATCAAGTAAAACACCGAATAGCCGAGTTGCGCCTCTTCCTTTGTGTCTAATTTAAGGGTAAGACTTCTTATGAAGCCTTTTATGATAGCGACATCCATCCACTCAACCTTCTTTCGAACCAAACGCGAATTACTTTCAGGTTTCGTCTTCGGGTTCGCTTTCTGTTTTTCAGCGGCCGCAGAAGAGAAGCGCGAACTCATCACGTGGGATACCCAACAACTTTCCCCCGACTTCTACGGTGAGGGGGCCTACTTTGGTGACTTCAATCGGGATGGAACCGTGGATGTCGTATCAGGACCGTTCTGGTATGAAGGTCCGGATTTTTCCAAGAAGCATGAATACCGATCAGTGAAAAAGTATGATCCCCTCAAATATTCGGATAATTTCCTAACTTTTGTTCACGATTTTAATAAGGACGGTTGGGACGATATTCTCATTATTGGCTGGCCGGGTTACAAAGAGGATCATGAGCACGTTTGGCATGAGAATCCAAAGGGTAAAAAAGGCAATTGGCCTCGGCACGAAGTTTTCAAAGAGGTCGATAACGAATCGCCAACCTTTGGGAACCTCGTAGGAGATGATGAGCCGGAATTGATTTTTCATTTTGCGGGGCACCTTGGCTGGGCCGCCCCTGATCCTGATGATCCGACTAAGCCGTGGACTTTTCACCGCATCTCCGAAGACCTCGAACTCACGCGGTATGCTCACGGTCTCGGGTTTGGAGATGTTAACGGCGATGGTCGAGCTGACTTTATTCAATCCAAGGGATGGTGGGAACAGCCTGAATCTATTGGAGGCGACCCGCTCTGGAAACATCATACCTGGCCATTTGAACTCGATGGCGCGCAAATGCTCGTCTACGACGTGGACGGGGACGGTGATAACGACATCATCACAGCGATTGCCTCCCATGGATGGGGTATTGCTTGGCTCGAACAAACCAAGACTGACGAAGGTGCTATCAAGTTCGAGATGCATCGATTCATCAACGAGAAGCCGGAAGAAAATCGTTACGGCGTGAAGTTTTCACAGCCTCATGCATTCGACATGACGGACTTTAATGGCGACGGGCTCACTGACTTTGTTGTTGGAAAACGATATTGGGCGCATGGCCCTAAGAAAGATCCCGAGCCTAATGCCGCAGCAGTGACCTACTGGTTTGAGCTTAAACGTGGTGTCGAGGGGATGCCGGGCGGAGTCGATTTTGTGCCCCATTTAATTCACGATGATTCGGGCGTTGGTACCCAGGTCGCTGCGGCCGATCTTAACAGCGATGGCCTGATGGATGTAATTTCAGGAAACAAGAAAGGCACTCACATTCATCTGCAGAAGCGGGAAAAAGTAAGCGAGGAGGAGTGGCAGGGAGCTCAGCCGAAGGTGTTGCACTGAGAGCTAAGAACGGCAAAATTTCACTTGGATCTAAACTCATTCATTACAACCAAGAACAAACCACGACTCGGAAACTGATATGATAGCCGGTTTGGAAATTCCCAATGAAGGCGTTCCCTCAAAGTCCGATTCTATCAGTATCGAGGAATGGAAGAAAATCGTCAGGTAGCTACCGCGAAAAATGTGATAGCATCGACCTTCTTCGTTCTGGATCAGGGCTGTCATCAAGGTCGATTGTCTCGAGAATGCGTTCCCCAATGAAATCCACAGTCCTGTTTTTTACTTCTTTTCTTTTCTTTTCTTCTTTTGCTGTCGCTGACGACTACGTACCGGTGAATACACAGGCTCCCGGCGAGGAGCCTGTTTCACCGGAAGAAGCGGCTAAGCTCATGTCAGTCCCTGACGGCTTTTCCGTCACTCTCTTTGCCGGCGAGCCTGAGGTTCGTCAGCCGATCGCGATGCAGCTCGATGACCGCGGGAGAATATGGGTAGCCGAGTCATATTCATATAAAGAATGGGAAATGAAGGGGGAGGATCGGATACTCATTTTTGAGGATTCCGATAATGACGGTCGATTTGATGAGCGAAAGATTTTTTATTCGGGGGCCACTCATCTATCCGGCTTCGTCGCGGGATTCGGAGGAACTTGGATCTGCAACTCTCCCAACCTCGAATTTATTCCGGATCGAAATGGCGACGATATACCCGATGGGCCACCCGAAATTATTCTGGATGGTTTCACTACAGACGGAAAACACAACTTCTTCAGCGGACTGACCTGGGGGCCTGACGGTTGGCTTTATGGTCGCCATGGCATCACCGCCTCTTCCCTTGTCGGTGTTCCCGGAACACCAACTGAGAATCGGGTCGATGTGAGCTGTGGCATCTGGCGGCTTCATCCCGTAACGCACAAGTTTGAAATCGTGGCCCGGGGCACCACCAACCCCTGGGGACTCGATTGGAACGAGATGGGGGAAATGTTCATGACTGGTAATGTGAATGGTCATTTATGGCATGTCATTCCGGGCGCGTTCTATCCGCGTATGCATGGGCAAGGTTCGGCGTCACACGTCTACGATCGCATACCCATGGCGGCTGACCATTTGCACCACGAAGGAGAGTGGACCGATCGCAAAGATTTTCGGGATAATGCTGCCGGACTCACTGATGACATGGGGGGAGGTCATTCTCACTGCGGCGCTATGATCTATCTGGGAGATAATTGGCCGGAGAAATACCGCGACACCATTTTCATGAGCAATACTCATGGCCGGCGTGTCAATCATGACATTCTCAAACGAAAAGGCTCTGGCTACGTCGGCCTCCATGGACAGGATTTCATGAAGGCCAATCAACCGTGGTATCGTGGGGTCACCCAAATTTATGGGCCTGATGGTGGCGTGTATTTTTCGGATTGGACTGACTTTGGGGAATGTCACGACAACGACGGCGTCCACCGAACCAGCGGGCGCATCTACAAAATAGTCTATGGGGAGGCGAAGCATTCCGGGCCATTGGACCTTTCAAAAAAAACCTCTCTGGAGTTAGTTGCTTGTCAATTGCAGAAGAATGACTGGTATGTCAGGCACGCTCGTCGTCTCCTTCAGGAGCGCTTTACTGCCGGGGTAGATCTTACAGAAGCTCGTGATGAATTACTCCGTCTCCTCGCAGATCAGGACCAACCGGTCGACCGACAGCTACGCTTTCTTTGGGCACTTCACACGACCGGGGGCGTGGTTGAAGAAAAACTCACCCAACTTTTACGGCACGAGGATGAGCACATGCGGAGCTGGGCCGTTCGCTTGATCGGAGAAGCAGGCAAGCCCAATCCGGAACAGTTTAAGATTATCCGTGACATTGCTTCAAACGGCGAATCTAAGCTGGCTCGACTCTACGTAGCTTCAACGTTTCCTCGCTTTTCTGAATCACAGCAGTGGATTCTGGCAGAGGATTTACTGGCTGATTTTGGTTACAGCGAAGATCAAAACCTTCCCTGTATGATTTGGTATGCTCTTCGGCCGCTGGTGGGAGCGGATCCGATTCGAGGGTTGAAGTTCTTGTCAATTTGTCATGACCCGCAGGTTTATAAAAATATCGTGCGTCGTGTTGCCTCTGACTTCGATCTTAACTCGGAGTTAATTCCCAAACTAATCAGCTCAATTAACGCTACCCTTGAAGGTGCTGGAAAAGAAAACACCGTCGCCGGAGTGAAGGGAATTGAGGAGGCCTTGCACGGATTGAAGGGGCTTACCCCCCCGGCTAATTGGGACCTTCTTGCGAGCAGTGCTGATGCCTCTGTTCGTGGTGAAGCAGCCAAGTTGATGCCGGTTTTTGAGCAGGGAGAGCCGATGACTGAAAATGACTGGCTTCAATTGGTTGACAACCATACCCGTCGAAATCAGGCCATACGAAAATTGGCCTCCTTCAGCGATCCCAAGAATGCTTCGGCAATATTAAGGCCCTATCCGCGTTACCTGACCGAAGATAAAGAAGCCGCGATCAGAACGCTTAGTTCAAGAATCGAGTACGCTCGACCGCTTGTTAATGCCGTGGAAAAAGGGCAGGTTCCCAGTAGAGATATCTCCGCTTTTCACGCGCGTCAGATTTATAATCTTGGCAATCAATCACTCAATCAAACCCTCGAAAAGGTCTGGGGTAAGCTGCGCCAAAGTCCTTTGGAAAAGCAGGAGGAGATCGCTTCCTGGCAATCCAAGCTAACCCCCGAGCGTCTTTCTGCGGCTAATCTCTCAAATGGAAAGCTGATGTTTGACAGGGCCTGTGCTTCTTGTCATATGATCTATGGTGAGGGGGGAGCGCTTGGACCGCACCTCGACGGCAGTGATCGCAAGAACCTCTTTTACCTTCTCGAAAATCTGATCGATCCCAGCGCCGTACTTCCGCAGGATTATCGGATGACGGTGATTACCCTCAACGATGGACGCGTTCTTAGTGGCAACATTACGGAGCAAACCCGACACACCATTACCTTGGCTGGGCTCGCCACGGTCGAAGTGATTCCGCTTTCGGAAGTGGTGAAGCAGGAACAGTTGGAACAGTCGACCATGCCTGAAGGCCTTCTCCAGACGATGAACGAGAATCAGGTAACTGACCTCATTGCTTTCCTGCAACAGTGAGCGGATCTTCCCTCGTTGTTTATCAGAGTTGCTTCAGAATTCATTGCCATGTCCCGCCTTGCCCTACTCATTCTTTTTACCCCGCTGGTTGCCTTTGCCCAAGGAACCGAAAAATCGGACTCTGAAGTCGCAACCGTCTGGGACCTGACTGATCTTTTCCCCTCGGTAGAAGCCTGGGAGGAGGCATTGGATGGGGTGTCTCAAGGAATACCGAAGTTGGAAAGCTTCCAAGGCAGGCTGGGTGAAAGTGCCGCAACACTTGAAGAAGCCCTAACAATTCGATCCTCTCTCTACCGCAAGTTAGCCAACGTTTCTGTCTACGCGTCCCTGAAGTCTGACGAAAACCTTGCTAAATCTGAGCCCCGGGCGCTTAAGCAGCGCGTTTCTTCCGTCGGTTCTACTCTCCGACAAAACACTTCGTGGATGGCTCCTGAGATTATTTCTCTCGGTGCCGATAAGATTGAGGCTTTCATAGCAGAGGCCCCCGGTCTGGCCCCGTTCGATCATAGTCTCCGCAGCACCCTGCTTCGGGCTCCGCACACCTTGAGCCCAGAAGCGGAGCGGGTCATGGCAGCGGCAGGAAAACTGAGGCGTCAGCCCTCACAAATCTACAGTATCCTTGCGAATGCTGATCTTCCTTGGCCCAGCATTACTCTGTCCGATGGCGAGGAAGTCTACCTGAATCAGGCCGGTTACTCGAAATACCGTGCGGTCGACAATCGTGATGACCGCAAGGCAGTCTTTGACGCCTTCTGGGGGAAGCTTGGGGATTACAAGAGCACCATGGGTCAGGTGCTTCTTTCTGAGGTCGAGGCCAATGTCTTTCAGTCGCGCATGCGGAAATATGACCACATTCTGGATTGGGCCTTGGCCGGAGATAATCTTCCGGAAGAGGTTTACCGCTCCCTGGTCAAGGTGACGAATGAAAGTCTTCCGACCCTGCACCGTTATTTCAAACTGCGAGGGCGCCTGTTGGGCATCGATGATCTTCGCTATTACGACGTCTATCCCGACCTGGTGCAGAGTGACGAAGTGTTCGGCTATGAGAAATCGATCGATACAACTATCGTCGGTGTGGCTCCGCTTGGAAATGAATATGGTGATTTGCTAAAATCATACGTGAAGGTCGACCACACCCACGTCTATCCTCAAAAGGGTAAGCGTTCAGGCGCCTACATGTCAGGGTCAGCCTACGATACAGACCCATACATGTTGCTGAACCACAATGACGACTACAACGCGATGAGCACCTATGCTCACGAAGTGGGTCATGCACTCCATACCATCTTAACCAAGGCTAATCAGCCTTACGAAAAGTCCGGTTACTCAACCTTCATTGCCGAAACCGCTGCGATTGTGAATGAGCTGCTGGTTCAAGACTATGTTCTTGAAAATGCAAGGAACGATAAAGAGCGTCTCTTTTATTTGGGCACAGCCTTGGAGCAGCTGCGCGGGACTTACTTTCGTCAGACCATGTTTGCCGAGTTTGAACTGGCGATTCATGAAGAGGTGGAAAAGGGAGCTCCCCTTACCGGCGATCGCCTTACCCAGCTTTATGGAGATCTCTTAAAGCGATACCACGGGCATGACGAAGGAGTACTCACGATCGATCAAGAGTATTGCGTCGAATGGGCTTACATCCCGCATTTCTACTACGATTTTTACGTTTTTCAGTATGCCACCTCAATCTCTGCAGCTGCCTACTTTACTGAGCAGATAAAAGAGAACGGAGAGTCAGAATTAGGGAAATATCTAAATGTTCTGAAGGCTGGAGGGGCTGATTATCCGCACCATATTCTCATGGAGAAAGCAGGGCTAGACATGTCAAAAGAGGCTCCCTACCGCGCCCTCATTCGCCGAATGGAATCGATCATGGATCAGATCGAAGTTATTCTCGATAGGTAATCTAAACAGGTTTTGATACTAGCTGCTACTTGCGTTCAGGCCGCTGGATCAAATTTTAATCAGACTTCAAAATCGTCGGCGTCTACGTAAGCAGCGATAACAGCTTCTTCACCCTCGCTACCTTTAATGGAGTTCCCATGTTCCATTCCGAAGATAAAGTCGCGGCCCTCGGCATTCATCTTATCAAAAATATGTTTAAATATGCCCCGGTAGTTTATCTCGCCGGTGCCGGGCTCTTTGCGTCCCGGATTGTCCCCGATCTGAAAGTAAGCAATCTCGTCCCAACTTAAATCAATGTTAGGTATAAGATTTCCTTCGGTAATTTGTTGGTGGTAAATGTCGAAGAGAATCTTACAGGCTGGGCTGTTGACGGCTTTGCAGAGAGCGTAGGCTTGGTCGGATCGTTCAAGGAAGACTCCACCATGATTGGTGTGCCAGTTCAGCGGCTCAAGGACCATGACAAGATCGTGTGGTTCGAACAGGCCTGCGCAACGCTTGAGTAGCTCGATCACATTGGCGGTTTGGTATCCTATCTCAAGTCGACTTTTTGGGTTTTCGTCAAGGCTTCCGGGCACGACCGTCATCCACTTAAAACCGCAGCGTTTCGCCACTTCAACGGATTCCTCGATATCCTTGAGTACTCCACTCCATACATCTTCGTCTTTCACCGTGAAGGTCTGCTGGCCGATGGATCCGTGAGCGACGTGCACTCCCCACTCCATGCCGAGGTCGTTCATGGCTTTCGCAATCCGGTCCTGCTCTTCGACTGGACGACTCTTGAACCGATTGTCTTCCCACGCCGTGAAACCGCGATCAGCAGCAAACTTCAACTGGTCGACGGGATCGTCCCCGGCCGAGTTCTTAAACATG
>PBSY01000042.1 GCA_002726915.1 Verrucomicrobiales bacterium | reverse complement strand
TGATGTTTCCGAATACAACGGCGGGCTCAGAGGCGGACGCGTCAGGGTCCGTGCGCGCATCGAACGAGTCAAAGCTCGCCAACTCGTTATTCGTGAAGTCCCCTTCGGCACCACCGCTTCAAGCCTGTGCGATTCGATTCTCAAGGCTAACGAGCAAGGCAAAGTCCGCGTCTCCCGGCTCGAGGACTGCACGGCAGAAAATGTCGAAATTCATGTCTTTCTGCCTGCTGGTGTCGACACCGACCAGACCCTTCAGGCGCTCTATGCCTTTACCGACTGCGAGGTCAGCATCTCGCCCAACTCCTGTGTCATTCAAGACAACAAGCCAAAATTCCTCGATGTCACAGAGATTCTCAAACACAACGCCAAACAGACACGCGCTCTACTCAAGCAGGAGCTTGAGATCAAGCTTGGTGAACTCGAAGAACGTTGGCACTTCTCCAGCCTTGAAAAGCTCTTCATCGAGAATCGAATCTACCGTCGTATCGAGGAATGCGAAACGTGGGAAGCCGTCATCGAGGAGATCTGGAAGGGTCTAAAGCCATTCCTCAAGCAGCTCAAGCGCGAGGTCACCGAAGACGACATCGTTCGCCTTACTGAGATCAAGATCAAGCGGATCTCCAAGTATGATGCCTTCAAAGCCGATGAGCTAATTAAGGGCCTTGAAGAGCAGATTACTGAGGTCAAAAAGCACTTGCGTCGCCTCACCCAATTCGCCATCAAATGGTATCAGAATATCAAGGAAAAATACGGTAAGGACCGCGGGCGACGCACCGAGCTGACCCGTTTTGACCGGATCGCGGCAAAGCAGGTCGTTGTCTCGAACGACACCCTTTACGTCAATCGTAAAGAAGGTTTCGCTGGGTATACTATGAAGCGCGATGAGTCCGTCGAGAAGTGTTCCCGGCTCGATGATATCATTGCTTTTTCACGCGACGGCACCATGCGAGTCGTTAAAATCGCCGACAAAGTTTTTATCGGAAAAGACAATCTCATCGCTCGTGTCTTCAAGAAAGACGAACCGAAGTTCTATAACATGATCTATCGCGACGGCCGTGGTGGCCGTGCTATGGCTAAGCGCTTTCAGGTCACTGGCGTCACTCGTGAGAAGCTCTACGATCTCACCGCCGGCAAAGCCGGCACACGTGTTCTTTGGCTTAGTGAACACGACTCCGAAGAAGACGCTGATATCGTTGTTCGTGTACACCTCAAGTCTGACCTTCGACTGCGTAATTTACTGATCGACTATTCTTTTGGTGAACTTGCCATCAAGGGCCGAGGAGCGAAGGGTAATATCCTCACGCGACACCCTGTCGACCGCGTTTCTCGTATCCCTAAAGCGGAACAGGAAGAGATAACCGGGAAAGCTCCGATAGAAACCAATCCCGAAAAAGTGTCTGAGGCTCCCACAAAAAAAGCCGCCAAAAAGAAGGCACCGAAGCGGCGCAAGTAGCCGCCTAACCAACAAAAAGGGGAAACTATTTAATTCTAATACATTAAATAATTTTTAGGAAAACTCACCCCCCAAGCGCTCGAATTGAAAAGTAATCAGCCCGCCTCAATTTAAATTGAGGTAAGGACAGTTTTCCACCCGACCTTCTCTGATCATACTTTCCTTCGACAGGGAAAACGCCCACACTGACGCTATGTCTGGGTCTCGAATCATTCTTATTACCGGCGTATCTCGTGGACTGGGCCGCGCTCTCGTTGAGGGATTTGCATCCCGCGGTCATCACCTCATCGGCTGCGCTCGCAGCGAGGCCTCCATCACCGAATTGCAAGAGCAACACGGCGAACCACATTATTTCTCGGTGGTCGACGTGAGCGACGACGCGGCTGTGTTCAACTATGCCAAAGAAGTGCTGTCTGAGATCGGCACACCCGATCTCATTATTAACGGAGCCGCCATCATCAACCGCAATGCCCCACTCTGGGAAATTTCGGCAGTAGAAATCGATGACATACTTTCCATCAACATTGCCGGAACGGCTAACGTCATCCGCCACTTCACTCCGGCAATGATCAAAAAGGGAAACGGGGTGATCGTTAATTTCTCCAGTGGCTGGGGTCGGTCAACTTCTCCCGATGTCGCCCCCTACTGCGCTACCAAATGGGCTATCGAAGGACTCAATCAAGCCCTGGCCCAGGAACTGCCGAACGGACTTGCGACAGTCGCGTTCAATCCCGGAGTCATCGACACTGATATGCTCCGGAGTTGCTACGGAAGCGAAGCAGGAAACTACGACACTCCGGAAGTTTGGGCGCAAACGGCCATTCCTTTTCTCGAAAACTTGACCGCGTCAGACAACGGCAAGACAATCACCTGCCCCGGGTATTAACTGAATTTCTGAGGGCGTTCCTTCAAGCTCTTTGACCGGAAAAGTAACCCACGACCCTAGATCTCCGCGTGGTAGTTTCTAAGGCGAACCGACAACGTTTCCTTCAAAAAATTGAGAGGAGTGCCGCTACTACCGAGGATTTCTTTTCGATTTCAGAGGGCCGCGTTGAATCTTACTCTTCCGTTTGCAAAAAGGCGAAATCGCCACGTCACGGGTAACAAAGCTGCTTTTGCCGAGGATCTTATGGCTTTTCTACGCATCCAATGGTTTAGCTAATCTAAGAAGCATGGTATACCATAGGATATCGCGTGAGCTCACTTCGTTCAAAGATACGGACACTAACTCCCGTTTTACCTGAGAATGCTGAGACTGTCACGACTGGTCAAAAATGAATTCTTTGGAATATCGAATGAAGCGATGGAAGATCCGCGATGAGGACCTTCAGGAACGCTTTGTCCTCGGTTCCGGCAGTGGTGGCCAGAAAATCAATAAGACGTCCTCGCGAGTTTACCTCAAACATTTGCCCTCTGGTCTTGAGATTACCTGCCAGGAATCACGCTCACGTGAGAAGAACCGCGAAGTGGCCCGTCATCGCCTCTGTGACCTACTCGAACGCCGCTCTTTGGAGACACGACAGGAGTCAAGACGCCAGCGCGCCCTTCGACGCTATAACGAGCGCAAGCCCCGCCGGGCAGCTAGAGCGGTAAACCGCCGCAACAAGCAACACCGCTCCGACAAGAAGTCCCTCCGCAGGCGTATCAGTGAATAAATCTTCACTGTTCCGAGTATCGAAACGCACATAAAATGGGCTTGGCGAACAGCTTGATAGGTCGATAGTGAAGTCGAATCTGCTCAGAGATATCTCTTTATGGCTTCCCTCAAGAATCGCCCTGCTACCGTTGTTATTTCGAATCTCTCCCCTCTCGTTGGAGACGGGCGCTACCCAACTAAGCGGGTCATCGACGAGACTATTAACGTCTCTGCCGATATTTTCAAAGACGGCCACGACGTGCTCTGTGCCAATTTACTCTGGAGAAAATCCGGAAAAAAAAAGTGGCAAGAAGTCCCCATGGTTCACTACGAAAACGACCGTTGGGGAGCTTCCTTAAACTTCGATGAAATCGGCCTCTACGAAATAAAAGTGATGGCATGGGCTGACGATTTTCTCAGCTGGGTCCACGATTTTGAGCGTCGTCTCACCGGGGATCAGGAAGATTTTTCCACGGAGATCGAAGAGGGTCGGGTCATTCTCGGCGGCGCTGCCATTCGCGCGGCCACGGGAAAATCAGTTAACGACGCGGGAGCCATTGAAGATCTCACTACCCAACTGATGAAGACCGACCCGGTCGACATACCAGAGTTGCTTGATTCCCGAGAAGTCGTTGAGATGCTAGCACGCTGGTCTAACCTCGAATTGGCGACAACTTCATCCGACATGATCAACGTGATCGTCGAAACTAAACTCTCTTCGTTTTGCGCCTGGTATGAATTCTTCCCCCGCTCAGCTGAAGGCATCAAAGGGAAACACTCCACTTTTCGTGACTGTCTGCCGCGCATTGAGGACGCCAAGGCGATGGGCTTTGATATCATTTACTTCCCCCCCATTCATCCGATTGGCGTTAGTCACCGCAAGGGCAAAAACAATGCAGTGACCTGCGAACCCAGTGACGTCGGTTCACCATGGGCGATTGGGGCCAAGGAAGGTGGACACCGCTCTGTTGCACCGCAGCTTGGCACGGTCGATGACTTTATTTGGTTGCTGAAAAGCGCCCGTAAAATGGGTCTGGAGATCGCACTTGATTTCGCTATTAACTGCTCCCCCGACCACCCCTACGTCGCTGAGCATCCCGAGTGGTTTTATCATAGGCCCGACGGTTCCATCAAGTATGCGGAGAATCCTCCCAAGAAATACCAAGACATCTACCCTCTCAATTTTCACTGCGACGACTGGAGGGACCTCTGGGAAGAACTCTGTAGTGTGGTTCGCTTCTGGGTCAGCAAGGGCGTCCGTATCTTCCGCGTCGACAATCCGCACACGAAACCGGTTGCCTTCTGGGAATGGCTCATTGCAGAGATTCACGAAACTGATCCAGACGTGATCTTCTTGAGCGAAGCTTTCACCAAGCCGAAGATGATGCAGACGCTGGCCAAGATTGGATTCACTCAGAGTTACACCTACTTCACCTGGCGAGAGTCGCGTAACGATTTGATTGAGTATGTAACCGAACTGACCAAAGGTGACATGCGCGAATACTATCGTGCCAACTTCTGGCCCAACACTCCCGACATTCTCCCACGCCACCTCCATAATGCCGGTCCTGCCGCCTTTAAAATCAGGGCAGCCCTGGCCTCGCTTCTCTCTTCCTGCTGGGGCATCTATTCGGGCTACGAGCTTTGTGAAAATACTCCGCTCTCTGGAAGCGAAGATTACCTCGATTCAGAGAAATATCAGCTCAAGACCCGTGATTGGAGCACTCCAGGGAATATAAAGGCATTCATTTCGCGTCTCAATCTGGCGAGACGGGAAATTCCGGCTCTACAGAGCTACGCCAACATCGACTTCATACCGGCTGATAACGAGCAGATAATCGCATTTCACAAATGGTCGGACGAAGGAGCCAGTCGAGTCATCGTAGTGATCAATCTTGATCCAGAAAAGCGACAAGAATCCAATCTACACCTCCCCTTGGAAAAATTAGGCATCAAAAAAGATACCGAATACACGGTAGAAGATGTCATCTATGGGGAGACCTACACATGGCGTGATTCCACCAATTTCGTAGCCCTTGACCCACGGACTAAGCCGGTCCACGTATTGAAGGTAGGTACATCATAGTTCTCAACCTTGATTTCCTCATCCTACAGGAACCCGATCCCCCCATTTATGCGACAGCGATTTATCACGTTTGCCGTCTTCGGACTTATCCTCGTCGTTATTGGTGAGTGGAATCTCCGGACTCGAAAGATCGCTCCCCTCGCCACGCTCGATAAGACTTGGCTAGAATTCTGCATTGGTAATGCCGGCGAAAGCCTCTCAGATCCCGCCGTTACTGTCATCCGGATCACTGACGATTACGAGCCTCTCAATATCGGACAAGATGAGCCCACCCCCTTTGACAATAGACTTTCCCGTCTGGACTTCGCCACCATTCTTGGTTTCGTCGGAAAGCTGGAGCCGAAGTCGGTCGCGTTCCTCCCCACCCCGACCTTCGACGAGACACTCATACTAAACCAAACCGACATCGTCCCATTGAAAGATGCGGCGATGCAACTCCCCAGATTTCTTGGAGCAGCGAACGTCACGAGCGAATCCACGAGCAAAGCACAACAGAAGCCGCTCAATTACCAACCCATAAAAGTCGAGGGAGACACCTCATCGTTGATCACTTTCACCCGAACGCTTCGTTATCCTGATCCCCAGATTCTTGCTAATGCTAACGCTGCATTCAAAACGATTGAGTCTGCTTCTGGGCTTACCTCTGAAAGCGAAATTCGTGTCCCGCTCGTCGCCAATCACGATGGCGAGGTGGTTCCCTCGATCGTCCTTGCTGCTGTCGCAAATCACGCTGGGATTGCTCTAGATCAAATCACGCTGAATCTTTCTGATTCTTTACCAGTCATACAGCTTGGTGAACTCCAGACCATTCCTCTTGAAGCTGACGGGACTTTCGTTCTACCCCCGTCCGCTGGCCTCAATCGAGAAATTAAAAGTCGGCGAAAGAACGATTCCAGTGGGATGGAAGAGGTCTACCACCTCACCAGCCTAACGGTCGATGAACTCGCATATACCGGTGAGGCTGACGATGAAGTCGCCAAACGTATCTTAGCAGATTTTCAGGGCAAGTTTGAGTCGCTCAGTGACAACCTCGTGGTGATTGGATTTGATCGAAACAGTGACCGTAGGTTTACCACCGCCTACGGCGAAGTCCTCTCTGAAACCAATATCCTCGCTCGAACCATGGCCACTATTCAAAGCGGCCGCTTCATCAATAAGTGGTCCGTAGTATGTCGGCTCGTCGGAATTATTGCGATTGGAGTCATCGCACTAGTTCTCTTTCGCCTCCCTAAGCGCAAGTTTATACCGCTCTGCTTTGTAGCTGCACTGATCTATTTCTCAGTCACGGTGATGATTTTCCGAAGCACGCTTAGCTGGACATCCCCGTTCTCTGCCTTTGCGCTCTTTGGCCTGATGTTTCTGATCGGGCTTTTGGTATCGGGGGATAAAAACTCTCCGGTAGCCCCTGCAGAGGATTAATAATCGCCTTCCGGAAAATCAGCTTCTTCGTCGTCCCCGAAAAGAGACTCAGTCGCCAAAGCAGTGACTGCCTTCACTAAGCTGGGCAAATTGTGCGGATTCGCTTCCACATCAGGATCGTAGCCATTCTCTAAGAGCTTTTCAGAAGTCACGGGACCCATACTCGCAATCAGTGTTTCGTCAGGAATAGACAAACCAAGATCAAAAAATCCCTCCACCGTCGAAGAACTGGTAAAGGTGATGAAATCAGCTCCCTCATCCTTGAACTTCTTGACCGCACCAGTGGGATCTTCAGTCTCAGGCTGCGTCTGATAGGCAATCGCTTCATCAAGTATCACACCCGCTTCATTTAACGCTTTCGAGAGGACATCCCGGGCGCCCTTGGCCCGCACCCATAGCATGGTGGTATTTTCGATCGAACCTACTTCTTCTTGAAAAGCTTTTACTAACCCTTCGGCAACGTGCTCCGCAGGTATCAAGTCGGTCGCCATCCGATACTCCTTTAGCTTTGCTGCCGTACCTGGACCAACTGCAGCGATCCGGCAACCACCGATGGAACGAGCGTCGTCACGAATAAGGTCGAATGCCCGGAAAAAATACTCGACCGCATTCGGGCTCGTAAAGATGATCCAGTCATAGGTGTGGCATTCCGCAACGCAATGAGCAAACCCACGAGCATCGTCCCCTTCTGACTGACTGACCCGAATTGTCGGCATCTCGAGTATCTCAGCACCAAGAACACGGAGATCAGCTTTTAACTGGCTGGCTTGCTTCTGAGTCCGCGTCACGACAACACGCTTCCCAAAGAGGGGCCGTTTCTCAAACCAATTCAGCTTCTCGCGACAATTCACGACGCCTCCAATAATGCAAACTGCGGGTGCTTTAAAATCCGCCTCCGCTGCCTTTTCTGCGATGGTGGAAACCGTGCCCGTCAGTGTCTTCTGCAGTCCGGTAGTTGCTTGACGAACCAGAGCTACTGGGGTGTCCGGGTCACCGCCCTCCGACAAAATTGTCTCCATAATGTAGGGAAGCCGACGCACTCCCATCAGCATAATTTTGGTTCCGGGGGCCCTCACAATCTGGCGGTAGTCGATCGATGGGTTCTCTTTATCGGGAGACTCATGCCCAGTAAAAATACTAACCTGCGAGCAATACTTGCGGTGAGTCAATGGAATGCCTGCGTAAGCTGGACCGGCAATCGCAGAGCTAATCCCGGGGATAAACTCAAATTCTATTCCGGCATCATGCAGTGCGGCTCCTTCCTCGCCGCCACGACCGAAAATGAGTGGGTCACCGCCTTTAAGTCGCGTCACCACTTTACCTTCGCCAGTTTTTTCAACGAGTAGCTCATTAATTTCGATCTGTCGCAGTGCGTGGCACTTAGCTGTTTTGCCGGCAAAAATGAGCTCGGCATCAGATTTTGCCCATGAAATAAACTCATTGTTGGCGAGATTGTCGTAAATAATCACATCAGCGGCTTCAATGCACTCCTTACCACGCAGAGTGATCAATCCCGGGTCACCGGGACCCGCCCCAACAAGATAACAAATTCCTTTCGTCTCACTCATCACTCGTTCTAGCTGTTCCCTCTCTGCTCCATCAACCGATCAGCCAGTCCTGCTGGATCGCTGGCAGCCCCTCTAACCTGAGCGACAAAAGGATCTTTGTCAGGCTCATCTTCATCAAACACCCTAACGGACATGGCCAGAGTGGCCCCATTCTCTTCGAACCATGTGTAGGCTCCAACGGGCGTCTGGCACCCTGCCTGAAGTAGACGCAGGAATGCCCGTTCGGCGGTGATCCGTTGAAACGTTGGTTCGTCATTGACCGACGCCAAGGCCTCACTTACAGCCACTTTGTCACTGCGAATCTCCAGCGCTACCGCTCCCTGTCCGGCAGCTGGCAAAAACTCATCCTCTGGCAATTCTGCGGCATAGACAGTGCTACCCTCAAAATCGAAAGTCGCCTCACCCGGCTTATAAATTCCAAGTCGCTCAATCCCAGCCCGAGCAAGGAGAATACCATCCCACTCATCGTTCCGAATCAGCTTGCGAATCCGTGTCGGCACATTACCGCGGATATCAACGACATTGACTCCCGGGCACACCCACTGGAGCTGCCGGGCACGGCGCACGGAACTCGTTGCGATTGTTTTACCTTTTAAATTCGATAGATCACCGCCACGCCCTGCCTCAGTGGTCAAAAGCACATCGGTAATTTCCGCCCGCGGAAGTGTAGCGCAAATCTCAAAACCCTCTCCCAACTCTGTCGGTACATCCTTAAGGCTGTGAACCGCGAAGTCGATCTCACCTCTGATGAGGGCTTCTTCGAGCTCTTTTGTGAAAATGCCTTTATCGAGAATGGGATTATCGCCCCCACTGAATTCGACCAACTTTAAATCGGGTCTTTTGTCACCACTTGTTTTTACCACTTCAATCTTCACATCAATACCCTGAGCTTTCAAGGCAGTCTCAACCATACGAGCCTGGGTCAGCGCAAGGTCGCTGCCGCGAGTGCCTAGAATCAGCGCTTTACTCATCAGATCAAGAATGGTTGAAGCTTCCCCGCTCCGGATATTCAGAAGGCTCAGATGCAAGAGCATCGATTCCTTTCTCATTAAGGAAATCTCTAATGACCCCACGGCAAGTCTCGATTTGCTGATGTCGCTGTGCCACACCCGCATCAGCAATACGCTGAAGTTGGTCAATATTATAGAGGTAGACGTTATCAAGATCGTTCACGGAGCTCTCAACATCGCGAGGCACGGCAATATCAATAAGGAACAGGGAATGCCCTCGTCGACGCTTTAATACCATGGCAACGTCAGATTTCTTTACCACCGCGTGCGGTGATCCAGTCGAGGAGATGACAATATCCACCTGATCAAGATAATTGGCCCATTCGTCAAAACGGATCGCCTTCCCCCCCAACTCATCTGCCAAATCTTCAGCTTTGTCGAAACTACGATTTGAAACGATTATACTCTTAGATCCTCGAGACTTCAGGCTTTGAGCGGTGGTTCGGCTCATTTCTCCCGCCCCGATAATCATGACACGGCAGCCATCCAACTGGCCAAAGATCTTCTCGGCCAGATCGACAGCAGCCGAACCCACCGAGGTGGACCCCTGTTGAATGCGTGTACTGGAACGCACCTGCTTACCCACAGAGAACGATTGCTGAAACAGCTTGTTCATACGACGGGAAGTGGCACCGGTCGATTGGGCCGTAAGATAGGCCTTCTTGATCTGACCAAAAATTTCAGTTTCACCCAAAACCATCGAATCCAAGCCGCTGGCAACTTCGAAAAGATGATGGGCAGCAGCTTCCGCTTCGTGGCGATAAAATTCCACATCATCATCACCTACTTCAAAGTGTTTGATCAAGTATTCGACTAGCTGGTCGAGAGCTTTTTCCAAATGATTAGCTGCCCCGTAAATCTCAACCCGATTACAGGTAGAAAGAACCACGGCTTCCTCCACCACTTCAAGACTTCGAATTTCCTTCAAATGATGTGGAATTGCCGATTCGGCAAAAGCCAACCGCTCCCGGATTTCAACCGGGGCAGTTTTATGATTGACGCCAAGACAGAAAATAGACACCGCTGAACCAAAGGAAGAGTTTAAAACTAGATGACCAACAACGCGATCAACGCAAAGTTGAAAGCTGCGATGGACAGCTTTGAGAGAGATTTGGGCCTTAGCCCTCTGGCCACATTCACAAAAAGAATTCCAGCGTAGACCAGCCAAACCGCCCCTAATACCGTCAAGTGTAGCGCGGTTGGCGATGTGGCCATAAAAAAGGCTGAGATGACCCCGATGGTCAGTAATCCAGTGCCAATCAACATGAGTCGCAACATCGCGTCGTAGAGGTATTTCATCGGGGGTAGCGAATAAAAGAGCCGACCGGGCGCGTGACTTTTCAGTTGTCGATCCAGCACCAGATCCATTATTCCGGCAATACCAGCCAGACCAAACGCTCCGTATGCAAGGAGCGACATCGCCGCGTGCATCTCAAGCCAAGGGTCAAGTGAGTCCGGAGGACGTGCACCGGGGTCATTACTCATGAGGCTGACAATGGCGACGCTCTGGAAGAGGAAGACGAGCGGCATACTAAATACACCCAGCAGAGAAAGTCGAAACGCCCGGCCAAGGGCCAGGTATAGAATTACGATGCTCCAGCTAATAAAAACGAGCACTTCTGCCCCATTAGTTATGGGACAGCGCATGTGTAAATCTCCCCGTTCCTTGAGAAACAGGCACTGAAATATTAGCCCCAAAACTGCCAGCCACACGTTTAGACGCCCGGTTTGGTGCTTTCCTGTTCGCAAGGCCACCACGGCAAGCACGAAGCCGCCAAGGAAGACAAGGGTCGCAAGAATAAGGTAGATTTCGTCCATCGGAGATCGAAGCGGAGCAAATTTGCGCCAATTTGGTCGGAAACGTAGCGTTCCGGGCCTTCATTGCAAGGACGGTCCTACTACCTGAACTCGCCTGAAAAACACCGTAAAAAAAAGGAAATTTGGTATTCTAAGAACATTTAATCAGTCTTTGGCCTCTCAATGGGCTAATCCTGCCTGCAAGACAGGATCTCCGTCGCCACATCGTAGGCCAAGACCTGAACTTTCATTTGTCCGGTAGCTTTGTCTTAAAGCTCCGATGCTGCTGGGCCGTGGGCGCCACGTGGTTTATCACGACCTGCTGCTGCTCATTAATAAACTTGGTCTCGTCCAAAAAAAGACGGATGGCCCGACACTGCACCTGAGTAAAGCTCACGATCTCGAACTGCGATTAATTAGATACAGAGGAGTGAAAATTAACAAGGTTGATCAAAATCAAACCCCGCCAACGACCGAAAGGTTCAGCTGTCAACTTTGGCCGCGGCCATCAATTCCTTGAGCCGTCTCAATTCCGTTGCGCTGGTCTTGGCTATAAACCCTCTGGCATGTGCAAAATGGACGTCAGACTCATTTTCAATTCGGGTGAAGTCCAACTTTGGACTGTCCTCGTGTCGCGAAAGACCATATCCCGAACCTCGACGGTCAGGATATATCAAGCCATCCACTTTCTTCCCGGTCGACTCGATGTAGCGACCTAGGCCTGAGGAAGAATCATCCGGCATCAATTCACATCGCGGCATATAGAGAACAGAAACCGCGTTAGTTCCCTCCCCAACCTCAATGATCTGAGCATTGGCTGAAACGTAGTCGACTCGCTCCCTCAAAGTCTTCAAATACATGATTAGATCTTCACCAATCATTCGCATTACTTCCCAAATCGGATCGCCAGGCCGCATTTCTTTTTTTTGAGCAAAGCGGCGCAGCAAAGTGATATCGATCGGAGAGTTCAATTGATTCATCACAGCCCGATCCACACCAAGCCACTGAGCTGTAGAGAACGGCCCTCGGGTATCAAACCACTCCGCCGGTTCTAGCCATTCGCAGAACTGACGGGCATCTTCGTAAAGACCAAGATCTTTCAGCACTAACGACAGCGCGCAGATTGGTTCGTGATCTCGGGGAAACTGATGATGATCAAAATTCGACTTCGACGGGTCGTGCTCGCCGCCCACATCAACTACCACAATTCGACAATCACTCAAATCCTCCTCGGTCGGCTCGCGTCTAAAAACCGGTATCTGATGCTGATGTATTAGCAGACAGCAGGCAAGTAAGTCATCTTTATGAGCACTGCCAGGATGGGTCACGATAGCTTTCATTGGGAGATTCAATCTGTAGGGAACACCTCTTTCAGGAGAGTCTCCATTTCGTTCAATACCGTTTCCGGTTCAACCTGTAACATGCATCGATAATCGACGGGGCATTCCCGAAGAAAACAAGGACTGCAGTCAACCTGATGACGAATCACACGATGCACCGTGCCGATTGGAGCAGTGAAGATGGGCTCCGTGGACCCAAAGATTGCTACAGTCGGAACCCCAAGGGCAGCGGCTAGGTGCATCGTACCGGTGTCATTAGTCGCTACGAAATGACAGGTCTTGAGCTCTTTTACCAGGTCAGCCATTGAAGTCTTGCCAGCACGATTCTCACGAGGCTCATCGATCAGAGAGGACAATTCTTCGCCGATTCCTTCCTCGGCAGGGCTTCCAAAAACTGAAATCCTAAAAACCAATTCGGGATGGTTTTCGCGCAACGATTGGAGGGCACTCGCATATCGATCGATCGGGTAACGTTTCGCATTTCCGTATTCTGCCCCGGGACAAACCCCTACGTGGATTTCGGAGAGATTTTGCTGCAACGGAGTTGGGGCCGCCGGAATGGCCAGGAGGTCATCGAGATCAGAGATGTCTGCCCCCATCGCTTTGGCGAGGTTCAAGTAGCGGTGCACATGATGCTGCTTACCTTCGATGGCCTCAGGTTCTTTGATCGCGTGTTTCAGCATCAACCCGCGACCATGACGCTTATAGCCCGTGAGATTACCTACTCGCCCAAGGCGGAATTCGAGAGCTGAGCGAAAAGAATTGGGCAAAAGTAAGCCTTCATCAAAGGCTCCCCGTTCCCTAATGATACGGCCGACTTCTTGAGGATTCAGCCCTCTCTTGAAAGTGATCACAGAATCAATTTCATCCCTCGCCGACCACATCGCCGCTAGATTGTCACGACAGCAAATCGTGATCTCAGTATCATGCCGCCGCTGCTTAAGGGCGCGGACTGCAGGCAGAGACATGCAAGCATCACCCAAAGGATTTGGAGATCGTACGATCACCCGATATCGGCTTCGGGTCTTCGTCGATTGCGAGGAACCACTCATACCGAATCCCCCCTCTCTGAGTTCGGGGTTTGATTATGGACATCAGCAAAGTCTGGTGTCCGTTTCGCCGAAACTATTCAGCACCCTCTTTGGACTTTTCACCGGATGGCTTAGCTTTACCTTTGCCTTTTGAATCACGTTTAGGGGCTGCTTGTTCCCCAGCAGCGGGAGCCTCGCCCGGCGCGGCAGCATCTGATGCGTCACCTGTAGACTTGCTTGAGTTAGCCGGCTCAGAAGGCGCCTCTTCGGTAGAACTCGGGGCCGGGGCCGGCGTATTAAGAGCGGGCTGATTGTAGAGTTCGGGAGGCAGTCCGGGAAGCTGCGGCTCACGACCCTCCACTCCTTCAAGAACATTATTTGCAGCAGTCGCCTGAAACTGGCGGGTCTTGACCATTGCCAGACCTATTGCAGAAACAAAAAAGATAATGCCGAGCCAGGTCGTGATCTTCTGAAGCACGTCAGTAGTGTGAGCACCAAGAGCAGAGTCAAGCGTGCCGCCACCAAACGCTGCACCGAGGCCTTCCTGCTTGGGACGCTGAATCAACACGACCAGAACCATCAGAATACTGACGGCGACTATGATCACGGTTAACAAAATCGAGAGAATTGCCATGGGGCGGGGAATATGCGACACAGGTAATGGCTTGTAAAGGGGGAGAATTGCCTCTCTAGAAACACCGTTTTATCTGATTTCATGAGTTTAGACCCCTCAAATGGAGGCCCGGAGGCCTCGGAGATAGAAGGATCGGTGCATTCTATCGTCTTTCATAACGAAGAAAACGGCTATACCATTATGCAGGTCAAGACTGCTACAAACGGCAACACAACAGTCCTCGGGAGCCTGCCGGCAGTCACAGAGGGCGAGCAGATCAAGGCCAAGGGCGCCTGGAAAGATGACCGCCAATTTGGCCGCCAATTTAAGGCGTCCCATATTCTGGCCGTCGCACCTAACTCGACAGATGGGATTCGTCGCTTTCTTGCCAGCGGGCTGATTGATGGAATCGGCAAAGCCTACGCCAAACGCATTGTCGAAAAATTTGGCACTGAAACCTTCCGCATTATTGAGGAAGAATCGAAGAAACTCGAGGAAGTCAACGGTATTGGCCAAGCCCGAAGAATTCGGATCAAGGATTCCTGGAAACGCCAGAAAACGGTCCGCGATATCATGATTTTCCTCCATGAGCATGGCCTCTCTACGGCGAGGGCATTGCGACTGTTCAAGACCTATGGAGAAGAAGCTACCAACGTGCTACGTGCGGATCCTTACCGACTCGCCCGCGAAATCCCCGGAGTCGGTTTCAAGACAGCCGATCAGATTGCACGCCAGATGGGTCAGGCTGATGACTCTCCTCAGCGAATCAGTGCAGGCCTGCTCTATGTCCTTGAGCAGGCGGCGCGCCAGGGACACTGTGCCCTTCCACGCGCCAAACTGATCGACGAAGCGGTCACTATTTTGGAAACGACCACGGAGACGGTCAACCAAGCCCTCGCCGAACTGGTTCTCGGCTCTCACCTCATCATCGAAGATTCAGATGACCAGTCTCTCGTATTCACCACCGTGCTTCATCAGGCTGAAACCGAGGTCACCGCGCATCTCCAAGCACTCTTAAAAAAAAGGAGCACTCTTCCTGATGTCAATCCCGAGCAGGCCATTACATGGTTTGAGCGACATCATCAACTCAAGCTCAGCGATGAGCAGGCCAGGACCGTGATCCAGTCCTGCCAACATCGTTTTTCCATTATCACCGGTGGACCCGGCGTGGGAAAAACGACAATTCTCAATGCCATTCTTGAGATCCTCGCCGCAAAGGGCGTTTTACCCGTTCTTTGCGCTCCAACTGGCCGAGCGGCAAAACGTCTCCAGGAATCCACGGGGCGTGAAGCACTCACCATTCATCGCGCTCTCGAATACCAACAGGAAGTCGGCTTTACCCGCAATCGACAGAAAAAGCTTAGCGGAGATTTCTTCGTCGTTGATGAAACCTCCATGGTTGACATCGAACTGATGGCCAGCCTACTTGACGCCATTCCCGATGACGGTCATTTACTCCTCGTCGGCGACGTGGACCAGTTACCCTCCGTGGGCCCCGGAAGCGTTTTGCAGGACATGATCGAAAGCGGCGTCTTTCCGGTGGCAAGACTCACTCGTATTTTTCGGCAAAGCGAATCCAGCCGAATTGTCGAAGCCGCACATGACGTTAACGAAGGGAAGATACCTCCTCTAAAAAATACCTCAGGGGTCGACTTTTTTTTCATCGAACGCAACGATCCGAATGCGATTCGAGAAACTCTCCAGCACCTTATCAAAGAGCGTATCCCGCATGGGTTTGATCTCAACGCCCGCGATGACATCCAAGTGCTGACGCCGATGAACCGCCAGTCACTCGGAACGACCGAGCTGAATACCCTGCTCCAGGAGACTCTCAACCCTCCCGCCGAACTCAAGTTCGAAATCGAACGCTTCGGCTCCATCTTCCGCATCGGTGACAAGGTCATTCAAACGCGTAACAACTACGAAAAAGAAGTCTTCAACGGTGATATCGGGCACATTGCCGATATCACGACGGAACCCGCTCACATCGAAGTTTCCTTCGAGGGTAATCATCGCGTGTCCTACGAACCGGGGGAACTCGACGAACTTCAACTTGCCTACGCCATTACAATTCATAAATCGCAGGGCAGCGAATTCCCCGCTGTTGTCATTCCGGTCGCAGGGCAGCAGTTTATGTTGCTGCAAAAAAATTTACTCTACACTGGGATCACCCGCGGGAGAAAGCTGGTCATTCTTGTTGGGGAACGGAGGGCACTTGATATGGCAGTAAGAAATAAGAAAAGCTCGCGGCGCTTCACCGGCCTGTCCGATAAACTCCGCCAACTGGATCTTGATCAACCAAATTAATTCAACTCAACAGGGTTGAGTCCCAGCAGTAACCGCTTTAGCCTGTCGACATGAATTTTAATCGTCGCCGATTTATCACAACTGGCACCGCTGCTCTTACCACCGGGGGGATCTTGTCCGCCTGCTCAGAGTCCCCCTCCGTTTCGAGTGAGCCTGCCACGCCTGAACCAGTCGAACCTGATTACAAGATCTCTTTGGCGCAGTGGTCACTTCACCGTGCCCTCAGGGCTGAGGAGCTCACCAACCTTGATTTCCCAAAGTTTACTAAGGAATCCTTCGGTATCGAAGCTGTTGAATTTGTAAACTCCTTCTTTGCCGATCCCCACGACACTCTCGGGATTCAGCCCAAGGGAGGCGACTACCTCAACAACCTGAAGCAGCAATGCGACGACAACGGCGTTAAAGCGGTCCTGATCATGTGCGACCGCGTGGGTAGACTGGGTGATCCTGACGCCAATAAGCGCACTGCCGCCGTCGAAGGTCACTACGCCTGGCTGGACGCTGCCAAGTTTCTCGGCTGTCACAGTATTCGTGTCAATGCTGCTTCCGATGGAAAACTCAACCCCGGGAAACAGGCTGACCTATGTGCCGATGGCCTTAAACGCCTGTCCGAGCATGCCGCTCCGATGGGACTGAACGTCATTGTGGAAAATCACGGAGGTCTCTCTTCTAACGGCAGTTGGCTTGCCAAGGTTCTCAGTAGCGTCGGCATGGACAACTGCGGATCCCTTCCTGACTACGGCAACTTCTACGTCGCCAAGAATCGCGGCAACGCAGAAAAATATACTAATGACAAAGCCCCCTACGAGGGCGATCCCGCCTACATCGAAGACAGCGCCGGACTTGGCTACGATCGCTACAAGGGAGTCGAAGAACTGATGCCCTTTGCGAAGGGGGTCTCCGCCAAAGCCCATGATTTTGATGACAAAGGCAACGAAATTAATACCAACTTCGAGCGCATGATGCAGATCGTCCGCAACGCCGGTTACACGGGGTATGTCGGCATCGAATACGAAGGAAAAAACCTAGGTGAAGTTGAAGGCATCAAGGCGACTCAGGCACTGCTTGAGCGTGTCTTCGCTACCGTTTAAATCTCTCCACTTTTCATTGGAGTTGCGACCGATCGTGAGGCTTCTTCTCTGGGGTCCATCCATTCCATGGCAAACTCTCCCTCAAAGCTAGGTCAGGATCTCGAACTTCCAGCGCCCTCGCAACTGGCAGACGAGCTCCGGCACCTCGCCGGATTCGTTTTTCTGGATTCATCTTCATTCGAAGAAGACACCGATATTGAGGATTATTCACGCTTCTCTCTAATCACAGCCCTACCAGAGGAGATCCTCGAAGGAAACCTTTTCGATGATTCCGATCGCTGTCGATTAGAGGCTGCCTACCGAGAAAACAGTTCAGCTTCTGATACCACTCCAGACCTCGGATTCCCGGGGCCTGGCCTCTATGGCTACATCACTTACGAAGGAAATTTTTCTTTTGGTCTCTATCGTCACTGTCTGGTCTACGATCACCGACATCAGAAGTGGAGCGAGATTGGAGAGCTATCCCGCCATCGAAACCATGTCTCCCACTCCGCAGGTTCCGCCCCGGTCACCTTCAAAGGCGAAGTGGATCGCGAACAGTTCTGCAAAATGGTCATTGCCGCCCAAGATTACATTGCTGCTGGCGATATCTACCAGGTTAATCTCTCCCACCGGTTTACCGCCCCTGTCGACAGCACCTACTCGACCTACGATCTTTATCGGAGACTGCGAGAGCGGTCTCCAGCTCCCTACGCCGCGTTTATCCACCTTGGCGAACACGAAATCATCTCTTCCTCACCCGAACAATTTCTCAGCATCAGCGGACGAACCGTGCAGACTCGACCCATCAAGGGGACGCGACCCCGCTTCCGAGACCGTGAGCAGGATGAAAAATCAGCTTACGATCTGATCACCTCGACGAAGGAAATTGCCGAATTGATCATGATTACCGATCTCGAGCGAAATGATCTCGGGCAGATCTGCGAATTTGGTTCTGTCACCACCACCGAACTGCTCAAGCTTGAGCGATTTGCCCAAGTCTTTCATCTTGTCTCGACCGTTGAGGGGACTCTTTGCCCTGAGATCAGCCCGGTCGAAGCGCTTCACGCCTGCTTTCCCGGTGGCAGCATCACCGGAGCACCAAAGAAGCGATCTCGCGAAATCATTGATGAACTGGAGCCTCTGCCCCGCGGCGTTTACACGGGGGCAATCGGCTGTTTCGGATTCAACGGAGAAAGTCGTTTCAATATTGCGATCCGCACAGCGATCAAGGAAGGCGAGCAACTACATTTTCACGTCGGAGCGGGAATCGTTGCGGATTCGGTTCCAGATAAAGAGTGGGAAGAGACTCTCCACAAGGCAGCAGGGATTTTCCAATCAGCCAGCTGACACTGCCTGAGGCGGCACCGCAAAAATATCGTAGTGCGCGGCCTGCTGCACATCTTCAAGCGAAAGCGCTTTGCCTTTCAAAGTTGGACCTGCTTCCTCATATTCGTATACGGAGTAGCCACGCTCGAGGAAGAACTGGAACAAATCACAACGCTGCTCAGCCGTAGTGTGTTTGTAAACTTCGGATCGGATGAAGGGGCGAAACTCATCAATTAGGCCAGCAATCGATTGGAGCACGTAGAGGTCACCACCCTCTGCATCGGTCTTCACATATTTCAATTTTTTCACTTCGTCAGGATACTGCTCGCGAAGCAACTTCTCAGCATTGAGCCCGTCCACCTCAATCTCGAACGCATGGGCGTGTTTCCACCGACTCAAGCCTCGGTGTTCCCCCCCGTTGCAGAGTCCAGAATCGGAGTAGGTGAAGGTGAGCTTGCAGGAATTCTCAGAGGCAGCATATGGCAGAGGTATAATTCGCATCTGGCCCAAATTGAGTCCAGCATTGACCTTGAGGATCTGGTATACCTTCGGGTTGGGTTCGAAGCCGAAGACGCAGCCTTTGCCACCTACGGCCAGCGCAATCGGCACGGTCGTATCGCCGATATGAGCGCCGATATCGATAGCAGAGTCTCCCGGCTTAAGGAACTCACGCAGCGCATCAATTCCCTCCTGAGTCACACTCTTTGGCGCACAGTGCGGATGTTCCCAATTCGCAAACTCAACTTCGCCATCTTTTTCCAGCTGGAATCGGTCGACGCGGTGACCATAGGTTTTGGTTTTCTGCTTGAGCCCCAGCAGGTACAATACTTCCTTAAGCTTCATCGGAATCGTGTCGTTTCTTGAAAAGTTCGGGGCGATTTTGCCTAGTCCGCGATTTAGCCGACTTCTTTCTCCAAGCTTCGATCGCGGCGTGATTGCCGGATAGAAGCACAGGGGGGACATCCATGCCACGAAATTCTGCGGGACGAGTGTAATGGGGCGCCTCGATTTGGTCTCCGTCCCCGGAAAAGGATTCCTCCTGAGTAGAGCGTTCATCGCCCAAAACACCGGGGATCAATCGAATCACGGCATCGGCCACTACCGCGGCGGCGATCGTTCCGTTTGTTAGTACATAATCACCAATAGACACTTCTTCATCCACCAGTGCCTCGACGACACGATGATCAACACCCTCATAGTGTCCGCAAAGGATGAGAAGGTGTGACTCCTGAGAGAATCGCTCGGCCGTAGCCTGACGAAATGGCTTTCCCTGCGGAGTCATTAGAAGCACAATCGAGTTATCCTCACGAAGGTCTTCGACTGCCGCAAAAAAGGGCTCCGGCTTCATCACCATTCCAGGCCCACCTCCATAAGGAATGTCATCCACCTTATGGTGCTTGTCCGTGGCCCAGTCCCGCAGGTTGTAGCACTGGATATCCACGGCGCCCGACTCCACCGCCCGTCCCATGATACTGGCCCGCAAGGGTGCTTCGGCAATTTCCGGAAAAATAGTGACGATATCGATCTTCATCAAAGCGACAGAGGATCACCCTAGGCCTAATTACGAAATCTTGCCAGCGGAGACCACCCGTTATCGGTCTGACGAGCCAGCATTACTCGCGTCTCGCTGTGATCACCATATCGGCCCTGAGATTCAATTCGCATCACAGTGCTGTCGAGAGCAATCAGATCGGAGAATTCTGAAAGTTCATCATCTGATAATCCCAGCAGGGCCTGTACTTCGCCAAGATCTTCAAATCGATAGTCATCAACCGTTCCCCGAATACCGTCGTTGCCGTTTCGGACGGCCGCAAAATTCATCGCAGCGTCCTCTGTTGTCCCTGTGATGGCATAGATCACCTCCCACTCCGCAGTGTTCAGATCGAGCAGTTCATCACTGTGTATCGTAAAATAGTCCCGCCACATTGGTTGAAAACGGGCCACTTCATCCATCCCCTGGACAAAAAGCATCTGCTCCAGCGACGTAAACGGGAGATTGGTTGGAAACTCCGGACGTTCAAGACCTGAGTAGAAGGCATTCTCGGCTCCGTTGGATAGCATCTCATTGTCCGTGTCGATCCAGTCGGCCAGTGAATCTGTCGCAATACTCGCGTTCGCCGCATCAAGCCCCCAGAGGACAAGTAATTCGACGATGGCGTCGCGCCAGCGCTCGTCACCGAGACGATTCACTGGAATCCTTCCCCCTTCGCTGGTGATGAGCACCCGAATTTCCTGCTCCGGACCGAACCCCTGCTGGAGAGCCAGGTCTCCCGGTTCGATCTCCGGATGCAGAGCTAGAGCAAAACCACTTTCGGCAAGCAATCCGGCTTTGTAGCGAATTCTATCAAGGTCATTTTCTTCCCAACCGGGCTGCGATGCCTCCCACAAGCTTCCGATGATCAGGACAAGCGCCATCACGGTGACCAACACCAGAAGCAACGCCATTCCTTTTTCACGGGACTTTTTTTGATTTAGCAACATCATCCTCCACTTCGCGTTCCACCGCCAATGCTACCACCGGAACCTGCACCAGTTCCGCCTCCATTTCCTCCCCCACTAGGACCACTCGGACCTCCATCACCCGGTCCGCCGCCACTCGGACCTCCATCACCCGGTCCGCCGCCGCCCGGTCTTCCACCACCCGGTCCGCCGCCGCCCGGTCTTCCACCACCCGGTCTTCCGCCACTAGGTCCACGACCGCCACCCGTAGAGGCAGGCCTGATCGTCATCTGCGTCTGCGTCTGCGTCTG
>PBSY01000041.1 GCA_002726915.1 Verrucomicrobiales bacterium | reverse complement strand
TCTGCGTCTGCGTCTGCGTCTGATTGGAAGAAGTTGTGACCTGAGATTCTTCTTCCGGATTCACGAGGCGATCTGGCACTTCGAAAACAAAACGTTGCGGCAAAGCACCGAAGCTCTCAATCAAAGCGAATTCAAGCAGAGGAGGCAATACTTCATCATCAGTCCATTCGTCGAGCCATTCCAGCTGGTCCTCGTCCCAATAGCGCCAAGTGGCTCCAGAGATACCAGAGAGCAGAGGCAGCCAGTAGCGTCCTTGTTCATCTGCTACGAGATCATCGCTACCGCCGGTTCGAAAAGCCAACCCGCTGCCATCGGTATCCTCCGGGAAGAAATCATTCCGGCTCAGGGCGAGTTCATAAGAGGATCCTCCGTCTAAATTCTCTTCCGCTCGCATTGCTATAAATGTCTCCTCCGCGCTTCCAATCGTTTCGCCGAACACAAAAGCCGTCGGAGTGTTTTCTAGAAGGAGCTCATAGTTACCCGATTCGGATGACTCCGGAGGATTCATCGTGATCGTCGCGTTGGGCGGTAAACCTTCAATTGACTCTCTCAGTAGCATCACAAAGCGGTTCACTTCTTCATCCCTGCGATCGAGATAGCGTAGTTCCGCCGCCGTGTCACCCGCCTGCCACAACAGCGATAAAACTGCCGTCGCAATCATGCTGAGAATCGCCATAGCGATGACAATCTCAAACAACGAAAACGCTGCCATCTTGCTAGAGCTGTCAGCGTGAATCCTCATCTTTGTTCCGGCTGATAAATGATCAGCTTAGCCGATTCTGTCTGCAGTTCACTGCCATCCATGAACTCGGCCTCTGCCGTTAACAGGTAGAGATCGCTCAAGGCATTTCCTTCGCCATTATCCACCTCCATCGACTCAACATAGGTGCGATAATTGATGTCAGTGACTTCATCCAATCTTTCGCTGTTCATGTCGCTGACGGGCATCACTTTGGTCTCTGCCAGCAGAGAGGAAAGCTGATGCTGGATAACGCGCTCGCGAGCCAGCTCCGCGGATGTCTCGTTGATACTTTGCAACACACCAACTAGCCCCGTCACGGTGAGGGAAAATAGAGCAACCGCTAGGACAACATCCAGCAATGCATAACCACGACTGTTAAGACTCATAATCATTCCACCCAAGATCGCTCCGTTTTAACATCAGCCGTTAGCGGATGAAACTCGAGTTCAAAAAAAGCATTCTCCGATTCAACCTGAATCTTTAGCGGCTCACACATGCCCGAAGGCTGAAAGACCCAGCGTCGAAACTCTCCTCCATTCATATCGATCCATTGAGTGTCATCCCAGAAGCGCAACTTGTAGTCGACTCCATCCTCCAGCGGATATTCTTTTAAGAAGCGAATCCCTTCTTCGACCTGCTCCCGGTTCAAATCAGGCAATACTTCGCCGGTGGACAAATCGATCCCCCGAGCCTGCGACGCCTCGATGATTGCATCGCGCTGCTCGAGTTGGTCCAACTTGGTTTGCAATTCTTCGAATTCTTCTTGCCCCCCGTAGGGATTGTAGAATCGGGAAGCTTTGAACCCCTCGCTGTCGAATAAGATTTGGTATGGTCGCCGCTCCGCAATCGCTCTCAATCGAACTTCACGAGCCATTGAGTGAAGCTGATTGACCGGCTCACGAGCGACACGGGCGCGCTGAGCACTGTCGATCGCCGGAACAGCTATGCCAGTGAGCACAGAGAGAACAGTGATCGCGATTACAAGCTCGACCAGCGTCATGCCGCGGGCCTGCTTCGCTTGTAAGCGGGAAAACGATTTACCAGTTGCCGATATCGTCTTCACTTTCCACGCCATCTTCACCGAAGGAAAAGATGTCATACTTCTTGGAACTTTGCTGTGCAGGGAAGCGGTATTGGTAGGCTACACCCCAAGGATCAAGCATTTCCTCATCAAGATAACCACGCCAACGTTCAGGCTGCGGATCACCGGAAGGCCGCTCAACCAGCGCCATGAGCCCTTGATCCTGTGTCGGTGGCTTGAAATAGTTATTCCTCTCATAAGCCTTTAGAGCGATATCTAGGGCCTTGAGATCAGAATCAATTCTCTGATACTTGGCGTCATCAATAAAGCCAACGACAAGGTAGATCCCCGATCCGGATAGAACCGCGATAATTGTGATGACGATCACCAACTCAACGAGGGTAAAACCTCGTGTTCTTCTTTTACGTTTATCAGGACTAAGTCTCATACAATATCTTTTTTGATTAATCTCGCTAGCGGCCGCGAATACCAGCCATGGAACCGAAAATCGTATTAATCATGCAATAGGCAACAACCCCCACGATTATCGCAACGAAGATGAGCATGACGGTCGGAACCAAGGTAGTCAATCTCGAGATACGGACGTCGAGATCTTCATCATACTTGGCCGCTGCCTTGGAAAAGGCTTTTCCGAGTTCACCCGTCTGCTCACCAATCGCAACGCGATCAACCAAGGCCTCCGGAAAGGCGTCAGTTTTCTCCATTGCTTTGGCGAGGCTTGTGCCTTCTCCAACATCCAAAACCACGTTCTTGAGGTGGCCACGGATATAAAGATTGGGGGTCCCCCGTGTGATCAATTTTAAACTGTTTAGCAGCGGCACACCGTTATTTACCAAATTGGAAAGAGTGTGACAAAACTGTGCATAAAATCGGCCCAGAATAACCGGACCAAAAGCAGGCATTCGCATCTTGTAGCCATCCCACCATGGCCGTCCATTCTCCGTCCCGATGTAAATTCTGAATGACGTCGCAGAAGTAACAATAATCCCAAGGATCGCCCACCACCACTTTGACATAAAATCGGTAAACATGATTAGGAGCTCGGTGATCATGGGTAGATCCTGACCAGTTTTTTCCATCATTTCACTGAGAGACGGCATCAAGACAGTCGAGAAAACAAACAGCAAAACGACACAGGCGAGTAAGACCGTAAGCGGATAGATCATCGCTCCGGCAGTCCGACGCTGGAGGTTGAACAGCTGTTTTAGATTCACGACAAGACGGCGGAGAATCTCGGGCAGTGAACCACTCGCTTCACCGGCAGCAACTAGGCTGCGGTAAAGCTCATCAAAAGAGGGAGAAGATTTTGCCAAGGCCTTTGAAAACCTCGTGCCCTCCCGAATATCATCGCGAAGTATGCCAGCAACTGCCCGAATCGATTTATTGGTCTGGCGCTCATGGAGAATCTTGAGAGCCCGCTCCAACTGCATGCCTGCGTCGAGAAGATCAGCAAGCTCTTCAGTGAATAGGACCATCTCGGGGCGTTTCAGCTTAGTTGGTCCTGCGGATTCCTCCCTCGCTGATTGAGAAAAGGTCCACTTTTTCTTATTCTGCTGGTCATCAGCTTCTACCGTGACCCGAATAGGGGTTAGCGTCTTCGACTCCAGTTCGCGATACACGTCCGACTTATTGCGCACCACGACACTACCGGAAACTTGCTTTCCACCGAGGTCGATTGCTGTGTAGGAAAAAGAGGGCATCTTTAGAACAAAACCTTAAACACCGACGATTGTAGGCCGTTTCCTGCCTTTTTCACCGAAAATACAGTCCTCAAAGGCGCTAATCCACAGCGGGCTAAGCACCCCAGATTGGGAGGAATCCATCGCAGAAACCACAAACGGGTTACTCACCACTGGCTGAAATCAGGTGCCAATTCAACCGGTAGAAAGTCGATAAAACCCTTGATGTGATTGATGCGGTAAAGTCGGACACTGACAATTTGCCCCACGGCTAGAGTGGGTGCGTTGCTGCGGCTCCGAAACTGCTTGTGAATCCGGTCGAAGAAATACTCATCGCGAGGCGCTAGGTCTTCCTTTCGAATAAGTCCCTTGATCATGAGATCGTTGAGTTCCACAAAGGCACCGATCTGCCTCACCTCGAGAACCGTTGCATCGAATGCCGCATCAGGATTTTCACAGCAAGTGCGCTCGAGATACTCGATCATCTTGAGTCTCTGCGTTTCCATCTCAGCTTCGGCAGCTACCCGTTCCGTCTTTGAAATTCGGTAAGCAATCTCCCTCATTTCAGCAACTGGAGGCGTACGCTCGGGGATCTCTGGCGCAGCAGTTTCATGCCGCTTCGAGAGAATTCCACGCAGAACGCGATGAACCACAAGATCTGCGTAGCGACGAATGGGACTGGTGAAATGAGTGTAGTTCGTCTTGGCAAGACCGTAGTGACCGGTGGGATCAGTCGAGTATTCGGCGCGACGCAGGCTTCGCAAAAGAGAAATTTTGACACTGTGTTCCTCAAGGGTGCCACGGATCATGGAAAGTAGGTTCTGAAGTTCACCACGATGGGTAACGTCACCCACCCGGTGTCCAAAGCTCCGCGCCAGATCAGCGAATTCCTCCAACTTTCCCAGTTCAGGTTCGTCATGGACACGGTAGATTGAAGAAGCTGGAGCGTTCTTAATAAGGCAGGCGACGGCTTCATTCGCTGCCAACATGAACTCTTCAATCAACTGGTGACTCTCGTCATAGATGCTCTTCTTGACATTCACCGCCCGGCCCTTCTCATCAAGAACAACACGGATCTCCTTCATGTCCAGATCAAGAGCGCCATCCTTAAAGCGTCGTTCACGCAGCTTCGAGGCAAGTTTCCAAGCTTTCTTCAAATGCTCTGTCAAACTCCTCTCTTTTTCATCTGAAATCGATTCTACATCCTCATCGGAGAGCATCATTCGCTCAAAAGCCTCCTCATAGGTATAGCGGTGATGACTTCGGATCACCGCTGATACAAATCGAGATGTTGTAGGTTTTCCTTTCGCATCAAATTCCAGAATCGCCGCATGGGTGAGGCGCTCCACGTGCGGCTTGAGACTGCAGACACCGTTACTGAGCTTCTCAGGTAACATGGGAATGACGCGATCAGCGAGGTAGGCGCTGTTCCCACGCTTCTTGGATTCTTCGTCAAGAGCAGAGCCCGTTTTCACATAATGCGAGACATCGGCAATATGAACCGCCAGTTCCCATCCCCCATTTTTCTTTTCAGTTACGCAGATGGCGTCGTCGAAGTCTTTGGCATCCTCCGGATCAATCGTAAATACCTGCCGCTGACGCCAGTCTTCTCGCCGGGCGATCTCTTCATCCGGAACGACATCACTGATCATCTCTGCCTCGGCAAGGACGGCATCGGGAAATTCCAGCGGTAGACCGTGTCGATGAATGACCTTAAGAATATCAACACCGGGTGCATCCTCACGTCCCAGAACTTTCACCATTTCGGCCATTGGCGGCAGGTGCACATCGTTCCAACCCGCAAACGAAGCTACCACGATATCGCCCGGCTTCGCTTCAGGCAGAATACTCATCAAGCGAAAAGAACCCGGCAACCGACCCTCTTCCGGAGCCACGGTCGCCCTCGTCCCTTTACCATGATAGATGCCGACAATAGGACGCCCGCTGCGCTCAACGACCTCCACCACTCTGGCCTGGAGATACTCCGAGTCATCTTGCAACCGGCCGCGGTGCTTGGACGGTGCCTCGCGTTGCACTTCCACATCAACAGTGTCCCCGTCCAGCGCCGTCGAAATGAATCGAGCTGGAACGAAGAGTCTCGGTCGATCCATGTTCCAAAAGATCGAGTGACCATCCGGATTCTCGGGCAAAAAAAACGCGCTGCGTCGCTTGCGATCGTTTGACATCTGAATCCGCCCACGAATCAAATCGCCTGCGTTTCTGCTATCCGGACGCCGATAGCGCGCCTTTTTCCCGCAAACCAATTCACCCCTTTTTTCTAATTCAGAAAGGGCTGCTCGAAACGCAGCCCGCTGACTAGATGGAACGTGAAGATCACGCGCCATTTCTGATTTGTTCAAAGGCTGATAATCGGGGCACTTCACACGGGCCTGTATTGCCTGGATAAATTCCTCTTTCAAACTGTGGTCAAAAAATCTGTCAAAATGGCTGGACGCCACACTTAACGATGTGTTTACATTGTATGGCCAGCTGTTAGGGCGAGGATTAACAAAAAAAGAACTCGTCACCGTCACAACAACCCGCTAAACATGCCCCCAAACATGAGAAATTCACTCGGAAAACCAAATCAGAATCGCTTGGCGGGTTTCACGCTACTGGAATTGCTGGTCGTCATTGCCATTATCGGAATTCTTGCCGGACTGATGTATCCGGCTGCAACCGGCGTGATGCGTCGGGCTGAATCGACCCGCGCTTCTAATACGGCTTACAACCTCAAAGCCGCGATTTCATCCTATTTCACCGAGTATCGCAAGTATCCTGTTATCGGTGATCGCGAGGAAACTGAAGAACTGCGCTCAGACGAAGAACTTATGGATGTTCTTCTTGGGTCGGATAAAGAAGCCGAAGACGGAGGGCTTAACCCTAGACGTATCGCCTTCTATTCAGGGAAACAGGCGAAACGGGGTGACGAGGGCAAATATAAAAGTGGCATCAACATGGACGACAGCGGCGGAGGTACGCTTTGGGATCCATGGTTTGATTATTACTACATCCGGATGGATCTCGACTACAACAACCGAGTTGAAACGCCTGACTGGGATACACGAACCGACTCCCAATACCTTCCAGAATCTATTCTCATCTGGAGCTCTGGAAAATCTGGCGACCAAGAAGTCCAGTCGGACAACATCAGGACCTGGTAGGCCTCAATCTCTCTCCTCGTAAATACCTTCTCAATAGAAAGCACGTCTTCATAGACGTGCTTTTTGCTGCCCAGCGGCTGGTATGCTACTCGACGATAAAATAGGGATTGAGCAAGCTTTCCTTATTATAAATTAGATCGTTACCGGTCTCGTGATTAATCACTCGCCTGCCTGATTCCAACGCAACTGCATGCGCTGCCGCCGTGTCCCACTCCATCGTTGGTCCCAACCTGGGGTAAACGTCGGCCTCTCCCTCCGCTACGAGGCAGAGTTTAAGTGAACTTCCTGCCGAAAGAAATACTACGTCTTTACCCTCGGACTTTAGACCATCGACGAACACCTGAACCTCAGTCGTAAGGTGGGAACGGCTTGCCACAACGACCACGGACTCTTTTACAGAGTAGTGGGTTCCGCCTTCAAGCTTGGTAGCTTCACCATCTCCTGTACTTCTCCATGCACCAAGGCCTTCCTGCGCCCAGTAAAGGTGATCGCCCACTGGTTGATAAACCACCCCAAGGATGGGGACTCCACTTTTCACCAAAGCGATGTTGACGGTAAACTCTCCGTTTCGCTTCACAAATTCCTTGGTTCCATCCAGCGGATCAACCAACCAGAACAAATCCCAGTTCTTGCGCACAGCATAGTCAACGGTTTTAGTTTCCTCAGAAATCAGAGGGATTTCGGGGTAAAGCCGATTGAGTGCTTCAATAATCACGTCATTCGAGCGTCGGTCTGCTTCAGTCAGCGGCGAAGTATCTTCTTTCGTAGCGACAGTAAATTCCGTTCCGTAAACCGCCAGCACCTCGTCACCGGCACGCTTGGCGATATCCTTTACGTCGTCGATCTTGACCGTCTTGATCATGCGAGGGCCAACCAAACGCCTCCCGCGTGGAAATCAACCTTCGATCCACTACAACCCACGTAACTGGTCAGTGGTCCACCTTACTGCCTGCTCAGCATCAATGTCATCTGGGTTCGCCTGCACATAGGATTCCCATTCCGCTTTAGCCAGCTCAAGATGTTCCCTCGCTCCCGATTTATCGCCGGATTTCAGACAGGCAAATCCGGCAAGACCACGCGCTCGCGCCAGTGCCCTTCGATAGGTGGTCATCGATTTGTCCCGCTGAGAAATATTCTCCAATACACTAATAGCCTCAACAAGTGGCTCGCGGGATTCATCAAAGTCCCCTTCATCCCCCAACAGTTCGGCGAGATGAGCCAACCGGAGCGAATAGGTATAGAGCACATCAGCCGGTGTCTGCAGTCCCTTGCTCCTCACGATGGGACGCAGGATTGATATGGCCTCGTGCTCCAATTCGATCGCATTCGATGAGCGGCCTCCATCCCGCTGATCTCTCGCTAACACACCGTAAACATCGGCAAGAATCTTCTGGTAAGAAGGCTCAAATGGATGGTGGACTACCACCCGCCCAAGAATTTCGACAGCTCCCTTCAACTTATTTATGTCCCGAGATAGCAGCCCGACCCTTGCAAGACTGTTTCCAAGCCCTAACTGATATTCCTCTGCAGCGGCATTCAGCTTGACCGACTGCGCATAGAGGTCTGCCGATTGCTGGTAGGCTTCCTTGGCAAGCTCAACCTCTCCTTTTGATTCCATGATGCGTCCGCCCAGCGAAAAAGAGTGAGCCAGAGCTCCGATGACACGAGCATCTCCGGGATCAGATTCCTGAAGCTTCAATAATTGTGCACCCACCGAACGGGTCGCGTCGAGCGCCGCATCGTAGCGCCCGATGGCATACTCACAGTCGACAACGGAGAGAGAATTTTCGTGGATGCTTACGCCGGCTTCTTTCGAAAGTTCCGAGTCAGCAGCTCTCGCTTCAGTCCAGAAACGCGAAGACTCAGTGAAGTAATGCCGGGCGATTGCATATTTGCCATCCTTAGCTGAGAGCTGGCCAAGGGCTCTCTTGGCAATGGCTAGGTTTCTAATGAATTCAACGCTCTGGGTTCGGCTATCTTCTAACAAAGCAACATAGCGACGTTCGGCCTCATTAAAGGTTCCAAGTGACCTTCCAAACATTCCCATCTCACGATAAATTCGCCCGAGATAAAAATAAGCATTTGCCGTCGAAATGATGAAATCTGGTGCATCACCGTAGACTTCGATTAATCGTTCATAGTGCTTCTGGGCGTCGGTTAAAGCGGCCGCTCTTTTTTCCCGAAAACCAGGAACATCGGTGTCACGATTATCGAGGACCAAGCGGAAGAACTCATCCCCGCTTGCCTGCGTTTGACGCAAGATTTGACGAGCCAGCGTAGCTTCACCCAGCAAACGGCTGTGGCTGTCTTCCACTTCATCCAGCTCAGACTTGAGCTGTTCGGAGTTTTCTTGATTCCTCGCCAGTTCGTTTAGATAGGCCTCAGCCTGCTCATCAACACTGGCCTGCAGTTTTGTGGTCTTGATCGTTGCCTCCTGCTCAACTGCTTGTAATTCCTGATAATTCTTGATCGCGAGAACACCCAAAGGGATGACGCAGAGCATGGCAATAACCGCCATAATCTGCCACTTCAGGGCAGGCCGATTTCGAAAGGCTAACTCGATCGCCTCCAGTGATTTACTGCGCCTGGCTTCTGCGTGGTCGGGCAACTCATCGCCGATCATCCCCCCATCAATTTCCTCGAACGCTGTTTCTACGACTTCGGTTTTGGCAACTTCTTCCGCTTCCACCTCATCGGACACATTACTTTCTATCGCCGAAGGTTGAGCGATCGGACTAACTTTAGTTTCCAGATCCGTCTCGATTAATGGCTTGGGCTCTGCTTCAAGTTCAGGCAAAGGCTCAATCTGAGCCGGGACAGGGGTCAAGCTCACATTCTTAAGGCGCTCGGGAGCCACTTCCTCAGACTCCACCGCTTCATCCTGCTCCCCCTGCCAAATCAAGTCGATGGCCTCGCTCACTTGAACCATGCAGCTCGGACGATTTTCAAGATCGAATTCGAGGCAGGATTGAATAATCGAGCGCAAAGCATCCATGCGATCGTCAGCGAAATCTTCGGGCCACTCAACTGGCTTTTCCTTTTCCAATTGTCGCAGAAAGTGCTCGGAAACCGGAGTAAAACTTCCGTAGGAGATGGCTGCAGTGGTACTAAACGCTTCCCCGTGCTTTAAACACTGTTGCTGCAATCGCTCTAGACGTGGCAGATGACCTGTCAGGATCTGGAATGCAATCACTCCAAAAGCGTAGACGTCCCACTTCAATCCCCTCCCTTTGGAAAAGTCGCCATCACCCAGTTGCTCTGGACTCACATAAAAGAGGAGATCCCCCGCTTCTAGATACTGCAAGCCACCCATTAATAGCTGGCCGAAATCACCCACCATGACGTCCTGAAAGCCACCTGAGTCACCCGTCACAAATATACTCGCCGGTCGCAATCCACCATGAAAGAGCCCCTCACGATGAACGTTCGATAGACTTTCAGCAAGATCTCGGACGACTTCAAAGGCCTGGTCACCCTCAAATAAGTTCCCGAGCCGCTTCATTGAAGTGACTTGCCATCGCTTATTTTTGCTTTTCCAGCCAAAGAATGGGGTCGACACAGCAGTGGCTGAATCTGAACCTTGAATCGCGTAGTCAAACACCTGAACAGTTCCCTTAATGGGGTCCTCTGTGTCGCTGAATGTCTTGAAGTAGCGTTTCAGAAATGACTCATCTGTCGCCTGCGATTTCAGCACCTTGATTACGCGTCGCTCGTCACTTTCATGGGACGCAATGAAGGACCACCCGTAGGGGTCTTCCCCAAGGAGATCTTCATATTGATACCCACGTAGTTCCGGCAGTCGCATACTCGTCCTTTAAACGGATTAAAGGGCTATTCCTTATGCGAAATTCGCCTTTACAATTCTTTCCCACTCATGGTCGATTGCATCCTCCGCAATCGACGGCTCGCCGGCCAACTCGAACCAATAGGCAGAATTTCCAAAATCACCCTCAATGGCATGGAGAAGTCCGTGTATCCAAGATCCCATCCTACTGGGGATATCCTGCGCGATATCGTGAGCAGCCTCCCACTGCTTTGCCTTGGTAAGCCAGAGAGCCTTCAGTTCAGGGCTAAGGCTCTCGGGAGCCATAGCATCATTCTTTACAGATTTAAGAAATGCTTCCAACGTCATTCGACCATAATTTAGGTCTACCCACCAGAGTCGGCAAGGTGGCTTTTCGTAACACTTTTTACTAATTTTCCATCAAGAGTAATTTCTGGCCCGCTTTGAAAGGTCTCCGGGAATAGGAACCGCAGAAATTAATTTCTTGGTATATTCTGTCTGAGGATTCTCAATGAGGTCTTGAGTGGGTCCGGCTTCCTCTACTTGGCCGTGGCGCATTACGACTGTTCGGTCGCAAATCCGCTTCACCACGCTCAAATCATGGGAAATAAAGAGATAAGACAGACCAAATTTTTCTCTTAGCTCCATCAACAGATCAATAACCTGCGCCTGAATTGTTACATCCAGCGCTGATACAGCTTCGTCACAGACCACAAATTTTGGTCTCATCGCTACCGCCCGCGCGACGCAGATCCTTTGACGCTGACCGCCTGAAAATTCGTGAGGATAACGATTGATCACGTCGGAAGGTAATCCCACCTCCTTGAGCCAGTAAGCCGCCACCTCGGGTGCATTTCCTTCCAATAAGTCATGCTCAATAAGCCCTTCGGTCAGGATTTCCTGAATGGTCAGTCTTGGGTTTAAAGAAGAAAAGGGGTCCTGAAAGATCATCTGAAGATCTTTTCTGATACGACGCATGCCGTGATAATTGCGACCACGGATCTCGGCGCCTTCAAAACTGATCGATCCAGAGCGAGTCTTCTCTAGGCCCAGAATAGAACGGCCCAGCGTCGTCTTACCGCTACCCGATTCACCAACCAGCCCCAAGCACTCTCTCGGATAAATATCGATCGAAACGTCTTCGACCGCTTTTACCCAGTCTACCGTTTTCGCGAGCACACCCCGCTTCACAGGAAACCATGTACTTAGGTTCTCGACCTTGATAATTGGCTTGTCGACATCAGGATCAAAAGAAGAAGTTAAAGGCTCGTCAGTTAGTCGCGGAACAGCACTCAACAATTTCTGAGTGTAGGGATCCTGAGGCGAATTAAACAAGAGCTCCACTTCACCTCTTTCCACAATCTCGCCATCTTTCATGACAAGAACCCGGTCAGCCAGTTCCCAGATCACTCCCATATCGTGGGTAATAAACAGTATCGATGTGTCAGCCGCCTTCATCTCGAGGATCAGCTCAAAGATTTGAGCCTGCAGCGTCACATCAAGGGCCGTGGTAGGCTCGTCAGCAATAATCAGCTTCGGCTTCTGAATCAACGCCATAGCAATCATGACCCGTTGCCGCATTCCCCCAGAAAACTGAAATGGAAATGCCTTGGCACGCTCCTCAGGATCTGGAATTCCGACTTTTTCCAACCACTCCACCGCCCTACCCCATGCATCCAGTTTTGATACTCTTGGTTCGTGTACGAGAATTGCCTCCGCCAACTGGTAGCCAACGGGATGCAATGGCGATAGGGCCGTCATCGGCTCTTGGAAAATCACACTGATTTCTTTGCCTCGAATTGCCCGCAACTCCTCAAGGGGAAGTTCAAGAATATTTCTACCCTCAAGGAGAACCTCACCGCTCTCCACCTGCCCTGGCGGACAGGGAACCAACCTCAGCGAGGACATGGCGCTCACCGATTTACCGCTACCTGATTCGCCAACCATACCGACGATTTCGCCCGGCTTAATCTCAAACGAGACATCTTTCACTGCCTCAACCTCCTTCCCTTCCAAGCGGAAGGAAACCGAGAGACGTTTCACACTGAGCAAAGGTTCCGCCATGTTCACTGGAGCTTGGATTCTGTTCTCGGATCAAAGGCAGCCCTGACACCCTCCCCGATAAAAATGCCCAAAAGACTCACCACAAAAAGAGCAATCGACGGATAAAGGATCAGCCACCAAGCATATGGCTGAACCTGCCCCTGATCGAGCAAGTTTCCCCAACTCGGAGTTCCCGGTGGCAATCCGAAACCCAAATAGTCGAGTGAGGTCAGAATAAAGATCGCTCCGACGAGAGCAAACGGAAAGAAGGTGATCACTGGAACCAGTGCATTCGGGAGGATATGCCGGAACATAATCTTCCAGCGACCAATCCCCATAACACTTGCTGCTTCCACGAAGGGCTGCCGTCTCAACCGTAGAAATTCTGCACGCATGTAATAGGAGATCCCAATCCAGTTAAAGACTCCGTAGACAAAACCCAACAGGACAAAACTTCGACCGTAAACAGAGCTGAGGAAAATCATGATGAACAAGAACGGCATCGATTCCCAAATCTCGGTAAACCGCTGGCCTAATATATCAGTTTTTCCTCCGAAATAGCCTTGAACAGCGCCAAGAAAAATCCCAATAGCGTAGGTGAAGACAGTGAGAATAATCCCAAAGATTAACGCCGATCGCGTTGCGTAAAGAATGCGAACTCCGACGTCCCTCCCGCTATTATCGAGTCCAAACCAGTGACCCTGCACCGGTCGGAAAGGAAACTCCACGGTCTGGCTATCGAACTTTACGCGGATCTGCCCATCAGCACTACTCACCGCGAGATCTTCCTGCGGAACAAGGAGGGCCTCTCTCGCTCGTCCAAGGATCGCGGATCTCGAATTTTCATTGAACGATTCCCAAACTGATGGCGGGGCGCTTTCCCACCCCATTTCCGGGGTCAAAATAGCTTTCTCCTGCTCACCTTCTCCAGCTCGACGTTCCATTGAAATCCGAACCAGCTTTGGCGGACTTACGCGGGGAAGGTGGGCTGCCAGCGAAAAACTAATTCCCCGTTCACCAGTGACCAAAACCTCTTCCGATTCCAAATTTTCGAAACGCTTCGCCACAGCTGTTACGATCGCATCAGGAATCTGCACCGGGTCCATCGCTAGAGGCATGCGGCGCAACTCGAAGTCCGAGGCCTTGCCGTAGAATCCGGCCGCTCCGCGACTCCGCTGCATCTTAAGTTGGGAGTCCACTTCAACCACAGCAATCTGGTCAGCCGGAGCAAAAGTCAGCGTCAGGGTGGGATCGATTTCAATCTGGCTCGCCTCAAGTGATTCTTCGGGACCGTTGCGAACAAGTGGCCAGAACATCCAGTTCTCGGAATTTTCTGCGAAGAGTGGGAGCTTCTCCAGTTGCTTGTAGCGAGGCCGCGTGTTGACCCCGGATCCGGTGAATGCGTCTTCTGGGTAAAACTTTAACACTGGTAAGAACCACTGTTTGTTCGCTTTAACGATGAAGGGTTTGTCATTAGCAATAAAATTAGAAAACAAGCTGAACACGAAGATAGTAATGAGGAAAATCAATGACCACTTGGCTCGCTTGATTTTACCGAAACGTTTTAGACGTCGGCGAGTATTTGGATCGAGGATTTGAATTGGCCAATTCTTCATCCCTCTCCTCCAAAGCTGATTCGCGGATCTACCAAAACATAGCAAAAGTCAGAAAATACCCTACCTATCAAGCCAAGAATTGAGGTCAAGGCGAGAACTCCCATAAAGACCATGTAGTCCCTTCCAACAATCGCATCGAGTGTCAGTAGCCCAATTCCATTGATAGAGAATACGCGCTCAATGAGCATCGATCCGGCAAACATAATGGTGAGAATTCCACTGATTCCGGTAACGATAGGGATTAGGGCATTTCGCAGAGCATGCAGCCACACGGCGCGACGCATCGTCCCACCCTTTGCTAGGACGGTCCTGATATAGTCCTGCGCAATTTGATCGAGCAGCGAGTTCTTCATCAGGATCGTGAGCACCGCAAAGTTTCCGATCACGTAACAAAACACCGGTAGAAACATGTGCTCGGCCTGATCGGTAAATTTTCCCCAGGCCGAGAGCTCTTCCCAGTTTTCCGATCGGAATCCCCCAATTGGCAGGATGTCGAGGAAGTGATCGGTGGTTCCACAGAAAAACGTTTTTAATACCATTCCGAATGCAAACGCCGGTATGGCATAGAGAACTAATACCACAACTGAGGAAACAACGTCAAAACCAGTGCCGTTTCTCAGGGCTTTCGCGATCCCCAGAGGAACGCAGATCAAATAGGTGAGAACAAACCCTGAAATTCCAAATGTCAGCGAGATCGGAAAACGCTCTTCAATCAACTCCCAGACTGTTTTGTTATTATACTTGTAGGAGAAGGCTTTCATTCCCATCGCATCTGGAACCAACCACGTCCAGTAGCGCTCTAGAAATGGCTTATCGAAGCCAAATTCCTTTTCGATCGCTTTGCGCTGATCTTCTGAAATGCTCACGCCACCTGTCGCTCCTCCTCCAGATTCACCTCCACCAAAACCTCGAATCGCAGCAAGCCGCTGCTCTACAGGACCACCAGGAATAAATTGCGTCAGCCCGAAAACGAGAAACGTGATACCCAGAAATGTGGGAACGACGAGAAGCAGTCTTCTAACAAAATAACTGAGTCGCTCCATTGGGTGAATTCAGACGGGATCGCTCTCCCCAGAGGTTAAGTGCAGATTTACTGCCATGGAGTTAGAAGTAATGACTGAACCAAACCAGGTTGGAATACGTCGTCAAAGCGGACTTCCCGTGGGCTCGGCGGTAACTCAGCACCACTTTCTCGCGCCGCTTCAAGATCACCTAAAAAGAACTCGTCATTCCACCAATAGTCCACTGCTGCCCACTCCTCGGTGAACTTACCGAGCACATGGTCAGGCATACCGAACTTGTTCCAGTAAAGTAACCGCGTGTAATCGAGATGCCAGAGCAGGACGTACGGAGTTTCCTCAAAAAGGATCTGATCAATTTCACGGAAAATTTCATTACGAACTTCGACATCAAAGATCTCGCGGGTCTGCTCAATCAGTTCGTCAACACGATCATCCTTAAAGCCGGTGATGTTATTACTAGATTTGAGCTCAGCAGACTCTGAGTGCCACATGGGCTCAGGATCTTTGAATGGGATAGCTCCCCAGGGAGCCCAGGTCATTTCGAAATTGAATTCATCCATATCGCGGGCCCATCCAGCCCAGTCTTTCTGATCGATTTTTAATTCGACTCCCACATCGTTGAGAGCCTCTTCAAAGATCAGGAGAAATTTTACCGAACTTGGATCACGTATCAGGAAGGTAATTACAAAAGGTTTACCCTCTTTCTCAAGCTTGCCGCTATCCTTATTCACTTCCCATCCCGCTTCGGCAAAGAGACGGCGCGCCCTATCAGGGTCAAACGCAATCAAGCCGTTAGGATTAGGGTTATCACCGCCCCACAGATCCTCCCAATAGGAGCGCGATAAGGGGTATTGGTTGAACATGATGGTCTCGTTCATGCGTTGGCGATCGACGAGGCAAGCCAACGCCTGCCGAACCTTTTTGTCATCGTAGGGCGCTCGCCGCATGTTCATTGCCATACCCTGAAATCCAACCGGCTGGCGGTTGAACACCGACTGTTTCACGATCCAGTTTTTCCTGAAACGCTCAGACTCTGTTTCCTTGATCCAACGACTAGAGGTGTAGACTGAGAACAGGTCGAATTCACCTTTTTTGAAAGCTTCAAAAGCAATATCACGCTGGGCATAAAAACGGTATTCAATAGTGTCGAAATTCAGTAGACCTTCGAGAGCGGCATCTTCCACTTTCCAGTAATCTTCACGCTTCTCTAACCTCGCGAAATGCTGCTCTTTCACTTCTCCAAGATCGTAACGGCCGGAAACCACGGGGAACTCAAAATTAACCTTATTGAAATCCTGGCTTTCCCACCAGTGCTTAGGCATCACATAAAACATGGAGCAGGCAAGAAGGTTCTTCCAGTGAACCTCATCGGCAGTAATCTTCACCGTTTTTACGTCAAGAGCCTCGACTTTGATTAACCGTTTCATGACCGCTTGGAGCGGACCGGTGAGATTCTCCGGATTTTTCACGGCTTCAAAACTCCAGACGACATCTTCGGAGGTAATTGGCTTTCCGTCACTCCACTCGGCGCGCGGATCGATATGAAAAGTGAATTCCTTCTTATTCTCAGAAACTGACCAGCGGTTCGCCAACCCGGGCTCTTCCGTAAGCGTGACGGGATTAGTATTAAGTAACTGCTCAAACATTAGGCGGAAGATTTCCCGCGAGAAGACGTTATTTTCGATCTGATAATTAAAGCTCTTCGGAAACTGAGAGGCATACATCGAGATTTTCCCTCCGGGCTCGGCAAACTCGGAAGCGAGCGGGGTTCGGGCATCCTGCCAGTCAGTTCCTGGAAATTCCTCCGCACTGGACAGCGAAATAAAGAGGGTTGTTAGAAAAACGGGGGTGAGGAGTTTCTGATTCATGACTTCGAGAGGCTACGGCCATAACGCCGATGTGAATAAGGGCAGCTAAAGATGTCGATCAATTCATCGACGAAATCAACGGCGGAAACTCGTCGTCCTTGTCGAGACAAGATCACGAATTAGCGACGCTCTAGTCATGGGTATGACAGGAGCAGTTAGGCGGTGCAATCAAATCATATTCATCTGCGACGTTCACTTTTCACAGATTTGAGTAAGGTGAGGCCACCATTTGGTCAGACGATGTCTGATTACCCCTCCCCGTTGAATGTTCAGTTGCTTTTTGTAAACTAAAATCATATTACTCGCCCCATGACTACCGGGATAAGACGAGTGTTTTGCAGGGGCAACGCCTGCCCGTTTTTTCAATGATCGGCCCTAAAATGTCAAAGCGCCCTCAAAGATGGCCTTTCCACCATTGACGGATCAAATTCCAATAGCCACTTTCTCGATAATGAACGAGACCCTCATAGAAAAGCTGAATTGGCGGTATGCCACCAAAGCCTTCAACCCCGAGAAGAAAATCTCTGACGCCGATTGGAGCACATTAGAAGAGGCTTTGATTCTCACTCCCTCGTCCTACGGACTGCAACCGTGGAAATTCATTGTCATCCAAGATCAGGAACTGAAAGTCTCACTTGTCGGCGCGTCCTACAATCAAAAGCAGGTAGCAGACTGCTCTCACCTTCTTGTTTTTGCCGTTCAAACTCAAGTAACAGAGACCGATGTGAACAAGCTGATCTCAGCAACCGCAGAAGCTCGTGGCGTTGAAGAGTCATCCCTCGATTTTTACAAGAAGATGATGATTGGCGACATCGTTGAAGGGCCGCGATCTGAAAACTGCGTCGGGTGGGCAAAACTGCAAAGCTACATCGCTCTTGGAAATTTCATGACGTCAGCAGCGCTCCTCAGCATTGACTGCTGTCCGATGGAGGGTTTTGTATCCTCCCTTTATGACGATGCTCTCGGGCTTACCGATAAGGGCCTGACCACAGCGGTGGTCTGCCCCGCCGGCTATCGCGCTGACGACGATAAGTATGCCCTTTCTTCTAAGGTCCGCTACACTGCCGACGAGTTGATTGAACACATCGATTGATTCAGTCCTTAAAAGTGCGAGCGCAACATTTTCAGACTGCTCTCAATTCCTGAAAGAACATCTTTCTTCCCCTCAAATTCCAGAGATATCCAACCCTGATAACCAGACTCATTGAGAATATCAGCAATGCGCTGGTAGTCGAGGTCGAGCGTATACCACGTTCCATCCCCATAATAAGTTTTCGCCTGAACGAGAATGCAATAAGGTGCCAGCGCTTCCATCTGGTCGTATTTTTTCTCGAGGAAATTTCCCGTATCGAGAGTGGCTTTCAACCACGGTGAATTCACTTCCTCAATCACACGGATCACGCCTGCCGCGCTGCGACCCAAACCCCAATGGTTCTCCAAGCCCATCACCACGCCACGCTTGCCAGCTTCCTGTGCCAAACTGCCATAAGCATCAACAACCCAAGCAAATCCAGACTCATCGTCATATCCCTCTAAAGGCGGCTCGATTCCCTTATTGGCCATCAAGTCATCAAAGGATTTCGAAGTTCCCCAAGTTCCTGTGTTCACACGCATCGTCGGTATCCCAAGACGATAGGCTTGCTCAAGGCAATCGACTGTATGCTTTACATTCTTATCCCGTTTTGTCTCATTCGGCGAAAGAAATCCCTGATGAGTCGAGTATCCCATCAGGTCGAGGCCGAGGGCGAAAGCATGAGACTTGATCTTATTCAGAGCATCGGGGGAAGTATCAACAAGCTGACGCTGCAAGATTTCCAATCCATCGAATCCCATTTTCGCAGAAGCATCGAGGCACACTTCAATCGGTCGAAAGTCATCATTTCGAAAACGCCAGAACGAATAACTGGAGACACCGAGCGGATTGGACTTTTCCGCTGATGTTGCAGTTCCACCGGCCATGGTGGTAAAGCACGCGGGCAAACCCGTGCTAGCAGAAAGGAAACGGCGACGATTCATCGTCGGCAGCTTAGATGGTTTTCAAGGCGGCAACAAGAATCGAACTTATGCCGCCTTCTTTTGGCAACTTACTTATTTTTCTGATTCGCCAGTTCTTGCTCCCGCACGGAAAGGAACTCATTTGAGATCGCAATCGCCTCGGCCCGGTCGTCACCATCATAATCCCAGAACTCCTGAATAATGGCTTCGACTTTTGGATAGTCTTCTCCGGTATCACCAATCCGTTGGCGAAGGTCGACAAAACGCTGCTTCAAATCAGCCACGATCTCTTCGTAGTTGGGGTCGTCGTAAACGTTCACATTCTCCTGAGGATCCTTGCTAAGATCATACAATTCCCAAGCAGGTGGTGTTCGATAGCTGCCATCGTATTTGGCGCCATAGTAGAAAATCAATTTATGCTCCTTGGTCCGAATACCGACATGACCAGGATTATCGTGATGAGCCATGTGCATCCAATAGCGATAATAGGCCTCCTTTTTCCATTCTTCAGGTTCACTTCCAGTCTCACAGATCTCTTTGAAGCTTTGACCTTGCATGTAGCTGGGAGTCTCAACACCGGCGAAGGCCAGCATGGTTGGGGCGTAGTCAACATTTTCAACAATGGCGTCAGTCCAACCTCCCGCCTTGATAGTCTTGGGATAGCGAATCAGGAATGGCATGCGCATTGACTCTTCATACATCCAACGCTTGTCTTGGTAATCGTGCTCTCCTAGCATAAAACCCTGGTCTCCTGTGTAGATGATAACAGTATTATCCAATTCACCAATTTCTTCCAAATAATCGAAGAGCTTAGCGAGATTATCATCAATGCCTTTCACACACCGCAGATAAGTCTTGAGGTAGGCATCGTAAGAGAGTCGTTTGATCTCCTCTTCGGAGTAGGCAGACGGATCAAAATTCTTCGGGAAGTCCCTTGGAAAGCGAGGGGGCAGGTCGACCGCGTAGGATCGACGGGGATTACGATTACCTATTGAAGTACCGATGTGAGGAACAAGTTCGTCGTTGTAGCCGCGTGTCGCGATTGAACCAAACTTAGGTTGATTCTCGAGCCAGAGATTATCCGGCTCAGGAATATCTACATCAGCCAGGTAATCGTTGTATCTTTCGGCATGCTCAAAATAGTCATGAGGCGCCTTATAGTGATGCATCAAAAAAAACGGCCTCTCCTCATCCCTCCCCTCCTTGAGCCATTCCAGAGTAATCTCGGTAATAGCGTCTGAAGAATGGTAACCATCAAATTTGATCACGTTTTTGGGCCAATCTTTCTCACCACGCACGCGAAACTCAGGATCATGGTACTTCCCCTGACCTCCCAGCACGGTGTAGAAATCGAAGGCGCCCGGTTCTTCTTTCAAATGCCACTTCCCCACCATGGCGGTTTCATAGCCCGCCCTCTTCATTTCTAGAGCAAGATACTGGCGCCCCATTTCGATTTTTCCGGTGAGGTCATAAGCCCCGTTTGTGTGTGGATATTGTCCGGTGATCACGCAAGCACGGCTAGGAGCGCAAATTGAATTGGTGCAAAACGCATTCTCAAACAGCATCCCCTCCTCTGCGAGCCTATCAATCGTGGGAGTGGGGTTGAGAGAGGCCAAACGACCACCGTAGGCACCGATAGCATGAGCCGCATGGTCGTCTGACATGATAAAGAGAATATTGGGCCGCTTCTCGTCCGCGCTAACAACGGAACACAGCACAAACCCAAGTAGGACGATGGAGAATTTTTTCATATTTCGAATCAACACCTCATTCTTAGCAAGAAATGTGGCTTCGTCTTGTGACAAGCTGACATTTTTTGGTATTTTTCAGACATATGACCGTTTATAGCCGGCATGAGTCCACTTTGCTTAATCACCCGCTTTGCCTCGCTTTGCTGCAGGTTTTTGAGCATGTGCCTGACACTTACTTTTTCGTAAAAGATTGTGACAGCAAGTTTCTACACGGTAATCGAGCGCTTTTGAATCGACTAGGACTCAAGAGAGTTTCGGAATTTGCAGGAACGACAGATTACGACCGCTATCCTAAACCCGTAGCTGATCAACTGGTAGCCGGCGACCAATCAATCATGGTAGGAAGGAACCCCCTAATCGACCATCCCGAAGTGCTCTTCGATCATTCAGGAAGACTGGAGTGGCACGCAAGTTCCAAATACCCCATTCTTGATCATCAAGACAAACCACTCGGAGTGACCGGTATCACCCGCCCCTTTTCTTCGGGCGTTTCTCCTGGGCACCCTCACCGCGCTGCCGGAGAAGTGATCGATTTCGTGAGCAGAAACCCAACAATATCACTACGAGTTTCTGAGCTTGCGAGTCAGGCTGGAATTTCTGAGCGCCAGCTTCACCGCCAGTTTCTTGATTACGTGAAGCTAGGTCCTCGGGATTTCATTGTTAGAACTCGCATCAACGCAGCTGCATCAGAGCTACGAAATAGTCATGAGCCAATCGCTTCACTTGCAGAAAAATACCAATTCTGCGATCAAAGTGCCTTTACCCGCCAATTTAGGAAAACGCTCGGAACAACTCCGGCGCGATACCGAGAGTCCTATCGAGCCGGACTACCCAACACATGAATAAATCAGCCATCGTCCAGTCGCTACGCCTTCTTGTTCGAGCCCAGTATGAACGTGCCTTAAAAGCACTCGAAGGCGCTCATGAAGCTGCTACCGGAGAAGATACCAAGGCGGAAAGTAAATATGACACCCGTGGCCTCGAAGCATCCTATCTGGCCGCTGGCCAGGCTGAGCAGGCAGACGAATGGAAGGTAGCTCTGTCATCACTCGAAACGTTCGAATTTCCTGAACTTGATATCGATGATCCCATTATTCAGGGGGCACTCGTTGAAGCAGAACTTGAGGGGGAGTTGGTCTTCTACCTACTGGCACCGGCCGGCGGTGGACTCACTTGTGAAACAAAAGAAGGAGACAAAGTAACGGTCATTGGTCCTAATGCTCCGCTTCGAGAACAATTGCTCGGCAAAACGACCGGAGATATTCTTGGCGATCCTCCCTTGATGATTCTTGAGGTAACGTGAAAACTAGTTCAAACCCAGATCATCAGGTTCATCGGCAATCAATTTGTGCCACGGGCCCAAATCTCTGAGCAAAAGCTTCCACAGACCATCGACCTTGGAGAGATCAATTACCTCCGGTTCCGCTTTGTGAGTAATCCACGACTTGGCTTCCATCTCATCCTCTAACTGTCCCTCAGACCATCCAGAGTAGCCCACAAAAGCTCGAATGTGGAAACCCTCCATTTGGTGCATAACAGCCTCGGCCGCAGAGAGATGAGTATTGTATTGCAACTCTTCACCTGCCTCGGACCATCCGAATGCAGAGAACGTCAGGTGCTCGCGATTCACCGGTCCCCCCAAAAAAACAGGAACCTCCGAAAGATGCTTGTGATGGTCGTCAGAAAGAATCTCCTCAGTAAGCAGCTCACCCACCGTCCTTCCCAGCGGGCGGTTCATAATGTAACCAAAGGCGCCCTCATCCATGCTATGTTCAGTGAGTAAAAGAACGCTCTGGAAAAAAGTAGGTTCCTTCAGGCTGGGATCTGCGAGTATTAAACTTCCCTTGAACGAATCGCTTGCATAGTCGGAAAACGAATCGATTTCCGGTTCTTCAAATGAATTAAATTCTGAATCTTCTAACGCCATAGGCTCATTCTGGTGCCGGTGACACAAAATCATACTCAAATAGATTTTCTCCGTTGGCAACCACGAAGCGGCAGTGTTCACTTCTCCCATGCACGATCTCACAGAAAAAGTCCAACAGGGCAACGAACTCGACACCGGCGATATCCGCTTTGCAACCGAGGCCATACTTGACGTTTCAGTCGATCATGAGTCAAAGGCAGACTTTTTAGATTCACTCTCTTCCAAGGGTGAAACGGCTGCAGAAATAGCTGGATTCGCCTCCGAATTCCTGGCGCGCGCTGTCGAACCCGGTCTTGATAAAGAGGCGATTAAGAAACCACTAATAGATGTCTGTGGAACCGGTGGCGATAAGCTGAATCTCTTTAACGTATCAACAACGAGCGTTTTCCTGCTGGCAGCTTGCGATGTTGCTGTGGTGAAGCACGGTAATCGCGGCATAACTTCAAAGAGCGGTGGCGCAGACGTCCTTGAGGCACTGGGGATTCGCATTGACTTGCCACCGGAAGACTTCGGACGTTGCGTTGATGAAGTTGGAGCCGGCTTTCTTTTTGCTCCCCTTTACCATCCTGCATTCAAAGCAGTGGTTCCCGTTCGTCAGCTCCTCGCTCAGCGCGGAAAACGAACGATTTTCAACCTGCTGGGCCCCCTCCTCAACCCCGTTCGTCCAGACTACCAGCTGATTGGAGTTTTTGATCGCAACGTTGGTTCGATCTTCGCTGACATTCTCGCGCGGCTTGGAAGGCGCAACGCATGGGCAGTCCACGGAAGTGCGGGCGAGTCAGGAGGAATGGATGAAGTGTCCACCCTTGGTGAAACTGAAATCTGGACTACCTCGCAAGAGGCTATGACAATTAATCCATCAGACTTGGGCATTAGCAGACCCGGAATCGCGGATCTTCAAGGGGGTGAAGCAGAAGAAAATGCTGAAATTCTCGAAGGCATCCTCAGCGCCAAACTAAAGGGTCCTAAACGTGATCTCGCAGCTCTTAACAGCGCAGCTGGACTCACGATCTGCGGCAAGGCAGGGAATTTGTCGGAAGGGCTCGCCCTTGTCAGCGAAGCAATCGATAGCGGACAGGCACTCGAAGTATTACACAAATGGCAGTCGTTTGCCTGACTCCCAAAGGCCAACCGATTGACTGGCGCAGAGATTGCATCAAAGTAGTTGGGGAATGTCAAAACAAGCCATCATCCGGATCATCGCAGGATTGCTGGTCATTGCCGGCTTAATACTGAGCAACTTCGAGAGTATCCGGCCATTGATCCCATGGGGAGATCCCGTCTTCACTGAAGAAATCCCATCGGAGCGACCGCCGCGCCTTGATCGCCGAATGGTAGAACGTTTCGCGGGAGTTAAAGTGGACGAAATTATTTCGACGATACTCGAAGAGAGAGTATCCAGTCCGGCAATAACGCCTCTGCTTGCCGCACACTCGAGCAAAGACAGCCTTCTCGCGAGTCTTCCCGACGCTCCCCTGCCCTTCCCGGAAGGGGCTACTCCCACCGATACAGGGTGGCTTCAGGAATTCGTTACTACCATTCAGAACAAAGTCGGCAGCACACCATCCCAAGATGAAATCTGGCAATTTAATCTTGCCTTGTCGGCCCTGAAGATCGAGGACTCACAAATCCTCGAAGGTTCCCGGCGTGATACATCTCCACCAGCTGAGTCTGATACTTTTGCAATTCGCCTCACTAACAAGCCTAATGACCTAAAGGCCCCTTTCTGCTCAGGCGATTTTAACGGAGACGGAACTGTAGAATTCGTTTCTAAGGGTGGCGCTGAAGCTTTTCATCTCGATACCTCTGGAAGGTTTTTCCCCATACCGTGGCCAGCACTGACTCATCCCGGCAACGGGCTTTTTCCGGCAGACTACGACAAAGATGGAGACCTCGATATCTTCGTCACCCGCGACAATGGATTGCCGAACTCCATGATGAGAAATCGGGGTGACGGACACTTTGACGATGTCACGACTGACGTCGGACTGCTATCTTTTAACTCAACAAACTTAGCCGTTTGGTTAGATTTTGATCAGGATGGCTTTCTCGATCTTATGGTTGGGGGTGAGGAGCATCCACTCGAACTCTACCGTCAGAATAAACTGGCAACTTTTGAGCCGGTAGCCTGGGACCTGAAACTCTGGATTCCACGGGGAACTCGTTTCGCCCAAGTTGCGGACATTAACAATGATCAAGTTCCCGATTTTTATCTCGGCATTCACGGACTTCAAAATCGTCTTTACATAGGCCAACGCTCATCGAATACAGCTAACTGGCGGTTTAAAGATATCCTCCCAGATTTAAATCTCGGGGACTCGTCCCCTTCGGTCCCGGGCCACTTTTTTGACTTCAACAACAACGGTCATCTCGATTTCCTCACGGTAGCGGAAGGGCGCATCAAGCTCATTCAAAACACTGGCGAAGGTAGGCTAACTCAGATTACCGAGGAAGTCTCGCTTCCTGAAACAGTAGCCACAGCTTTCGGTTCATTCGACCTCGACAATGACGGCTTTGAAGACCTGCTGATCGGAACGGATACCCTTGAATTCAATCATGTCCTCTGGAACAGAGAAGGCACTGATTTTCGTGATGTCTCGGTCACCAGCGAGGGAAACTTTCTCGATAAACCTATTCAGGTAACCGTTAGCGACCTTGGTCTGAATGGCCAAACTGACATCATCTACACAACTTCCAGTGGCAATGTTCGCTGGCTTCAGCCTACTGGTCCTATGGGGAGGTGGATACATATCAGCCTCACCGGCAATCCAAAAGATGGAACCAAAATCACGGTCATTTCAAGGGATGAAGACTGGATACTTCAGCGAATTCCACGCACCATCCGTGGCGATTTTTCCCTGACTATTGGGCTGGGAGAAGCTGACAAGGTGGAATCCCTCTCTGTGATGCAGCCAGACGGGACTGAGCCCGTCGAGCCGCTTAGCTTTCTTGAGCCAAATCAAAAGATCAGCTTTACCATACCGTGACTGGGGCTGGACGAATCCTCAGTGAGTGTGAGAATATAAAAGAGTTGAGTGAATCTGGTTTTTGAGCTCGCTTTATAGTCCAGAATTCTTGTGAAGCCGCACTTTTTGTAGCATGTTATTGTTTTATAAGTGACCGCAGGATTCCCTCTGCTGTTGTGACCCATGATTGAGCCAGTTCAAAAAGACGACCAACTAGTTAACGACTTTCAAACGGCTGAAACCGTGGCTGGGGCCATCCACGTCTGGTGGCTGGGTCAAAGTGGGTTTCTCGTCAAGTGGAATGGCCAAAGCATTCTCATCGATCCCTACCTCTCGAACTCATACACTCGACCCAGCGAGGGTACTGAATTTCCAATCAAGCGAGCCTCAGAAAGGGTGGTCGATCCTCTAGCCCTGACGGGTATCGAAACGGTAGTCTGCAGCAGCTCACAACCCGACCGACTTGATCCCGAAACACTGCTTCCACTCAGAGCCGCCAACCCAAACTTGAAACTTGTTGTCCCTGCAGGAATCGAAGAGCAGGCACGCAATCTTCTAGGCAAGGCGAGTCCCAACATTGTCCCCGTGAACGCGGGAACCTTCGTCACCGTGGACTCATTCGAGTTTCATGGCATCGACGCAGCCACGCCGAAAATTAGGCGTGATGTTCATAGCAACTCTAAGGATCTGGGCTTTGTCATTCTTTTCGGCCCTTTCGCGCTCTATCACAGCGGCCAAACCATTTGGCACACCCACCTCCTAAAGGCCATTCGGCGTTGGCCTATCAATCTCTCATTCATGCCTATTAATGGAGATGAAAAGGCTGCGAACGGTCGCGACAGCCTAAATGGATTCGAAGCGGCTGCCCTTGCGAAGGCCGCTGGTTCAAGTTTGGTGGTTCCAGCGCACTACGACATGTTCGACCAAGGAAACGTCACAACTGATGAATTCAGCTCGTGCTGCGAGCGCCTCAGCCAACGTTATCGTTTACTTAAACTGGGGCAGCGCATGACGATGGGGCCAGTTACCGATCCATCCTCAGGGCGTGGCATCGAAAGCGAGCCTTATCGCGAGGAAAAAGGGCTCGGCTACTAGAAGACTATCAATTTCTTCTAAATTGTTGTTACCAGCGCATGCTGGGGTTGTCCTCATACGATTGAACCTCGCTCTAGCGGGCGGGCGAGGGTTTTCACACCTTAAAAACAAATCAGACTATTTTCTTGCGGAAATACTTGATATTTCATAAAAGTTAACTATTTCCGAAAACTCTGGATATCTCCGCTGAGTTTTATTTGAACAAATCTAAGAACCGAATCACTAAATCAGTGGGAGTTCTTTTAACCCTAAGAATTTGCTCCCGGCCCTAACGATACAAACAAAGCAGAGAGTCCCCTTCAACAGGACCATTCCTAAACCGCAGAGCTGGAGGCGCCGGACTTTGTTAACCACAAGCTAGTGTTCAAGGATAAGGCAGCCGAAAGACTAATAACCTCTGCTAGGGATCAAACATCTAATTCCCTTTACCAAACTAACGTAGCTTTAACCACTCAACTTTCATGGCAAATCTGGAAATGGATGGTGGCATCAAGATCTACCTTCGGGAGATCGGAAAGACGCCTCTATTAACTCGAGAAGAAGAGGTCGAACTGGCCGATAAAATTAAAATCGGCGACAAAGAAGCCCGGGCACACATGATCAAAGCCAACCTTCGCTTGGTTGTGAAGATCGCTCAAGACTATGCCAACTACGGCCTTCCTCTGCTAGATTTGATCTCCGAGGGCAATATCGGCCTGATGAAAGCCGTGGAACGCTTCGACCCAAATAAGGGCGGTAAACTTTCCACATACGCCGCTTGGTGGATTAAACAGTCAATCAAACGCGCTCTGGCCAACCAGAGCAAAACGATTCGACTTCCCGTCCATATGGTGGATAAAATCTCGAAGATGCGTCGCGTAGCGATGGTGCTGAGCGAGGAACTTGGGCGCGAACCCTCTGATGAAGAGCTCGCCGAAGAGATCGGTATCGACCGTGCCAAACTCTCACGCCTTAAGTCGGCAGCGCTTCGACCCGCGTCATTGGATGCTCCGATCAACGACAATGACTCGACGGAATTTGGAGAGATTATCGGTGACGAGAAAGCCCAAACGCCGTTAGAGCTTCTGAGCCACAAGAACATGCACATGCAACTCGATGACCTCCTCGAAGTTCTCGATGAGCGTGAACGCAGAATCATTGATGCCCGCTTCGGGCTGGCCGGTCAGAAGCCAAAAACTCTCGAAGAAGTTGGACAAGCTTTTGGCGTAACTCGTGAACGGATTAGACAACTCCAAAACATCGCACTGAAGAAACTTCGCCGCGCACTCCAGAAAAAAGAAGATCCTAGCCCCCGCCCCCTGGTCAATGGCAGCGAACCAGAGGACGAAGATTTCTTCTCTGACCGGGCACTACAGGCGATGGCGATCTAGCCCGCCTGCTCTTCGTTCCTAACGTTAAAACTAAATGCTGGCTCCAAAGAGAATTATTTCTTTGAGGCCCGCCTTGGTTTAGACGATCCAAGACTAGCCTTCGAACTTCTCAACAATCAGAGAAGCGTTGTGACCACCGAAGCCGAAGGAGTTTGTTAGGGCCCGCTTAACCTCAGTCTGGCGAGCGGTATGAGGCACGTAGTCAAGATCGCAGAACTCGTCCGGATTATCGAGGTTGATCGTCGGAGGGATGACACCTTCGCCAATCGCTTTCACACATGCGGCAAGCTCGACCCCACCTGCGGCTCCAAGCAAATGACCAGTCATGGATTTCGTTGAGCTCACAATCAGATCAGTCTCAGCATAATCACCAAAGACCCGCTTGATTGCCTTGGTCTCACAGATATCTCCCAGCCCTGTCGACGTGCCGTGGGCGTTCACATAATCGATTTGTTCAGGCTTAACCCCGGCGTGCTTGATAGCCATCTCCATACAACGGCGGGCGCCGTCACCTTCCGGGTGAGGAGAGGTCAAGTGGTGAGCATCTGCTGACACTCCATAGCCAGTCAGCTCAGCGTAAATTCTTGCTCCACGTTTTTGAGCATGCTCCAATTCTTCAATCACAACCACACCCGCACCCTCACCCATCACAAATCCATCACGGTCCACATCAAACGGACGGGAGGCTTTTTCGGGTTCATCATTGCGCATGCTCAATGCTTTCATATTGCCGAATCCGGCAAGCCCCATTGGACAGATAGTCGACTCAGAACCACCTGCTATGAAAGCATCAGCGTCCCCAAATTTAATCATTCGCCAAGCTTCTCCAATATTGTGATTGGATGTGGCGCAAGCCGTCACAATACACATATTGGGCCCGCGAAGATTATACTCCATCGAGACCATTCCGCTCGATATGTTCGCGATCATCATTGGGATGGTGAAAGGCGAAACTCGCTTGGGGGACTTTTCCATCAGATTGATGTGCTGCTGTTCAAGAGTTTCGAGGCCACCAATACCGCTTCCCACCATGCAGCCGAAACGGTCCAAATCGACTTGCCGTAGGTCAACCTGCGAATCAGCCATTGCCATGACGGACGCACCCATTGCCAACTGAGCAAAACGGTCAGCTCGACGAGCATCTTTGGGGTTTTTGAAGTAAGGAGCTGCATCGAAATTTTTCACTTCTCCTGCAATCTTACAATCGAAGCCCAAGAGGGAATCATCAGAAATCGTTCCAATACCGCTCTTTCCGGCGATCAGGCTGCTCCAGAAGGTATCCACGTCGTTTCCAACAGGTGAAACAACTCCCATTCCAGTGATTACAACTCTTCGTTCCATGTTTACTTCGTTTCGAACTGGCGGCTAAACTCCGCGCGCTTCAAAGCCATTGCAAGGCGATTTCTCCAGTCAAATCAGGAGGTTCACTCCAAATCCGAAACAGTCAAAATTTGTCAAATCTCAATCACTCGCTCCCGCTCATTCATAGCTCCACAGTGGGGGCATTCCGCGAGATCGTCATCGGAGAGGTCTTCGAAAACATGTTCGCAAATTCCACAAATCACGAAATGCTTCCGGCGGCGGTTCTCCCGACCTTTGCGGAAGATCTCTGCCGCAACCCAAGCGAAAAACAAGGCGCACATAATAACCACCAGATAAACGGCGATCATTCCATCAAGGGTGACACGAAACATGAGTTTTACGCGTGATTAAAAAGCGAAGGTTACTGAATTTGAAAAACTTATAATAAAGAGATCAATCTCGAGATAAAATATCTATCCATCCCGCTGATTCTCCCTTACCGGGCAAAAATCTGAGAGTCGACTCGATTACCTGAATCAGTTCCTTCTGATCACTATCGCCCAATTCGGCTTCAATAGCTTGCACCTTAACATTTCCGCTCTTCGAAACCTTCAAGCTAGCACGAAAGGCTGGCACGGAATCGGCCCGCTCGAGATAATCCTCGAAGATGGACCATGGAGCGATGCTACGGCTTTTCAGTTTTTCATCCAGACTAGTTGATGATTTTCCCTTGCCCACGGACTCAGGCAGTTGAATCCATGTTCTCTCTCTCAAAGAGAGCGACCATGGATACTCAGGCGCCACTGGTTCCAACTCGGTCGTCTGGAACAATGGCAAAAATTTGACTTCGTGGTCTTTAAGTCGAACACGGACCTCAGCCTGTTCAGAAGGAGCCTTCAAAAAAACCGTTCTGTCTTTGAGCCGCTGAAACAAAGACCTAACTTCCGGATTGGATTCATTGAGAATGGATACGGAGTGCATCGTCGGATCGATTCGTGTCGGTATCGGATAGACAACCTTAAATAGATAAAAGCCGACCCCGTGAATCGTAATCGAAAAGACGGTGAAACCTAGGAGGTAAAGCCAGCCGAGTCGATTCTTCGACCAGTCGAAAATGAAATAATCATTGGCTGTCTTCTTCATTACCATGCCTACTCATCCGTGAACCTGTCACGGCGTGTTCTGCTGGGTCGCCTGTGAAAGGCTAAACCCGTGTTCCAAAATGACGCTCGAGACCTCCATCACCGAACCGTAGTCGATCGTTTCGTCGCTGAGTAAGATGACTTGATCCGAACGCTCTCTTGCTTTCCCAAGGATGGCTGGAAGCGCTTCCAGCGTTGTTCTTTGATCATTGAAATATAGACCTCCATTCAGACCCGGAATCAAAGCCACAATGTGCGCATCCTCCGCTGGAGGTAAAACAGAGCCTGAACTCGGCAGGGTTACCCCTACACCAGACTTCAAAACCAGACTTGTTCCAAACAGGAAAAAAATGATCAATAGAAGAATCACATCCATTAGGGGTGCCGTGTAGAGCATTCCCCCTTGATCTTTCAATGTCGATTCAAGCTTCAAAATTCCTCCCGCTGAACTCAGGACTGGGTCGCGGTCTCACCGCCGTCCCGATCCGCTTCGCTTTCTGGGCGGATCGATATGATGTCAGAGGGCTGAGATCGAAGGTCGCAGATGGTGTTCAGTATCTCGATGCCCGCACTCTCCATGTCATGCATTAGACTTCTCGCGTAGGTGCGCAGATGGGAGTAAAAAATAAAAGCCGGAATTGCCACCATGAGGCCGGCAGCTGAGGTGATTAAAGCCTCATATACTCCCTGGGAAATCTCTGATACGGTGGTAAATCCTCCCACGGCGTTAATTCGAACAAAAGTATCAACGAGACCAAGGACCGACCCGAGTAGACCGATCAGAGGGGCAATATAAGTCACGCTTAATAGAACCGAGAGGTGCTTCTCTAACTTGGGCACTTCGAGTTGGCCACTCTCTTGAACAATCTCCTTGAGCTCTGAACGTGGCGCAGAGTGGCGCCTTAGAGCCGCTTGAATGACGCGAGCCGCAGGTCCGGGTGTCACCACAGCCTCAGAGAGAGCCTCGGCGTAGGCCTTATTCTTGATAAGATTGCGAAGTCCAAACAACAGATCACCCACATCAATTCGAGCTCGGTAGAAATAGAACAAGCGCTCCAAAAAGATCGCGATTGCGATGATAGAGCAACCGAGCAAGAGCCACATCAGCGGCCCGCCTTTAGTTATTAAGTCCATTTAACCAATTATTTTTCCGCAGGAACCGTTAGAGAATATCGGTAACACAGTAATTTGATCGGGGAAAGGTTCATTTTCCACTCCTCCCGGCTCCCGAGAACCCGCGAGGGAGGTCAGAAATAAAAGGGGCTGGAGGCTTCACCATCGTTTTCTTCTTCGACCTCGGGCTCATCAGTTACGGATTCTTTTTTTGTAATTTCCTCATCATCTTCCGTATCGAGTTCGATTCCTACTTGAGATTCACTATCGGCGCGCTCAATGACAGCTTTTTCAATTTCCTCGTCCTCTGAGTCTATCTTGAAAGGATTAGAGAGACCATCATCGCCCTTGCTCTCAGAGGCTGGTGTTTCTTTATCATCTTCAGTATCCAACTCAAAAATCGAATCAACGGGCTCTCGCTGGTCAATTGCAATTAGTTCCGGAACTTCCCCTTCTTCCTCATTTTCATCTTCCTCAGGTTCGAACGGGACCTGAGCAGGCTCGTCATCAGCTTCGATAATAATTTCTTCCTCACCAAAGTCCAACGGCTCGATCACCTCGGTAGGCTCAAGCGCTTCTTCTGCGTTTTCCTCGACAGATTTGGATTCCTCTTCATCAATCTCAAGAATCGAAATCGCTTCGGAGTCACGCGCTTGGTTTTCTTGCTCGTCTTCGACATTTTCCAGACCCGCGAATTTCTCCATGTCGAGAGAGCTATCATCAGTTTTCGCTGCCAATGAATCATCGTTTCCAGCCAGTGGATCCTCTTCCTCTGGTTTCTTAGCCGCCCTCTCTGCTGATCGTTCCATAGCGACCTCTCTGAGCGAACGCGTTCCCAAACCTGACTCGTGATCTTCTGCTGCCGAGACCAAAGAAGTCTGAATAGACTCCAAAAGTCTGGAGAGAGGTTCTCTCATCTGATTCGACTTCTCTCGAATCAATCCCACAGGAAGTCCCGCTTCAGAAACTCCCACGAGAAGGAACCGACCTAGAATTTCCCGAAGATAAACCGTTCTTTCATCTCCCTGATGAAGGCTTTCGATTTCGCCCGTTTCTCCTAATTCACGCACCAGCGTTCTCATCGCGCCGCTCGCTCCCGCAACCAGTGCAGAGATCACTTCAACGGTAACATTTTCTTCGGCAGAAATACCAGTGACAAGCGCACCGCTCTTATCAACAATCAAAGCCGTATCGAGCCCTGCTTCTTCTGCGAGATCGCGTAGCATCTCATCAGCTTGCTCAGCCACATCCTGACTAATCTCGAGCGGCACAGCGGTTGTATCATCGGCATTTGCCGACTCCGAGCTTTCACTAATCTCCATAATCTATTGAATATCTCCGCCTTAGTCCCTCTGTTCAAGCCTCTAAACGACTTAGTGTA
>PBSY01000040.1 GCA_002726915.1 Verrucomicrobiales bacterium | reverse complement strand
GCTCAATCCCCACATCATGATTTGAGTTCCCACCACGGGCACGACCACATCTCCCACCGCTTTGAGCGAATAGTATAAGATCGTATTCACCGCGCTAAAGGGTTGCACAAAGATGGTAATGAGAAGCAATTCGCCCGCCAGCCCGATCACCTCTTTCTGCGTCGTGAATAGACTTAAGAGGGGCTCTCTTCCAAAATACAGAAAGGTCGCCGCCATCATCGTAATCATCGTTGCGACTACCGAAGAATGCACGATGCAGCGGCTCACTGCTTTCCAGGTTTTCGCCCCGTAGCGATAGCCTACCATCACCTCATTGGCTTGACTGATCGACATCAGTAAAACGGTGAGAAAGTTATTCAAAGCCAGAGTGAACGTCCGGCTCAGCACCATCACTACGCTGATCCCCGCAATGAAGCTCACGAGAATAATCTGATAAAACCCATAAGCTAAGTTGTCCAGCGCACCTGGCCAAATAAGGGTAAACATTTGCCGCAATCTTTGGCAGGAACTAGTCCAACTTCGCTTCCAAAAATGGGGCTGAATCTTCAAGGTTCGCGCAAAGACTATGATTAATAAGACGACCGCGATTGCTCGGACAAAGAGAGTCGCCAAGGCTGACCCCTCCCCCCCTAGCTCAGGAAACGGCCCGATCCCAAAGATTAAGAGATAAGCAAAAGGGAGGTAGCCTCCATAAGCCAGTAATCCCAACCACAGTAAAATCCGAGTTCTCCCGTAGGCCCGCAAAGTCGCAGTTCCGGCAATCATGATCCCATTAAAAAAAATGGTGAACCCTCCCACTCGCAGATAAATTTCCGCACCCTCAGCGGCTTCAGGCGGACAATTGATGGCCTGAATCCACCAAGGAGCACCGAGGAAAAGAACAAAGCCGAGAACCAATCCGATCAAAGCATTTCCGACCATTGCGGTTTCCGCAAACCGCCTGGCCTCAATTTCCCGCTTCGCGCCGAGGCTTCTTGAAATCAGGACAACTGCCCCCGCTGCGAAAAATGCCGAAAGATCAAACGCGACGAGTAATATCTGATTGGCGATACTCACTGCGGCAGCCGCATTCTCAGAATATGCGCTGATCATCATAGTATCGACCAACATCGCGACCATGCCAATCAGAGCGCTCAACAGCAAGGGAGTGCTCAGCTGCAATAAAGTCTGATCAGTTCCCCTTTCCTCACTCATCGCCCTCAAAGCTAAAGTCTACTTGACCTGCGATATCGGCCAACTGTCTCTCATCCAGCCCATAGAGATTCTCAGAGGGCGGATCATCCGCCCCCTCAAGCTGCTCCAGAAACTCTTCCAGTATTTCAGCGACCTTTTCTCTTTTTAAAAATCGCGGATCAAAAATCCACTCTCCCTTTAAGGTGTTCTCCTCAAGCCAGCAATTGATCAACATAGGATAAGCGGGACGATTATTACGAGCGACCGTTCTACCCGGGACTTTGTTCCGCTCGAATCCGCCGCCTTTGAACCCGGCATCGACCCGACCCAAAAAGTTAAATCCAAGCGACGGACTGATCTGTAGAGAAGATTCCTCTTCCAAGTATCGGAGTATCCCGTAACTCACTCCACCATGAGGCACCTGCGCCAGATCATCTTCAATTTCCTGACAGAGTTCCCGAAAATCGCTCTCCTCCAGATTTCTGATCACGAAAGGATAGATCGCCGTCATCCATCCCACCGTTCGCGAGAGGTCCAGCGACTCCCCTGGCCCCTGAAAATCTCGTCCATGAGACTCCAGCATCACCGTCACGCGATCTCCCTCGCACAGCGCCGATAAGGCTCGCCCGGCGGAGGCTAAAAGAATGGGTAAATCAACCTCACAACCATCGAGCTCAAATTCAATCTCTTGGCTGCCTTCTCCTTCACCCTTTTTCAACGAGAGGGTCTGTGAATCCTGCACCACGCCCTGCCAATATCGGGTATCTTCCTTGGACCATTCGACCGAGCTTGGCAGAAGCTTCGCCCAAGCCTCATAGCTTATCGCTTTTGCTGGCAGATAGGCACGCTCACCTCGCTCCATCTGTTGGTAAACCAACTGTAAGTCATCCAACAAGATTCTCCATGAAACCGCATCAATCACAGTATGATGCGCGATTAAGCAGAGTCGTATCGTGCCATCCGCCTCCACACTCGCGGCGAATTTGATCAAGGGGAAATTTTCGACTACGAAGCTCTCTTGCAGAGCAGCGACCCCAGCTTCAAACGCCTCTGGCGGGAACCACTCAATCCTTGGTTTTTCAAATGGCGCAATCTTAAGTTCGTTCCCAATCCAGCACATCCGCAAGGCATCATGATATTCCACGACGGCACTCCACGCTTCTTCCAGTATACCTTGATCAAGAGCCGTTGTGCTTCTCAAGGCAATCGCCTGATTAAAATGCTGAGGGGAATCCATCCCCAATTCACGGAACCAGCGTTGGATCGGAGGCGCTGTAAAAGGCGCTCCACTCGGTTCGGTGAGAGACTCGTCTAAAATAACCTGACCTTCAGAAATCACAGCCGCCAGTTCACTCACAGTTTGATGCTTAAATAACTCGGCTGGAGAAACATCCATCATCGAACGCTTAAGCCGACTGACAATCTGCAACGCGAGAATGGAATCACCGCCTAGCTCGAAAAAATTATCGTACAGCCCCACCGATTCCACCGGTAAGACCGACTGCCAAACCTCACGCACCCGCTCTTCCACTTCACTTCCTAGGCCATTCTCTCCCGAAGAAGCATGCTGAACCCAAACAGGAGCAGGTAAGGCAAATCGGTCCAGCTTCCCGTTTGAAGTCAAGGGAAGAACTGGGATCGCGACAAAAACCGAAGGCACGAGATGAGGCGGGAGAACTCTTACCAGATCGCTTTTCCAATCCTTCTCTTCCCCCACGACATAGGCCACCAAACGCTTATGGCCACTCTCATCATCCAGAGCTAGCACTGCTGTCTCGCGGACACCTCCGATTTTCAGAAGAGCTTGCTCCACTTCGCCGGGCTCAATTCGGAAGCCTCGCACCTTTACCTGCTGATCAATCCTTCCAAAAAACTCTAGCACCCCATCACGACGCCAACGCACGCGATCTCCCGTGCGATAGAGCGTCAAGTTTGCGTCACGTAATTCATCAGACCGAGGATCGAAAAAAGGATTTGGGACGAAGACCTCTGCAGTGAGACTCGCTTGATTCGCATAGCCGCGCGCGAGCCCTTGCCCTCCCAGATAAAGCTCCCCTTCCGCTCCTTGAGGAACCAACTGCAGGTCAGCGTCTAGGATGTAAACCTGAGTCTCATGAATCGGCAGACCAATTGGGGTCTTTTTAAGGTCAAAAAGCTCTCTTTTAGAAAAGTGATGACAGCAGCTAAACGTCGTCCCCTCGGTAGGACCATAGCCATTAATTAGCTGCGTTTCAGGCCAAAGTTCCGCGGCCATCTTGAGGTGCTCAGGGGAAAGAGTATCGCCACCGGCAAGTAATTGCCGCAGCCCCGAAAAGCCCGTCATTCTCTCCTCAACCGCGAGGTGAAATAGACCCGCCGTCAGCCACAAGCTGGTCACACCATGCTCTTGAACGAGCTCTGCCAGCTCATCGAGCGAAGGAGTCGCACGGCCAGCAAGCACCAGAGTCCCTCCATTCAGGAGCGGGCCCCAGGTTTCAAAAGTCGAGGCATCGAACCCCAGCGGTGCAGCCTGCAAGAAAACGTCTTCCGGCCGAAAGCTCGCATAAGACGTCTCCTTCACCAAGCGAACGACCGCCCGATGCGGCACCTCCACTCCTTTAGGTAAACCCGTTGAACCTGAGGTGTAGAGAAGGTAAGCGAGCTGATCAGCCTCAACTACTTTCCGTTCTTTTTGAGGAATTTCACTCAGCGAAAGGTAGAATCCCTCACCGTTCCCAAATGAGAAAATAGCAGAACCACTAAAGCGCTCCTCTAGTAACAGACGATCATCCGATAGCACCCATCCAATTTCCGCATCTCTCAAAGTCCAATCTAAACGAACTGCCGGCAAATCGACCTCCAAAGGAACATAAAGCCCTCCTGCCTTTAGGACTCCGATGATCGCCGCCATCGTCTCAATCGAACGGACTGCCATCACTCCCACCCGAGACTCCTGACCCACACCACGCTCAACCAGTAAATCAGCCCAACGCTGGCTTAGGAGATCAAGTTCTTTGTAGCTTACTTTTCGGACACCTGAAATCAGAGCCACCGCATTTGGCTGCTCTCTCACCTTTTGAGAAAATTGCTCCGTAATCGTTCCCTCAGCTTTACCAACCCCTCCTTTACCAAGAGTGATCAACTCATCTTCAACGCTTCGATCATGGATCGGAATCGCCGAAAGTGGCTGCTCTAACAAGCGAGGGAAATTCTCTAACAAGCGCGCAAAATCGCGACCAATCTGGCTGATCGTCTCCGGTGAAAACAGGTCACTCCGATACTCCCAGCGAGCTCTCAAAACGCCATCCTTTTCCGCCATCGCGAGGCTCAAATCAAATTTTGAAAGGCTGTGATCGAGAGTGATCGGAGACCATTGCACCCCGGTCAAAGTCAGCTTCTCGAGCGGCGCGTTTTGAAGGGTGAAAAGAACCTGAAAAAGAGGGCTCGAAGCACGACTCCTCGGAGCTGCAACTCGCTCCACAACGTCTTCAAAGGGCACCTCTTGATGTTGATACAGCGCCAGCGTCTCATCTCGCATTTGTAGAAGAAGATCCCTCAAAGTGGGATTCCCTCCCAAATCAGGCCTTAAAACCAAGGTATTTACAAACAGCCCTATCACCTCTTCAAGGTCCTGCCGCGGGCGATTCGCAATAGGTGTCCCGATCCCAAAGTCATGACCGGCCCCATAGCGATACAGCAACACCGAGAAGGCCGTCGCCAGCGTCATAAATAAGGTCGTCCCCTCACTCCAACCAAGTTCCACTAACGCTTGATAAGTGCTTTCATTGATCTCCAATTCATCAGTTGCCCCCTCATGACAGAGTTCTGCAGGTCTTGTGAAATCGAGAGGGAGCGCAATCTGGGCGGGAAGCCCTTCCAGTTTCTTTTGCCAAAAATTGAGTCCTTTGCTCCGGTCCTGAGTCGATTGCCAATGCGAGTAATCAACGTAGCGCAACCGCCTTTCCCCCTGATCCAGAGTCCCCGTCTCGTATGCCTTCGAGAGTTCCCTCACCAAGAGACCCAGTGACCAGCCATCGACGAGAATATGATGAAAATTTAATAATAAAACCTGTGCCTCGGCCGATAACTTGAAGAGCTGAGCACGCCACAAAGGGGCTTCACCAAGATCAAAGCCAATTCGCACGTCCTCCGCTGTCAACTCTCGCCAACGCTTCTCCTGGTCATCCGGCTCTAGCTCGCTAAGATCTCGAACTTGAATCGTATCCCTCTCCCCCTCTACCACCCTAGCCACCTGCGCGAAGGGCATGTCATCTTCCTCCACGAAGAAGAAGCGAAGCTCCTCGTGAGCCGCGAGAACTGCACGCCATGCCTTCTGCAGCCTAGAAATCGAAAGCTCTCCTTCAATCCGCACCACCGTTGGCACCGAATAGAGATTCTCCTCCCCCACTAAATGGTCCATCAACCATTGCCGCCGCTGAGCAGCAGAGAGTGGGAGTAGAGGCCCACCATTCCACCGTGGAATCGTCTCAAGCTGACCTTCGCTCTCCGGATCAAGCGCGGAAACAAATTCCGACAGGACAGGACGCTCAAAAAGACGACGCAAGGGCACCTCTCTTCCTAAGAGTTCACGCAAGCGAGACACCACACGCGTAGCGGCGAGAGAATGCCCGCCCATTTCAAAGAAATGATCAGCCCGCGAGATCACCGCTCGCCCTAAAACATCTGACCAAATTCCCGCGACGAGTTCCTCCTCCGGCGACTGCCATCGGCCTCCATGCTGGCTGAGAACTTCCCCTTCTATAGGAATGCGCTGCAACGCTCCACGATCCACTTTTCGATTTGGAGTCAGGGGAAATTCCGACACCGCGACACAGCGAGTGGGCACCATATAAGAAGGGAGCTTCTGCCTAATCCACTCGCGGAGTTTCTTTTCCTCCACCTCCTCATCGGCACAGATGAAAGCAACCAGCATGGCAGACTCATCGCCACCGTGTAGGACCACCACCGCTTCTTGGACGGCCGCATGAGAAAGCAGCGCAGTCTCGATTTCTCCGATCTCGATCCGGTAGCCCCTGAGCTTGATTTGCCCATCCTGCCGGCCATGGAATTCTAAAACCCCATCATCACGCCAGGAAACGAGATCACCTGTCGCGTAGAATCCCTTCTGAAATTTCTCCGCAGTCAGCTCAGGACGTTTCCAATATCCCGGACTCACTCCCGCGCCCCCGATCCATAATTCCCCCGTCGCTCCATCAGGAACGATTCCACCACCCTCGTCTCGAACTTCAAACTGGGTGTTTAAAATAACGCCACCAACTGGAACAATTCCCGAAGCGAGATTTCCAGAATTCAGCTTCAACGCACCAGACCAAATCGTCGTCTCAGTTGGTCCATAGAGATTCCAAACATCTTCAGAATAATGACAAAGGTCTCTCGCTAAGTCATAAGGTAAGGCTTCACCACCACAGAGGACCCGCACCGCAGGACATTGCCCATTCTCCAATAAAACGCGCCAAGTCGTCGGAGTCGCTTGCATCGTCGTCACTCCATATTCACGAATCCACTTCTCCAGCGCCTCTCCATCTCTGCCCGCCCCGGAAGGCGCTAAAACCAAGGAGGCACCAGACACCAGAGGCAAAAAGAGTTCTAAAATCGAGATATCGAAAGAAATTGTCGTCACCGCTAAGAAGACTTCACGCTCCTCCAAGCCCAATGCGTGTGACATCCCATTCAGAAAATTTACCAAGTTCCCATGGGTGATCAGCACACCCTTGGGAGTTCCAGTGCTCCCACTCGTGTAGATGATATAAGCGGCATCAGCGGCGCCGACCTTCCAGACCTCTATCGCCTGATCACCCCCCCAAAGAGAAGAGTTTAGGGCAATTTTTTCAACACTCTGCTCTCCAAAAACTTGCTCCATCTCATCGTCATTTTCCTCATGAATGAGAAGGGCCAAGGCAGCGTCCTCCACCATGAACCTCAGTCGCTCTGTTGGAAAGTCACGGTCGAGAGGCACATAAGCCGCTCCACATTTCCAAACTGCAAAAAGGGCGACTAGGAGCCTTTCATTACGCTTGAGGTAGATGCCAACTCGATCCCCTCTTCCGATCCCCCTCTTCTTTTGCAACACCACTGCCAGACGCCCGGAACGTTCATCGAGTTCCCGATAAGTGAGTCCGTCCTGATCAGGCACGATGAGCGCGACCTTCTCGGCCACTCGCTCAGCTTCTCTGCGGAAAAGCTCTAAGCTTGTCGCCGCTTCTGGCTCAGCCCGCTCACCGTTCCCCATTTGACTTAGCCGCATCGCCTCATCTTCGGGCAGGGACCATATTTTGCTTAGCTCCTCACCAAGCCCTTCAAGAAGGGCGCTCATTCCCCTTTTAAGCTGGGTGAAGAGACGCTTGATAAAATCCTCTGAGAAAGCCTCACGCTCGTAACGAAAGCTCACCTGAAGAGTCTCTCCGGGAATCACCACCACCGTGAGCGGATAGTTGGTCCGCTCATATCCTTCGCGCTCGGTGAGCTGAAATTCGCTCTCTGTTCCGGCTAAAGCTTCCTCTAAAGAAATGGGATAGTTTTCAAAGACGAGAAGACTTTCAAAAAGCGGAGTCCCCGCGGGAACTTCAGTGAAAGCCTGCAAATCCATTAGCTTGCCATAGCCGAATTGCTCCCGCTTCCGTTGCTCTGACTGGAGGTCTTGAAGCCATTCCAGACCACTTGTCTCATGAGCGAGCGAAACCCTCGCAGGAACCGTATTGATAAAAAGACCAATCGCTTGCTCCACTCCTAGTAATTCTGGTGGCCGCCCCGACACCGTCACCCCGAAGAGAACATCCTCTTTACCCATATGAGCCTTCAGCAGCATCGCCCATGCTCCCTGCACCAAAGTATTGAGGGTTAGCCGATTTTCGCGTGCGGTTTCCTCCAAAAATAGAGTCTCAGCTTCCGAGAATTCAAAATTACGTGAGGCATAACCGCTCTCAGGAAGTCGTCGAGCCAGGCACACTGGCTCCGCAAACCCCTTCAGCGCATTTTCCCAATAAGCGAGCTCTGCCTCCACCGGCCGATCCTCCAACCAATTCAGAAAGACCCCATAATCGTAAGCCGAAGAGAGGCTTATTTTTTCACCCCGCCGTGCCGCGGCATAGCTGGCGAAGACCTCACGAATGAGAACGCCATTCCCCCAGCCATCCATCAAAAGATGATGGAAGGTCCAGATAAAGTAGTGATCCCCGTCAGGACGTGGGAACAACGCAAAGCGAATCAAGGGACCACGATCCAACTCAAAGCCACGCTCCCGATCCGCTTCCAAAAAATCCTCGAATTCTCCGTCTAAATTTGTGGCCCACTCCACCGTAACCTCATCGTAGATCACCTGAACGGGTTCATCAGTTTCCTCCCAGTGGAACTCCGCTCGTAAAGCCTGATGACGATTGATCACCTGCGTCCAAGCTTTGCGAAAAAGCTCAGTATCCAGTTCCCCTTTTACGACACACCATCGCTGCTCAGTATAAAGCCCCGTTCCCGGTGCGTATAGCGAATGGAATAGTAGCCCCTCCTGCAGAGGAGAGAGTTTGAGGATATCTTCAACCTCAGCCATAAATTGATCGTGTCTCGGGGCAAAGCGCCCTCCTCAACGAAGGTATCGAATTCCCCGGCATACTCAAGACTCAGAACGATAAACCTCCGCCTCGATTCGGGGTCTTTGTGCAAGCAACCGTCAAAGAACGGCATCTCATCACTGCCGCGTCCCGTCTCTCGATTTCAGCTTACTCATGAGTTTACTCAGATTGGGGTCTTTTTTTAAAATCACCTTGGGCTTCACCGCACCTTCTAGAAGCGATTCAAAGAGAGAACACTGACGTTGCGCAATTTGCTCCACCGCCGCGGGCGCAAGCAGCGCCCGATGCCAACGGAAACGGATTTTCAAACGTTCACCCTCAATCCAAGCCACGAGTTCCAAGGGAAAGGATCGACCATTTTTGGGATGATTCATTTCGGGAATCTCCCCAGCCGCCAGTCCTTGCAAAAGAGAACCGCTCGGCATCGTCAAGCGACCGAGGTAGTTAAAGCTTAGCTCGACTTGATGCCCCCCCGAATCCTGTCTCGCGAGCGAATTCAGCTGCCCGTCCAGTTGCCGAAGCACGTGATCCAGTCCGGTTCCCGGGAGAGCAATCAGCAAGAAATGCAAGCTCGTAAACCACCCCACTGTCCGAGTTACATCAAGATCAGGCCGGGAATGCTGGCGACCATGCCGCTCGAGGGATACCGGCAGCTCTGAGACTCGTAAAAACTCCCCATACGCTTGCGCAAGTGTTCCCAGCACCTCGACCTCTTTCACGGGATGATCCCCAATTCCGATCTCCCAGCTGAACTCTTCAGCCTCATCCCAAGTCCAGCGATTCGCGCGATCCCCAAAGACCCCGGCCACTTGTTTCGCAGGATATTCACGCCACCAGCGAGACAGGCTCGTCGTTTTTTGAGAAAATTTCACCGCCTCATTTCTCGCTAGCTGCCCATAG
>PBSY01000039.1 GCA_002726915.1 Verrucomicrobiales bacterium | reverse complement strand
TGCGTCACGCGAACTAGGAAGCTGAGAAGATTCCGCGCAGAAATTCAGGAAGTGGGACTGATTTTAATTCGGCAGTCACGACACCCGATTCCCGGCGCGCCAAACAATATTAAACCCTTACCGCAAATTACTTGCATTAAAAACAAACGCAAATATTTTGATGCCATGGTGCCTATATTTGAGGAAACCCCGAACTTAGCTGTCTACGACGTTCTAATCGTTGGTGCCGGCCCCGCCGGATTGGGATGTGCTGCGGCTCTTAAAGACTGCGGCATCGATAACATTGCTCTGGTCGACCGTCGGGGCGTCGGCGCAGCCTTCGAAGCGTGGCCTGCACAGATGCGAATGATCTCACCCTCATTCCACTCCAATCCTTTTGGTCAAGTCGATCTCAATGCGATCACTCCACACACATCCCCGGCGGACTATCTCCACACAGAACATCCGACCGGAGCGGAATATGCACGCTACCTCAACGCTATTGTCGAATTCTACCAACTAGACGTAAAATCAGGGATCGAAGTCAAAGGCGTTGAGAAAGCCGACGACTCCCTCACTCTCATCACAGAGGGTCGTAATTTTCAGGCCCGACATGTCATCTGGACGGGAGGAGAATTCTTTTTTCCTCGAAGCGATATTCGTGGAAGTGAACTTTGTGTCCACAACAGCTCAGTCACCGACTGGAGCGAGATGCCCGGCCTCGAGCATGCCGTGATCGGTGGTTTTGAGAGTGGTATCGACGCCGCCGTTCACCTGGCCCGGCAGGGGAAAACGGTTCACCTTCTCTCGCGCGGGGAACCCTGGCACCAGAATAGTCCCGATCCCAGCCGCGCGCTTAGTCCCTTCACGATTGACCGTTTAAAGGATGTTCTACTGAATGCTTCTGGAACCGTTCGATTCTACAAAAACGCCGACATCGTGGAAGTCACGAAAGTAGGAGAGGACTACATCCTCATCGACGGTGAAAATGAGCCCTTTGAGATATCGACACCCCCGATTCTCGCCACTGGTTTCCGAGGTGGCCTCGGACCAGTAGCGTCATGGTTTACAGACGAGAAAGGACATATTTCTTTCACCGAGGAAGCAGACGAATCACCCAAGCTAGCTAATCTGTTCTATAGTGGTCCGCAACTTCAGCACCGCCAGTCTATCTTCTGTTTTATCTACAAATTTCGGGCTCGTTTTGGAATTATTGCTCGGACAATCGCAGAACGCCTTGAACACCAATGGACAGAGCCTCTAAAGAAATGGGAGGAGCGCGGCTTCATGATTGATGACCTCTCCTGCTGCGAGGATTGCACCTGTGCCGTGGAGCCTGATGAAGAAGTGTCGCCTGCCGAGGTCGAAGACTACGCGACGGCCAATCACTAGGCACGAGTCAGCTGATCACATAGGAACCAGTCCATTCTCAAAGGCGGCTCGGCAACTCAAGGCACCTAACCGATAAAGTAGGCTCTTCGACCTTATACAGCGATCACCAAGCAACTTTAATTGGAGCATCGTTACAAGTTCGCATCGCACCATCCTTAATGAATACTCCAGTATTTTCTGCTCCCGAAAATGGTCATAGAGAGAACTCGAAGCCCAACAAGCAGATTCTTTCTCTCGGCCTTGAAAGCGTAGGAAAAACTCAGTTGCTGTCACGCCTCAGCGGACGTTTTGCGACACCAGAGAATTTTCGAGGGTCCACTCTTGCCTGCAATTCCTATACCGACAACGACATATCATGGGTCGACAGTCCCGGAATTTATCGTGACTCGGAAACCGAAACCGCAAGTGCCACGAGGGAAGCACTGTCGAAGTCCGTTCAAGTCATGCTCGTCGTGAGGGCAGATCGTGCTCTTGACCAGTTGCAGTTGCTCCTCCCGATGGTCGAGGGTAAAGCAGGATTTATCGTCGTAACCTTTTCGGATCGCATAAACCAGCAACTGCAAGGATCTAAGCTTCAACGTGATCTTAGTGACACTTCTGGAGTACCAGTGTTCCTTGTCGATGCCCGTAATTTCGGAGAAGAGGCACGGGACGAAATTCGAAAGGCCGTCACCGGAGATTCTTTTTTCCGTTTTCAGCAGAGCGAACTAGCCCTACTTGTCGCTGACTATCCCTCTTCGGAGAAGCGTATTTCCAAGGCTGAACGCATTGTAAATCATCCTCTCGTTGCGGTCTCTCTTCTCCTATCTCCAACGATCATCGCCGTGACGCAGGCCAATCGATTCGCTGACTGGCTTTATGCCCCTGTCACGGCAATTATTTCCCCACTGCAATCATGGATCGAGAGCGGCCCTCCGTTTTTGGCGTTACTCTTCTCAGGTGACTACGGCTTGGTTTCAATGTTTCCTTTTCTGATCCTTTATGCCCTGCCAACAATTATTATCTTCTCAGCCATACTTGCGATTTATAAATCGACCGGCCTGATCGACCGTCTTTCAGTCGCCTTGCACCCCTACCTGAGACCATTTGGAATCGGAGGGCGCGACTTGGTCCGAGTCATTATGGGGTTTGGTTGCAATGTGCCTGCCGTGATCGCGAGTCGTTCATGTGCTTCCTGTTCAAGGGGTACTTGCGTTTCTGCAATTTCCTTTGGCTCCGCCTGCTCTTACCAGCTTCCGGCAACTCTCGCCGTGTTTGCCGCAGCCGATATGTCCGAGCTTAGTGTCGTTTACATCGTTGTCCTTGCCGTGACCACCCTCATTTACCTGCGCTTCAACACTCCCAAAGTGCTGCGACTGGCCAATAACCAGTTACTCCTTCCAGAGTCAGATCCGCTCCACAAACCTTCGATACGGGGAATTTCCCGTGAAGTCGTCGAAAGCATTCATCAGTTTGTCATCATGGCTCTTCCAATCTTTGCTGCAATCTGTTTTGTTGCCGCCACCCTCGCCTACTTTGGAATCCTTGACGCCCTCGGCCGCGTGCTCCAGCCACTCATGGCTCTCTTTAGCCTTCCCGGTGAAGCAGCCACGGCTATTGCCCTGGGTTCAATCCGCAAAGACGGCATTGCGATTGGGTTACTAGACGACGATTGGGGGGCACTCAAAGTAGGACTTGAAAATCCAGCGCAAGTTCTTACCGCAGTCTACCTTGCTGGTGTCCTTCTCCCCTGCCTCGTCACGCTCTACACCATCGGAAAGGAAATGCGTTGGACCTTCGCGGCAAAACTTTGTTTGCGCCAGATGGCATGGGCCAGTGGGTTCGCCCTAGCGATCGCTTGGATCGGCGGCATTTTCTTCTAGATAACGTCGCGCGTTTACGAGTAAGCTGCCCTTAGAAGCAGAAACTCACCAAGTCCGGCAGACACCGGGGCCGGAGAGACCTTACTCTCCGCAGTTGCACGGTCCACTGCAGCAATTGCAGCCATCCTCATGACCTACGGCACAGACCTCGCTGCAGAACTCTTTGCCATCTTTCACCACTTGGTGCCCGAGAGAAACTTCACATTTGCAGTCAGGGCAGGCGCATTTCGTAACGATTGTATTACTCATTTGATGAATACCTGAACATACTCTCATATATTTGTCAATTGTTTCTCTATACAAGCTGGGTAATGATTAAATATGGCGTCGGATTCCCCTGAAAACATGCTCGATGCGGACGCACCGGTTTGCGAGGAGCATCATAGCCCATCAACAAACGAAGGATTTTACCCGCTCGAGGTCGAGGAATCTCAGCAGATGGCCGAGTTCTTTTCCGTATTGGCAGATCCCACCCGTCTTCGTTTAATATCGCTACTTTCGGTCTCAGAAAGCTGTGTGTGCGATCTGGCGGCAAAGCTTTCGGTATCGGAGTCGGCTGTCTCTCATCAACTGCGCGCTCTGAGGAATGGGCGTCTAGTCAGATACCGGAAAAGCGGTCGGCAGGTATTCTACAGTTTACACGATCACCACATTTTCGAACTCTACGAGACGGTACGCGGTTACCTCGCAGAATCATAACTGGCTTTCTATACTGGAACCCTCGAGAGGAAAACGATCGGGAGTTGACTGCCTGCGTAACCTGACCACCCCGGGGACACCAACTGACTCAATCCGGAGACGAAAAATTAGGAGTGTGAGGGGGCGATTCAGTCCTTTGCGACGGGCTAGATCTCACCGGTGCCCCATATTGGCTGCGACCTTTGTTCAACTTTCCGAATTCGAGGTGTTGCCGAATTAAAGATGTTGCCCCTGGAACAGTTGAATGGCTCCGGACTGAATCAGCCCGGAACCATCAATTCGAAAAAGTTCTGCGTGATCGACCACTAGATGGTGTATGGCCCGCGACGCTCGTAACCGCGATAGGAATTCGCCTCATCGTCTCCGATGAACTCCTCTTTTACCGGATCGAAGGTCACCTTGCGACCGAGTTTCCAGCTTGTAGCGGCAGCGAAACAAGCAAGGTGGCCATTCCGAGTCACCGTGGAATTACAACGCGGTTGCTCTCGAGTCTTCACGCAGTCCATAAAGTCACGGACATGATTGATCGGGTCAGTTCCAGCCAATTTCTCGTAGTCTCTACCTTCGAGAAGCTTGTCATCGCTGACAGCGAGAACTTCGAAATCACCAGCTTCAACCCAGCCTTCATCCCCTTCAAACTTGACCGGACAAGAACCAAGCCCCGGAGTCCATTCGCCCTCGTCTTTGAATCCAGAAAGACGCATTACCAACTTAATGCCGTTTTCGTAGGTCGCGTGGATGGTGTTATCGTCCACCGCTTCATACTCGATTGGTGCAGTTCCATCCGCATCGGCGGCCCATTGACAGAGGTCAATCGTGTGAGCTCCCCACTCAGGTAACCTCCAGGCAGCGTAGAATCCAGCATGGTTGCGCCAGCGACCTCTGCAGTATTCAGAATTATACGACTTCATCGGAGCCGGTCCTACCCACTTGTCCCAATTGACAATTTCGGGATCTGGCAGTGGCTCCTCCGGGAGGGGCTCGAGGTAATCCTGAAGAGCAAGAATACCGGCGTGGACGGCGGTCATGTTGCCAAGTTTGCCAGTCTTGGCGAGGTCCTGAGCCAACCCGAAGTTACCGACATTACGACGCTGAGTTCCGGCTTGGAAGACACGCTTGTGCTTGGTGACTTCTTCATCGAGTTCACGGCACTCCTGCATATTCATGGCACAGGGCTTCTCGCAGTAGATATCTTTCCCAGCTCGGGCTGCATAGACAGAGGCTGTCGTATGCCAGCGGTCACCAGTAGCGATCACAACGGCATCGATATCATCTCGTTCTAGCACACCGGCCATATCGTCGTACGTCACGCAGTCAGTGTTCTCATACTCGCGGTCTGCCAGTCTTTTGATGATTTCTCTCCGCTCTTTCTGCGGATCAGCAATGGCAACAAATTGGCAATCAGGCTGAGCAAGGAATGAGCCGAGCACTCTTCGACCGCGCGGGCCAAGGCCGATACCGCCGACGGTGATACGATTACTAGGTGCGATGTTGTCTCCTAATCCCAGAACGGAAGAGGGAACAATCATTGGAGCGGCGCTAAACAAGGCAGCCTTTTTTAGAAACTTACGACGATTGGATGGGTTTTTCATTATATCTCGAATTGATGACAAGGTTACAACTGAGTAGGCTGACTGTTCAATAATTTTCGTGTCACTGTTTTACGTGGCGTTATCATCGGCAGAATTGTAACGGAATGGTGATCTAGGGAGGGGCGCGCTAACGTAGGTTGGGCATTTCCCATTGCATGCTAAGCTTCGTTGCCATGAAAGTTTACCCCCTTTCCTCATTCCGATTAGTTGCAGCTCTTATCTCGCTTAACCTCACAAACCTAATCGCCGAAAATTGGTCTAACTGGCGTGGTCCCGAACACACTGGAAGCCGAGAGGGTGAAGGCTACCCGACCGAGTGGAACCCTGGCTCCGTGAAATGGAAGGTGGCTCTCCCAGGGAAAGGCGCTTCGGTGCCGGTCGTTCATGATGGCAAGATCTACGTGACCACACCCGACGGCGGGATGGACTCTGTGATCGCTTTCGATCTCTTTGGGCAAAAGGTATGGGAAACCAAATTTGGCGAAGAGCGCCCCGCGAAGCATAAAATACTGGGCACGAGCAGCAACTCGTCCCCAGTCACTGACGGCGATGGTCTTTATGTTTACTTTAAAAGTGGCACTCTTGCGAGTCTGGAAATGGACGGGACCATCCGGTGGAAGCGGAATCTTGCGAACGACTTTGGGTCCCAAGATCTCTACTGGGACCAAGGAAGTTCTCCAGTCATTGTGGACAAGAAACTCATTCTCCCGCGCCTGCATGCTGGAGATTCCTGGGTTGCCGCATTCGATCTCTCGACTGGAGAGATCCTCTGGAAGACTGAACGGAACTACGATGTGCCACCCGAAAACGATAACGGTTACACCACTCCAGTTCCAATTCGACACAGAGACAAGGACGCTGTCATGATCTGGTGTTCCGACCACGTCACCACTTACGCGGCGAAAACGGGCGAACTACTCTGGTCCAGCAGTGGATTCAATCCTGAAGGGATGAAGCTTTGGCCGCATATTGCAACTCCGGTCGTTATCGACGACGTCGCGATCATTCCGGTCGGACGAGACGACCGGAAACAAGCTTCGGTTCACGCAATACGCTTAGGAGGCAGCGGCGATGTCACCAAGACCCATCGTCTTTGGGATACCGACAAGTTCGGGGTCTATGTCGCTAGCCCAGTGGCTTACGGCGGCAGGGTCTATCTTCTTCGCCACAAAGGAGGCCTCGTCGCTGTTGACCCTGAGACCGGCAAAGCTCACTGGGAAGAGGCGTTTCCACGAGCCGCCGATGCCTATTACGCATCGCCCGTCATCGCAGGGGGAATTTTATACGCCGCGCGCGAAGATGGGGTCGTTTTTGCTGCCAAGGTGGGAGAGACCTTTGAACTACTCAGCGAAAATGCCATGGGAGAACAGATTCTAGCGACACCAGTAGCCTTTGGTGGGAAACTGCTGCTCCGCGGCGAAAATCACTTGTTTTGCGTTGAGTGAAGCTCTTTTACCACCGATACCGGCCCAACCCTTCAAGAGGGAAAGCGGCCCAATTCTCAATAGAAGGGCCGAAGCATCAGGTAGACAATTGGACCAGTCACCGCCACATACAACCACATTGGAAAAGCCATCTTAACGAGACGCCGATGTTTCCCGAACTGGTTTGAAATCGCATAACTCAGGCTAAGGAGAATAAACGGAAAGCTGATCGCAGCGAGGGCGATGTGAGAGATCAGGAAGAAAAAGTAAACCTTCCTGATAGCCCCTTCACCGCCATACTTCACCTCGCCATGGGTGAGGTGATAGCTCACATAGCTGACAAGGAATAGAATCGATAGCAGTACAGCCACATTGATCAATTTCTTGTGCAGATCTGCGCGATTCAATTTTACAATGGCGACGACGGCACCGATCAGGCAAATCGCTACGAGGGTGTTGAGCAGGGCATTAATCGCGGGGAGGATGGAGAGGTCCAAGCTATCGGGGATTGGAATGGATATCCTTTGCATGGCCCCAACGAGGATCCAGACAACCAGTGTCAAGATCCAGCTAACAACAACAAGCCGGTTGCCAAGCGCCTTATTCGGCGCCAGCTGGCGGAAGTCTTTTCGAGTTTGGAGATTCGCACGCATTTTCACCACAATAACTACGTTTTAGGGCGCGTCATCGGAATCATTCGGTATCGGTTTCTTTCCATGTCGGCGCTTGCTATCAAATCGGAAACAATAGATCCGGCCACTCTTTTAGGGTATTTACATCAATCCAGCCGAACGAGCAGACCATGCAGGTTTCAAGAAACTTGGCCAATCTCACAGCTTTGAGATATTGTTTCGACGCTTGTCTGTGAAAACCAAAGTTGAAACGGTCATCTTAGGACTGCTATCTAATGCCTAAGGTGGCTCCACAATCTACCCGGGCGAAGTTCGACGAACGCAAAATCCTCATTCCTGCAAAAATTACATTAAAAATGCGAGGTCGGTTGAATCCAATCAACTTTTTAAGGCTCCGACCAGCCTGAGACTAGTCATCCCTTAAATGGTTTAGCCTACTAATTCTTTGTTACCCTCTCCACTAACTGATCCGAGGCTCTGTCAGAAGTATCGGCGAGGTGCGCCGCTACCTTTTCCAGCAATTCTGCCACAACCTCGGGATAATCAGCTGCCACGTTGTGAGCTTCAGAAATGTCAGCGACAAGATCATACAGTTCAGGTTCCGCCAGTTCCACCGCTTTACTATAATTCACTGGCTCACGCTGCTTTAGATGCAGTTTCCACTTCCCCGACCTGACCGCGTGGAGTTCGGCACGCGTCCAATAATGGAATTCGTTACGCGGTCCGCTTCCCCCACCCTGCAATACTTTAGAAAGGTCATTGCTGTCCATTTTGCGATCTGAGGGAACCTTCGCTCCCGCGAGTGTCGCGAAGGTAGTCATAAGATCGAGAGTTGAACCCATTTCTGTGACCATTCCCGGTTTCACGATACCGGGCCCCCAGAAGATTGCAGGGACACGCTGTCCTCCTTCAAAAGTTGTTCCTTTTCCGGCACGTAACGGACCGGCAGAACCTCCATGAGTCTTGAATGAGAGCCACGGTCCATTGTCTGAACAAAAGATTACGACGGTATTCGTCGCCAGGCCAGACTCATGCAAAGTGTCGAGAATCGTCCCAACACTCCAGTCGATCTCTTCAATGACATCGCCATAAAGACTACCCATCGATTTACCAAGTGAGTCCGGGTGGACGAATAGCGGAATATGAGGCTGTGGATGCGCTAGGTAGAGAAAGAAGGGACGATTCTCGTTTGCCCTAATGAACTCCACCGATCTCTCTGTCAGTCGTCGCGTTAAAGTATTCTGATCAACAGGGCGTTCGATCACCTTATCATCCTGAATTAGAGGCACGTTATAATTCTCCGTATCAGGATACCAATTAGGGTCGGCTGCTTTTAGACGATAATTCGGCGCTCCTTCGATGCGATCCATGTCGTTGGAATAGGGGATCCCATAGTAGGAATCAAAACCCTGATTGATCGGCAGAAATTCAGGAAGATGTCCGAGGTGCCATTTTCCGACCATAGCCGTCGCATAATCTTTTTCCTTCAAGATCTCCGCAATCGTTACTTCGGAGGTTGGCAGTCCCTTGGCTGAATCCGGGAAAAGCACAACGCGATCCGCAGAAGTCATGCCGTTACGGATAGGATAGCGCCCCGTTAGTAATCCGGCGCGACTTGGAGTACAGACCGGTGAAGCCACATAAAATTGGCTCCACTTTTGCCCCTCCACTGCCATGCGATCGAGGTGTGGTGTCTTGATGCTGGGATTGCCAAAACTAGAAAGATCGCCATAGCCGAGATCGTCGCAGAGGATAATGACAAAATTCGGTGGCGTCTCTGCTTCGTTTCGTGCCAATGCGGGGATCGCACATACAGAGCTTAGAATGAACAGAACAACAAGCGGGTAGCATTTCATGGTATAACAACTTACTCAGATGTGCGAAAATCAAAAAGGAATATTCAGATTGCGGTGAACCATCTCGTTCGAAAGATTGTCTGACCCATCAAAGGTCAAAATTCGGCTCAAAAAGTTATTCCAAATCAGTCTCGACTTGGTTAACTGGTATCATGTTACGGACATCCTTTATCTTTAGTCTGATTCTCCTCGGTGCCAAAATCGCAACATCGCAGACATTTCAGGCGGGTTCCGCAATCATCGATATCACCCCGACGCAATGGCCCCAAAACCTGATAGGCGGTTTCACCCCAAAACCATGTGAAACGGCGCATGACCCCCTCAGCACGAGGGCGTTTGCTTTTCAAAATGGCGATGGCAGGGTCGTCATCGCTACGGTCGATGCCTGCGTGGCGTCCCGCGAGGTGCTCGACGAATGCAAGGCTGTTGCAGCCGAAGCGACTGGATGGCAGACCTCGGAGATGATGATTTCTTCGACCCACACTCACTCGGCTCCCTCACCACAAGCTACAACTTATCGAGAGACTTTTGTCTCTGGAACCTCCCGAGCTTTGATCGAAGCGATTCGCGATTTAAAGCCGGCGAAACTTGGTTATGGCGAGGACGCCGTAGCCGAGGAAGTCTTCAATCGCCGATGGTTTCTCGAAGAAGGGAAGATGCCACCCAATCCGTTTGGAAAACTGGATCAGGTTAAAATGAATCCCAACCGCAACCATATTTTAAAACCAGCAGGACCCACCGATCCAACGGTGGCGGTGCTGGATATTCGCGACACTCGCAACCGCCCGATTGGAATCTACACAAACTACCCATTACACTACATCGGTGCCACCGGCGGAATGGTTTCTGCCGACTACTTTGGCGAATACGGGCGCATCATTTTCGAGCGCAACCGCCAAGCCGATGGGTTCGTCGCAGCTCTCTCCAACGGAGCGAGTGGAGACATCAACAATATTGATTTCGAAGGCTCGCGACCTCCCCGGGCTCCATTCGAGCAGATTCAGATTGTGGCCTCAAAGGTGGCAGACGCGACCTGGCGAGCTACGCGTAATCTTGAGATGGATCAAAATCCAAAAGTCGCAATTCTTCAACGTGAGGTGAGCCTTAAAAAAAGAACCGCGACCGAGGCTGAAATAATGCGAGCCATCCGAATCATCAAGATGAGTGACGCCGAAATTGGAGAGGCAGACCTTCCCCGTTTAGCGACGAACTACGCCAGCCGAACGATGAAGCACAAGAACGCCAACGAGACCTACGAGATTCTCATTCAAGCCATTCAACTGGGCGACAGCGCGTTGGTTACGCTACCCTTCGAAGTTTTGGTAGAGATCGGCCTCGAGATCAAAGAAAAGAGCCCATTTGAAAAAACCATCGTTGTCGGTCTCGCGAATGGTGCTTTTGGTTATCTACCAACACCTGATCAGCATGATCTCGGTGGCTACGAGACCTGGCTTGGAACCTGCCGGGTTGAAGCGAATTCCTCGGAGATTCTCACAAAACACCTCCTCGAAATGCTGGCAGAATTGCGAGAAAAATAGTTGAAGGAGTGCCTATCTCTCGCTCATTAGAATGAAACGTTTCATCACACAATCACGCTCTAAAAGAAATGGAGAAAACTCTCTCACATCAGACACTGCCAAAACCATGAAACCCTTCATCGCCAGCACCTTTATCCTTTTCTCTGCGTTCATTCAGGCCAGTGAACAACCCAATATTCTGTGGATCTTCTCCGAAGACCTCTCCCCCTACTTCGGCTGCTACGACGATCCGATCAATGCCAACCACACACCTTCCATCGATCAACTTGCTGCGGATGGAGTCCTCTTCAAGCGGACCTTTATGCCAGCTCCGGTCTGTTCCGCTGCTCGTTCCGCCATGATTACCGGCGTGGTTCAGACCAAGACTGGAACTCACCAGCACCGTTCGAGCCGCTCGCCGGATGGCACCATTGTAACGGAAAATACGCGTATCCACCTCCCTGAGGGCATGAAAACGATTCCCGAACATATGCGCGACGCCGGCTACTTCACCTTTAACACCGGGAAAGACGACTACAATTTCCACTACGACCGCCGCGAACTCTACACTTATGGCACCCAAGATGATTACGAGGTCGGGATGAACGGCTGGCAGGGCAACTTCGCGAAGACAGAGGTAAAGCGCACCTATATCGAGAACACTTGGACCAAACGACCTGATCCAAATCAACCCTGGTTCGGCCAGATCATGATCTGGGGAGGAAAGGCAGGACCCCGCCACGTTCGCGAAGGCGAAAAGCTCGACGACTTCGATGTCCCGATTCCTCCCTATTTTCCCGACACCCCTGCCTACCGCAAGGAGTGGACGACGCACTACAATGCAGCCCGTGGTGCCGATACCCAGATTAAGGAAATCCTCGAGATGCTCGAAGAAGACGGCGAACTCAAAAATACGATCATTTTCTTTTTCTCCGATCACGGAAATAACCAATCCATTCGCCACAAGCAGTTCTGCTATGAGGGCGGGGTCCATGTCCCGCTCATGATCAAAGGCAACCATCCCGCTTTAAAAGCCGGCACGATACGCGATGAACTTGTTAACGGCCTCGACATTTCCGCCACAACCCTAGCCTTTGGAGGAGCGGAACTGCCGGATTACCTCGACGGTCAGGACCTTTTCAGCAACGAATACGTCCCTGTCGGTCACGTCATCTCAGCCCGCGACCGCTGCGACTACACCATCGACCGGATCCGCACCGTAAGAACTGATCAACTTCGCTATATTCGTAATTTTTTTCCCGACCGTCCCCTGCTCCAGGCTCAGTATCGTGACGAACGTCCCCCTATCACCGAAATCAAGCGTCTCCGCGACGAGGGAAGACTGACCCCCTACCAGGAAAAGCACTGGTTTGGAACACGCCCCGAAGAAGAACTTTACGACATTGACGCCGACCCTCATCAAATCAACAACCTTGCCGGCGACACAAAGTATGCCGGAGAGTTGAAGCGACACAGGGAAATCCTCGAAACGTGGATAAAAGAAACCGATGACCAAGGACAGTATCCCGAGGCTGCCGTTCAGCTGAAAGCCACCTTCGACCTTTGGAAAGACAAACCAATCTTCAAAAACGCAGAGGTGAACCCGGAATACGATCAGTTTCGCTAAAGGAACTATTGAGTATTTAACGCCCCCTCTCTACCCCATCTCCACGCGATAAAAATCAGAGAGACTTTAGATACTCCATGCTCGTCCCGATGCTGGCGATTGGATCGGGTGATTGGTCCTGCTCAACGTGACAGTGATCAACGCCTACCTCAGAGGCGGCCTGAATAAGGGGTTCCATCGGGATCATTCCATTTCCGAGTTCGCGAAACGCTTCGTTGGGCAATTTGCCAAAATTGGGAAGTTCCGTCCCTTTTTCCAGATCCTTGAGATGCAGCTGAGAGACTCGTCCCTTCAGCGAACGAATCAACTCCACCGGATCTTTTCCCCCTACGACCACCCAGAAGACGTCCACCTCAAACTTCATTTCGGGAACGAACTCCTCGACAAAAATATCGAAGCCCGATTTACCCTCATCCATAGGCTCAAACTCAAAAGCATGGTTGTGATAGGCTAATTGGATACCTGCCGACTTTGCTTCCATAGCGGCCTTGTTCATTCTTTCCGCCAGAACGAGGTAATCGTCCAGATTCTCACGGTTATGCCCATAAAGGTAGGGTATGACGAGGTGAGAGATACCTACCTTGTTCGCCTCCTCAAGGATCGAAGTAAATGCAGGCACGCCTTCCTTATCTGGCTCAGTGACAGATTCCCACGCGAAGTGCGAGGAATTCACGGCCATGCCATTATCCTTTGCTGCGGCGATCACCTCCTCCGCGTTAGGAAACCCATAGCATTCTACTTGGCGGTAGCCCGCTTCGGCCACCGCTGCCATGGTGCCCGGGACATCCTCTTTAATCTGGTTGCGCAGCGTGTAGAGTTGTATTCCGATATTCTTGCGGTAGGGGTTGCCAGCCTCAAGAGCGAAAGCGGGCATGGAAATAGCGGAGGCAAGCGTGCTTTGAAGAAAGTGACGTCGTTTCATGGTGAATAGAGTTTTCGGTCGTCATTTCAACATTTTATGACACATTCTTCACCTATAAAGTTTGGGGAATTTTGATCTTCTTGTTTTCTCTTCCCTCAACAGAGATTCAGCATCAAAGCTAACGCTCGCATAGCCGCATGAGATCGCACCTAATGCAATAACGTCGCCGGAGTCGGAAAGATGGACACCCAAGTCTCCGGATCCACTCCCTGACTTTCCCAACTGTTCCGACAGGGGCACTGTGCCCCTTAACGACTGGCTCAAGGCCCAATTCTAAAAAGGTGTTTTAAGCCACGAATGTAAAAGCTGTCTCCGACAACCGCCGGCGAACTGGACGCTTCTTCTCCAAGAAAAGGTTGTCCAAGAATTTTCAATTCACGACCATGCTTGAGAATGTGCATCCGCCCGCTGCGATCCAATAGGTGAACTTTACCGTCCGCAAGAATCGGTGAGGCATAGAATCCATCGTTCGAGAATTCCGCCCACAGTTCCTCTCCCGTTTCAGCATCATAGCAGACAAAGGCACCGTCATCACTGCCGCAGTAGAGCAACCCTTCATAGAGCAGAGGTGTGGAGACACCTGACTTAAGGAAGCCGCTCTCCCAAACAATTTCGCGCGTCTTGATATCAATTGCGCTGAGGTTGGCAGAGTCAGCGGAGACATAAACCAGCCCTTCAGCGTAGACCGGAACTGCAGTCACCTCACCATATTTGAGGCAATCAAGCCGCCAAAGTTCCTTGCCGGATTTCAAATCGTAGGAGACCACCGCTGGCTCGCCCGCAAGAATGACCTCTGCACGGTCTCCTATCATCACAACTAAAGGCATCGACCACGAAGCACCAAGATCACGTTTCGTTTTCCAACGTTCAATCCCTGTCGCCACGTCTAAAGAGGCGACATAGCCGAGATTGTCCTGATCATACTGAATCAGCAGGTTGTCGTTGTAAGTCACCAGCGATGAAGCATGCCCGTACAGATTCTCCGGTTTGCCGAGATTCTTCGACCAGATCGGAGTGCCTTCGAGATCGAAAGCGGCGAGGTCACCATTCGCAAAACTTGCAAAAATACGAAACCCATCTGTCGCCATCGTCGATGCCGCGTATCCGGTATCCTGCCCTACCCCAACGCTTCTGGGGGAGCCGGGTATATTTTTTACCTGTCTCTCCCAGAGGATCTCGCCACTGGCGGCATCGATGCAATAGACGACGCGAATTGAAGCGTTGGCCCCGGTCAGGAAGAGTTTCCCATTCCAGTAAATGGGCGAGCTGTAGCCGGGCAGTGGAATCTGAGTCTTCCACTTGATTCCTTCTCCCGACTCACCATTCCAGTTCGTTGGGAGGCCGGCAGCAGTCGAAACACTGGCCTTTGGCCCTAACAATTGAGGCCAGTTCTTCTCACGATCCGCTTCGGAGGCACTCGATGACCTGTCGTCTTTCCCAGCGATTCCGGCCATGCTCCCCTCTCTGCCCTCGGGAGCCGCCGCTATTCCAACCCGAATGGACATAGCAGATACCACCACCAAAAGTCCTATCCAGAAGAAAATACGACAATAGGTGCTGGACCAACGGTCCGCATCCCCATCGGCCAAGTTAAAGTATGGCGCATTAGAATGACAACTCCCCAACGTCATGGATCAATAATGCTACTAGGCCGAGAACCTAAGCCACTACCTCAGTCGTTTATTCTAAGGAACACGTGGCTCTAGGATCTCGAGAATCCTTGTGCGTAGTGCTGAGCGGAGAGAATTCTGTCAGTTTAAAGTAGAGGCTGTCTGGCCCGACTCTTTGACCTGCAACTTGGCGATCTCCGCTTTGACATCCTTAAAGCCATCTCTGCGCCGGATCGCTTTGTAACCTAGAATGCCGAGTTCCTTTTCGATCGCATGATCGTAAACAACCACGATCGGCAAACCGCTGGCCGCGGCAGGGCTCGCATAAGAATGCTGGACCGGAACCGGGGTGAGATGGAGATTTGATCCGTCGATGAAAACAATCACCGAGTCGTCTTTCACTGAATTGATAGCCGTCAAACTGGCGGCGTTGGAAGGGCCTCACGTGGAACCCGGTTCCATCAACAGAAAAGTAATAGCCTTGTTCGTTTTAGCCGCTTCCTCTTTGACTTCGTCGAGATTTTCGAGGTCTTCGAAGAAAACAACGCAATCTGGAACGATCAGAGGCTCCGCAGCGTGAAGGGCCACGGCTCCTATGAAGGATGCTATGAAAAATGCAAATCTCATGGAACCATCGTCGCCAGAAAGCGTCTTCGGATCAAGCCCGAATTAATACGCAAGACGGGACTTCGGTTCACCCCACGAACTTCAACCCGCCTCTTTCGTCGGCAACTGGCCCGGTCTTTCACCAGCCGTCCGGCAAATCAACAAGTGTTTCCCGAAGAATACTGGCGATTGCACCCTTTTCGGCGTCCGAAAGATAAGCAAAATCTGGATCTGTTTTTTTCGTACTGATCGCTTCTCCAAGAAGCCGATAAACGTGTTGCTTAAAGAGATCAGGAGTCGCTTTAAAGACGTCGCTATAAATCAGGTAGCTGCAACGATGTTTGAAGAGCCGTGTTTTAAGATCGAGGTCCTTCAGCGAAATACCGCTCGAAGCTTCCCTGCGCTCAGCTAGAAAATCCCTACGATACTGAGGATCCACCTCGATCCCTCCCTCCGGAAATTCCGCTTCGTCGGCGAACAAAAGGTAGCGAACGAGTTCTTCGCCAAGACTCTGAAGCACCGCGAACTGTCTTGGATTAATTTCCCCCTTGCCGATATGCTGATAAGCTCGCGTGCGGTAGGTCGCTTCTAGAACCAAATTCACGAACCCCGACTGGTGCTCTAAGAGCAAATGAGAAAGGATGTCACTGGTCGAAGCGGGATAGATGGACCAATCAAACTGAGTACCTGGTTCCAGCACTTCGGTGACGACCTTCCCACCGACCTCACGGCCGATGCGGTTACCCTTGTGATCGGTAAACCCTCCTTCCCCGGTCACATGGTAGCCACCGAAACGCTCGCTAAGAGGAATCTGGTGCCCAATCTGCTTGTTACGAAACGTCTCAAGAGCTCCCCAGTTGGGGCCCGGAGTCACCGATCTAAGAGAGAGCCCCGGCACGCGTCGAGTCTCAGCGACGGCGTGACAATTCATGCAGCGGCCTGACCGTTCGATCACGGGTAATTCCCCGCTTTTCGGTTGATCGAAGATATAAAAGATTCCGCCTAGTTCGGGATCGAGTGAAATGATTTCGACTTTCCCTCCGGGTATATAGCCGACGTAGACATCTTCATTAAAATACATTGCTCGAGGGTTTTTCCCTGAGATATATCGTGTCTGGAGACTGGTCCGCGAAAAAACCAGCAACTGTGAACTCACCGGAACGTTGAGATGTTCAAGTAGGCTGGTGATGAATGCTCTTCCACTGCCGTAGTCGAGTTCACGTTCCCCGGTCTCAAATCCCTCGATCATCTGGGTGAACGGATCGTTGAGTTCACGGGTATGATACTCGTGGGCCGGACTGTGTGGGTCGGAATAATTGATGTCTTGGCCGATGGCAAGATGAGCCATCGACAAAGCTACGAACGCCTGAATCCTCTTCATCGACCTTGAGCATGACCCAGAGCAAGAACGAAGACAACTCCCGGATTCCTGCTATGAGACCAAATCTATCCTTGAGATGGATCGACTCACCAGTAGCCAGATGCTATCAATGTCACTCTGGCGACTCGTAGCTCGCTTATTCTGGGGCATTCACTCCAAATCGATCAGGACAGCGTCCGCGTCGATCACCGGGGCCGAGCCTTCCGTCCCTCCCTTATCGGAATAAAACTGAGCCGTGCGCTCTTCAAAACTACCGTCGAATCGAACCTGTCCCTCATCGGATCCAAATCCCGGAGCCATCTTTCTGACTTGAGAAAAAAGGTTTTGTGCCGCTCCCGCTCGCCCAAGCACTGAGGCCGTCACGAAAGTCACCAGCGCCATCATGCCAAAGCGAAGCGCCACCTGTTTCACCTCGGCCGCTGTCGCTGGTTGGCCGGTGCAATCGCCATAAATTCTGGCAATTCGGTCGGCAGCTCCTTCGGAGAGTTCTGCTGTATTTTCTTTCGCCAAGGACGCTAGTTCTCTGAGTCGCGCTATGTTTTCCCGGTCCGTTCCCCGCTTCACAAAATCGCCGGCCTGGTCCCAGATTTTTTGAAATACTCCAGCAGCCCCGAGTTGCTGCGCCTTATCACCCTGATCCTTGACCGCAGCGCTGGCCTTCCCAAGGAAGCTGCCCGCTCTTCCTGCCAAACGACCGATGACTTTACCCACTTCTTCCCAATCTCCACCCTGCTCAGAGGAAGGAGCTTTCGCCTGCTCGCCTCGCGGTGTTTCGCTCGGAGGTTCGGAATTCTGATCAGTCATCCTGCCAAGGAAGCTCTTTCGTCGAGACCGTCAAGGCCTTGAGGATATATTATTCACGGCCTTGGTATTTTTTATCTCGGCCCGACTCCGGAAAGAGCGGTCACTACAACAAACCCTGAATAACTTGACTTTGAGCCGTGATTATCGAGCCTCGGCTTCTGCAACCGTACTTCCTCCGCCGCCTTACTTTAGGGTCGATACCGTTCTGGCCTTATTGCCAGCGGGTATGCCTATTCCTATCTCGCGCTGCCCTACGGCTCCAATCCGTTGACCGACCGGATGTTTTCAAGCGATACCTTCGAAATCGAGCATGATGGCGCAGGATTCAATCATCTGGAAAAAACCCGATGCCTAATTCAGTGGCCGGAGGTTCCAGACTGCCTTCGAGTTTGCTATGAGGGAAAAGACCTTTCTGGAAACTGCTGCCGATGTCAGAAATGTATCGGTAGTATGCTTTACTTCCGTATCTTCGGGCTCAAAAACATGGCGTGTTTCCCCGATGATATTACCAACTGCAAGATCCTTTTATTGCGATACAAAGATATAGCACAAATCAAAAGCATGAGTCGAATCCTCGCCATCGGCCGCGAGATGAAGCTCAAGGCCTCATGGCTCACCGCCGTGAGGGTATCGGTATGGATGAACTTGATACTCGGCTTTCCAAAACGGCAGATTCGACCGCCTATTCGCAAGTTGGAACGGCTCGTCAAGAGGTGGATCCGAGGATAAAGCAGATCAACCATACTCCAAATTACCTGACCCAGCGGACGAACGGCTCAGGGAAGCGAGGATATCTCTAGATCTAATGCCCCCCTCGTCGCACCAAGGGGAATGCAATGGACAAGCTTAGTCGAACTGGGGAAGAAGCCCTTCTTCGCGTGCTGTCTGAAAAGCACCTTCGGGGTCACCGATCCAACGGCGATCGATGTCTCTGTCGCGGTAAAAGTAGATCCTTTTACCTTTGTAGTCGACGAAGGGGCTTTCTGGGGAGACGACATTTTCAGGACGAAGTGGACAAAAGCGCTGTTCGAGTAACTCGACCTCATCAAGCTTCTTCTGCAGGTCGTCGCCGGGCTTTTCAAATTGGGGTATCAATCCCAAATCGATGCCGACCTTGAGGTAATAGATGGGATTTTTCTCCCAAGCGGTTACACAACTTCCGCAGCACATGTAGATCTCGATACCCTCGAACTCCACGATCTCTTCTTCGTCGATTTCACAATCGACCATGATGGGGCAGATGGTTTGCTCCGCTGCGTGTGCGCCGAGAGCAAAGACGAGGCTGGCGATGAGAGAACTGACTAATTTCATAGTCGGAATATCGGAAGCGATCGTAGTTTGTCACGCGACAGATTGTCTCTCTTTTGCCTGAAATTGCCATTTTTTGGCGAATAGACCTTTTTTGTGGGGCTTTTTTCCTCCTGCTCCTCAACAGGCCCACTGCTCAGAATAAATGCTCTGAACTGCGTAGGGTTTAACGGGGACACAAAAGGCCGAAAGGCGCTCTCTGCCTCTTTCCCGTATTCGTCTGGCAAAACTTTTCTTTTTGGGCTTAGCGAAACGTGCAGATTCGAAAGGTCCGAATCGACGATTCGATTCCGAACCTGACGTTACTCTTGGCCGCCTCTCCGCGGCAACCGTGGAATCTATAAAAGAGGCCTTGGCAATCGTGCAAGAAGCGCTCCAAAGACCATTAAAGCTAACTTTGTGACTCAAATAACAATTCGCCGTCTTTCTCCGACAAATAGCCAACAGTATTATCCTACAAGTTAGTCTAAAAGATTAACGTGGCCAGTAACTCGATCCCAGAACCGCCCTTACCTTCGCGGATAGTTCAGCTTTACGAAAAAGCGGAACTTATCATCGGAGCCGTATCTGCTTTTGGACCCAGTTTCATCAGCCTTGAAAATTCCATCTCCTCCCTCGGGTTTCTAACCCCCTTTCCCAAATTCCAAGAAGAGAAAAAGCCTCATGTGTTCCAGAATCCCGAGGTGGGAGTGCGAATCAAACTGCAAGCTGTGGAAGCCTCATATTTAGTTAAACTCGAACATGAGGAACTTCCCGACTCTTACAGGCTGGAATTTGACTTTACTCACCAGGCTCGGGGATTGAGTTTTCATTTTGTGCCCGGTCACTCGCATCTGCAGGACTTCCCCTTGTTTGTAAGGTCTCTCGACCAGAAGGAAATCTCACTTGCCGAGTTGCAAAGCAACAGAGAGGACATAGACGAGGATCTCAACATTTGCTCATGTTGTCAGGAAAAAGCGATCGACCGAGGAGCTCATCCTGAGAGGCATCCTATCAGCTTAATCCTAACGCACCTTTCAACCCAGGAAGATCAGGAACTGATCATCACGGCCCACTCGAAACACGCCGAAATCGTGACGGATTTCAAGGAGTGTCCTCATCCCATTTTTGCCAAAGATGGGAGTGGACTAGTCAGTCTCTCACTGGGTAATAAACTGCTCCAATTAGATCTCCGCCTCGTCCACGGGCTCAGACTAGATACAGCAAATATCGATGGTGAAGACCATACGGAACTTGAGATCTACGACATCAAAGGCAGACACAATCTCACGCTCTCCACCCCGGGTTCTTCCTCGTTTTCATCCTGGAAGCACGTTTGTGAAAACTCCTCTCAACTCTCTCAGGCTAAAAGAACTCACTAACCCAAAAGAAATATATTGTCTAAGTAAGCTATGATTCATATCACCTACGCATCGGAGACTGGAAACGCCGAATCCCTCGCCGAAGACACTGCCACGCAACTTTCAAATGCTGGCTTCGAAACTACGCTATGCAACCTCGAGGACTTTACCCCAGAAAAGCTAACTGAGGTAAAGACACTCCTATCAGTTGTAAGCACCTGGGGGGATGGTGATCCGCCCACCGAGGCAGAAGATTTCTATCTCGATCTGAAAAACAGCCAGGGCCTCAGCCTTTCTCATCTTCGCTACGCAATCCTCGCCCTCGGTGACACCGACTACGAATTCTTTTGCCAGTTTGGAAAAGACTTAGATAGAGAACTCTCTGCTCGTGGCGCAAAGAAACTCACCGAACGTATTGATTGCAACGTCGACTACGATGATGAGTTTGAACAATGGTATGGACTTGTAACAGACGCTATTTCTAATTCCTAGGAAGTCGCCTTTTTAGCCATACTCATGTGTCGCCACATAGGGGCAGCGATCTCCTGCCGCCGCCGAGTATTTATTGAGCTACCCGAAGATGGAGAAGCTGAATTACGAGCGGTCTCTTCAACAAAAAACCTCCTAGGGTTCCTTAGAAGCGGGGTTGTTGACTCCGAAGCTCACGGCAGACAAACACACAACAATCAAAAACAAGGAGGAGCCAATGGCTGCAAATGTTTTGATGGTCTCGGCAAATCTGAGTCTATTTGCGACAAAGCAACGCGAGCCTAAGTCCACTCTCCCCGTTAGTCTCAACCCAATTCGGAAGAGGAAGCTGAAGACACATGAACGGAGAATTATTCGAATACGGCAAAGAACTAGAGAGACTAAATCTACCTGCTGCCGGACAACCACTCTCCCTCAATCTGCCCGCCTCCAAACTTCTGGAGATTCTTCCAACACTAAAAAACAGTGCCACCGTCTATCGGACCGAAGGGGCCATTCTTTGTTACCAAGGCCACTTTCCTAAGCCCACTCAGTTCAACGGCTACTCTTTCTTTAAGGAAGGCGCTCGCGGTCTAACTGCCAACTTACATTCATGGTGTGAAGTGTGGTGGTATCGAGAAGAACGTCACGGTGAACTTCTTTCTTCATTAGAAATTGCCAACAGTCTCGGTCAGGGAACGATCAAACTTTGCTACCGAGACGAAAAAGTAGCTGATAGCGCATCCCAGAATCTCCTTCCTTTCGTGTCCAACAAAGGCGATGGCTGGGATATCCTGCACCTCAGGAGAGCCAACAACCTGACCTGTGCAGATTCTTGTAGGAGGGGCAAAAAATCGGCTTACTTCAACCCTCTACGCGCCCTCGTCGAAGAACACTATCAACAAGGACTACCGCTCGGCTTCGTCATCCCAAACGAGGAGCTCTCAATCTGGGACACTTTGCCCATTTCCTCCGTCTCCCGTATCTGTTGCTGGCTCACCATTGGCAGCGGCGGAGATTTTCTTTTCTTACAACCTGCATCAATCCACCACACCAGAAGCAACGTTCACGCAGGAAGGCGAATTCTTACCTTCTTTCACGAAAACGACACCCCAATCATCAGCTTAATTGAACCGCCAGGAGCGGAACTCACAAGCTTCGATCACTTTGAAAACAACCCTTGCCTCAAGACCTAATCGATTTCTTCCCTCAAAGCCTGTGAACCCAGAACCGCACACCAAAAAACATATTGTCATTATCGGAGCTGGTTTTGGTGGTATGGCCTGTGCGTTCAGATTAGCAAGGCTTTCAAATGTGGCCGTTACTCTGGTGGACAAGAGAAATCACCACCTCTTTCAACCACTGCTCTACCAAGTAGCAACCTCCACGCTAACGGCCCCTGACATCGCTCGCTCTGTCAGAAGTATTTTCAAAACCCACCAAAACGTTGACGTGAGGTTCGACGAAGCAAAAAGGATTCATCGACATAGTAAACGGGTGGAGTTTTCCTCCGGTTACAGCCTCGAATATGACTACCTTGTTCTCGCCACAGGAGTCCGTACTAGCTTCTTCGGTAATGATCATTGGCAGAAACACACCCTCCAACTTAAGTCCCTCAGTGAAGCTTTCGAAATTAGAAAAAGCGTACTAAAGAATCTGGAGTTGGCAGACCAAAGCTCCCATGAAGAGGAGCGCAACAAACTTGCTACCGTCGTAATTGTCGGAGGAGGTCCAACGGGGGTCGAACTCGCAGGCGCGTTCTCCGACCTAATCAAGCGCACTATGCGCAACAGTTTTCGTAATTTCGACGCCAGGACCCAGCGAATCGTACTGCTCGAAGGGATGCCAGACCTCCTGACTCCGTTTAGTGAGGAACAACGACTCTACGCTAAACGGCATTTGGAGGGACTGGGAGTCGAAGTCAAAACGAATTCGTTTGTGGAAGATATCCAACCGGAGGAAGTACACCTGCAGGGAGGAGAAGTGATCCACTCCGGGGCGATCATTTGGGCTGCTGGAGTAGAGGGAATGAATATCGCGAAGAAACTCGATGTTCCCGTTTCTCGAGCAAACAAGGTACTGGTCAATCCTAACCTTACCATACCCGGATCACCTGAACTCTATGTCATCGGAGACGCTGCTGCGATCAATCAAGAAGATGGCTCCTCTGTCCCCGGGGTGGCGCCTGCAGCGGTTCAAGGAGGCGAGTTCGTCGCCGACCACATTAGAAAAAGTATCCTTGGGCACCCCGTGCCTGAAAAATTCAACTACGCAGACAAAGGGAAAATGGCTGTCATCGGAAAAGGGGCCGCCATTGTCGACATCAAAGGCCGCCGCGTCGAAGGTTGGTTCGGTTGGCTAATCTGGCTCTTTGTCCACCTTATTTTCCTCGTCGACTTTCGGAGTAAGCTCGCCGTTCTCATTAATTGGTTCTGGTCCTATGTCCAGAACTCGCCAGGATCCCGTGTTTTCACATCCACGAGCAGTGAAATCTCAGTCGCTGAGAAAGCGTCATCCGAGCGGGACCACGAATCGTCCTGAGACGATCGCATTGTTCTCTCCACCTCCGCACCCCCACCACATCATAATACGCATTCTTTTAAAACCGGAAGCAGCATGCCTAAGGAATCGGTGTAAACAAGAGTGCTCAGAGGGGCAAGGGACGGAGCATACTTATATTTTTTGCTGCATCCCGCACTACCCACAAGCTCAGTTCGGCCTCCCCTCGCTGTGAATCGTGTTGCGCAGCGTTTCTCCAGTAAAGTCGC
>PBSY01000038.1 GCA_002726915.1 Verrucomicrobiales bacterium | reverse complement strand
TTGTAATACATGCCCTCCAAGTGACCGATGCTAGTCAACTTCATGAGGTTCTCATAACCTTTCAGAGTCGAAGCGAGCAGGGTGAGATGGGAGTTGCGTTTTTTCTTGGCTTTACTGCCAACAGTCACTGTCTGTGCCTTCTTCTCTGTAAGCTTCACCCCCGGAGGGGTTAAATACATTTCGCAGCCGATGATTGGTTTAATTCCAGCAGCCTTCCCGGCTTGGTAGAAATCGATCGCACCAAAAATATTGCCGTGATCAGTCATTGCCACCGCTGGCATCTTTGCCCGTTCGGCTTTCTTCATTAAGTCCTTAATTCGCACCGCACCATCAAGGGTGGAATATTCAGTGTGCAAATGAAGGTGGATGAAGGGATCGGTCGGCATTGTGCTTAACGGGCGAAAAAGAGGGTTACCCATACTAGAGAAAGCCCTTTCCACGGCAAGCAGATGTCGAAAAAAGGTGTCTAAAATAAATCCTGAATTTCAACTAAAGAGAATCCGCTTTCCCTCCATTTTTGGAGACGGATTCAACCCAGCTAGTCGCTCCACCCAATGAAGCTGAATTATCCCGTCGTCCGCAGACCACTGGCAATCGCACTGATCGAAAAGATGATCTCTCTCGGAAGTTCGGAGTTTCCTTTACGCCATTCACGAAGAAGCTCAATTTGCTGGAGATGCAGAGTGCGCAACGGTTCGTTGCGCAAGGCAAGTGTCTTGGCATAACGGGGCCGACGCTCTTGAATAGGGCGAGGGAAAAGATTAGCGAGGCGGGCAGAGAGTAATTCGAATTCAGCTTCTATCATCCCCATGAAACGTTCTCGAACTTCCTCATCTTCCACCAGTGAGGCGTATGCCCGCATCAACTCAGGACTGGAGCTCATGAGATTGGTCTCGATACTCGTAAACACATAGCGAGCAAAGGTGGATTGACTGATGGTTTCTGCGAGATCTGCAAAATCACTAGGTGCTTCCCGCTTGAGTGATTCGAGAGCCGTTCCCGCCCCATACCAACCCGGAAGGTAAAATCTAGCCTGTGTCCAACTGAAAACCCAAGGGATTGCTCTCAAGTCATCCAAAGTCGCACCCCCTGTGCGACGCGAAGGGCGAGATCCCATTTGGTTCTGTTCCAAGGCATCAATTGGTGTTGCTTGACGATAAAAGGACATGAAATCAGGTTCCTCCAGCAGTTGCCTGTATGCTTTCATACTGGTTTTTGCGAGGGTTGGGAATAGATCGATACCTGGATCATCAGGCTCCGCTTCTCGCAGGTGCTTTACCGTCGTTCTTGTAACACAGGCCTCCAAACTCTCGAGATGATAGGCAGCATTGTCTGGGAAAGCATATTTCCTAGCAATCGTTTCCCCTTGTTCCGTCATTCGAAAATCGCCTGATAGAGATCCGTGAGGAAGCGCTCGCATAAACCAATTAGTGGGTCCGGCGCCGCGGCTGACGGTTCCCCCCCTACCGTGAAAGAAACGAAAGGCGACGCCGTGTTTTCGGCCAACTTTAGTAATTGATCTTTGCGATCCCTGAAGGCCCCATTGACTGGCAAGAATCCCTCCGTCCTTGTTGCTGTCACTGTAACCCAGCATGATCTGCTGCACAGGTCTCTCAGGATTTGAAGTAATTGAAAGATTGCGTTTCGTCACTGGATGGCTCAAGTAGTCATCCACAATTCCACCCGCGTTCCCAAGGTCTTCTAATGTCTCAAATAAAGGAACCACCTGCAGGACACAAGTTGCCTTTCCATCTACCATTTTTGTTAGTCCTGCTTCTCGTGCTAAGAGGTGCACCGCTAACAAATCTGAAAGCTGGCGGGTCATACTGACAATGAGACTTCCAAGTCCTTCCCCTCGCTTGCGACGCTGGTCGTCGAGAACGCGGTAACAACTCCTTACTGCATCAGCTTCGCTGCCAGCAGACTGATTAGGATGTAAAAAAGGCCGCGGTGACTCGAGTTCTTCACTGAGAAATGCGATCCGCCTTGCCTCTGTCCAATCGGAAAAATTCTCACCATCATCCACTTTGGCCACATTCAAAATCTGAGACATCGCCTTGTCGTGAAATTCACTGTTCTGGCGAACGTCGAGTTCGGCGAGATGCAACCCAAAAGTCCTAAGCTTCCTGGTCACTGGTTCCACGACCCGAGCGGCTAACCGCATGGCTCCCACGTCTACAAGCGATTTACCCATTAGTTCAAGGTCTGCTTCGAGCTCTTCAACGGTTACTGTATCGTCATTTTCAAGCCGGGCTCTCAGCAGATAGCCAAACGAACGCCACGGCTCTTCAGGGTTGCGACTAAGGATATATTTGCCCTCTCCCCCAAGAGAGGTAGCCAGTTCTTCGATTCGACCTGAAAGCGATTCTGAGGCCGGGTGAGACGGGGCTGAGACAGTCAATTCTTGGGCCACCTTAGCGAGTTCTCGACGGAAGAGCTTCACCGCCTGTCTGCGAAGCTCTTGTAGGGTATGGCGCGTCACATCAGCTGTCACGAAAGGGTGTCCGTCACGATCCCCGCCTATCCAGAGTCCAAAGCGTATTTGGGGGCCACCGTTGGCTTTCTTAAGCGTCTCGGAGGAAAAGCCAACAGCTTTCCAAGACCACTCAAGGCGTTGATTTATTCTTTCCACCGTTTCCGGAAATACTTCACGGAGGTAATAGAGGGCATTCCGCAGTTCGCGCTCGACGGTGGGTCTTTCCACATGGATCTCGCCTGTTTTCCAGAGCGCTTCAAGCGCCGTTAAAAAATCCTCCCGGGTCGCAACTCGTTCCTCGGCAGTTAACTCATGCTGCTCCATATTCTGGAGTCTGTCATAGAGATCACGGTGACGTTCACGAACGCTGGCACGCTTGGCTTCAGTTGGATGTGCTGTGAAAACCGGTTCAATCCGGATATGACCCATCGCTTCGGCTATTTCCTCTTCTGAAAATCCTTCTTTTTTCAAAGCCCGCAGACACCGTGGCCAAAGCCCTTTTTCCGTTTCCGGTCCGAGAAGCGCTTCGCGATCACGGCGAAATTCAAACCCAACTTGCTCCTCCACCATATCGAGAAGTTGGAAGGCAATTGAATAAACTTCGGCAATATCTCCTGCTTCTGCCAACTTTGCGGTTTCTCTCGAATCCTCCAACCACGGAAGTAAAGCGGCCAGATGATTCTGGCCGGAAGATTGCAAAACGTCGCGCAGGCCTTCGATGGCCTCCTTCACCTCTTCATCTAATGACACGAGCCCTCTCTCACGCAGGCTTTCGTCTGATTCCTTGGGTGAACCAGTTTGGTCTCTTTCCTCGGTTGGAACAGTCATATCTGCGGGCTCAGAAATCTAAAGTTTCGATAAGAAGGAAGCGTTTAATTACAACGCTCTGTGAATCGTGATTTCACGGTATCGTCGTGGTTAGGTAGAATCGCCGGCTACCGTTGAATGAAGGTGTTTTTTGAGCTCTGTTTTGGTGATTCCAAGGAACTTGGCGGCGGCCGCTTCATCGTCTTCAACCTTACTAAGGGCGACTTGCACCAGTTCGCGCATGGCTATTTCGACAGGCGTGATCGCCTCATCTTTAGCCGCATTGATAAAACGGTAAGCAGCATACTCGAGTTTCGAACGTCCCTCCTTACCAGAACCTACTTGGTCAAAAGGAAGGTCTGTTGGAAGCAGGACATTGCCCGAAGCTAAAACGCAAGCGCGTTGGACAAGGTTTTCTAGTTCACGAACGTTTCCTGGCCAGTTGTAGGATTCCAACATATCAATAGCTTCGTTGGAGAACTGCATTGCCCGGTGCTTTCCTTCGGCAGTCTGCTTTTGAAGAAAGTATTCCGCTAGCAGGCGGATGTCTTCAAGACGGCGTCTCAATGGAGGAATGTGAATTCGCACCACGTTGAGTCGATAGAAGAGATCTTCGCGAAAGGTTCCGTGTTCCACTTCGTCTTCCAACTGCTTATTTGTGGCGGCTAGAATTCGAACGTTACTCTGAAGTGTTTGATTACCTCCCACGCGTGAAAACTCTCCGCTCTGAAGAACGCGCAACAATTTGCTCTGCACCTCCAATGGCATATCGCCTATCTCATCGAGAAAAAGCGTGCCGCCGTCGCATTGTTCAAATCGCCCAACTCGCTGACTCACCGCACCAGTAAAGGCACCTTTCTCGTGACCAAAAAGTTCACTCTCAAGCAAGTTACTCGGAATGGCGGCGCAGTTGATTGCTACATATTCTGACTTGGCTCTGCGCGAAAATTTATGGATAGCGTTCGATACCACCTCCTTACCCACACCGCTCTCCCCTGTGATTAAAACAGGGGCATCTGCGCGGGCGACGCGACCAATAAGCTTGTAAACGTCCTGCATTGCAGGAGAACGACCAATAATTAAATCATCCGATGCCTGTGGCGGCGTTATTGGTTCGGAGTCCACTGTATCCGCAGCCACCTTCATCTGTTCAGCTGACTGCAATGCCTGCTCAGCAACTTGGCGGAGTTCGAAATTAATTGACTCGCGGCGCAACACATCAAATGCGCCAAGACGCATCGACTCTATCACGGCATTAGTTGAGTTAATTTGACCATTGAGAATGACCATTGCGTTGGGATGAGACAATCGAACCTTTTTCAGAAGCTCTAAGCCTTCGATGGGTCGAAGGTTGAACTCAGCAATCAGCAAATCAGCCCCCTTCTCTTCAAAAAGCTTAATTGCTTCCTCAGAGGAGACTGTTGTCAGAATTTCGACGGATTCCGCCTCCAAATGCTTGGAAGACCAATCGAGAAAATCAGGATCATTATCGGCGATAACAACCGTTTGTTTCTGGATATCTGCCATAAAGGGTTGAAAATTAAGGCTCTGAAAGAAACCTGTATGGCCTCTTTCTAGCTTTGGCCCACGACTATAACACAATCCCTTGTTTTCACTGAAATTTTGCCCATGAAATATCGATCCATTCCTTCGGATTTATTTATTTCCAACCGGTGTCGACTGGCTCGTGAAATACCCAAAGGCGCCTTCGCTATTTTTCACTCTTCAGAAATTCCGTGGCGTTGTGCTGATGGATCAACCCGCTTCATCCAAAACAGTGACCTCTTTTACCTAACTGGTGCTGATCAGGAAGAGACAATTCTTGTAGTCTGTCCGAGCCACTCGGACCCAAAGATGAGAGAGGTTCTTTTTGTTCGTGAAACTTCAGAGCTCCTAAAAATTTGGGAGGGGCACAAACTATCGAAAGAAAAAGCTGCGGAAATTTCTGGTATTAAAAATGTTCAATGGACGACTGAGTTCGATTACTACCTGCGCAGACTGACCCGCGAAAATTCGATTATATACGTCAATGCTAACGAATGTTCCAGCCCTTCAGCACCACTACAACTTTCTCGGGATGCACGTTTTCGCCACAAGTGTCAGGAACTCTATCAAAGCCATCACTACTGCCGCCTTGGCCCTATTATGCATCGCTTGCGGCAGGAAAAGTCGCAGATTGAGATTGACCAGCTTCAAACTGCTTGCGACATCACAGCAAAAGGATTTCGTCGAATCCTTGGATTTGTGAAGCCTGGCGTGATGGAGTATGAAGTTGAGGCTGAATTAATTCATGAATTTATCCGTCATGGATCGCGGGGCTTCGCCTATGAGCCTATTATTGCTTCCGGCAAAAACAGCTGCGTCCTACATTATCTCGATAACGATCAGAAGTGTCGTGAGGGTGAGTTGCTCCTGCTCGATGTTGCTGCAGAATATGCCAATTACAATGCTGATCTAACCCGTACTATTCCGGTTAGCGGGAAGTTCACGCCGCGACAACGCGCAGTTTATGAGGCTGTTTTGCGGATCTTTCGTCTCTGCATTGATGAGCTCATCGTGCCTGGAAAGGATATGCAGGAAGTCTATGCCAAAGAGGTGGCGCGGGCCACCGAAGAAGAACTAATAAGTCTTGATCTGCTTGACCCTGAGGTGGTCGCAAGGGAACGGGAGGAAAATAGCCTGCCTGAAAAGCAGCGCGCTTACCGCAAGTATTTTATGCATGGCGTTTCTCATAGCCTTGGTATTGATGTGCACGATGTCACTTCCACTGAAAAAGTCTTCGTTGAAAACATGTGTGTTACCATAGAGCCGGGAATCTATTTACCTGAAGAAGGGTTCGGGGTTCGACTTGAGAACGACATTATTGTTCGCTCTGGTGGAAATCTTGATTTAATGGCCCGTATACCGATTGAACCGGACGAAATTGAAAGCCTGATGGCCGAAGTATAGTTAGGTTATTATTCCTCCCGTCTCACCTGATGTCTAAGCAAGCCATTATTCGCGAAGTTACTCTCCACTTTCTTCCTGTTGAAATGCGGGTGCCCTTAAAGTTTGGCTCTCAAGTTCTCAATTCAGTCACCTGTGCCCGAGCTCGGGTGATCGTAGAGGGCGAAAATGGATGCTACGCCGAGGGTTGGGGGGAGACACCCCTTTCGGTGGCCTGGGTCTGGCCATCTTCGATTGATTACGAGGATAGGCATGAGGCGCTGAAAGATTTCACCATAAAACTCGCTAAGGCGCTAAACGAATTTGGTGAAGCTGGGCACCCGCTTGAAATTGGTCATGATTTTATTGAACATAGACTGCCTCAGCTGCAAGACGAATTTAACGCCGATCGCACCGGAGAAAGGGGCCTGCCGCACCTCGCCGCTCTGGTCTGCTTTTCTTTATTGGATATAGCGGTTCACGACGCGTATGGGCAACTTCATAAACGGCCAATCTATTCAACTTATAATCATAGTTTTCTCTCCCGAGATCTCGGTGACTTTCTAGAATCCGCCGCACCTGATGTGAGATTTGATAACGCTTTTCCCAATGATTATTTAAGCCCCTCACCCCCGTCGCAGCTTCCTGTTTGGCATCTAGTTGGAGGACTCGACCCGGTTAGCGAAGATGAACTGACGGGCGAAGAACCAAACGATGGTTATCCAGTGCTTTTGCGCGACTGGATCCGACAGGACGGTCTCACTTGTCTCAAGATAAAGCTCCGCGGAAATGACGAAAAATGGGATTGTGAGCGTCTTTCGAAGATAGGTCAGATATGCAAAGAGGAGAACGTTGCCTGGCTCACAACAGACTTTAACTGCACTGTCAGAGATCCAGCTTACGTGAATGACATTCTCGACCGATTCAAGGTTGATGATCCTGTGGTGTATCAAAAAATTCTCTACGTTGAGCAGCCCTTCCCTTATGACCTTGATGCCAATCAAATTGATGTTCACAGCGTCAGCGCCCGCAAACCCTTATTCATGGATGAAAGTGCCCACGATTGGAGGTTTGTGAGGCTAGGTCGAGAACTGGGCTGGAATGGTGTCGCGTTGAAAACCTGTAAAACACAGACCGGCGCTCTTCTCAGCCTTTGCTGGGCCAAGGCGCACGGCATGGGCCTGATGGTCCAAGATCTCACTAATCCAATGCTGGCACAGATTCCTCACTTTTTGCTCGCTGCAAACGCAGGAACCATCATGGGAGTCGAGTCCAATGGTATGCAATTCTACCCGGAAGAGAGCGCGCCGGAACGAATGGTTCATCCAGGGCTTTATCGCAGGCAAAAAGGGGTGCTTGATGGTTCTACCCTTTCTGATCAGGGGTTTGGATATCGCATCAGCGAAATTAACCGCACGCTGCCAAGTCCGGTTTACGGGTAACCCATGAAGTCTTTCATCGTCGTAATGGGGGTCTCTGGGTGCGGCAAAACCACCATCGCGAAAGGCCTCTCAGAGACGCTCGGGGGAACTTATCTTGAGGGAGATTCTTTCCACACATTGGAGGCGAAAGCCAAAATGGCGGGCGGAACTCCTCTGACCGACGAAGATCGATGGCCTTGGTTTGACCAAATGATCACAGCTGCACACGTGGAATTATCTTCTGGGCGCATCTCGGTATTGTCTTGTTCTGCTTTGAAAGAATCCTACCGACATTACCTGTTCCATAGTTTCGAAGATCCTAGGCTAATCTATCTTGAGGGAAGCTTTGAGCTCATTAAGAGCCGCATAGATGAGCGTGAGCATGAGTATATGACATCGGCTTTGTTAAAGAGCCAGTTCGACACAGTAGAAGAACCAAAAAACGCTCCGAACGTTTTAAAGTTGTCCGTCCAATCCTCTCCAAGTACCCTGATTCGTTCTATTTGTGACTGGTTGTGAACATACTTTCGACGCGGTATGGGAAAAATTCTTTTTATTCGTGGTGGTGCCGTTGGCGACTTCATTTTAACCATGCCGGCGGTTCGTTTGGTTCGGGAGCAGTTGCCAAATAATGAAATTGAAATACTTGGTTACCCTGCAATCACGTGTTTAGCCACTGCTGCGGGGCTTGCTGATTGTACTTGCTCCATTGAAGATGCTCGACTCGCAACGTTCTTTGTTCCAGGGGCCGAACTAGACCAAGAATGGTGCGATTATTTTTCGTCGTTTGACGTGGTTGTTAGCTACCTTTACGACCCTGACGGTTACTTCAGAGATAATCTCAATCGGTCCGACGTCCAGACACTCCTAACCGGTCCCTTCCGCGCGGTCGAAGAACAGCCCTTCGTTCCCGCCGCCCTGCAACTTGCAGCACCGCTCAATGCTTTAGCTTTGTATCTTGAACGTGACGATTCCACTTTTTCTTACCCCCTCTCTTCTAAATCAGCTGCTCTGCCTCTCCGTCGGTGTGTTGCTCTTCATCCGGGAAGTGGGAGCGCCTCGAAAAACTGGCCGCTCGATTTATGGGCTGAATTGCTTTCTAGGCTTCATCACCAGCTCGATGTCGATTTCCTCGTGACCAGTGGCGAAGCCGAACATTCGACCATCGAACAATTTCTTGCTTTGCTCGATCGGAAAAACCTTCCCTTCACCCATCTACAAGGACTTAATTTGCCTGAGCTTGGTGCTGTTTTCAATCACATTGACTTTTACTTAGGCCACGATAGCGGCATCTCACATTTGGCGGCGAGCGCAGGAGCAGCGGGTCTTCTCCTGTTTGGTCCTACAAATCCTGAAGTTTGGGCGCCCGCTTCTTCGAAAATGAAAAAGCTTGTTTCTAAAGACCGGAGCCTCGCTGGCTTGGAGGTGCTAGAGGTGCTTGATGCGCTCGCGTTCTGGAGTTCTTCACATCCTAATAGAAGAGACTGATTTTATAAGGAAATAATTACTTATTATTATATCGGTGAATAAGTATGAACTTAGTTTCTAGCCGTCTCATAATGAACGCCTTAGCGGATGGTTGTTTCTGTGAATAAGTCATGTGAGCAAAGCGAGCAAGCACTGTCTTCTGTGAACAACGCAGCGGTTTTTCACAGTCCTTCACAACAGTTGTCGAGTTATTAACGATTCCTTGAGCCCTCCCATATACGCCAAACGCGCTTCTCAAGAGCTTCAGCAGCAGCCGCTGTTTCCGCCTCTTTTTTGCTCAAACCAGAACCCCTCCCTAAGTTTAATCCTTCCCATTTAACTTCGGCAAGGAATTGCTTCTGATGATCAGGACCTTCCTGCGAAATAATAGCATATGAAGGACTCGACGTTGATATAGATTGGAGATGCTCTTGAAGCTCACCTTTTGGATTATTTTCTTCCGGGTCGGCTGTTATGTCTTCGATAAACTCTCGAAAATTATTAAGGAGAAAAGATTGAACCTGTTCAAAACTGCTATCGAGATAGATGGCTCCAGCGAGCGCTTCAAAAGCGTCAGCGAGATTCGATGGCCGGCCACGTCCGCCGTTTGCATCTTCACCCTTTCCAAGCATTAGGTAAGAGCCAAGCTCAATTTTTTTCGCGTAGCGGCAAAGCGCGTCACGAGACACAAGGCGGCTGCGCAGCTTTGTTAGGTGTCCTTCATTGAGTTCAGGGAATAACCGGTAAAGCTCGTCGGTCAAAATTAGTTGGATCACAGCATCACCCAAAAATTCGAGCCGCTGGTTGTCGAAGCTGGGTTTGCGAGATTCATAGGCGAGACTAGGGTGCGTCAGCGCTTCCGCGAGCAGCAATGAATTGGCAAATTCATAATCAATTCTGGTTTCGAGCGATTCCATAGAAACTATTGCGACATCAACAGAAGCAAGTTTGAGGCAACTCTGACCCTCTGAGCGATTTTGAAACGGGGAGATGGGGTGGCTGACGGGATTTGAACCCGCGACAACCGGTACCACAAACCGGGGCTCTACCCCTGAGCTACAGCCACCATCTTTTTGCCAAAAGGCCACAGACCAATCCAGCAAGGGCGGAAAGTATCGCATCAAATCGGTTTTTCCAGTGGAAAATTCACAGGTAAGGCTTCCTCTTGCTAAAGCCAGACAGTCTTAGCATTGACCAAAAGGTTAAGGTGCATGAAAAAAATAAAGTCCCAGCGCCACCCTGTTGCCTTCAAGGAATGGCAATTAGTAGCTCAGGCGATGGTTCAAGGTGAGCAGACAGTGATCCTTCGTAAAGGGGGCATTTCTGAAGGCAGGGCAGGGTTTCAATGGTTGTATGACCGCTTCTTCTTGTTTCCGAGTTTGTTTCATGAACAAACTACCCGGGTGAAGCCGAACGCCGATGGTTCCGAGAGGGCGCTCGAAAGTGTTGGCCGAGTTGACGGCAAGATAACGTTTGATGTTTATATCGAGGCAATGTCATGGGGCCTCATTACGGATTGGGAAGAAGTCCAAAAACTGGATCCATTTCACATATGGTCGGAATCGACGGTGAGAGAAAGGTTTTCGTGGGGCGATAAACCAGGAATCTCTTACGCTGTCGTGCAGCCATATCTTTTGAAAGAACCGCTATTACTGGAAGATTGTGTCAGCTTTGGAGGCTGCCGTTCGTGGTTTGCTTTACCGAGCGAGAAGGGGGACGGTTGGCAGGAGCGTGCCGAGCAAGCGACCGCTGTGGCACCCACCTGCGGCCGCCCAAATTGGCTTTTATGAGCAAATGTGAATAACCCGTTAAATAAGGGTGAGTATGTTGTTAGTAAAAACATGCTCACCTCATGTGGATTTACCTTTTACTTTTCAAATTAGCACCGTTTACTCTTCCTCGACCTCCTTAACACAAAACCACACCATGCTCCCTGAAGTTGAGAAATTGCTCCGCGTTCAACACCACGATCAGAAGCTGAAGGCTCTCAAAAAAGAGTTGGCTGGTATCCCCTTGGAAGAAGAAGACATTCGTGAGAAGCTTATCGCTGATCAGGAGGCGCTCGACGGTGCCAAAACAGCTTTGCAGCAGGTGGAGGTGGCAATCAAAAACCTTGAGCTCGACGTGGAGACACGACGAGACAGCATAACGAAGCTGAAGGTTCAGCAATTCGAAACTAAAAAGAACGAAGAATTCCGGGCCATGGGCCAGGAGATCGAGCGTTATGGCGAAGAAATAACGGCGTTGGAGGACAAGGAGATTGAGCTCATGGAGCAAGCCGATGAGCAGAAGATTGCGCTCAATTCGGCTCGAGCCAAGTTCGATGAAAACGAAAAGTCAGTGCAGGAAGAAATCGAAGACCTCGGTGAGCTTAAAACCAAGCTTGAAAGTGATGTTAAAGCGGAAAAACTCACCCGCACGGAGCAGGCCGCTGAGGTCGACCCGGACTTGCTCGACACCTACGAACGCCTCTTCAAGGCCAAATCAGGGATGGCTGTGGTGGGGCTCGTTGACGGAGTGTGTCAAGGTTGTCACATGAAAGTGACAAAATCGACCGTTGTTAGTGTCAAAGCGGAAAAACAAGTCGCCTATTGCGAGAACTGTGGGCGCCTTCTCTACTGGTGGACGGATGACAGCGTTGGGAAGAATCTGGGCGATTATTGAGAAGGGTGGAAACACGACGTCTAGGACCGCATAAGGGATTCACGCAATTAAGTTCACTCACCGTAGAACAGGTCGGCTCGCCTAAGTAGCTCGGATGCTCGCAACGTCCAACGAATACCGACGCTTGCACCTTGGAATTTGACGAGTAGTGTCTCCGCCCACGCTTAATAAGGGCCATCCAGCCTAAAGCTGCCCTAGCGTAGTTGATAATTAACCCAGCTGAGACAGCCATGTATCGAACGCATCACTGTAACGAACTCCGTAAATCCAACGCGGGCGAGACCGCCACTCTTGTTGGTTGGGTCAATACCGTTCGTGACCAAGGTGGCGTCATTTTTATCGATATACGTGACCGCGAAGGTGTGACCCAATGCGTATTCCGTTCCGAAGAAAACGCCAATGCCGCTGAGTTAAGCCATACCTTGCGCGGTGAAGATGTTATTCAGGTGACTGGTCGGGTGGATTATCGGCCTGAAATCGAGGGCCAGTCCACTGTAAACAAAAAGATCGAGACGGGTGAGGTTGAGCTCGTTGCAAGTGAACTCAAGATGCTAAACAAGGCCGAGGTGCTGCCGTTCCAACTGGATAAGGAACTTAGCAACGAGGATCTGCGCATAAAGCATCGCTACCTCGATCTTCGCCGCCCACGAATGGCCAACAATTTACGCATGCGCCACACTATCACCAAGGCGATTCGTGATGGACTTGACGATAATGGTTTCGTTGAAATTGAAACACCTATCCTTTCTAAATCTACCCCTGAGGGTGCACGTGACTTCCTTGTTCCATCTCGTCTTAACCCCGGCAAGTTCTATGCCTTACCTCAGGCACCGCAGCAGTATAAGCAGTTACTCATGGTTGCGGGTGTAGAGCGTTATTTTCAGATCGCTCGTTGTTTCCGCGACGAGGATTTACGTGCTGACCGTCAGCCCGAATTCACCCAGGTGGATATTGAGGCCAGCTTTGTGGAATCTGAGGATATCTTTACCTTGATAGAGAGCCTTCTTGAAAAGGTGTTTAAAGAAAGCCGAGGCGTTGAGATCCACACTCCGTTTGATCGTATCGATTACTGGGACGCGATGGATCGCTATGGCAGCGACAAGCCTGAGCGTCGTTTTGGGTGTGAGATTGTCGACCTGACTGAACACTTTTCCGAATCTGGATTCGGTGTCTTCAAACGAGCTGTAGAGGCTGGTGGGGTTGTTCGTGCGATTAATGCAAAGGGATTTGCTGGCGTTTCTACAGGACAGATTAAGCGACTTGAAGAGGTGGCCAAAGAAGCAGGTGCCGGTGGTCTTGCCTACATTCAAGTGCGTGGTTCTGCGAAAGAGACCTGGCGTTCTCCCATTGTGAAATTTTTCAGCGAAGAGGAGTTGGCCGCGATCGAAAAAGATCTTAAGATTGAGGAGGGTGACCTTATTCTCTTTGGTTGCGATACTCGAGTTACTGTTTGCGACGTGTTAGGCCGCCTTCGACTAGAGTGTGCTGAGATGAATAACTGGCTCGAAGGTAAAGAAGACGAACTCGACTTCCATTGGGTTATCGACTTCCCGCTCCTAGGCTTCGACGAAGAGGAGGGCAAGTGGAATGCAGTTCACCACCCTTTCACCCGCCCGAAAGATGGACAAGAGGAACTTCTTGCTGACGAGTCTAGGTGGGGCGAAATCCTCGCCGACGCCTATGATGTCGTTCTCAACGGAAACGAGCTCGGCGGTGGTTCTGTCCGGATTCACGAAGGTGACCTCCAGTCAAAAATATTCTCTATTCTTGGAATCGGCGAAGAGGAGCAGGTTGAGAATTTTGGCCATATCCTTGGAGCATTTCAATATGGAGCCCCTCCTCACGCCGGAATTGCGCTTGGCCTTGACCGTCTCGTCATGCTGGCTTGTAAGGAGGACAGTATTCGCGAAGTGATTGCTTTTCCTAAAAACAACAAAGGAGTCGACCTGATGTCATCAAGCCCAGCCGAGGTCGATTTCAAGCAGTTGCGTGAACTTTACGTGAAGTCCACAATTCAGGACAAAAAAGGGAGCTGATATCAATCAGGAACACTTCGTTCTGTCGCGATATTAATTACACGTGACGTTGTTCGTTAGAGGTAAACCGAGGGAAGGTTGTTTTAACTCAGCGGATATCACCTTACTATTTTACTGCTTTGTCCAGATTCGAGTATTGAGATCCAGTTCTTCGATCGTGTCGAGGAAGTGACTCAAGCTTAAGAGGAATTCCTGAACCTGAGAGGCGTCAGTCGCCGCGACTTTCCTATTAGGCTCCAGAAAAGGTTCCCTATGGGGGACAGCAAGCATGAGGCAGGAATCTTTGAAAGAAACCCGAATATTTTCCCCAAACCGAGATCGCATATTAAGAATTCGGCGCATCATCGCCGTGCTAAGAATATATCGGGCTTCAATTTCGTCTGTGGAATATACCGCAAAGGCTTTTTCAAACTCAGGGTCTTCCATCCGAATCAGACCAGTCTTGCTGCGCCCTCCCATTTTCTGGAGGAACCGCCCAAAATTACCGAACAACTTCTCAGCTTTATCAGGAAAAATAAAAGTACGCCCGTGGAAGTGCTTATTAAAATCAGCTATAAGAAGAATACCCTCGAAGATGGTGACATAGTAGGTTTCGCGATTACCGTCGCTATCTTGGCGGCTACGTTCCTCTTGGGCGCGGACTTCCGCCAACTGAAGCTTGGTGTTACCGTAGGTTCCATAGACAAGGTCCTCAGTGCGATAGCGGTCCGGGCGGGTGGTAAAAAGTTCGGTATTAACGAAAGACGACGACGAAATACCTTGTTTGGCGTCGTATTGTAGATTCGGGTCCACAGACTCGATCAGCCGAGGAAGAACAGATGTTTTGTAGTTGTCGCGGTAGGATGTTCCGAGTTTCCCTGCTTTAAGGTAATAAAGAATACCCGAGATAACCAACCATCCAAAGGCGACTCCAATGGTGATAAGGATTGCCTTCAAAAGGAATCCTCCGATCAGAATTGCCCCGAGTGGGATTGCCCCAATCAAGGTGTAGCGGCGATGTTGCTTTAGATAAAAGAGACGGTCTTTTTCCAATAATTGGAGCTGCGGCGAGACGTCCTCGAGAATATGAGATAGTTCCCTCATGGAAATTTTTAGGCAGATTATTCCACTTTATGATCGCTGGGCGATCACAAAGATGGCGATTTTCTATTGAGGTGAACTTTTTCCTTTTTATACGGAACTCAAAGTTTTTGTAGTCTTCGCTTCTGCTTTACCAAACTTAACAAATTTCATTCAAAGAGCTTCCATGAGGAGTAATCAGTATTGGGCTGAAATGAGAAACCGATTTATGAGTCCCATGCATCATCGTCATTATCTTTCGTTTGAAGGAAAGCATCGACCTCCCCTTCTTCTCGGTAAAGCAGCAGGACGGCCCCGTGCGTGGAAACAGCATCAAACAAGTCCATCATCATTTCCTCTTGATCAGGATAGGGATAGACAAAGAAGAGATCTACTTCCCCGGGGTCCAGCCCATCATAATCCGGATGGATGCTTCCAGCCATCGTCGCTTCGGGTAGGATGAGTTCCTTACCGCCCATTTCTTCGGATTCGTCAAACCCTTCCGGAAGGTAGTCGGAGTCTAGAATTGTGATAGGAACGTTCAGGTCGGCTGCTAACTGGCGTGAGCGATCAATAAGTTCAGGCTCAATCTCTAAGCCGTAAGCCTTCATCCCGAGAAGTGAGGCGATACCTGTCGCAATAGCAAACCCACTGCCCCATTCGCAAAAAGTATTGCCGCGTAGTTGAGCGTTTTCTTTCAGGTCATAAATGGCCGCATGCACCATTTCAGGATTACTAGGGACATATTTTGGGATGCGCAGCCCAAGGCCCTCCTCGTAAAAATACTCACGTCTCCGGTTGGCTTCGTCGATCCACGCCACGATTTCGGCTGAAGGTGATTCACCTAATAGCGACAAATTGAGAGTTTGGAGTGGCATAACAAAATTCACTATACTTGGAAATCTAGCGCAACGTCCAATGTAGACTGGAGTTACATACGCATAATCGCTGTGCCATCAGCGTGACGACTCGACTCAGTTGAAATTAAAGTTATGAAAGTTTGGACCATTCTCCCTGTATTACCTGTGGTTGCCGGAGCTCTTTTTTTCTCCGCCTGTAAAGAGGAGGCACCATCAACCCCTCCCCCTCCTGCTGAGGAACCCGCTGAGAAACCGGAGATCACCGAAAAAACTGAGCTCGAATCGCGTATCTTTGTCTTTACGGGTGGATCTCGGATCCGATTCAGTGGTGGAGAAACGGAAGACGCGCCTCGCGGAGGTTTCCTTAATTTTGTGGGGCAGCTTGATCTCTTGGGCAACCAACTGAATCCGGAGGGCGAACATTTGCTCACGATCGATATGAACTCCGTTGTGTCACGCGATGAAGAGTTGGTACGGGATCTTAAGGCGGACGAGTTTTTTGCTGTGAGTTTTTTCCCGGTTTCCACATTGAAGATTACCAGCGTAACGCCCGGCGACGAGGGCATGGTTAATCTATCAGGGAATTACCAGGCGCATGGCGCCAGTGTAGAAGTGTCGGTACCGGCCCAAGTGCGGTTTGATGAAGAGAGGGATCGGCTCATGTTGAGCCTTTCGCTCCCAGTGAAGTGGGAGGACTTCGGTATTGTCCCTTTTGGTGAAAGCAAAGACCTTTCTTGGGAAGAAGGCGAGATTCGTATGGAACTTGTGGCTATCGAAGGTGAGCCCCAAGAGATCGAGCTGCTTCCCGAAGGCGAGGTGGTAACCACATTTGGAGCCCCCTCACGAGAGGGTGGTCGGGAAGGTGGCAAAGGCGGCAAAGGCGGCAAAGGCGGCAAAGGTGGCACCGGGGGAATGAGCCGAGAGGATTGGCGCAATCTGTCCGATGAGGAAAGGGCCAAGCGTCGCGAGGAGTTCCTCGCCCAGATCGACACAAACGGGGACGGGAATATCGCCAAGGATGAAGTGCCTGAGCAAGCCTGGGAGTTTATGAAGCGTGGCGACAAAAACGGAGATGAAATGCTCTCTGAATCTGAGCGCACTGAGATGCGCGCTGAGCGCGAAGCTGAGCGGAATATGCGCGAGCTCAACGGGGAATCCCCTTTTGGTGGCGGCCCAAGAGGAGGGCGTGGCCGCGGAGACGGCGCTCCACGGGAGTGATCTTTAGAGGCGGCGTTTACTGCGAGGCTTGGTGTTTCTCCTCATCTCTTCCCGTTGTTTAAAAAAGATGACGGCGCCAAAAATCGGCAAAAGCAGTATCACGACCGTGTAAATTATACGGTGTTTAGTTGGCTCGTCTTTATCCCGCCAGCAGCAGAATAAAGCGTAGGCCGATAGCAGCAGTATAAAGCCGGCTGCGATCCAGCTGAGAGTTTCCATAAAGTTGGGTTTATATCATTGTCGCCCTTCTCTAAAACAACATAAAGCGGTTGTTATTCAAGCCTACGTGGCGCGGGTGAGGAAGCATGCGAGTTTTGCTTTTAGCTTAAAACATTTTTTACACGCCGTATCTGATCTGCCGGCACCCAGCATTGCCTTTCATCAGCCAACTCCACCAGCAACCACTCTTTTCGTTCCTCAATAATCCGCACTTCCAACCCATCATGAATGGGTTCGTTGAATGCCTGCTGGTAACTATAAGCTGGTCCTTTACGTCCGTAGAGGCTACCGGCCACCACAACACCTTCACTTCCGGATCGACTGGCAGCGAGGGCGGTGAAAGAACTCAAGAGAATCAACAGCACCAACATGGCGATGACTCCGGTGAGGGAAATGTTGTTTCGGAAGCGCTGGTGGATGAGTAGAAATACGACGACAAACCAGACGCTGATGACAAGTCCAGAACTGAGCCAGCGAACTGGGAAGAAATCGAGCCGGAGCTTCCGTTTATCTTCAACCACATCAATACTGAGCGCGCGCGCGGCGTTCAGGCTGTTAGTAACATCTTCATCAAACGGACGATAAATGCGGGCCTGTCGGTAGCAACTGATGGAACGACCGATCTCGCCGGCGTTGAACCAGGCGTTACCGGCGTTGAACCAGGCGGCGCCTTTACGTTTGCGCTCGACGGCGGCTGCTTCGAACTTGAGCGCGCTCTGGGTGAAGAGGGACTCAGTGATGGGTTCACCGGGTGTTGCGGCGAGAGCCTGTTCAAAAAGGGTGTCGGCTTCCGTCCATTCATCAGCATGGGTTGTACTGTTTAGTAAAAGGAAGGCAGCGATGGCTGGCAGGGCCTTACGGAAGTGATTAAAAAGGCGTTGACCGAGCGCGTTGAGCTCAGGCACCCGGTTGGCTGGTTTGTGAAAGGCGAAGTTGGTGGCGTCCATGGCTGTGTGTGTATCGATGACGGCTTGCACATCAGTCTCACTAATGCCTCGGTCACGAAGGCGCTGAGCTTCGCCAGGAGTCCAGGCACCACCGTGCATTGAAAAGCTGGTGGCGAGAAAATGTCGGAAGGCTTCCCATTTCTCCTCACTGCACTCTGGTAGTTTCTTGAAAGCCTCGTAGGCTGCGGCCTGATCACGGTAGGCCGGATTGGTAGCGCGTCGTCGTCGTTCCTTGATGCGGGGTAGTAGGACGAAATACATCCCCACAGCGATCAAGCTAAGGATCAGCATGTTTTCGGCAAGCAAACCAATGGTTTGGTTCAATAAGTCTCTCATGATTCCGGGTTGGTCATTGTGCCAGACTCCCTTCGTCTGATTAGTGATAGTGGATTCGGGGGCGAGGCTACGGATGTCGAAGAAGTCTTTTCCATTGGTAGGTTTAACATTGAGCGGTTGAGCTTTGGTCTGGAGGGTTTGATAGGCTCCGGTGGTAGGATCAAAAATCTGGAACTGGAGGGATGGTAGTGCGGTCACTGTTGTGGTGAGTGGACGGATTCGTCCCGTGAAGCCGGTGCCGTCTTCAAACCACTCGCGACCGTATTCACTTCCGGGACGAAATCGTCCACGGAGAGACCTCTGCGCGCCGAGTTGGGGTAGTTCAAGCATGCCATGAGGTGCCCCAGAGGTGACTCGAAATATCACTTCTACGACTTCACCGACTTCTACCTCATTCACGCTGACACGGTTTTCGATAGAAACTGGTGCAAACAAGCCGCTAAATATTTCGGTGCGGCCTTTTTCAGGCAGCGGGAGGACTTTAATTGTCACCGCAGGAGCATTAACAAAGAAGCGTTCAAAAGCCTCGAGGGAAGCGAGCGGTTCAAAGAGACCGTTGTTAAAATAGGCGGCATAAGGGGCGAAGGCGCCACCTTTACCTTTGAGATGAGCGATCTCTAATTTTGCCTCAGGCAGCTCAACTATGCCGGGATCATTAAACTTTACGTAAATCGGGAAAGTTACGGTGCCAAACTTTTCGAATTGTTTATTGGGTTCATCACTGGGAGGTGGAACACGCTTGGCAATAATGCGACGTCCACCAAAAGGCATACCCATTTGGTCCTTCTCGAGATCGGTGTTACGAGGAACAAGGATCTCTGAATTGGGGTAAGAGAAGACTTCTGGGAAACATCGCATAGAGCGGATCTGGTTGGTGATTAGATCCACCTTCCAGTGCACATCTATTCGAAGTGGCTCACCAGCGTAGACCGTGGTCTTGGCTGGCGTCATCGTAAAACTCATAGCTTCACTCTCAACTGGAGTGGATACGAGAATCTGACGGGCTGGGGTGCGATAAGTAGTGGTATCAGATTGAAACTCAAAGGAGGGAATAGTGATGAGTCCGGCATCGAGTGGAATCAGACTGATAGAGGCAACAGAGGCGACCTCTTCATCGCTGTAAGCCTCCATCACATCAAGGTTGATGATAGAGATACCGCTGTCAGGGCCGGGGGCATCGAGTGGCTCGGAGACAGTCTCGGGAAACTTTACGACCGCATTGATAGCCATGTCAGTAAAGAAAGATGAGGAATCAATCTCGAGCTCGACGGTTGCTTGAAGTAGCGGGTCGACTTGGTCCGCTGCCTCAACCGTCTCACTAGTATTGGTAATAGTGGGTAGTGGTGTCGATGCAGAACCCTGACCCAGTGATTTGAAAATCATGGTCAAGTTAATGACTAACACTGTGATAAAGAAACGCATTACCAATCCTTTTCAACCTTACCTTTATTGGCGACCGCGCGTTGTTGTTGTCTGAACTGCAGGCTGCCTTGTTCTTCCATTAGAATATCTTCAACGGAATAGTTAGGTAAGGGCAGCGCCTGCATTTCAGCGCCAGCAGCGAGGTCCCCTTGCCCATCCATAGAGGCGTTCATACCGCCTTCAGAATCACTAAATTCCATATCATCCCAATCTTCTTCCCAGTCCTCCCAGTCGCCCTCATCCCAGTCTTCAGACTGGTCACTAGCGAGCAGGTCGAGGATGCTTTTAATCTTGTCGATTGCGATCTGTTGTTGAAGACGGGCATCTGGCCAAGACGTCCACTGCCGCAATTGTTCGGCGGCTCGATTTTGGGCTTCGATAGCCTCTGCGATGAGTTGGAGTGGTTCATGGAGAATGGAGACAGGCAGTTGCTCGATGTCGATGCCTTTTGGGGTCATAGCCTGATCGAGTTGGCCCATAAAAACACGAACGTTGTTGGCGGTTTCGATGAGGTGGAGCTGGTCGCTAGTGAAGTGAGTGGATTTCACCGCTGCGTTTTCAGGTGAATCAAGGGATTGAGTGGAAGGGCCACGAGGTTGCTGGGGACGCGATGGCACGTCGCTTCGGAGCTCAGTCTGGCTCTCGAGGAGCGCTTGCAACATCTCAATGAGGGCCTGCATTTTTTCCTCGATTTCCTGCTGACGCTGTTCTTCCTCGGTAATCTTTTTCTGGTAATCGACGATCATTTGAGCAACAGGATCAAGACGTTGGCCAGCGCGATCAAAGTCGGGCTTCATGCGTCGAGCGTTGAGAAAGCGGCTACGAGCCTGCATTACCAGTCCGAGGGCGGCCTTAGGTTCCTGCGAAGCTTGTGATTCTGCTTGGGCGAGATAACAAAGCCCTTCATTGAAAGCTATCGTCGCGAGTTGTTTATTGTTCATCAGCCTGCTACCACCCTCTTCAACAATCAGGGCGAAAGACTCGAGGGCCTCGCTGTATCGCCCCGCTTTCTGGTGCGTCAGCGCATCATTGAGGCGTGCTTCGACCCCGAGCTCTGTTGCATAAGTTGATACCATTAAAAAAAATCCTAACAAAACCACTCTTGCGGAGGCAGTTTTGTTGATGGTAATTTTTGGAATGACACGCCCTTCTGCGATAATAAGTAAAAGCAGAGCAAGAATCATAAGCGGGAAGCCAGCTTCACGGTAAGTCACGTAGGTCTGATCACCACTTCCACCGGAGGCTGGCTTTTCTGCGACGTATTCGAGGTAAAGTCCAGCGAGGTCGAAACTGGATGCCCCGACGGATTGGTAAGCGGCATTATCAATACCCCGAACTAGTTCTCTGAGCTCCTTATCCTTGAGGCGTGTCGTGACAAAGTCCCCTTCGTATTTGACGTAGGTGCCCCGTCCTTCCTCATCAGTGATGGGAATGCGGGAACCGGCCGAGGGATCTCCCACCCCGACGAGTAAAAGGCCGACCCCGTTCTCTTCAAGAAGTTCTTTGACGCGCTCGTTTTCGGCGCCGTGTTCTTCGCCATCAGTGAGGACGATGAGGTCATGCATTCCTTCGCGACCGTCGAGTAGAACATTATCAATACTCTTTTCGACAGCTGAGAGGAGGATTGTTCCACCAAAGTCGACGGCGCGCGTGGTGGCTTGGTCGAGCATGTAGCGTACAAAATTGTAGTCGTAGGTCAGTGGGCAGAGAATATTCGAATTACCCGCATAGATGACGAGACCCACCCGCTCGGTGCTGAGGGCGTCGAGAACATCCCGAACTCCATTTTTGGCGGCATTCAGCCGATTCGGGGACGCGTCTTCGGCGAGCATAGATCGGGACACGTCGAGGACGAAGACGACATCACGACCACTCTGGGAAACGTTATTACGCTGTGGATCAAAGCCAGGTTTAGCCGCGGCAATAACCATAAGTGTCAGTGACGTAAGCCGGGCGAGGTCGCGCCATTTAGTATATGGTGGAGGCTTGCCTGTTCCCATTTCTTCGAGCACGATCCGCCGCCGTCGCCTGGCATAGCGCAGAATGCCACCGAGTGAAATTACTGCGAGCAGCAACAACAGCATCCAAGGTTGTTGGAAGACAAATGGGATCATGGGACGGTTCTTAACCAAGTTGCTTCGAGCCAGAAGGCAAAAACAAGGAAGCCGATCGCTGCACTGAGTGGCACCCAGAACCACTCAGAAATGTGAGTATAAGTTCGCGAAACAATACGGGCGCGTTCGAGGTCGTCGATCTCTTTATAAACAGCGAGGAGAGAATCGTAATCTGTAGCGGTTCGGAAGACGCCGCCGGTCTCAGTACTGATATGTTCAAGGACACGCTCAGCTTCAGACTTCTGAGCGATGGCTCTTTCGTTTGTTCCTCGGGGGCGGTCCCCTAAACTGATACTGTAGATGCGGCAACCCCAATCTTGAGCAAGGCCGGCGGCTTCGAGTGGCAGGTGACTGCCTGAATTATTTTCACCATCAGTCAGGAGAATAATGACGCGGCTGGCGATTTCACCTTCAAGGGATCGCATCTTGCGAACTTCCGGATCGTCAAGTTGCTTAAGTCGCGCGGACGCGACAGCGAGGGCATCACCGTAGGCAGTACCGTCTTCGTTAGGGCGCTCCTGAATTGTAAGATCGCGCACGATGCTTAGGAGGGCATTATGCCCGAGCGTGAGGGGGCTCCGAGTATCCGCGTAGCGGGCAAATGTGATAAGGCCAATGAGGTCGCCGTCCCGCCCTTCAAGGCCTTCTCCGTCGCCAGCAATGAATAGTTCGACCAATTCCTTGGCCACTTCTATGCGCGGTTTGCCTCGGCCGTCCGAAAGTTTCATGTCCATACTCATGCTGGAGGACACATCCATTAGCATCTCGATAGCAATTCCTTCAGAAACCTCGACAGCCTGGTCGGTGCCGGCTTGTGGCCGGGCTAAAGCAACGATCAGTAGGGTCAATCCAAGGGTTTTGATCACTGGCGGGATCCAAAGAAAGCGGGCTCGCCCAGGTGAGGCATGCTCCCAAAGCTGAAGTGAAGAGACGGACAGAGTGGGGCGTTGCCTCCTCCTCCAAAGAACCACAATCAGTGGTAAGGGCGTCAATAGTAGAACCCAAGGCGTGGCGAAACTCATGCGTCGAGCTCCTTTCTTAATTGTTGGTATAGCGTATCGTGAATAGAATCATCTTCAGCAAGGGCATAGAGTTTTTTCTCGAGTTTTTCTCGAAGCTCGTCGGAGAGACCGACCTTTTTTTCATAAAGGATCGTTTCAAGGTCTTCGTTGGTGATAGTGGTCGCCCTGAGAATGGAATCAAAGTTTCGCGTGCCCAAGGTTCGGCTGTGTTTAGGTTCGGCCGGAATATTCAGCTTGAGGCGTATCAGGAAAATGAGAACAAAACCTCCCGCAACCATGAGGAGCAGAGGGATAAAGACCGACGATGCTATGTCTTGGGTTGTTGCTGCTTGAGGGAGCGGCTCGGGAGTAGAGACTTTATCAGCAGAGTCAAAAGGCTCCACCGTCAGGTTTGCTGTAGGAAGTGATACTGTGCGTGGTCCAGTAGTTTCAGTGAGAACGACAGAAATTTCATTCAGAGTAACATCTCCTGACGAGAGTGGCTGCAGCATAAGCCGCTCGCTCTGATAGTAACTTCCGTTGGCGTGAGTAATGGGAATTTTTTCGCGAGCAACTAGATGTAGTTGAGGGTGAATCAGAACTTTGAGATCAAACTCTGCGTAGTCTTCGCGATTCATCTCCACCCACAAGGTAACGAGATCACCTGGGTTAGCCACCGCGGGCTTGAATTCAACAGAGAGACCACCTAGGTCCTCTGCTGGGAGTGATGTAGCCGTCAGCCAGAGCAGACCAACTGTTTGGGCGATGATGGAACGCATGTTTCTAACCTCTTGTTTCTTCGGTGACACGTCGCTGTCGGAGGTGAAAGAAACCGCTTAATGCCTCGACGCAGTCCTCACCTTCGGCGATTTCCATAAGGCTGATGCCACTTTCCAGCATCTCCTCCCGTAGGCTTTCGTGGTAAGCAGATCCATCATCGGCCACTTTTTTTAAATCAACGATACGACTTTCGTTGTTTTCGGCGTCGTGAATGCGAACTAGCTCTGCGCCAGGTGATCTCACAGTTTGGGACTCTAACACATTTACCGCATTAACATCGTGACGCCCCGCTAGAGCACACAGTTCTTCGAGGTAGTCCTTAGCAAGGAAGTCGGAGATGATAAAGACGATGGAATGTTTTTGTGCAATGTGCCCAAAACGACGGAGAACAGATTCAAATTGCGTTTCGCGCCCTTTCGGTTTGAAGTTTAACAACGCATCCATGATACGCAGTGTGTGAGTGCGCCCCTTGCCCGGCGGAATGACCAATTCGACTTCGTTTGTAAAGAGGATCAAACTAACTCGGTCCTGATTCTTAGCTGCCGCCATGGTCAGTAGCGAAGCGATCTGGGTAATTGTGTCGCGCTTGTGTCTGCCAGAAGAATCCAAAACTGATGCCGAAACATCGACGAGAAGGTAGAGGAACTGCTCGCGTTCTTCGATGTAACGCTTGATGTGTGGCTCGCCAGTACGGGCGGTCACTCTCCAGTCCATAGACCGAACGTCGTCGCCTGGCTGGTAGGGACGCACATCTTCGAACTCAATCCCTTGGCCACGAAACACGGAATGAAATTCTCCCGCGAGCAGGTGCTCAACAGGACGGCGGCACTTCAACTCGAGAAGAGAGAGTCGGTTGTCAGTTTCGTTGATCATTCCACCACCACGGGAACGGTCGAGAGCATCTGATCGAGTAAATCGTCTGATGTGAGTGCTTCGGCTTCAGCGCGATAAGAAATAGCGAGTCGATGACGCAGGACGTCATGAGCAATATCTTTAACGTCTTGGGGTGTGGTGTAATCGCGCCCCTCCATAAAAGCGTTGCCGCGAGCGGCTAGGCTTAGATAGATAGAAGCGCGCGGAGAAGCGCCAAAGCGGAGATAGCGTTCCAGATCTAAACCGAACTTCTTGGGATGACGTGTGCACCCGACAAGGCGGATAATGTATTTTTCCACTTTCTCGTCGAGGAATGTTTCCTCGAGGGCCTTACGCATTAGCATTAGTTCTTCGAGGCTGAGAACTGGATTTATCTCAACCTCAGTGGAGGTGCTTGCCATACGCTGCATCACTAATAGTTCATGCTCAGGGGTCGGGTAGTCGACCTTGAGCTTGAACATGAACCTGTCGACCTGTGCTTCGGGCAGTGAGTAGGTGCCCTCTTGTTCGACGGGGTTCTGTGTTGCAAGAACCATGAACGGCCTTGGAAGATCGTAGGTCTCTTTCCCGAGAGTAACCTGCTTTTCTTGCATCGCCTCGAGCAAAGCCGACTGAACTTTCGCAGGAGCTCGATTAATTTCGTCGGCCAACAAAAGGTTAGCAAAGACAGGACCTTTCTCGGCATTGAAGGTGTGGTCCTTAGGGTTGTAGACCAGTGTTCCTGTGAGATCTCCCGGAAGGAGGTCGGGTGTGAACTGAATGCGGCTGAACTCAGCTTGGACGGCGCGTGAAAGACTCGTGGCGGTCAGCGTCTTGGCGATACCTGGTACTCCTTCAAGAAGGACATGGCCATTGCAAAGCAAGCCCAGGAGCATTCGGTCGACTAGTTCCTCTTGGCCGACTACGGCTCGCCCGACTTCGGCGCGAATAGCGTTGAGTTTTTCAGCGAAGGCTTCACGTACGTTTTCCATTTATTCGTCGAATATAACAATCTCAAAGAGAATATCTGTTTTAATTCCTCAATTTAGAATATTTACGGCCGCTCCGGCTTACCTTTTGCCCCCCACTTGATCAACAAAACGTTATTTACCCAATAGGGGTCTCGCGAAAGCGGAGGTGGTTAGCTTCGAATTTTTTCTGGAGAAATTCCATAAACCCTTATGGCATTATCACGCATCGCTTTTCGCAGGATGTCCGCGCCCTTCGGGCGGAGAAATTCTTCAACAATCCTGACGACGTCATCGACTGAACCCCAGTGGGTGCAGACGCCCCAGTTAGTGCCAAAGATGATGCGGTCTTCTCCGAAGGAATTATAACAGTGATCGAGAATCTCTCGATAGTGTTCGAGATCTCTGGGGGCGCTATCGCTGACTCCAGCAAAATTAAGAATGCTTGAGATCTTCATGTGAATATTAGGATGTTTTGAGGTTTCTGTGACGGAGGCTTTCCAATCGTCGCTGATCTTACCATCTTCCATGCGGGCGCCATAGCAGTGGTTAAGCACGATTTTTAGTTCAGGATAGTCCTTGGCAAGTTGAAGAGCGGCTGGGTGTTGTTCCAACTTGATGAGCAGGTCGACAACCATTCCATCCTTTGCGAGCTGAGCAATATTCTCGCGGGCCAGATCATCTTGGAGGTAGCCGTTGAGTTCTTCTCTGCGGAAACGAAAGCCGTTGAGATAGCCGGTTGCTTTCCAGGTTTCGTAGCGTTCCCGAAACTTGGGGTCCGAGAGATTTTCGCGGGCGACGTAGCCGCAAAGTAAGTCGGACTTCTCTGCTTGCTCGAAGACCCAAGTATTTAAATCTATATCAGGATGTTCTATGGCCTCGACGACGAGGGTTGCCCCAATATTTAGCCGATTCGCAAGTTCACGGTAATTGTTCGGGGTGATGACTTGCGTGAGCGTATTTTTCGGATCCTTCTTCTGACCACGTTCGATCTGCCGCCTGATCTGCTCTTCCCCTTTAAAGTGAGTGTGGGTGTCGATAATGTAGGGGTCGCTAGCGGACACGCTGATGGCGATGCTGATTAGGTAGAGAGTAGGAAAAGATTTCATGAAATGAGATCCTGAGGTTTTCTGCTGTTGGTTTCTTTGCGAGCCAGCAAAAAGACAGCCAGCACAATAAAGGCGAGGGATACAGGTCGAGCGAGGAGTGGTAAGTAAGAGCCTCCGCTGGCCATGAGTCCGGCACAGAGGTTTTCTTCAGCGACGGGGGCAAGAACAAAACCGATTACAAAGGGTGCTAACGGTATTTTGAGGCGCTCCACAAGCCAGCCAAGGAAACCGAAGCCAATCATAACAAAGACGTCGAACCAACGCCCGGACAGGGCATGGGCACCCCAAAGACAAGAGAGAAATACGAGCGGCGAAAGGATGAAACGAGGCACAGATGAAAGTTTTGCGATCCAACGAGCGCCGACCACCATAATCAAAAACATGACCACGTTCGCAATCAGCATCGTACCGATAATGGCATTGATGGCTTCTGGGTTTTGGCGGAACAAGAGTGGTCCGGGTTGGAGACCGTGAAGCACCAAAGCACCCAGCAAAACGGCTGTAATAACGCTGCCGGGCATCCCGAGAGCAATCAAAGGAATAAGAGCACCCCCTACAGTGGCATTGTTAGCAGCTTCCGAAGCAATAATTCCCTCTTCACTACCATGGCCGAATTTTTCCGGCTCCTTGGACGATCGCCTAGCAGCCGCATACGCGGCGAGGGAGCCTATATTAGCGCCAACGCCAGGAAGCACACCAATAACAGTTCCGATTCCGGAGGAGCGAATCAGGTTCCGCCAGTGTGGTATCCATTGCTTGAAAGGGATAAATGAGGAGTCGTGACTGTCGCTCTTTTCGACTTTCGTTTCTTCACTACCGATGTCCGTGAGGATTTTTCCAATTGCGAAGAGGCCGATGAGTACTGGGATTATTTGAAACCCAGCATTCATCGATGTGATCCCAAAAGTCCAGCGAAGCTCTCCTGTAGCCGGGTGAGTGCCCGGCATAGCAGCGAGGACGCCAAGTGTTCCGGCGAGTAGCCCCCTAGCGCGGGTTGAGCCTCCCACCCCTGCGAGCAGGGCCATAGCGAGAAAGACGAGTGAGAAATACTCGAAGGGACCCAGTAAAGTAGACCAGTCGGCCATGGGTTCAGCGAGTAACCACAAAAAAAACCATGATACAAGACCACCGGCAAGCGAGGCACCAACGCCGAGGCCCAGAGCGCGACCAGGCTTGCCGGCCTGAGCCATAGGATAGCCGTCTAGCGTGGTCATGATAGCTGCCGGAGTCCCCGGCATACGGAGAAGTGTGGCGCTGATAAGGCCACCACTTACCGCGCCGACATACATAGCAACGAGCAAAACGAGAGCTTGTACCGGTTCCATGGTGTAAGTGAATGGTAAGGTCAACGCGATTAACATTGTGCCAGTTAGGCCGGGAATAGCACCCACAGTAATGCCCAGACCAGTTCCGAGAACAATGAGACAGAGCACGACTGGCGATGTAAAAATTTCGATCATGCGGTCTTCTTGCGACTATCCTCTCGCCATACCCAGACGGTGAAAACAATCGTCAGGCTGAGAGTAATCCAGTGAAGTGGCGGAAGTGGCGGCGGAGTTTCAATGTTAATTGTGTTAAGGCGGGCTCCCCTTTCCTTAACCTTAGCTTTGAGTGCTTCACCGGTAAGAAAGACAGGCTCGATCTGAAGATATGAGAGTCGTTCTTGTACGTAGGTAGTTTTCATCGCCTGGCCTAACACATCAGCTATATAGTCAACCCGTTCCCGTGGAGTTCCTTTTGGCGCCCACCAGAATTGCATCAGACTGTGAGTTGCGTTTACCCCTTGTTCAAGAGCAGTCGGAAGATCGGGCAGGGCGGGCTCCCGCTCTTCGCTGAGGACGGCTAGGGCCCGAATCCCAGTCTCTTTGTATTGAGCATATTCTGCAACGGAGAATCCGGTTACATCGACGTGACCACCTTTAAGTTGGTTGAGACGGTTGGATCCGCCTCCTGTTTGGGTGAATCGAAACTTGGATCCCGGTTTACCGTTCTGGACGAAGAGAGCGGAATAGTGGTTAGGTGCGCCAAGGTTGGTTCCGAAGACCAGTTCGTAAGGTCGCTCCTTTGCCTCTTCCATCAAATCAGCGAGGCTGATGTAGTCGGAGTCCTCAGCAACAGCGATGACCACGCCGGAGCGGCCTGTTGCGGCGATAGGCTCAAAGTCAGCCGGGCCCCAGTCAGCGTTTCCGTAGTGCTGAGCAGTGTAGATTCCGTCGTGAAGGCACATAATTATATGTCCATCAGGTGGGGCATCTTTAGCTATGCGGCTGCCGATAGTGCCTCCGGCACCGCCTTGGTTTTCAATGACGAGCGGATGCGGGCTGAGATTATTCTCCCGAATAGCCTTCTGAAAAATACGGGTAAAAACATCACTGCCACCGCCTGCGTTGAAGGGTACGATAACCGTAATAGGTTGGCTCGGAAAGTCATCGCAACTGCCGCCGAGGGGAAGTAGAGCAAGGCTGAGCCCAATGAGCGTCTGGGTTGGTGAGGCTTTCGCCATTAAGAGATTTAATAAGGAGGAAAGAACGGGCATCTTGAAGGCTTTTCTCGTGGGGCACAAATAATCTCAGGGGGATTTTAACGAAATATGCATCTAGAGTGTAACCATGCCTCTTGTAAGTATTAGGACAAATGTTTCCCTTGAGCGAAAAGCGGAGTTGGTGCTCGCCTCTTCAGCAACAACTGCGGTGGCACAAGCCCTGGGAAAGCCCGAGTCAGTCACAATGGCTTCGGTGGAAAGTGGGGTTACCATGACCTTTGGAGTAACTCCTGAGCCAACTGCTTTATTTGAGGTGGAAGGCATAGAATTGATTCCAGAGCCAACTGAAGATCTTTGTCTGGCGTTCTCGGATATCGCGGAAGATATCATTGGGGTGAGTGCCTCGAGAACATTTGTCAAACTAAGTAATATCCCACGGGGATACTGGGCTGGAAATCGCAAAGTCTATTAGTTGATTGATTGAGTTAATAATTGTGGCCTTTTCCTTTTATCGATAAGGTGATGAGTGACATGTGTTCTTCTCTCTTTCCCTCAATTAAGCTGATTCGCGTCGTCCTCGCGTCTTTGGCGACTGGCTCAATGGTCGCTCTCAGCGGCTGCTCATTAATTGGGCCGACCTTGGGAATGGGCTTGGCCCTGGCCCCGCTGAAGCTGGCATTTGCCTGTATCCCTGAGGGAACTCAGATTGATACCCTGGATGGAAGTGTTTCGATTGAAACGATTCGAGCCGGGGATGTGGTGGTTGGATATGACGGGCAACCGGTGCGCGTCCAGCAGATTCACAGTTATCTGGAAGATACGAAATCAGATTTCTACCAAGTGAAGTTTTCCAATGGTGGCATTGTTGATCTTTGCAGCATGCACCGAATTGGTGGTATTCGCGCCAAACAACTGGAAGTAGGTAGTGTGATTTCGGGAGGTCAGGTTGTGACTGAAATAAAGACCTATCAGGGAGTCAAATATTCGTATGATCTTCTAACTGAAGATTTGGGCTACCGGATTGAGGGCATTCCGGTCAACAGTATGATTGAAGAAATGTATGAGGCCGGGCGGACCGGCACAATCGAGGACTGATGGGCAGCTTTGCTGTTCCGTGCTTACTCTTCCTCCAGCATGATATCCGGAAGTTCAGGTGGTCCGGGCTGCGAGGCGAGAAACTTTTCCACCCAAGCGATATTGTAGTCACCTGACCGGAAAGCGTTATGCTTCAGTATTGAAGCTTGGAATGGAATTGTCGTCTTTATACCTTTGATCACAAACTCATTTAGGGACCGGACCATACGGGCAATGGCGATTTCGCGAGTGGCACCGGTTACGATCAGCTTGGCGATCATTGAGTCGTAGTTTGGAGGCACTTCGTAGCCGCTGTAGACATGAGTGTCGACACGAACGCCCCGGCCTCCGGGGGCGTAAAAAAGACTTATTTTACCGGGGCTTGGAGCGAAGTTTTTATAGGGATCTTCGGCGTTGATTCGGCATTCGATTGAATGGCCACGCGACGAGCTGTTCATTACGTGAGCCGAGAGGGGTTCTCCAGCGGCCACGCGGATTTGTTCTTTAATAAGGTCACAACCGCGGACTTCTTCGGTAATGGGATGTTCCACTTGGATCCTAGTGTTCATCTCCATAAAATAGAAATTCTCTTGGTCGTCCACGAGGTATTCAATGGTCCCGCAGTTTTCGTAGCCGATGTTTTTTACCAAAGTTTCCGACGCTTCTGCCATTCGCTGACGGAGGTCTTCGGTCAGGAGGGGGGAAGGGGTTTCTTCAATGATCTTCTGGTTGCGCCGCTGCATGGAGCAGTCGCGCTCACCTAGCTCTTTGACGTTACCATGACTATCCGCAACGATCTGAAATTCAACGTGATGTGGATTTTCGACTAACTTTTCTAGGTAAACGTCCGGGTTACCAAAGCAAGCTTCAGCTTCCTGGCGTGCGGCGTGAAAGGCGCTGACGAAAGAGGCTTTATTGAGAGCTGGGCGCATACCTCGACCACCCCCTCCAGCGGTGGCCTTAATCATAACTGGGTAACCGATCTCTTTGGCCAACTTAAGTGCTTCCTCTTCGGTTTCGACGATACCCTCAGATCCGGGGGTCACCGGAACCCCATACTTGGTAGCAGTGGCGCGGGCAGTATTCTTGTCGCCCATCATCGTGATAACTTCGGCTGAAGGACCTATAAATTTAACGTTGCAGCTTTCGCAGAGTTCAGCAAAGCGGGCGTTCTCAGAGAGAAATCCGTATCCAGGATGAATGGCGTCAACGTTTGCAATTTCGGCAGCGGAGAGAATAGCCTCCATGCGAAGATAGGACTCAGAGCTTGGAGGAGGCCCAATGCAAATGGCGTCATCAGCGAGATGAACGTGCATAGAGTCCGCATCGGCCTCGGAATAAACAGCGGTGGTACGCACCCCCAGTTCCTTGGCGGCGCGAATGACGCGGAGGGCGATTTCGCCACGGTTAGCTACAAGAATATTTTTAAACATGGCGTGTCAGATCCACGTTGTCCGGTGGGTCCCTTTATGGGCGCTGGATCAGGAGGTTTTGACTCGGAAGAGCGGCTCACCGAATTGGACGGCGGTTCCGTTTTCTACAAGGACCTCGACGATTTCGCCAGCGATCTCCGCTTGAATTTCATTCATGACCTTCATGGCTTCGACGATGCAGACGGCAGTATCAGCACTGACTCTATCTCCAATTTTAATGAAGGCGTCAGCGTCTGGAGCTGAAGCGGTGTAGAAAGTTCCGACCATTGGTGACGTGATTTCCTCCGTGCCTGCAGGGGGCTCATTTGATTCAGGGCCCGGGTCGCCGCTGGCAGGAGCAGCGGCCGGGACGGCGTGAGCGACAGGAGCAGCGGTAGGAGTGGTTGCAGAAGCCACTAATTGAGAAAGCGCAGCGACGTCAACGTCTCCGCCCTTTTTGAGCTCGAGCTTCGTTTCGTCCTGCTCGAGCGTAAATTGAGAGAGCCCATGTTCATCCATGAGCTCGACGATTTTCTTAATATCTTTGAAGTCCACAGCAGTTGTCTTCCGGGTTGAAATTCAGGCGGCCTTTTCTGCGGTTACAAGCTTAGACCGTGGTAATTGTCACGCAGAAGCCTGTTACTTTCCAGCGCAAAAAACCCCCAAAAAAAGCGCAGAATGGTGATTCGTCAAGTTCAGGCCTTATCCATTAGTGAGAAGAGCTGATCGATTTCCGCATGGGTATTGTAAAAATGAGGGCTAAGTCGGATGTAGGGAATCCCGTCGCGACTATGTCTAAAGCTTGCCACAACGCTGTTTTCGCCCAGTAATTGGAACAAGGCAGGGATCCGTTGAGGCTCCTCCAGATCGGTGAATGAGGTGATTCCAGAGGCATTAGCGCCTGTTCGCGGACCGATGGGGTGAAACCCCATGGTATCGAGGCCTTCGATAAGGTGTGCTTTTAAATCCAGCAGCCGCTCAGCGACCCGATTAATGCCGATCCCTGATAGCATATCCATTGAGGCTTTCATCCCCACAAGTCCCTGAGAATTTAGAACCCCGGGCTCATATCGCCGTCCGCCTGACTCAAATTCGATGCGTTCGTGAGCGATAAAATTTGGGCATTTCACGTTCCATGCACCAATCAGCGTTGGTTCGAGTGTTTCGAAGTGAGACTGCTTCACATAAACGAGTCCTGCGGTCATAGGTCCAAGCATCCACTTGTGGGAATCGGCACTCAGAAAATCAACCAGCTTAGCGTCAGTCGGGAATGCCCCGACGGTTTGAATGGCATCCAGGCAAAATAAAATATCGTGTTCTGACGCAAGCTCACTTGCCGCTTCGATATCGAGGCGATAGCCGCTGAGGAAGTTGTTCGACGCCAGCGCCAGCATTTTTGTTTTGGGTGTGATCGCAGCTGAAACGAGTTCCGGAGTGATTTCGCCCACCCGTTCGGGACGAAGAAAAATAATTTCTACTCCCTTTTTTTCCAACTTCTTCCATGGATAGACATTTGCCGGGTAGTCATCGAGATAAGTGATGATTTCGTCTCCTGCCTGCCAGTCGATACCGTTGGCGACGAGGCTGAGACCAAGGCTGGTCGGTCCCAGCAGAGCGACTTCATCCGCATCACATTCGAGAAGTTGGGCCCCTGATTCGCGGACTCCGTCCATCTGTTTGAGAAGAACTTCGGAATAGTCGAGCTCGCCCGTCGAAGTGGCGATATTGAAGTCATTCATCACATCTACAGCCGGCTGCGGAATTGCAGTCACAGCTGCGTGAGCCATAAAGATTTGATCGCGACAGGCCGGGAAGGTTGCTCTTCGCCAAGCTTCGTCTGAGTCTATGCGTGTTAGAAGGTCACTCATCCCGATTAGATGCGCCGAGCGCGCTCGCCTTCTTCGATTAATTCCCAGAACTGCTTGGACTGCGCCAGTATATCGTCATCTCCGACTGGCAGCTTTGCTCGAAAGAGGAAATCTTGGAAGGTGTTTGCACAAAGGACGCGGTGTACGATGATCGATTGGTGATTATTGGTGACTTCAAAGTAAATACGGACTTCTCCGGCGCGATAGCGATATAGCGTTTTACCGTCGCGTTCAATTTGGCCGAACGGAGCGTCCGCGTCGTTGTCTTCAATTCCCTCAAGATCGTCGGGACTGACTTTAAATTCATTCAATATGGAGAGCTGATCCAGCGTGGAAAGCTGGGAAATCTCAGCAGCGCTAAGTTCGTTGAAGATGATCTGGAACACACTGGCAATGTTCCCTCGGCGTTCAAGCGAGACAACGAAAAAATTACGGCGTTTTAATACCCTAAACCTCGAGGCTTCGAGAGTCGACAAACACGCTCGCCATGCCGGCGGCATTGGCGGCGTCGATGCCGGCCTGACCATCTTCAAAAACGAGGCACTCTTCCGCACGCACTCCCATTCTTTCGGCTGCGAGAAGAAACATGTCGGGAGCCGGCTTGCCGCGTTCGACAAGAGTCGGAGTGATAATGATGTCAAAGAATTCACGAAGGCCCGCCGCGGTGAGGGAGGGTTCGACGAGGGAAAGGTCACTGCCCGAGGCAACGGAGATATTCTTGCCATCTGCGTGAAGTTGGCGGGCCAACTCTCCTACGGCAGGAACAGGTTTAAGCTTGTCGACGTGCTCTGCATACCATTCTGCTTTATAAGCATGAACGGCATCGGGGCAAATGTTGGCTCCATGGCGTTCATTGAGTTCCATCACAGTGACACGATCAGGAACGCCTGCATTTGCGTAGAACTCGTCCTCATCCCAAATCCAGGGCGCCTTGTTGTATTCGAAACTTGCTGTCCACGCCTTAAAGTGAAGCGGCATGGAATGCACGAGGGTGCCGTCGCAATCAAAGATGTATCCGGCAAAGTCGCTGTCAGGCAGGTCGAGTGTCATGGACCGAACCTGCTCGGTTAGGGCGACAACGCAACCTTCGTTTTTGCCTGAAACTGCGACTAGACCGCCGCAGTGGGGGGTGCTTAGGAGTCTACGGATGTGGCTTACTTAGCTTTTTTGATGGACGACTCAGAAGGCAAAACCTCGACGATCTCGGCGTCTGTGGCGCCACTTCTGAAGAATTTTTTAAATATGCGACGGGGGAAACTCTTTCCGGCTTCCTCGGCTTCGACTTCGCTGAGGGCTGAGTCCTTGGCTCCCTCCCACGCCTGAGCGAAACCAGGCGCATTCACGACCATAGCTTTCTCTGCACGAACGTAGATTTCCAGTTCACGCTCAAGAGACTGAAGACTGTCTTGAGTTCGGCCGGAATTAATCTTGAGACGCAGGTTTTCGTTTTCTGTACGAAGGCCGTCTATCTTCTTTTTCATCTCCGACATATTCTCGGCTTCGATCTCGAGCTTATCCGAGAGATGAGCTTTGAGGCGCTTGAGTTCACGCTTAGTTACAAAATGAGCGGAGAGGGCGAGGGCGTAAAAGACGCCAATCAGGATGCAGCCCCAGAAGAAGGGATTAGAAACGAGAGACTTGAGTGTTTCCATGTTTGGCAAATATAAGGCGGGCTTTCAGAATGGTAAACCTACGATGTTGGGCGAATTTTAAACTTTCCCTTTGCAAAATCTATTTCTTAGATTTCTGTATAGACAGAAATAAGAAGGAATGGTCGATCTACCCCCGTTTTCTAGTAACTTTATTCTCCACTGGGGAGAGATGGGCACAAAATGGGGAGTTAATCGTACCGTCGCCCAGATTCACGCCCTTCTTTTCATTTCGGAGGAGCCTCTCAACGCCGAGGACATCTGCAATCGCCTTGGCGTGGCGCGATCAAATGTTAGCAATAGTCTCAAAGAACTCCAGAACTGGGGGATTGTGAATGTTATTCACTTGTCGGGTGATCGTCGGGACCATTTTGAGAGCGTGAAAGACGTTTATGAGCTGTTCAGGATCATAATCACAGAGAGGAAGAAGCGGGAGATCGATCCGACTCTCCGAAATCTTCGTAAGAGCGCAGAAGAAGCCGGTCAGACCAACGATATAAATGACTCCTACGCCAAAGGTCAGTTGGAGGAGCTACTCGGTTTTTTTGAAATGGTCAGCGACTTCTACAACCAGATGGACAAGATGCCAACGAAGTCAGCAGTCAAGATAATTGGAATGGGCGATAAGATCGCAAAAACTCTGGGAGGCTTTGGTAAATAAGCTCCTGTTTATTTAAATTTTGATTTCTCTCTTAACGGAAACAACCGAAATGAAGGAAGGAACTGCCAGTTTAAAGGCCACGCCACACCGTGGCACGCTTCACTATGACGGGACCTGTGGGCTATGCGTAAGTAAGGTGACTCGACTACACCCTTTCCTCAATCGCATTAATGTGAGGGAGGAGCCGTTGGCTAACGGACCCAATTCTAAGGAGATTGAGCCACTCTGGGAAGACGACAGCAAACGAGGTGGCAGCGACGTGCTCTTTTTTCTGGCTCGACAGATGTGGTGGGCCGCCCCACTTGGCTGGTTGGAATGGTTCACAGGCTGCCGCTGGTTATTTAGGAAAGCCTGCAGCGTCGTCGCCAGTAAGCGTCACTGCCTAAGCGACGCAGTTGGCCAAATCTAAAAGCTTTAAGAAAGAAATAGTGACGATGAAAAGCATCGAAAAAAAACGAATCGTAATCGCAGGTGGCAGCGGTTTCCTTGGGAGTCACCTCGCAGAAACTCTCATACGGCGAGGTTATGATGTGGTTGTTCTAACTCGAAATCCGGATTGTTATCATGGGAGAGGACGGGCAATATATTGGGATGGCCGAACAGTCCAAGATAATTGGGCTCAGGCGTTGGAGGGCGCCTACGGAGTTGTCAATCTTGCTGGCAAGGGAGTGAACTGCCGAATGACCGGAGCGAACCGCTCGAAAATCATTCGAAGCCGGGTGGATTCCGTTCAAGTAATCGGAGAGGCTTTGCGGAAGGTTTATCGACCTCCAGAAGTTTGGGTGCAAGGCGCAAGCCTAGCCATCTATGGAGATGCCGGCGATCGCGTCTGTGATGAAGCAGCCTACATCCCTGATGAATACCCAACCAATGTCTGTCTCGCCTGGGAGGAAGCACTTGGTAGGGCCATCCGACCGGAAATGCGGTGGAGTGTTCTTCGAATAGGATTTGTGTTGGGTAATGATGGTGGCGCACTGCCAACCCTCGCCAATCTGGCCCGCATAGGTTTGGGCGGGTCGATTGGCCGAGGAAGCCAGTGGATCAGCTGGATTCACCTCGCGGACATGATGCGCTTCTTTGTTGAAGCGATCGAGAATCCTGCTGTTCAAGGGATCTACAACGCGACAGGATTGCAGCCAGTGCCCAATCGAGAGTTCATGGAAACGTTGCGAAACACCTTGGGTGTTCCGGTAGGGATCGCGTGTCCAGCACGGCTGATGAGGATGACTGCGCCACTTATAGGAGCGGATCCCGATCTCGTATTAAGTGGTCGACGGGGGCTGCCAGTTCGCATCAACGGCTTGGGCTTTACCTTTCACTTTCATGAATTGGCTGACGCGCTCGAAGATCTGTTAGGCTCACGAGTTGCTGCGGCATCGAGATTTAAGGAAAGACTAACCGCAGGACTGCCGTTAAAGTCTTAAAACAAACCAAATATAGCGGTTTAGCATAGGTCCGGAGCTTGCCGCTGGGCCCGATCATTATCGCATCGGCGGGCGTGGTGGGCTTTGAGAAAAATCAGGCTGACCTTGGATGGTGTGTTTCATCTTTTAAAGCCGCTCGTTTAGGGGCATAAGGGTGCTGCAAGGCTTGCCAACGGGGCCAAGAATGCTGCGTTTGCCCGTGAAAAACAGATGAAATTGATGCGATTAGCGATTTACTTGAGTTTTGCTCATTGCAATTCAGCAGTCTATTCATTTGCAAGGGCATCAAATCTGCTGATAGATGCGGGCCATGGAAGACAATCCTTTTCGAGAGGCCGATCTGAGTCTGCGCAATCACCCGGAGTCCTGCGTCCTAGTGATTTTTGGTGCGACGGGTGATTTAACGCATCGAAAACTGATCCCAGCCCTGTATAACCTAGTTGCTGACGGCGATTTACCGGCTGGCCTTCGCGTTGTTGGCTTTGCTCGCCGGGAAAAGTCGGATGAGGTCTTTCGCGAAAGCCTCAAGGCGCTGAATAAGGAAGTCTCGCGCCAGGGGCACGATGAGGATCTTTGGGAACAGTTTTCACAAAGCATCACCTACCATCAGAGTACCTTTACTGATGAAGATGGCTACAAGGCCCTCAAGGAGAGGCTCGATGCGATGGAAAAGGACGGGGCCAGCCCGAATCGGATGTATTACCTCGCCTCGGCACCAGAGTTCTTTGACGACATCCTTCTCAACCTGAAGAAAGCAGGACTCAACGAATCGGATACCGGTTGGTGCCGCGCGGTCGTGGAGAAGCCTTTCGGAACCGACCTGGCTACGGCTCAGCACCTCAACGAGGTGGTCAACGATGTGTTCGCAGAGAGAGAGACCTACCGGATTGACCACTACCTTGGTAAAGAAACAGCGCAGAACATCATGGTGCTCCGTTTTGCCAATCATCTCTTTGAAGTGCTATGGAACAACCGCTTCATCGATCATGTTCAGATCACCTGTGCCGAGCACCTTGGAATGGAAGGGGGTCGCGGTGGCTACTACGATAAATCTGGCGCGATGCGCGATATGATCCAGAACCACCTGCTTCAATTGCTCAGCCTGATCGCTATGGAACCACCTACTGATTTGTCGGCTGACGGTGTTCGAGACGAGAAAGTGAAAGTGCTGAAATCACTTCGTCATTTTAAAAGTGTCCAAGAAGTGGATCAGAGTGTGGTGCGAGCGCAATACACCGCCGGAACATTGAATGGCGCAGAAGTCTCAGGCTATCGTGACGAAGATCGGGTTAATCCCGATTCCATGACCGAGAGCTACGTAGCTTTAAAGATCATGATTGATAACTGGCGATGGGAAGGAGTTCCTTTCTACGTGCGAATGGGGAAGCGGCTTCCTAAGAAGGGTACTGAAATTTCAATTCACTACAAGCAGGCTCCCAATGTGCTGTTCAACGCTGCAGTGGGTGCTGAGGCCATGCCTGGTAACGTGCTTGTAATACGGATTCAGCCCAACGAAGGCATTTCGTTGGGAATGCGCTCGAAACGCCCCGGGCCAGCGGCGACGCTGCAACCGGTGAAGATGGACTTCAATTATCAGACCAGCTTTGGCAAAAGTAGTCCCGAGGCCTATGAGCGTCTTCTCCTTGATGCGATGGCCGGCGATGCTACGCTTTTTGCACGTGCCGACGAGGTCGAGACTGCTTGGGAGTATGTTGACCAGATTGAGGATGCATGGCACAAGTCCACTAATCCTCCCAAAATGGCGGATTACCCGGCCGGGTCGTGGGGACCGAAAGAAGCTGACGATCTGCTCGAGCAGGACGACCACGGATGGAGGCGGCTGTAGCTGCTTTACTTGATCATTCGAAAGTTGAAGGGGTAGGCGTAGTCTTCACCTTTGCTGGCTGAGACCGCGGCAATAATAGTGTAGACCAGTCCGCCGATAGCGGCGATGGAGAAGGTCACGAATCCCAACCCTACAATGAACGTCAGGGGAATTGATACCAGCTGAACAATGAGTATAGACAGCTGGAAGTTGAGAGCTTCTTTCCCGGCAAAATCCACTTTTGGATACTCATCTTTCTTGATCAGCCAGCAAATCAGCGGACCGATAAAAGAAGGGATGCCGATGGCACTGCAGAGACCAGAAAGATGAGTGATCATCGCCCAGTCATTTTCCTTTTTAGAAGGATCCATAGGGGTGGTAAAAGGAACTTTCGAGGGAGGAGTTGGCGGAATCGCAGGAGGCGGAGCAGGATCTTTATCTGGCATTTCAGGAGGTGTGTTCTCGGCGCTTATGAATGTCACCATACGAGAGTTCCCGGTTAATAAAAGATAAGAAGGGAGAGCTCTTAGAAGGCGTCGAAAACGAAAAAGCATTGAGGATCTCCAGGTTTCCGTTTTACTGATTCCCATGTATGAGCGCGCGCCTTTGGGTCAACTGTTACTTACCGGAGTTCCCGGAACGGAACTCAACTCCGAAACTGCTGCCTGTTTTAAAAAGCTTCAGCCAGGTGGCTTTATCTTGTTTGGGCGCAATATTAAATCGCCAGAGCAGTTGCGAAAGTTAATTGATGACCTCCGCGATCTCAGTGATATCGAGCCCTTTATAACGATTGATCAGGAAGGTGGGCGAGTCTCGCGCATTCGTCTCATTGGAAGTGAGCCGCCGAATGCTCAGCAGTTGCGGGATAAGGGCGATCTCGATCTTATTGAAAAACATGGTCAACTGACCGGTCAGATTTTACGGACGTTCGGTTTCAACCTCGATCTTTGCCCTGTGTTGGATATTTCCTTTGATGACGAGGCAGATAACTCACTTAAAGGACGCTGCTACGGAACTACCGCTGAGGAGGTGATCCAGAATGCTACGCTGTTCAACTTGGGCATGCGAAGGGAAGGGGTGCTTTCCTGCGGTAAGCATTTTCCCGGCTACGCCTCGGCGGAAGTTGACCCGCACCATGAGTTGCCCGTGATCAATAAGACACTGGAAGAGATGGAAGCTGACGAACTGAAGCCTTTCCGTGCTCTGTTGCCTGATTTGGACAGTGTTATGGCCTGCCATTCTCACTATCCCTGTTGGGACGCCGACCGCCCCCGCTGGCCTGCTTCGTTATCAAAAAATATTATCACCCAGTTCCTTAGAAATCAGCTGGGCTACGACAGGTTGGTCATGACTGATGACCTCGACATGGGAGCTGTCCTCAATGAGGTGACTTTTGATGAAACTATCCAGGCCTGTATTGAAGCCGGTAATGATCTTGCTATGATCTGTCACAGAGTTGAATTAGTGGAAGCCGCGGCAAAGGTGATAGAGACCTTACCGGATCCTGTTCTCCATGATGCGCTTGTCAGGATTGAAGCGGCCAAGAAAAAAATGAAGTCACCGTATGAATGGTCGCTTGAACGGTTTCAAGAGATCAATGCTCAGATCTGGGACCTCCGCGTTGCCACGTTGGGAGAGGAGCGGGCAAAGATTCTCTCTGTCGAAGACGGAAAGCGTTCGCCTGTCGAGACTTACTGAGGTAGTTTGACTCAAGACACTTGCCCCAATGTTGTATTCAATATCTTCGAGGACCCCTATAAATGGGTCCCTTTTATTTTCAGCTTTCCTATTCGCTTTCGGATTTATTGTCCAAGCGGGAGATCCTATTGCTTACTCCAATGATGGGGGTGACGGAGACAAGTTGCGCACCGAGGAAAGGTTTATCCCAAGATACGCAGTTGCAGGTGGCTATATTTCTTGGGCGTCCGACGCTGATTTTTCCAGCGCGATTGGTTCTTTGTCTCAGTGGGAAACTGGCGTCCGGACCAATGTCCCGGTATTTGAAACTGACAAAATCAGGCTTACTGCGGGCATCCAGTATCGCTACAATCAACTGAACTTCACTGGGGCCCCGGCACCACTGGCTAATATGGATTTTGATCTCCATCGTTTGGATGTTCCATTTAACTTTTGGGCCGATTTGAATTCTCGTTGGAAACTTTGGATTCGCCTCCAACCGGGGTGGTACTCCGATTTTGACAATGTCGGATCCGATGACTTCATTCTCACAACCCTCGCTTTATTGTCCTATCAATGGAATGAAAAAGCGCGAATCGCATTCGGAGGGTATTACTCTCGTGACTTGGGAGAACCCCGCCTCCTTCCTGCTGTTGGTTTTATCTTTGAGCCGGATCCTCAGTGGTCCATCGCTCTTACCTTCCCAAGAGCTGAGGTGGCCTATGCGCCTAATCGTGACTGGTTTATTGCGGGGCGTGTTTTTCTGAGTGGAGCCGGTTGGAATATTACCGATCCGGCCGGTGGTTCCAATGATGTTGACCTCGACTACAAGAGTATGAGAATAGGTCTTGGTGTGGAACGGCGCTTGTCCGGTGCCTTGTGGGCCTATGTCGACGGAGGTGCTCAAATGGGTCAGGAGATTTCCATTGAGGGGGCGCCCTATGTCTTCGAAAGGGATCTCGACACCTCTGTTTTCGTTACCGGCGGCGTGAAGCTAAGATTTTGATAGCTTCCTATTCGAGCCGTTTTGCCCGAGCATAATCGCTGGGATCCACCATTCGTCTAACGTCGTCAAAGCTGAGGTCGGTATCCTGATAACCCGCCTTAAAGGGTGATCCCTGCGCGTCCGCTGTATTTTGCAAGCCAGCGGCTCCTTTACGGTCTTGGTTGGTCGCATAGGTTTGGTTGCCTTCGCGATAAAAACCGGTGCTGTGGTCACCTATCCGGCTGGAAGAATCTATTTTCTTCCGATTACCAAAGAGGCGAACAGAAGCTTTATCACGAGACCGGTTAAAGTTACCTTCGCGAGCATTGGTGTTGCCATAATCGGATTCTCTGTAGCCCGCATATTTTTGGCGTTTTAGGTATTCCGGGGTTCGGAATTCTTTGGTAGCCGCTTTGTTTTTCTCTAGTCGTGCTTGTTTGGTGCCGAACATTCCATTAAGTCCTTTGGCCTTTTTGCCGGCATAGAGGTCGGGCTTATCAGCGACGAGAGTGCCGTCATCGGCGACGGTGTATCCTCGCTCGGCAAACTTGGATCGGATTTCGCTTTCGTCGCTCTTACCGCTCTGGCCGCCCCAGGCCTTTTCATCGAAGGTTATTGAACCCCTTCGCACTTCACCGTAGCTACGTTGAGTTTGGCACTGGCAAAAGAACAGCACCGAAACCCCGGCCGCTCCAAGAAGCAGCGATTGACGAAGAATTACCATGAGTTCGTATATTCCACCATTTCGCGGCCTTGGGCAAGAGCAGTCCGCCACTCGCGCAGAAGGGATACTCTCCCGCTGGTCAAGTGTAGGTCGACTGTCCGATCCTCCCATGAGTCGAGTTTGCCCCATTCAGCGTAAAGTTGCATGAGCAGGCGCAGGTCAACGGAGAGAGACTTCTGGAAGATTCGGTGGAGAAGGGTTTCTGCTTCGTCGAATTGCCGGGTCGTGATGAGATAGGTGGCGAAGTCCTCGAGAAAGAGGCGGTGATCCCAACGGTAGGAGTTGAGTTGGTCGTGGTAGCGACGGAAAAGTCTGCCCGCTAAATCCGTCTCGCCCAGGTCGTGGAATAAAGTAGGGAGCGCGCGTCGCGAGACTAAGGTAGCGAATTCTGTGCTGAGTCCAGTCTGCCGGAAAATGTCAGAATCTGCTTCTTGCATCAATTGGTGGTGAACTTCAAGCAGGCGGGGACGATCGCCGATGTGGTGGAAGAAAAGGACCTGTTGCTTGGGATTGTTCGGGAAGTAGTAAGATCCAGGAAAGGCCAATGTTTTAACGAACTGCCTAGCGGTAACGATGCCAGTATCACCAAAAGCCGTTAATGTAGTGAGAATATGTTCGCGTTCGCGCCGGTTCGTTTGCGTGAGGACTTCGTCTGCCACTGATTTTAGATTGTTGCGGTTCCATGCGATGATCAGCCGTTGAAGCCATTCAGTTTTTTCTGGAACTGGAGTGTTTTCCAGTAATTCGGCAAGTGCTTCCGACGGCTTTCCGATTTCGACGATCCATCTAACTAAGTGGGAAGCATTCGACTCAGGAAAACCGGAATCGTTTACAGAAGTATCATCGTAGTCAAAATCATGGAACAGGGCTTCCCATTGGCTGGGCATACTCTCGAGAGGAGTTCCTGATTGTTCTTGTGTTATTAAAATCGAGAGGGAGGTGGAAAAGCGATTTTTGCGATCGGAAGTTCCGCGACGAATCAGTGAAAAGAGCGACCGGGCTGCATCCGTCGCTCCGGCTTTATGGGCGGCCAATGCAAAGTTGAGGGCAACGGAGAAAGGCTGACTTTGATGGCTGTCATGGGCGACTTGAATAAGCGCGTCAAGGTCCTTCGTTTCGGAAAGCCGATAGAGTTCGGCCATCCGAATCATAGCTTTGCGCTCCAATTCGGGTTCGTTGCCCATCATTGGAATTTCCTTGAGCCATTCCAGCGCAGCGTGCGGTTGATTGTTTTTCTGCAGCTGGTCTGCCCCGAGGAGGAGATAGCGACTCTCGATCTCTCCGGTATTGCGAAGATGAGTCAGGAGCGTCATCAGAGCATCGTCTTCTCCGCTTTGCTGGTAGGCCCAAATCAGCGCTCGCTGGAATGGCAGGTGAGACTCTGTGGCGATGGGTGGGGCACCAGCCGCTCCAGTCGGCTTCCTGCTTAGCGTTACAAGTCGCTCGAAGTTTCTCTCGATGGCTAGAAAGCGGGCGTGTTGTTCAGCGATGTAGTCAGCCGTAAGGCCGGGCGGTGGGTTGTACTCCCTTGTGCCGAGGCGATGAATGACATCGAGCGCAGGAGCGGGGTGGAGTGCGGTTTTACAAGTCTCAAAGAGACCCTGCATAGGGGCGTAGCTCTTGCCACGCCGACTGACCTCCAGTTGGTAAACGAGAGCAGCCTCCCGATGAAAGCCAAGCGTTTCAAGAAATTTTCCGAGTTCGAAGCGGCTGTCAGGATCGACGAGCTGCCCTTCAATATTGAGAGCAATAGCGGATCGCTCCGGGGCGTTTAGCCACTCCATCGGCAGCGTTTCGCACATGATCCCAAAATGTTCGAATTGAGCAATTCCAGAGTCATCGACGGGAAGCGCCAGGGCATCCGCGCTGATCGCTTTCACGAGTGGATCCCCGTATCGTAAATTGAGTGGGATCCGAGCCGAATAGTAGCGAAAGACTTGAACCAACTCCTGCCAGCTTTGGATTTGGTTGTAGCGGACATCGTCCGGATTGGGGTTCTGAGGCCGTATTGAATCAACTTGGCGTGAGACAATACTCGCCAGTTTTTCAATGGCCTTATCATATCGCCGTGCGGCGATATGGATCAGAAGGGTTTTTTCTTCGTTGTTCTCCAGGGCGGTCGGTTTAGATGAAGCTACTCCGCGCAAAAGGCGATTCACGAGTTCCTGTCTTTCTAGATCAGAATCCATCAACGAAAGCCTCTCTGTCAGCGCAGAGAGAAAGAGATCTCGAGAGCGAATACTATTTCCCGGATCCATGGCTTTAAGAGTTAGGTCGAGCGCTTTGACTTGAGCGCGGACATGGCCTGTCTGAGCGGCTACCTGTGAAAGTGAGAATAGAAAACTAACATCGGGTGACTTCATCGACTCGACGATTAGACTTCCAACCTTAAAGGCTTCGTCGTGAAATCCCTTCTCTCGCAACTGGGCAAATAGGAAGGGGCCGAATTTGTCGAGTAGCGGCATTTCTTCAAGGATGCTAATGATAAACTCGGCTGGCACTTCGGCTCCTGTGATGGGATCTGTCAGAAGAATGAGGGCAGCCATTGAGAAGCAGGCGACGCGATCATGACGACCGACACGGGCATTGGGGTCGTTAATCCAGAAAAGAATCGCGTCGCCGTCGCCGGTAAGTATCCGGGCATAAACCTCCTTGAAGAGGTGGATGTAGTCATCTGATTTTGGTTGCTCTTCGACCAGTTGGGTATAGCGCTTAAGACCTTCGCGATTACCTTTAAGGAAACGATAAGCCCAAAGCTTTTCGACGTTGGGTCGCTCGCTAACTTCCCAGCGTTCAAGCCAAGAGGTTGCCTGATTTGTGAGTGCGGAAAGGGAAGCCGCTTCTTCGATGGCTCGAATCCTCAACCAGAGAGGTTTGGCAGGAAGGTATTGATACTCGCGATGCTTTTCGATCAGAGCTTCAGCAATGTCGTCTTGCATACTTCCACCGAGGTAGGGGAATTCTTCGATAGCGAAGACGAATGAATGGAGTTCATTACCGGCATCTTTCTTATCCTCCGAGGTGAGGCGGTCTACTCGAATTAGAGGACGAGCAAAGTCGAGAAAGCTCTTCGGGTAATTCACCTCATTGGTGTTGTCGATGATACTCAAAAAATGAGCGAGCGCTTCGGATTGATGGCCGCGTTCGGATTGAATCAGGGCCAACCTAAATCGTGCTTGGAGATCCCAGTCTCGCAACTGAACAATCTTGGCAAGAACTCGCTCTGCGTCGGCGTGGCGTCCATCCAACTCGTAGTGTTCGGCCAATTCTGAGAGAAATCCTGGATCACGGCCAAATCGATTTTCAAGGCGGCGTCGAAGGAGGTTGGCTTCGTCGACGCGCAGGTCTTTTTCAAGCATTAAGAGCAGGGTCTGCCAGTCCTCAAGTTGGTCGCCTTCACCCCTTGAGAGGAGTTGACGGCGATAGTAAATCGCAGATTTCAGGTCACCAAGATCATCTGCAAGACTACTGAGCTCACTAAGAAGACCGTCATGGTTTTTCGACATGTAGTAGGCCTTCTTCAGTGAAGCAAAAGCACCCTCCGTGTCACCCATGGTTTGCTGAACGCGCGCAAGCGCCTCTGGATAAAAACGATCAAAAGGGTATTGTTGTGTCAGGCCTTGAAAGCGCCCTAGCATCCGATCAAGCAGGAAGTGAGTTCGGGCGAGGTTGAGTTGGCTATCGAGGAGTTTGCGCCGTTGAATGGTATCCGATTCTTGCTCTAGCAAATCGGTCTGAGCCGCGAGGGCTTCCTCAGGGCGTCCGTTTTCTATCAAGACTGTAGAAAGTTGCTTAATGACGCGGCGCTTTTCGAATGAGTTCGCCTGGCGGTAAGCTTGTTGCCAAACCTCAATCTGTTTACCAAAGTTTCCCTGCTGGGAGTAGACCTTAGCGAGAGTACTTAGGGTGGTGAGGGCGGCTTCAGGCTGTGCGGCGAGACGCTTTAGTTCGCGAATAGCTTCATCCTCATAGCCAAGTTCAAATCGCATTGCAGCCCGACGCTGCAGGTAATCATTGGCGTTGGAAGGATCGATCTCAGACAGAGTGGTCAAGTGATCGACCATCAAGGTGGTTCGTTCGTTAAGTTCTGCGAGTGACAGGAGCATGAGTTCCACCTTCAGGATGGGGCCACCCGCCTCTTCCTTGGCTGTAGTGAGTTGAGCGTAGCATTCGTGGTTATCTTGGAGTTTGAATGCCCACCATGCCGCTCGGTATCTGTCAGTCAGTGTCCGGGAGGTGTTTGCAGTTTTTTTAATCATCTCGTAGAAATGAATCAGTTCTTCCGGCGGCGGTTCATCACCGGGCCGTGAGGCTTTGTTGGCGACGATGGCTAGTCTGCGATATTGGGCGAGGCTCTGGATGTTTCCGTCACGAAGGATGCCCCTATCCTCAACGGCCTCCGGTTCATTTGAAAAGTGGCCTCGCAGCAAGCTGAAAAGGCGCTGATCCACCTCGGTTTTCTCTTCAAGCGTTTCCAACTGGTCCCAAACGCTGCAAAGCTGCTCGATAGCTTCCTCAATACGATCGCTTTCGATGAGGACGTCGGCGCGAGTTTTTTTAAGAGAAAGTTCTTTTGGTGAGCGCGCGATAGCTGCCTCGATCGTTTCAAGAGCTTCCTTAGTTTGGTCGAGGTCACGAAGTGTAGAGGTAACTTGGACGAGACGGTTTTTTTTCTCTGGTCCCGCTTCACTTGCGCGGGTGATGTAGTCGTTCAAGACGTCGACGGCTTGGAGTGGCCGACCTCGTTCAGTGAGGAACCGGGCTAGTTCCGCGGGCGGCCCAGCATCAGGTTCTTCGGCGTTAGATTTGAGGAGTTGTTCGACGAGTTTATCGAGATAGTTGTTGCGAGCGAATTCAATAACGATGGCGAGGTTTTCCGCATCCGGAGGATTGGCCTCGAGGTAGTTGGTAAGAATCGTCTCTGCTTCGAGGTTATCTTCTGCATTTAGGGAAACTCCTACCCTGAGAAGAATAAGATTGAGAGGCGGGTGGAGGGATTCAGCGATAACGCTATCGAGAGTTTCGGCAGCTTCCTCGAAGCGATCGATGCGGAGTTGGGCCCGGGCAAGTCGAAGGCGGTAATCGATGTTGTTGGGGAGGATTGAGACGAGTCGTCGCAGGGTTTGTTCTTTTTTGACAGGATCAGCGGTCAACTCGTAAAAGGCTGTGAGGTCGTGAAGTGACTTTTCACTAGGATTTTCCGTAGCTGCGCCTGCAGTGAGTTCGGTTTCGAGCTGTTCCAGTCGTTCAAACTGCTCATGGATTTGCACCAAGCGTTCAAAGAGGATTGCGTAATCCGGACTCTTGAAGTGCAGTAGTTTTAAAGCGTTGCGGCCGGAATCGGACGCACCGTCGAAATTACTGATAAACTCGTAGATGCGATTTAATTCAGTGAACGCGTTGAGCTTTTGTCTTGGCTCTGCAGAAGCTGCGAGTTCAGTGAGGACTTGGATGGCAGTATCCGTCTCACCGGCTTCAAGAAGCAGCGAGACAACTTCCGTTCGCACTGTAGTTTCGTTCGTGTAGGCGTTTAACAGTTCTCTCCAGATCGTAATTGCGGCGTCTAGCTGATTAAGTCGTTGGTGGAGCGTGGCTTTTCGAAGACGGATGGAAAGACCATTTTTGGTCTTGGCTGGTATCTTTTCAACGAGGCGGGTATAGAGCGACAGCGCTTTGTTGGTGCGTTTTTGGAGTTCAGCAATTTCGGCGAGCGCGAGCAGTGCCGGGATGTTGTCCGGATCGAAATCAGTGACCCTGTCGTAGGCCTCGCGTGCGGTCTTGATGTCTGCGTTTTTGCGCAGGAGGTGGGCGTGGATGAGAACTGCGGCTAAGGGGCTGTCGTTTGGAGACGCTGCTGAGTGGAAATAGTCGAGCAGTAACGCAGTCTGGCTCTTCTTTTCATAAAGAGACCAAAGCAGCTCAAGGACGTTGCCATACTCAGGATTCTTCTGCAGCAATCGGATGTAGTGGTTGGCGAGCTTTGTATCTGCTTCCGTCCACGGGCTGGCAGCGACCGCTTCGTCCCGGTTCTCGTCCGCGGCATTTTCCTGTGAAAAAAGCAAAGTGCTTAAAGCACCGATCGCCAGAGTTAGCGCGGTGACCTGAATGAGTTGACTGGGGGTCGTGGTCTTCAATCGTCAACAGAGGCAGGGGAACAGGCCCGTCTTAAAGATCCGGCCTTTACCTTAAGAAACGATACGGTAGGCGTAGCCAATTCTTCCGTCAAATAACGCACCGCCCTCAAATAAGTCGCTATCTTAGGGCTTGCAGTTGATCAGATTGAAGCGTTTGCCTCCAAGGTCGTAGCGGAGAAATCCAACTGCGGTAGCGCTGCCCAGTAAATGGCTTCTCGAGGAGGCAAGGCAGGCAATCGCCGCGGGAAAAGCTTCCGGAGATTGCCTTTTTGGTTTCAAGAAAGCACAAGATGTTGCTCCGCTGTTTCACCCTGGCGATCGGGGTGGCTCCCTCAGTTCGGCTTCCAATTGACCTCCTCCGAGGACCAGAGAATATCAAGCGCACCGGTTGCCGATCTCAGATAGTCTGCCCCTACCTCTTCCGCTCCCGCCTCTGTTAACAAAAAGGCCATGTAGTCGAACCCGAACATGTAATCGATGTAGTCATCGGCACTCAACCCCCCGTTCTTGATGTAGTCCGGAACGAATTCCGAGAGTATCATCGGCCGCTGTGATAATGTTTGACTAGCCCCTTTCAGCGCGACTTGCTCAAACCCTTCAATGTCGATTTTAATGAATGTCACTGCGGAGCCGCTGATATCACGGGACTTCAGGTAAGTGTCGAGGCTGGTGGTCTTGACGTTGATCTTTTCGCCATCGTTGATGGGCAAAAGAGAATGCCGACCGCGGTTCTTGTCTTCGTAGAGATGCAAGACGCTCTCGCCGTCTTTATCTGAAAGCGCGATCTGATTTGTTTTGATATTGCGGGCCTCGTTTTTGTTGAGATTGTGCTCCAGTAGTTCGTAGTTGAGCACATCAGGTTCGAATGCGTGTATTGATGCCCCAGGTTCTGACATCGTGTTCATAAGAAGAGAATACCAGCCGAGGTTGGCACCAATGTCGATAGCATGCTCACCCGCCTTGAGCTTTACATTCTTGCAGACGAAATTTGTAAGATGTGGCTCGTATTCCGCCCTCTTGAACATGTGTCTACCCAAAGCATCCTCTGTTTTGAACTTGATTCGGAGGCGATGCTCAGGCACGTACGCTTCCATAAACGGACGCCTGAGGAGGTAACGTGCGAAGGTGTATTGGATGGATTTCAGGGCGGCCATATTATTAATCCGGAAAGCAAAATACTTTCCCTTAAAGAGCCTTAATGAGTGAGCGTGGCAAGTAAATCCTAATCAGTCTGAATCGAGTCTTCTTAAATCTCTCCCGAAGGGTTGAGAGTATTTGCGAGCCAATTAGGGGTCGGGTCAAGTTTCGTGTTGCAGCAATAACCAATTTTCGAGATGAGATGGAGATCTTAGGAACCAGAAAGGGTAACGATTGCTCCGCGCCCTTTCGAATAGTCTAAGATACCAATCAGTGCTCAACCTTTAGCAAGGTAAGCTGCAGTGCTATCGTGGTTGGCTTCCATAGCGTCGGAACCCTTCTCCCAGTCCATCGGGCAAACTTCGCCGTTTTCTTCGAAGTGTTGAAGCGCATCAACCATGCGAATCGCCTCTTTGATTGAGCGGCCGAGCGGCAAATTATTGACAAGTTGGTGCTGAACGATTCCCTCTTTATCGATGAGGAAAAGACCACGGTAGGCAATCAGTTCCCCTTCAACCATAAGGTCACCATACTCGTCGAAACCGTAATCTCCGACGAGCACATCGTAGTCAGCAGAGATCGTCTTGTTGGTGTCGGCCACGAGCGGATATGTTACGCCGCCGATGCCACCTTTTTCGCGGGGCACTTGAAGCCATCCCCAGTGTGACATCTCGGTGTCGGTTGAGACGCCAACGATTTCGACATTGCGGCTCGTAAAATCGGAGAGGTGATCTTGAAAGGCGTGAAGCTCGGTTGGGCAGACGAAAGTGAAGTCCTTTGGGTAAAAGAAAAGTATAACGTATTTTCCTCCCTTATACTGATCGAGAGAGAAGTCTTCTACCACTTGGCCGTTAACGACCGCGCTGGCATTGAAGGAAGGGGCAGGTTTTCCAACTAGTACTGACATGATAGGAAATAGTAGGTTTAAGAATGAGGGGCAAGGTGGCTGCAACCTCTCGTGAGTCAACTACGGATGAGGAGCTTTTACGGACTCAAAAGTGGGATTCCGACACCGAGTGGAGGAAAAAATTTGACCGAACGACGCAGAGAAGGTTAGTTGATGACATCTAAAGTCGACCAATCCTATCAAGAATAGGTATTTTTCAATGGCTACTGAAACCATCACAGAGAACGTCGATTTGGCGTTTGAAGCGAAAAATCTCGAGTCTTTGAGCGCTCAGGAGCGTGTTCAGTGGGCTGTTGATCATTGGGGAGATCGCATCGGCTTGACCTCTAGTTTTGGAGCTCAATCAGCCGTTTTGCTTCATATGGTGACCCGGGCAAAAGCTGATATCCCCGTAATATTGGTGGATACGGGCTATCTCTTCAAAGAGACCTACCACTTTATCGATGCTCTCACTGAGCGCCTCAATCTGAACCTCAAGGTCTATCAGGCCTCTGTATCTGCCGCTTTTCAGGAGGCGCGGCATGGAAAGCTCTGGGAGAAAGGAGTCGAGGGTATCGAGCAATACAACCAGATCAACAAGGTTGAGCCAATGAATCGTGCGCTCGATGAGCTTGGTTTGAACGCCTCGATCTCTGGGATTCGGCGTCAGCAAAGTAGCACCCGGGAAAGAGCTCCAGTCCTAGCTATCCAGCGCGATAGATACAAGATTCACCCCATCATTGACTGGTCTGACATGGATATCGGTCAATACCTGCAGGATAACGACTTGCCCTACCACCCGCTGCGAGACGAGGGCTATGCATCTATCGGAGACTGGCATACGTCGTCCAAGTTGACCGATGGCATGAGTGAAGAGGAAACCCGCTTTCATGGCTTGAAGCGGGAGTGCGGCCTTCACGAGGACATGGATTTCGTTATCTGAGCCCCTACTAATTAGCGACTCTTACTCATGGGTTCGAATCTCGACCACATTTATCCCGTTTTTGACACGATGCTCCCTCGCGAGGCGAAGGAGGATTTACTCGGTCAGCGTGGAGCAGTGATCTGGATGTATGGTCTCAGTGGATCGGGAAAGACCACGCTTGCAAACTTGCTGGAACGCCGCCTCCATGAAAGGCGCAAACTCGTTAAGCTGCTCGACGGAGACAATATACGTTCCGGACTCAACAGTAATCTCGGCTTCTCCGATGGAGACCGGCTCGAGAATATTCGACGCGTTGCCGAAGTGGCCAAGCTCTTTGCCGACAGCGGTATCATCACGGTCGCCTCCTTCATTACTCCCAACAATGAATTACGCGATCTCGCTCGTGGCGTCATCGGAGATAAAGATCTGCTTGAAGTCTACGTTAAGGCTTCCTTCAAGACTTGCGCGGAACGGGATCCCAAGGGTCTTTATGCCAAGGTTAAGGCCGGCGAGGTAAAACAATTTACAGGCAAGGACTCGGCATTCGAAGAGCCTTCGCGTCCTGATCTCATTATCGATACCGAAGCGCTTAAAGAAAATGAAGCACTTGAACAACTTTTTTCAGCAGTAATGGCCAAGATTGGCGATTCTGCCGGTTAAAACCTTTTAAGAGAATAATGGAACAAGAAAGACACTCCTATCGAGTCAACCATCTCGCTCAACTGGAATCTGAAGCGATCTTCATCCTGCGTGAAACTGCGGCCCAGTTCGAAAAGCCGGCGCTATTGTTTTCCGGCGGTAAGGATTCCATTGTCATGGCACACCTGGCGCGGAAGGCGTTTTACCCAGCACGCATTCCCTTCCCGCTGGTACACGTCGACACTGGCCACAACTTTGAAGAAACGATCCAGTATCGCGATGATTATGTGGCCGAGTTGCATGCAGAACTTGTTGTTGGTCTGGTGCAGGATTCTATCGACCAGGGGAGAGTGCAGGAAGAGAAGGGGCCATTTGCGAGCCGCAATGCCCTTCAAACGGTGACGCTACTCGACACGATCGAAGACAATCACTACGACGCCTGCCTAGGCGGTGGTCGCCGCGACGAAGAAAAAGCTCGCGCCAAGGAACGCTTCTTCTCTCATCGAGATGACTTTGGCCAGTGGGACCCTAAGAACCAGCGACCTGAGCTATGGAATATTTTCAATGGGCGCAAACACCACGGTGAGCACTTTAGGGTGTTCCCTTTGTCCAATTGGACCGAAATGGATGTTTGGCAGTATATTAAGGCAGAGAAGATCCCGCTACCGAGTCTTTACTTCTCCCACAAGCGTGACGTGGTTCATCGTAATGGTGCGCTGCTTGCCCTGAGTGACGTGGTTGTTCCGCAGGAGGGCGAGGAAATTGAGAGAGATGCCGTGGTTCGTTTTCGGACCATTGGTGACATGACCTGCACCGGGGCTGTTTATTCTGAGGCTTCCCACATGGACGCAATTATTCAAGAAGTGGCGACAGCGCGCCAGACTGAGCGGGGAACAAGAGCTGATGACAAACGTTCTGAAACCGCCATGGAGGACAGAAAGAAGGAAGGCTATTTCTAGGCCGGTCTCTGAATCCTCTAAATTACTAACACTTTATTATTTCTTAATATGTCTCACACTGACATCCCTTACGACGAAGGTTATCTCGACATGGACCTGCTGCGATTCACAACGGCAGGCAGTGTTGATGATGGAAAATCCACCCTCATTGGTCGCCTGCTCTACGATTCTAAGAATACATTCGAAGATCAGATCGAAGCGGTGGAAGCAACCTCCAGAAAGCGTGGTGACGAAAACGTGAACCTCGCTTTGCTAACTGATGGCCTTCGTGCCGAGCGCGAACAAGGTATCACGATCGACGTGGCTTACCGTTATTTCGCGACACCGAAGCGAAAGTTCATCATCGCTGATACTCCCGGGCACATTCAGTATACCCGTAATATGGTGACCGGTGCCTCCACCGCTAACCTCGCCATCGTACTGGTCGACGCCCGTACTGGTGTGATCGAGCAGACTTGCCGCCACGCCTTCATTGCGAACTTGCTGCGCATCCGTCATGTTATTCTCGCGGTGAACAAGATGGATCTTGTCGACCACAAGCAGGAGGCTTTTGACAGGATCGTGGAAGACTTCAAAACTTTTGCTTCCCGACTCAACAACATCGTCGACATAACACCGATTCCGATCAGTGCGCTTCATGGAGACAATGTGGTCGTTAAGTCGGAGAAGATGTCTTGGTACGAAGGTCCGACGATGCTCTACCAACTGGAGAACGTTTACATCGGTTCCGACCACAACCACGTGGATGCCCGCTTCCCGGTGCAGTGGGTCATTCGCCCACATTCAGACGAGCACCATGATTTTCGTGGTTATGCAGGTCGCGTTGCTGGTGGTGTTTTCAAACCTGGTGATGATGTCGTGGTTCAGCCTTCAGGATTTACGACTAAGATAAAATCGATTGAGACGCTGGATGGTCCCGTGGACGAGGCGTTCGCGCCGCTGTCCTTCACCATGACTCTCGAGGATGAAATCGACATCAGTCGCGGTGATATGATTGCCAAGCCGAACAATCCGCCGGAGAAGGGGCAGGAAATTGAAGCGATGATCTGCTGGTTCTCAGAAACAACTCAACTTCAACCGCGTGGGAAGTATTATCTGCGGCACACAACCAAGGAGGTGAAAGCTGTTGTAGAGGAAGTCCGTTATAAGGTTAACATCAATACTTTGCACAAGATCGAGGACGACCAGACTTTTACTCTCAACGAGATTGGACGCATCACGCTGCGGACTTCAGCACCCTTGCACTACGATTCCTATCGTCGAAATCGTCAGACAGGTAGTTTTGTTCTCATTGATGTCCAGAGTAACGAGACGGTAGCGGCTGGAATGATTATGTAAGTTTGGCGAGTTGAAATGACATCGAGGTATCCCGTTGACAGCTAACCTGAATGGGCTTTAAATACCGCCCTCCTATTTCAGGAGAATGCGTCGGCGAGGTAGCCAAGTGGTAAGGCCGGGCTCTGCAAAAGCTCTATCGCGGGTTCGATTCCCGCCCTCGCCTCCACCACTTCACAGCGTGAAGTGCAACTTGCCCCAACGGGGCGGGGGTCTAACCGCAGGTTCAATGCCCATGTCCTGCAAAGCAGGATTGTCACCCAATTCGCAGCGCGAATTCAAAACAGCACGGGTGGCGACGTAGTTGCCATCAATTCCCGCCCTCGCCTCCAATTTCACAAGTGACGCGCTAAGCGTTAGGGATAATTAGAGAGTCAAGATTCTCAAATAAGCGAGGAAAGTCCACGCTGGATCAGCGCCGGCTTCATTTTTAAATTTGGTGATACGATCGTGGCTAGACAGTTTTTACAACTTGAGGCACCGTATGGTCCATGAAGAGAATAGTGTCGTTAATCTGTTTGTGTTCCCTTTTGTTATTCGCGGTGAATGCGGATGTGAGAATCCCGTCTTCAGTTTTCAATATGGAAGAGCTGGAGGAGGCCAAAGCAGAGGCATTGGAAGAGAAGAAGCCTCTAATCTTTGTCTACACCGATCCGGGGACATCGTGAGGCCCCTGCATAGCTACCAGTTTGGCAGCATTTAAGGAGTTTCGAAGCGCAGGGGTAGTCGTTTTTGCGAATGCGAATAGCGAAACAGATTATCAGTCTCTTCCGGCGGGGGCGAAAGCAGCACGCAAGGATTCAGGCAACACGATTCCAATGGTGTTTGTTACCACGGCGGATGGTGCTCAGAGTATCAGAGGCATCTCTTATGACGCGATGAAGAAAGACATTCGCGATGTGGACAGGGAACTGCGCAAGCACCTCAAGACAGTTAACGTAACCGGTGCAACCAAGGAGGAACCTGAGGAGGCAGGCGCTGATGGTCCGGCAGCTGAAGCTATCCTTTCCGAGCCCAGTGTTTGGACTAATGCGGATGGTAAAGAAATCATGGCTGCGGTTAAATTAGTCAATGACTCCACAGTCATCTTCATGATTGATGGTAGGGAAGTGCCTTATCCACTGGTGGACCTCTCTCCAGAAAGCCGTTTAGCGCTTCAAGAGTTGGTCAATCAGTAGAAAAGAGACATTCTTTACAAGATCGGAGCGAGCCGTTTGACGCTAGATGCCCTCGCTTTCTTTCTTTTGCTGCTCTTTCTTAGCTTTCTCTTTTTCTGCCCGTTGCGCCTCGCGCTTCGCATCCGCTATTTCGAGTAGCTTCTGTCTCTGTCCAATACGCTGACGAGTGAGTTCCTTCATGTCAGGCTGCTTACCCCCAGGAACTGCATTGATGGTAAGATAGGCTTGTTCTTTGAAGATCAGGCCGTTGATACCTTCGACCTCGAAATTGATTTCGACTTGGTTGACAGGTTGAATGTCAGGAATGACGAGGTGAACCGACATTCCGTCTTCGCTGAGAACTGCTTTATTGATGCGAATTTCGTCTTCGCCTTCCTCTAGAGGATTCTTAACTGAGTAGTAGGCGGAGCCATAGTTTCGAGTCCAGGCATAGTTCCACTGAAAGAGTTCATAAGTCTCCGGGTTTGTCGCCGAATTTTGATCAAGGGCGAAGTTGAAATCGAGAGTGATTCCGTCCTCTTTCACGGTCACATTGGTAAGCAGTGGAGAATGGGTCCCTGTGAAGCGGTAGCGAGAGATACCGCCCTGAGCCAACCCCTTGCGCCCGCCGCCGTTCCAACCGTTAAGGCCGGTTGTGTAGACCTGACCGTCGACAGGGTTGACTGCGGCGCGATGGATTCCGGTTTCGGCGTCGAGGTCAATCTTGACGATAGCAGCCTGGTCGACCCCGTCGACTTCCTGAAGCATCAGGTAATATAGCCAGCCTTTACCGAAAGATGTGTGAAGGAGTTTACCGGAGAGTGGGCCCCAGCGATTATCGTCGATCCAGAGTTGGCCCCCGGAAGAGTTGTCAAAGTTCTGGGGCATCCAGATGATGGGTTGATCGAAGGTATCAGGAGCGGCGACCTTGGTGTGATCGATAGCACCCCCGTCCGGAGCCCATTGTTCGGTGCGGAAGGTTTGGGCGTAGCCGTAGAAACCTTTCGGATCACAGAGGCTGATCTTGGATGCCGGCATCCAACTGCCTTGGTTATCACTGACGGTAGGACGACCATCAGGCGTCATCCCCATTCCGTTCGGCGTCCGGAAACCTGTGCAGTAGATTTCACGCGTCTTGCCGTCGGGGGAAACCTTGATCACTGACCCAGGTTCCTTGTAGCTCGTGTACTGTCCGGACTTGGCGTAATAGAAATTGCCCTCTGAATCTTGCTGGAGATCAAAATTAAAAGCATGGAAAAAGGTTGAGACATCGTCATCTGCGCTGAATGACTCATAGAAGTCCGCCTCGCCGTCACCGTTTAGGTCATGGAGACGAGTGAGGCGATCTTTGCAGGTGACATAAATTTTGTCGTCTACGACTTGAAGTCCAAAAGGCTCATAGAGACCGGCGGCAAATCGGGTCCACTTCAAATCTTCAAGCTCACGATCCACACCTGAGACGATCCAGATATCCCCCCCGTGGGTGGAAACGACCATGCGACCATCAGGGAAGAAGGCGAGCGCCGAGGTCCGAAACCAGGCATTATAGGGATTACCTTCATCGTTTTCGGGAATACCAATTTTATCGATGGTATAAGCCTCCGACTCAGACCCTAACAGACCCATCGTATGTAGTGCTTCAGGCCAGCGCTTCTCTCCTCCTGAGGTGTAGTTTGAGGGATTGAATGGTGCCATTCGCCCTGATTTTTCCGAGCGAAGAAAGTTTGTGAAAGAGAGCAACTCACCTTCGCCTCCACCCGCGTAGCGCAGGATTTGGAAGACACGTTTCTCATCGTCCGCGGGAATCTTCACCGTAAGCCGGTTCTGCTCGTCTGTTTCCCATTGAAATCCCTCAACGTCACCCCGCGCGGTGGCGGCGAGGAAGCGGCCGATTAAATTGGGATGATCACCAGCAGTTCCAAGGACGTGGATCTCACCGTTCTCACTGAGAGAGAGTTCTTTTGCGTTGGTAGCGAGTCGTCCGGTGGCGTCTGCTGAGGCTCCTTCAACATGTCCTAAACTGAGGAGCAACTCTTCACCGGATTCGATTTCAAAGGTGTGCTGAATCGCCGCGAATCCCTCTGGTGCCGCCGGAGTTTCGAGGATATTTCGACCGTTGATGGCATAGGAGAGAATTGTGCTATCGTTGTGAAGGTAGTGGCCATGGTAGCTCATCCATGTGTCGGGCATAGGGCCGCGAGGAAGTAGGCCCTCAGTGGGGTAGTCAAGGGTTCCGTTATGCCCCCACGCCCACCCTTTAAGTTCTGTGATGGCAATTCCTCCGATATTTGCAACGCCCCCTCCTCGTTCGCGGTAGTGCTGTGTGGCGAGAAGATCAAGGAATCCACCACTCCAGATACCAGCTTGGTCCATGCTGTGTAGATCATAGGAAATGCTGGTTTTAGGATTTAGCTTGATCGTCAGGACGCTGGAAATATCTCTCCCAAGCTGCGAAGCCAGTGCGGGTCCGAAGTCGCGTTGGCGAAGGTCTTTCTCGCTCACGGCGACGTTCACGGTTGGAAGGCTTTCAAGATAACCATCGTTAATTTCTTCAAAGTCATCGCGCATCGGGCGCATGAAGGATTCCCGGATGTAATGGATAACTTGGTAGCGTTCGTGGTCCGTCATCCATGTTTGCGGACCCATGAGGCCGTTACCATTTGTCAGAGTCAGGAACATGGAATAGGGATCAAGACCAAACTTGAGTTCCCCTGTTCCGAAAGCACGCGCCGTCGGAAGCGGCGGGGTGAGCCCGTCGGCACCATGACAGTTCGCACAAAGGTTTTTGTAGATTACTTCACCTGCTGCGAAGTCTTTGTCACCCAGCGATTGAAGGATACCAGCATGATCCACAGAATTTGGATTTTCCTTTGTTAAGGCCGTCGGAACCGAGGCGATTAAGAGGAAAGACGAAGCGATCAGTAGCCAAAGCTTCATGCAGACGATACTGGCGCAGTCTTAAAAAAATGCCCACATGAATTCTGCCATGATAAAGCCAGTGTCCCACAATCCGGAACATCGATTCTATATGGAGCTAGATCGACCCATACCCTTATCTTACAATTTCCATCGTCAGATGATTCACGTAATCACCCCTCGTTAACTAGATTTAACCAATTGGTATTAAATGACTTGAATCAGATTCCTCGGCATTGAGCATGAGGTAAAATTCGTTGGAGCGTGTAACGGCCGTTAAAAAGCATTCCTCTGCATAAGGGGTGGAGCCGGCGCGTCTAATGAACGCGGTCAATCACCCGCTTGCTACCGATGAATGTAATTCGATCTTTCCTGATTCTTACCGTTATTTCCACGGCCCTCCTGACTAGTTGTGCCACGTCGCGGGTAGAGTATCTCGATGCTCAAGTCGCTCCCGCCATCGCTAATCCGGGCACTGTAGTGGTGGCGGGATTGGTAGCGGGAGATTCCAACTGTGCTATTTCGCAGATTGAGCGTGGAAATATCCTACATCGGTTAGAAAAGAAACTGGCTCAGAAGCGTCGCAAAAAAGAAGTTGTCAGTCATCTTACTTTTGAAGGTCTCGTGGGCCGGACTCGATCTGTAGGCAGTGGTTCGACTGGATCTCTTTCCTATGCCCTGACGCCATCGCAGATTGCCAAAGCGAAGAAGTTCAAGGCGCAGTTTGCTCTTGTGGTGGTAGTGAACAAAATCAATGTATGGTGCGATGTAGGCGAGTCCTGCAGTCACCACGAAGAGCCGATTTATGATAAAAAAGGCAATGAGGTCGGTTGCCGTCACTGGACGGAATATACAACAACGTCACGAGCGCATCGTTCCATGAATGCGAATTACCTCCTCTATGATTTATCGACCGGGAAAAAGGTCTGGGCGTGCTCGAGTAAGCACTGCGAGACAAACAGTCGCTCCGCTTGTTCCGAATTTGGGTATCCAATGCCGCCACCTCACCCCGCTCCACCTGCTGCTGCGGATGTGATGGACAATATGTCGAATTCGGTGGTAAGGAAATTCCCACGCGCCAACGCAAAATATTGATCAAGCTTTCTTAAAGAACATACTGATCCCAACCAGGATCATGAGCACGGCAAAGATTTTCGTAAGTTGTTCGTTGCTTAGTTTCTTGAGCCAACCGGTCGCAAGGTAAGCGGTGGCGATGGAGGCGATGGCGGTAGGCCAGAACACACCCCATTGCACGAGGCCCGTTTGGCTGAATCGAGTCAGAGCCATAATGGCAGTAGGAACAATCACGGCCATGCTTGTGGCAACGGCGGCTTTCTGATCCATACCAAGAAAATAGACAAACGCAGGCACCATCACGATGCCGCCGCCAACGCCGCAGAGTCCTGCCATTAGCCCTGCGAACAACCCGATGCCTACAGAAATAAGAATGAGTTTCATGGGTCAGAGAAGTTTGAAGGGTTTGGTATTGAAAGACTTAGGTTGGCTTGGCCAGAATCTTAGTCACGAGCTGGTTCAAGACTAGATTTGGTTCGAGCTGAGTCGTGACAAGTCGCTCGTTGGCTTCGAGGCAGGCCTCGAGCGCATTTTTCAGTTCGGCGACACTGAAGCGATTGGATATCTGGGCCGCGAGGAAAAGGGGGTAAGCTGAAATGCCGCCGTCTTTTTTGCGTGGCAGATGAGCTGTTTCCGAAGCCGGCAGCCGATCAATCTCGCGCTGAAATCCTTGGTAGTTTCGACCGGCTCGAATGGTATGGCGTTCGATCAAGTCACGCGCGTGCAGCAGGCTGCGAACCTTCGGTACGATCGCGGCAAGCAGAATCCCCACGGGGCTCTCGCCGCGGCGGAGTTGTTTATCGATAAGGCTAAGCGTTTTCGGAAGATCTTTCTTTGCGATTGCATCGCCAATCGCAAAAATCACTCCAGTGTGGCTGGCCGCTACGATTTCTGAGATATCCTTTTCATTTGCAGGTTGGTCACCGACGTAGAGAGAAAGTTTCTCGAGTTCGCTGTCGAGCACGCGTGTCTCTGCACCGACCATAACCACAAAACGCTCCATAGCTTGACCTTCGAAGCTTAGGCCCATCGCTTCCGCTTTGCTCGCAACCTGCCCCATGACAGCAGTCTCCCAGCCAGCCTTGGTAACATCGACTTTTTCAAAGGTCTTCACTTCGGCCAGCTTGGTCACTTTTTTGTAGAAGGTGCGTCGCTTGTCGACGTCAGTAGCGCTGATGATGACATTGACCTCGGGCGGGAATCCGGCGGCCAGTACCTCCGTGAGACTCTCGACGCCGGCAAGTGTGGTTTCGGACTTCCCGGTCTGATTATCACTGAAAAAATTAGCGCCCTGCAGCCAGACAACCTTTTCGCCGCCAAAAAAAGGGAGAGTCTGGATGGCTTCAATGGTCTGGCCAACGATCCGAACAGCGTGATCGGAGTTGTCTGCGCCACCGGAGATAATTTCGAGGCCAAATTCATCATCCTTTGGCGCAATCTTGTGGGAGAGTTTTAGGGCCGCTTCTTTGACCTGCGCTTCGTCGTTGCCGAAGAAGGCGTATATGTTCGATTTTGCCGCCATGGTTTATGAGAAGTAAATCGTCCGACGACGTTGTGCAATGCTGAATGGTGTGTGATTGATCCGGATTGCGGCAGGAATTTGTTATCAGGCGAGCATTTCGCTTGAAAGAAACTTGAGATCGGGTACATGAGACACCCGCATTGTTCACGGAGTTGCGGCTGAGCCATATCACCAAATTCCCGTCGATGCGGGACATTTGTATCGAGAAGGCCCGGTTTTAGGCGACGCACTCCGAAGTTTCTGGCGACTCAGTCACTTTGGATGCCCGTTGCAGTCAGGGCCCCAACCCCACCAGCATTAACACAGACATGAGTTTCATTGCCGAAAAATTCTCCGACATTTCTCCGTCCCAGACCCTTGCTATCACCGCAGCAGCCAAGAAGATGCGCGACGAAGGTCAAGATATCGTCAGCTTTGGTGCTGGAGAGCCCGACCTTGATACACCCCAACACATTAAGGATGCGTGTATCGAGGCACTCAAAGAGGGTAAGACCAAGTATACTGCCGCTACCGGTATCCCTGAATTGAGGGAAGCGATCCAAGAGAAGCTGCTTCTCGATAACGGTCTCGAATATGATGTCAGCCAGATTTCCGTTAATTGTGGAGCTAAGCACTCCTGCTACAACGCGATCGTAGCTTGCTGTGACCCCGAGGACGAAGTGATCATTCCGTCTCCTTACTGGACTAGTTATCCAGAGATGGTTCGCCTAGCCGGAGCCGAGCCCTACATCGTCGAAACCAAGCGAGAGAACGGTTGGAAAATGACGCCTGACGAGTTTGAAGATTCGATCAGTGGTCGTACTCGAATGTTCATTCTCAACAGCCCTAATAATCCGACCGGTGCGGTTTACTCCAAGGAAGAGATTGAAGCCCTTGTCGAAGTGGCTGAGTCAGAAGACATCATTATCCTTTCCGATGAGATCTACGAGAAACTGATCTATAACGACAAGAAGCACGTTAGCACGGCCTCTGTTAGCGAGGCTGCCAAGAATTTAACGATCACGATTAACGGTCTTTCCAAGGTTTACGCTATGACGGGTTGGCGTCTAGGCTACACCGCGGCTCCCCCGGAAATTGCGAAGGCCATCAGTATTATTCAGAGCCATACCACTTCCAATCCGACCACATTTGCTCAGTATGGTGCTCTCGCTGCTCTTCAGGGCCCGCAAAACATGATCAATGACATGGTCGAGGAGTATGACATGCGTCGTCAATACATGTTGAGCCGTCTACAGAAAATCAACAACATTGAGGTGATCGAACCGGAGGGTGCATTTTACTTCCTCGTCGATACAACCAAGATCGGCCTGAACTCCATGAACCTGACCGAAAAACTTCTCTCCCGCTACCTCGTAGCAGCAGTTCCGGGCGCGGCATTCGGTTATGATCAGTCGCTGCGTCTCAGCTACGCAACCAGCCTTGATATCATTAAGGAGGGCTTGGATCGCTTTGAGGAGTTCTGCCTCGCGCATTGATTTTAGTGATTTTGCCGATCTTCCTTTCGGGTCGCCTGGCACTCAAGAGGTTTTGGAGGTCGACAGTTTTGACTGTCGGCTTCTTTTCTGAGTTTAATTATCTGGCGTGTTCACTCCTGACACGTAAAAACGTTCTAAATTACTCATTAGGTCGTCGAGGCGCGAGTTGCCTTGCACCAAAAAGGGCCGCGTGAATCGCTCGGCCCAATGTTCACCACTCTTGGAGAAAGCTGTGAACGGATCGTTATATATTTACGAAAAAAAGTTCTTTGAGGTAGATCTTCCCTACAAAGGCATTGGGGATATTTCTCGGGTTGAGGTCTGCAATTTTCCAGCAAACTGAAAGAACAGTTACTTGCCAAATAGTTCAATCAACCCGATGGCTGAAGCCTATGTCTCCGGAACTGGAACTGGCAATGGCAGCTGCCCGTGAGGCAGGGTCATTGCTGCGTAAAAATTTTGAAGCGGATCTCCATGTGAACGAAATGCACGATCACGATATCAAGTTGGCGCTGGATGTGGAGAGCCAGAAACTCATTGAGACCAAAATTCTAAAGACCTTTCCGGATCATGCTATTTACGGTGAGGAAGGCATCGCCGGCGATCAGACCTCGGAGACTCAATGGATTGTGGACCCGATCGATGGGACTGTGAACTTCTTCTTCGGCCTCCCTCACTTTTGCGTTTCAATTGCGATGCGGCAGGGAGACGAGCTCAAAATAGGGGCCATCTATGATCCGATGCTGGATGAAATGTTTGCGGTCGATTTTGAAGGCTCGGCGACGCGGAACGGTCAGTTAATCCGACCTAGCGATCGTGAGAAACTGAGCGACGCCGTGGTTACGATTGGTTTCTCCAAGAGTCAGGACGCTATTGAGGCGGGCATTGCCCGATACAGCCGGATTGCTCATCGGGTTCGCAAAACCCGTATGCTGGGTAGTGCCGCGCTGGCGATGGCTTATATTGCCTGCGGTCGTCTCGATGCCTATATCGAAGAGCAGATCAGCCTCTGGGATATTGCTGCCGGTCGCCTCATGCTTGAGCGCGGGGGTGGGACGGTAAAGCTGGCTACTTCCTCTTCAAATCCTAATAAATCTTCGATTGTTTCCAGTAATGGAAAACTCGACTTTGAGGATATCCTCTAATTACCCTTAGATATGAGATACCGCAGTGGCATTGGATACGATGTGCATCAGTTCGCAGAAGGGCGGCCCCTGATTCTGGGTGGCGTCAAAGTTCCTCATCCCAGAGGACTGTCTGGACATTCCGATGCCGATGTTCTGGCTCATGCGGTAGCCGACGCGATTCTTGGTGCAATCGGGGAACCAGACATCGGCTACTGGTTTCCTCCAACCGATGACAGTATCGAAGGCATTAACAGCCTGAAGATTCTGGAGAAAGCGGCCGAGCTGGTCGGAGAGAAAGGGGGAAATATTGAGAATATTGATTCCACCCTTATTGCCGAGGCGCCGAAGGTGATGAAACACGTCTCGGCGATGAAAGAAAAGATTGCCGAAGCGCTCGGCATGGATGCCACTGATATCGGGATTAAAGCGACTACCAATGAGACGATGGGATTCATTGGACGCGAGGAAGGCATCGCCGCTCTTGCCACTGCTTCGATCGCTCTACCTGACAGGAAGTAAAAAATCTGGGCGCGGCAGGTGCAAACCAGTAGATCACGTAGTAGGTTGGCAACGTTCCGGTCGCGGACGACCCTATGGATGTGGTAGGACAATTTATTAATCAACACTGGAGGCAGGCCCTCGAGGTCCTCATCCTGTGGTTGATTATCTACAATACCTACCGCTACTTTCGAGCCACTCGTGGAGCGCGGATTTTCACTGCGCTGATCGGCATCTACATAGGCATGACCTTGTTGTCGGAGTCACTCGATCTCACTGTGATTGGTTGGCTCTTAAAGTATGTATCCGTCTTTCTTGCTATTGCACTCGTCATCATTTTCCAGCCAGAGCTGCGCCGAGCCTTGGCCGAGCTTGGCAGCCACCGGTTCTTTTCTTCGATGAACGAGAGTTCGCGGATGCACTTCGCTGAGACTCTTATCGAGATCATGGAAACACTTTCGGGTCGAAGGGTTGGTGCGCTGATTGCGATTGAGCGCGGTATTGATTTAAAGCAGTATCTAGATACTGGAACGCGAATGGACAGTGAATTGTCCCCTGCCCTTGTCTACACGATTTTTCATAGTGGCACCACGCTCCATGATGGTGGGTTGATCGTTCGTATGGCGGACGAGCGGATTTCCGGAGCCGGTTGCCTCTTTCCCGTGATTCAACGGGAATTAAAAGACCCAGGGATCGGCTTGCGCCACCGCGCAGCGATGGGCATTACTGAAGAGTCCGACTCGATTGCTCTGGTGGTTTCAGAAGAAACTGGGGCGATCTCGATTGCGATCGGAGGGAAACTGGAGCGCGATCTAGAAGAGAAAGAGCTCTACAACCGTCTCGTCGAGTTGTTGAGCAATCCTGAGGCAGAGGCTGAAGAGGAGGAGGAAGAAAGCGATGATTAAAACCTTTTTCGTAGAAAGCTGGCTTGCCAAACTCCTGTCCCTTGTCATCGCGACGGCGATCTGGTACGTGATCAAATCTCATCTCGACCGTGATAATCCTACATTCCCAGTCCCCGGAACGGGTACGCCTCCGCCAGCGCGAACGTCGGCGGTTCCAGGTCTTGAGGAAGCCATGCTTGCTCCCTTAACGGCTCCGGTTCCCGGCGATAACTCCGGCAACTGACTTTCACGCAACATGAGTGACATTAAGAGACAGTTCTTCGGAACTGACGGCATTCGCGGAAAGGCCAACCATTATCCTCTCACGCCTGAGTTTGCAGTGCGCCTTGGACAGGTAGTGGCTGAGGTGCTTCTCAGGAAAAGCGAACACAGCGAGGAGTGGCCATCCGTTGTCATCGGCAAGGACACTCGCCAGTCCGGTGACATGCTGGAGCAGGCCATAGCCGCTGGGTTCAATTCCCGTGGCGTTAATACCTTCTTTGCCGGAGTGGTTCCGACCCCGGCTGTCGCGATGTTGACCCGGCGGTGCGGCGCGATCCTTGGCGTTGTTATTTCCGCCTCCCACAATCCTTTCGAGGATAATGGTATCAAATTTTTCGGGTCTGATGGGTTCAAGTTTGACGATTCTTTAGAGGTTAATATCGAACGTTGCGTTCTCTCTGATCCAAACGCTTATAACGGAGCGACGGGGCGCGGTTTTCCACTCAAAAATGCTGCTGAGGATTACGTGTCTTTTGTCCGGGAAAGTGTCGGTAATGACGAGACTTTGTTGGACGGCCTGACGATTGCTCTCGATGCTGCTAATGGTGCGAGCCACCTAACCAGTGCTGCCGCATTTCGCTCTTTAGGTGCGAAAGTTATAAGCTTTCACGACCAGCCAAATGGCACCAATATCAACGCTCACTGCGGCTGCACTCATACCGATGTAATCGAAGGGCTAGTCAAAGAAACTGGCGCCCATATTGGGGTGTCACACGATGGGGATGCGGACCGCGCCCTGTTCTGTGATGAAAACGGTTCCGCGCTCGACGGCGATGAAGTATTGGCTATCGCCGCCGTTCACATGATTGGAGAAGGCTCCCTTAAGGATAACACACTTGTAGCGACGGTGATGAGTAACGCCGGGCTTGAAGAATCGGTCAGTCAAGTTGGCGGTCAGGTTATTCGCACTGGCGTCGGTGATCGCTACGTCCTTCAGAAGATGAAAGAGCGAGGTTACAACCTTGGTGGTGAGCAGAGTGGTCATTTTATCTTTCTGGATCACAATACTACTGGAGACGGTCTTGTCTCGGCACTGCAATTGCTCCGCATCATAAAGGAGACGGGGAAGCCCCTCAGTGAACTGCGGAAGGTGTTGACCAAATCCCCACAGATTCAGCGCAATTTAAGGGTTAAAAAGAAACCAGAGCTCAAAGAGATGAAAGCATCTGTGAAAGTCGCTGAAATTGAGAGTGAACTTGGTGACGGTGGACGAGTTTTGATCCGCTACTCCGGCACTGAACCTCTTTTGCGAATTCTTGTTGAAGGTCGTGATACCGAGCAGATCAAAACAAAAATTAACGAACTGGCTGCTGCCATTGAGGAAGAGATTGGAGTTTAATGAAGGGTGGATTATTTATCACCGGGACCGACACCAATGTTGGCAAGACGTGGGTGGCCGTTCGCTTGATTGAAGTGTTGCGCAGGCATGGTATTGATGCCGTTGGGATGAAACCGATTGAGAGCGGTAGCACGTTCGATTCCGATGCGCTGCTCGCTGCTTCGGGTCGTGATGATCTTACGCGAGAGGAAGTTAACCCGGTAAATCTGACCGAGGCCGTTGCACCAGCTGCTTCCATGGATGGAGTTACAATTGATTTCGAATTTCTTTGCGGGGCCTATCATGAGCTCGCCGCTAAGAGTGAACTTGTTATCATCGAAGGAGCTGGCGGTTGGGTCGTTCCAGTAGATGAAACTCGGACGATGGTCGACTTAGCGGTTCAGTTAGGGCAACCTGTTTTGGTCGTGGCGGCGAATCGGCTTGGGGTAATGAATCATACGCTGCTGTCGGTGGCAGCCGTTCAAGCGGCCGGCTTGGAATGTGTGGGTGTGTTGTTAAATACTTTCGGAGAGGTCGGAGAGGATGTATCTCGCACGACGAATGCAAGGGTCTTGCGCCAACACCTGGGCAAGGTGCGTTTGTTTGAGGAGGTAGAGGAGGCAATCATGATTTTGTCTTCTTGAAATTAGCGATTACCTCTGTTTGCTCGTTAACAAAGCCACGGTTGAATTGTAATAGACTGATCAACTCAAAGTAAGCAGTGTAAAGCCGAGGGTTGAGAAGAGTGATTCGTTTTGTGCCTTCACTCGATTGGCAATGACCTCGGATAGTTGGGAGGACTTCAAATTAGTTTACCATGAGCCCTTTCTTGTGGTGTTCACATGATGCGGAGCGTCGAAAAACAGTGGCGGCTTCTTTGCGCAAGGCTGAGTCTCAACGCTTTCGCAGACGCAGGCGATTCATGCTTTTTCCCTGTGCGACCCATTGCTCCTCGAAATCAGTTTTCGGATAAAAGAATTCCCCCTCTTTCCACAGCAACGGCTCAAAGAAGTCACATTTTCGTTGAGCTTCTAGCGCCTCCTCGTAGTAGGGTAGGTCATCGGTCATAAAAAGCAGTTCACCGTTTTCTTCAAGCAAGCTGTGAAGCGCTTTTAAAAAGTGCAGCTGACACATTTGGCGGCGGCGAGCGTGCTTTTTCTTGGGCCACGGGTCGGGGCAGAGAAAGTGAATACGGCTGGCGAATCCATGGGGCAGCAGTTCGTTGACAGCGTAGTTGGAATCGATACGAAGGGCTTTTGCGTTGGTCAGTTCGGCGTGGCTGAGTTTCCGGCTAACTTTGCGGATGCGCCCGAGAAGGCGTTCAACACCGAGAAAGTTACGATCAGAGTAATGCTCGGCCATGCGGATGAGAAATGAACCGTCGCCGCAGCCGAGGTCAATCTCAATGGGCTTGTCGTCGTTAAAGACTTCTTCGCGGGTGAGTCGTGCAAACCAGTCCCCAGGGATCAACTCATTTGGGAGCGGATAGGGTTCTTGCTTTTTCTTTTTCGGCATGGACGGGAACGGTGGCGCGGCTGGACAGGAACTCAAGCGGTGAGGTCGTTTCAGTATTGCTGTTACGGGCTTATTGCCATATGGTGCAGTTAGATAGAAAGGTATTTTTTTGACTCTATCGCTTCCTCTTTTGGGCTTGTGGTCAAGTTTCGCTTAAAGGATTTGGAAACGCGGCCAATATCTATGCTGCCGAGCGGGTTTGTGTATCTCAAGGGTGGTGAAAAGGTCGATATAGGCACGCTTTTTATTTTCTTTGCGCAAATTAATGGGCTTACCCTCAGGCGGCAATACTGGAACATAAAGGCCAATTACATGAAACTCTGGTCAGTGATAAGGAGGCTGGGCTTTTGGCGTTGTCATCGCGAGTAGTCGCATCTCACTCTTAACAATTATTCGCATTGTATCTATTTTGTTTTTCCAATCGATCCAGAATGAATGGTAATGCAGTAGAAGAAACCAGCCGCCTTGGAGGGATTTTGGTTGTGTTCACGGCGTTGGTTTCCAGCGCGGCGATGGCTGGTGTTATTGCGGCGGTGCAGCTGATCATCTACCCTTCTTTCCTCGATATTCCCGATGACTCTTTTGTGGCTTATCACCAGTGGTATTCGGAGCAAATTACCAAGATTGTCGGCCCTCTTATGGTGATTGAGTTGGGAGCGACTCTTCTTTCGCTGGCGGTATTCGCAGCGAGACGATGGCAGTATCTGGCAGCGGTTGGCGCAGGGTTTGTAATCGCCCTTTGGGCTGTAACAGGCCTTGCTCAGGTGCCTCAGCACAATCAACTCGCAAGCGGCTACGATGCTGAGGTCATTGAAAATCTGATACGCGGTAACTGGATCCGATTTTGGTTATGGCAGGGAAAATTGGTAATCTCGGTTGCCCTTCTTGCAGCATTTATTAGGTCGCGGTGACTAAATCGCGATTTAATTCGAACGCGTGCGCTGCAAAGCCAGCGCCGAAAGAGGTAAGCCACCAGTGGCGGTCTTCTCTTGGCTTTTCAAGCGCCTTCGCCAGGGCGAAGAGAACTGATGGACTGCTCATGTTGCCGCATTCGGAAAGGACAGCCCGCGTCTCGTTGAGACTACAATCGAGATGTCTCTCAATTTCCTCAATAACTTCGCGACCGCCGGCGTGAGAGAGAATCCTATCGGGATCGGAATGGCGATTTTGGAAAAGATTCTTCACGGCCTCCGCTGCAAGACCAGGCACCGTTTTTGCGAGCTTATTCTTAAGTTTTCCGCCCGCATTGACAAAGCGGATCTCTTCTCGATTCTTTGGTTGGTGGATCGTGGTAAAGTGGTTCGCCTGCCATCTTTCTGGAGTGTAATCATTGGACCAGACCGCCGCCGCGGCGCCGTCACCGAAGAGGCAAAGGGAGACAAGCACGCCGGGATCATCATCAGCGTAGAAAGCTGCTGAGCAGACTTCGACGGCCACCGTGGCAACTTTTGCGCCGGGATGTGCGGCGAGGAAGCCTTTGGCGGCCCGCAACGTTGGGATGGCAGCTCCGCAGCCAAGGCCGACCAGATCCTGAAGGTAAGTGGAAGGATTCATTCCAAGATTCTCGGCTAGGTAGCTCGAGATTCCGGGACAAAGGTAGCCCGTGCAGGTGCAAACAAAGAGTGCATCGAGATCGCCCGCATGGATACCTGCCTCCTCAAGGGCGGGCGTGAGGGCCGAGGCAGCAAGTTTTGGAGCCTGTTGCTCAAAGGTTTCGTTGAGCCTTTGGGCATCCAGTTCAAAAATGGGGGTCAATTCATCGACACAAAAGTGACGTTGATCAATTCCCGAACTATCACTTCCGAGAATGCGCTTCAAGAGTCTCATTGATCCGGGACGAAGTTGACTCGCAGTAGGTGACTGCTGCAAGGCTGCAAGGCAATCGACTTGAGTGTACTTGTTAGGAGGCACGGCTGTGGCGATGGATTCTAGAAACATGAGTCAGCGGACGAGAGAGAGGAGAGTATTGAAAGGAACCATGTTGCGACTCGAGAGAAATTCGAACACGCTTTGTCCCCTTGGGTTAAGGAGCGCCCGCTGTAATGCTAATGATGTCCGGATTCTCTTTCGGAATAATTGGCGTTGAATAGCCATGGACCGCCGGGTGGCTGAGCTCCACGATTCGGCGCCGAAACTCCAAGCGGTGAGTGGCTCGATGGAGCCCAATGCGGACTCGAAGGCCATGCTCATGCCGTTTCCGGTAAATGGAGGAATGACACTGCCCGCATCACCGACGACAAACGCGCCATCTTCTTTTTTTTGCCAACCGAGCGAGAGAGCGGAGACCCCGCTGACTGAGCTTTCGTCGATTTCTGAATCTCTTAGGCGTTCTATGAGTTCACGATGACCACCTTCGTCAAGATATGCCATCAAGCGATCGCTACCCTTACCTCGGCAGCTAGGCTGAAGCTGGAAGAGGCCGCAAATGTTGAAGCGATCCTCTTCGACTGGAGTTAGACCAACATAGCCATTACTCCCGAGATGCATCTCCAACCCAGACTCCATGCGAAACCCTTTGACATGGCATTTGAGGCCCAGCCAGCGGCTTTTTTCTAGGGGTCGGCCGGCGGCAAGAACAGTTCCTTCCGCCGGGTCGCGTCCGGCTCTAGTTTCAGTCACTACTTTACCGCCAAGTCCTTCGACTCGTTGCTGTAGACGAGCGTCGAGCCGCCAGCGGGAGATGGAACGAGCGGGATCAGGGAGTTCCGTCGTCATGATCTTGCGGCCTTGGCGATACCAGTGGCCGGTGGTATGAAGTTTGGCATCATGCAGATCCGCAGCGATACCCAATTTCTCTAGAGTGGAATAGTCTACACCTGAAATGAACTCACCGCAGACGCGGTGCCTCGGATAGCTTCCCGCCTCAATTACTTCGACCGGAATCCTGCGTTTGGCGAGTCCAGTTGCAAGTGACAGCCCGGCGAGCCCACCACCTATGATACGAACAGTTTTCATGGTCGCCTCTTGGCGATGGTTCGGATGGCACCTAGACCTGAGGTCGTTTCTGTCACCCGCCAAGAATCGGAGAGGCCAAGATATGTGGGAAGTTCGCCCATATTAAACCCTGCCCGAATACTTACGGACATGTCGTGGCGGGTTACGCTTCCAACTAAAGGTGTGACGCATTGGCTGAGAGTGAGGACGCGGCGTAAACGCAGAGGTTCTGAGAAGATCAAAAGCTCGAAAGGTTCTATGAGTGCCCCTATGGTTTTAAGATCGTCAGCTTCGAAGTGGTGGAGAAACAGGTTAGCGAGCAGCACTCCACCAGGTGGAAGCGAAGGCTGTTCAAGGAGGTTTCCTGAATACCACTTAATCTCGGCCGGCAAACCTTCGGGGCGAGGTTGAAGATCCAGGCCTGCCGTTGGGGCAAGTGGCGCGAGCGTCTTCAGCAGATCACCGTTGCCCGCGCCGATTTCAACGATGCCTTTTTGTGCAAATTTAACATTCCGCGCAAGAACCGACCGGATCCAGCGATCGTTTCCCATGCAGAAGTTAAGTCGCTTTAAATCGCGGCGGCTGCGGATAGCGCGCGGATCGTCTGGAGGCAGAGAGTCAAGGATCTCCGGCAATACTTCTCGTTTCATCATCTACTCTACTTCATCACGCTTCCGACAGAATTTAGAGTGGGACGAGCCATCGCTGCTAAAGTGAGAGCCATCGCCCGCGAAAGTCAACTCAACGTGAGAATTGGTGCGGTGCCAAGCTTGAGCCAACGGGATTAGATGACCGACTTCTTACTGCTAAATCAGGGCTTTGAAGCGATTACATAAATATCCTCGCGGAAAGGTGGCGCAATCGTCGAAACGAGTTAAGATCTCCCCCTTCCAAATTGATGAGAGCCTCTCGTTATCAGACTGATACTGCCGATCCGTCCCAGTTTGCTCCTGGCCAGCGCTGGATAAGTGAAACTCAGGCCGAATTTGGACTCGCGCTGATCCTTCAGGCCGACCAGACGATTGTTCAGGCTTTCTTCCCGGCCGTTGGAGAAACTATTTCCTATGCGTCGCGCAATGCACCCCTTCGACGCGTCGCTTTTGAGCCGGGCGATACAGTGAAGGACCAGGAGGGCAATTCCTTTGTTGTGGTCGATGTGCGGGAAAAAGACAAATGCCTCGTTTACGTAAATGCCGATGGCAAGGAGCTTCTCGAGAGTGGTCTCTCCGATACTATGAATGTCCAGCGCCCGGAACAGCGACTCCTCTCGGGTGTAAGTGATGATCCCCGCCTTTGGAGTTTGCGTCAGTCGGCGATTCGGAATCAGAACGAAGCAAGGACCCGTGATGTGCGCGGTCTAGTTGGAGGGCGGGTCTCTCTCATTCCCCATCAACTCTTTATCGCGGAGGAAGTGGCCAATCGTCAGGCGCCTCGCGTGCTCTTGGCAGATGAGGTCGGGCTTGGCAAGACGATTGAGGCCTGCTTGATTCTTCATCGTCTCCATATGAGTGGTCGGGCCAAGCGCATCCTTATTTTGCTGCCTGACGCACTTGTAAATCAGTGGTTTGTGGAGCTCTATCGTCGCTTTGCCCTCTCCTTCGCGATCTACGATGAGGAGCGCGCAAACTCGATTGAGGGGGGGGCTGATGAAGATAAAGAAGTGAATCCTTTCTTCGATGATCAGCTGATTCTTTGTGCAACGTCTTGGTTGTCTAACCATCCGAAGCGTGCCGAACAGGCTGCGGCTGGAGAGTGGGATCTCACAATCGTGGATGAGGCCCACCACCTCGAATGGTCGGTTGCGGCTTCCAGTCCGGAATACAACACGGTGGAAGCAATCGCCGCAAAGTCATTGGGATTACTGTTGCTCACCGCGACTCCCGAGCAGCTCGGTCGCGAAGGACACTTCGCCCGCTTGCGGTTACTCGATCCAGCTCGCTTTTGTGACCTGAATGAATTCATAAAAGAGTCGGAGCATTACCAGGAAGTTTCTGATCTTGCCGATCGCCTCAGTGGCGAAGAAAAATTGAATAAGGCTGACCTAGAGCAGATCGATAAGCTTCTTGGTTCAGAAGTGGCCCTCAAATTTGAGAAGAACGATAATCCTTCTGAGCGCGAAGCTTGTCGCGCTGGCCTGATCGACCTGCACGGGACGGGCCGCGTTCTCTTTAGAAACCGTAGAATCGTGCTTGATACCTTTCCCGAGCGAAAGGCGCATTTGAGCCCTCTCTCTTGCGAGGAGGAGCGGGCGTTTGACTCGAAGGTGGATTGGATGGTCGACCTACTCAAGTCGCGGCCTGAGGAAAAGTTTCTCCTAATCACCCACGCTCGCGATACTGTTGAAGCGATTGAAGCCGCCTTGCGTGAGCGCATCAGTTCGCAAGCAGCGATGTTCCACGAAGGCCTCAGCCTCCTGCAGAGGGATAAGAATGCTGCCTGGTTCGCTGAGGAAGAAGGCGCGCGCCTTCTTATCTGTTCGGAAATTGGATCAGAGGGCCGCAACTTTCAGTTTGCTCATCACATGGTGCTCTTCGATCTGCCGTCTGATCCCGGGCTTCTGGAGCAAAGAATTGGTCGTCTCGACCGGATTGGTCAGCTTCAGGATATCCACATTCATGTGCCTTTTGTTGAAGCCACGGGCGAGGCATTAAAAGCGCTCTGGTATCATAACGGGCTCGGCGCTTTTGAGCTCACGCTTCATGGATCAAGTGCGGTCTATTGTGAATTTCATGAGGAGATCGAAGCATTAGAATTAGCCTCCGCCAAAGATCGTGAGTCAGCCTTGCCTGCACTGCTTAATCGCACTCGAGAGTTCAAGCTTAAGATCGACCGAGAACTCGAAGAGGGTCGTGATCATTTGCTTGAACTGAGTTCCTTCGATCGTGATCAGGGGCAGGCTCTGGTTCGCCAGATTGAAGATCTTGATGAGGACACTCGCCTCGAATACTTAATGTTAAAATTGTTCGATCACTTCGGTGTCACCGTGGAGGATCTCGCTGAGCGCTCTTACGTAATTCTGCCGGAACACCTTTTCTCTGCCGAGGCGTTTCCTAATTTGCCTGAAGATGGGATGTCAGTCACCTTTGACCGCGAGGTAGCCCTGACCCGTGAAGATATTACTTTCTTGACGTCGGATCACCCTATGGTCGTGAGCGCGATAGACAGCTTTCTCTCTACAGATCACGGAAATTCAGCTTTCTTTCGCCTCGAAAAGGCAGGAGAGCAGTTGTTGATGGTGGAGTCGGTATCAGTGCTCGAATGTGTCGCTCCAGATTATCTTCATGCTGATCGTTACCTTCCCGCCAAGCCTATTCGTCAGATTGTGGATCAGAAAGGCGGCAACCGTACAGAAGATTTCACGGTGGAGCGGATCCGTCGTGAGGGACGCCCGGGGCCTTCCACATTTTTGCGAGAGAAATCGACCGCGTTAAAAGCGACTGTCCCGGGTTTGCTGGAAGTGGCGAATAACTTTTCTGAAGACATTGCCGACGAGTACCGAAAGGAAGCGATCGAAATGATGGAGGAGCAATATGGTCACGAGATAGATCGTCTCGTTCGTCTCAAGGAAATGGGACACCCGGTGCGGGAATCAGAAATAGAGACTGCGAAGAATGAGAAGGCAGAATTGAAACGGTATCTAACCGACGCGCCTCTTCGGATGGATTCTGTGCGCCTTATCCTTGCTATGACCTGATCCGCCAGTTCGCTTTGCGCAGCGGCGACGGGTTGAATTTTTTTTGAATTGCGGCAAGATCGGCTCAGTTTCACCTATTGATGACTCGCTCACGCAGGGCTCCGCGCAAGCGTAGCCGCTTTAAGTCCAGAAAGAAGCAGGAGGGATGGTTTTGCCATTCTCTCTTTCGCTTTTTCGGTATTGTCGTATTGGGGGCGTTCTGCATTATCACGCTGACTGGAGGAATTATCTTCTTCCAGTATGATCTCCGTGCTGCACGCTATGATATGGAGGCGGTGGGGCGCATTCCCATGGAAACCCGTGTTCTCGATGCGAACGGCAGTTTGATTGGTAATCTGTATGGTGAGAATGTGGGCAGACTGGTCCCTTTGGAATCAATCTCACCCTACTTCATCGAGGCACTGCTCGCGCGGGAGGATTCCAGATTCTATCGTCATCATGGTATCGATCAGTTTGGCGTGGTGCGCGCGTGGATCAGGAATGTCAAGGAGAAGCGCGCCGTGCAAGGTGCCAGCACAATTTCGATGCAGCTCTCCCGAATGACCTACGGGTTAACTGGAAAAACAATGGAGCGCAAGCTGCTTGAAATGGCGATCGCCCGTCGCATTGAGAAGTGGTATTCGAAAGAAGAGATTTTATCTCATTATGTGAATCGGGTTTTCCTGGGTACCGGGATGAATGGGATTGAGCAGGCGGCGCAGGGTTACTTCGCGAAGTCGGCTGCCGAATTAACCCTTCCGGAGGCAGCGATGATTGCCGGCGTGATACGTGCCCCTAATGGATTCTCTCCTTTTCGACACTACGAAACAGCGCTTCGTGAAATGCGAAGCACGATTCGCCGGATGGAGAACGAAGGAGTCATTTCGAAGAAGGAAGCCGAACAATACTTAAAGGCGCGTCCCCCGGTGCAACGGCAGGATCGCTGGATGAAAATGTTGCGCCAGCATTCTAAAGTTTCAGGTCAGAAGCACTGAACAAGCGGTCGCTAGTTGGCTAGAGTCACAAAACAGGAAGATTTTCGGAATGGGGTGATTTTCCGAGTTGCTGATTGGTTGCGGGAGGATCTAAAGTAACTCTTCGCGATCTGAATTGTTGAAGATGACACAAAGCGCTGCCGCTTCCTCCTATCGCCCGTTCGCTACGTTCGCTCTGATTTGGGCGGTCACTTCCTTGTGCCACCAGCTGGCGTTTACTTTCTGGGCTCAGTCTTGGCAAGGATGGTTGTTGGTGATAGCAGCATCGGCGTCGCTTTTTCAGCCCAACTGCGTGGCCCGGTTCTCCATACTGGTAATTACTTCGGTGATCAATCTCTACAATAAACTGCCTTTTGTGCCGAACCATATTCTCTATGAGGGCATGCTGCATCTCATCATGTTGCTTGCTCTGCTAGGCTTTTTTATCAGTAAGCGGGGGCAGGACGAGTGGCGCCAGATAGGAGCCGGGTGGAAACGTCACCTTCCATTGCTGCTTCTGGCGATCGTATTGAAGTGGGCTTATTTCAATTTTGAATTGGTGCCGAAGGGGCCGCTTTTCGGTGCTCTCACCACGCTGGTTCTCCTAATTAGTTTCATTCGGATGCTGGCCAAGGCTCCGACAATGGGTGGTGGCGATATCTATCTGGCGAGGTTTGCCCCAGTGATTCGAGTCGCCATTATAATTATGTATTTCTGGGCAGTGGTACAGAAGTTGAACTGGGATTACGTCAACCCTGAGATCTCCTGCGCGGCGTTGTTGCATACTGAAATCGCCGCTTACTTCGGTAAGTTGGTTCCCACAGATACTTGGGCATTGCATGCGGCGATCTGGGGTTCCTACTTTTTTGAGGCAGGGATTCCCTTGCTGCTTGTCTTTCGGCGGACCCGTTTCATCGGTTTTTATGTTGCGATCCTTTTCCACCTGTGGCTCTCCATTCATCCAGCGGCAGGCATCTTCAGTTTCAGTTCGCTTATTCTTGGCTTACTTGCCTTGTTTTTACCGGTGAAATGGGGAGAGGAATTGCAAGCGATCTGGGAAGCCCAGCTCAGTTGGTTGGGCAGGGCGGATCTGCAAAAGGGCCGTAAGATTGCTACTTGGATTGTAGTCGTGTTTTTTTTCGTCACGCTTGCTGTCCAGGGAATACTCTATCTCACCATTGCCAAAAGTTACGAGGTCTTCTGGGTCGCCAACCGGATCGGGTGGGTGGCCTTCTTCATTTGGGGTCTATGGATTTCGGCAAACTATTTGATCGCCGGATGGAGAGGTCGTGGTGCTGACCTTACCCTGCCTAATAAAGCAAAATGGAATCTTGCCTGGATTGGGTTGATCCCAGTTATCATGAACGGTTTTATACCTTGGATGGGCGCACGAACGCAGACATCGTTTTCGATGTATAGTAACCTGCGTTCTGAGGGAGAGAGTAACCATATGTTCTTAAAGCGCGTCGATATCTTTCAGTTTCAGGAAGATATGATCGAGGTGCTGGAAGCGAAGCCGAACATTCTCGACCCTTTGGAAAAACCGAAAGGTATTGGAAACTTTGCCAACATCGGGCATCGAATTATTCCCTTTTTTGAGTTCCGTCGCCTTGTTAGTGAATGGCCTGAAGATGTCGATCTTGAAGTGGTTTACCTCCGGGATGGCGAAACGCTGAATCTTGGTCGCAAGAATGGCCAGATCTATGGAGATGAGGCGGCGTTTAAGCCGTTACCTTATTTTCAGTACAAGTTGATGTGGTTCCGTCGTCTAGCCTCTCTGGAGGAACCGATGTGCTGCACCCACTGATGTGGCTAGACAGCCGCGGACCGCCATTTTTCCATAATGGTGTTACTCTCGGCGGTGCCAATCAGTGCGGAAGCGAACCGACGTTGGGAAAAGATTTCACGAGCCGCTTGGTGAACTTGACCGGCGGTCGTGTCCTCGATCGCACAATGAGCCAACTCAGGATCGCGCCAGTCGTCGAAAAAGAGCAGACATTCGCCGGCCCACATCATCTGGGATGATGTGTTTTCGAGACTGATATGACTCTGACCAACGATGAAAGCTTTGGCAGCTTCCAGTTCTTCTTTACTTACTCCGTTAGTCACGAGGTCACGGGCAATCTGGTCGATAGTTTCAAGCGCAGATTGCAATTGAGAAGGATTCAGCGCTACGTAAATCTGGATAAGCCCTGCATCGGCGAAGGAGACAAAGTCGCTTTGCACCTCGTAGCACAGCCCGCGTTGTTCGCGCAACTCTTGAAAGAGGCGTGAGCTCATGTTTTCACCCAGAATTACGTTGAGCAGTTTGTGAGCGAAACGCCGATCGTCATGACGGGCAACGCTGGGAAATGAGAGAGCTACGTGAACTTGTTCTTGGTCTGATTCCTCGCGGAAACGGTGATCCGCCAGTGGTTTGATCGCACCTTCGTAGCCTGCAACGTGGCCGATCGCGAGAGAATCAAAAATATCCGTAACTTGTTTAGTGACCTGGTCATGATCGATATTTCCTGCCACAGAAATAACAGTATTGGCACCGCAGTATCCCGCTTGAAAAAAGCGGAGGACGTCGTTTCTCTGGAAGGATTTAAGACTGTCGTCGGTGCCGGTGATGGATCGACCTAGAGGGTGGGTGATGCCCCAAGTCGCTTCGCTGATTAGATCTTCGAGGAATTGTGACGGTTGATCTCGCACCATAGCAATTTCCTCGTGGATAACCTGCTTCTCCGATTTTAGTTCGCCCGGATCAATGGTCGGGTTGCGATAGAAATCAGCGAGGATGTGGAAAAGCTTTTCAAATTGTTGCGACGGAGCTTTGGCGTGGTAAGCGGTATGGTCCTCAACTGTAAAACCGTCGATAGAAGAACCGAGGCCTTCGATTTGACGCGAAATTTCTTCGGCAGAACGGGTTGGAGTGCCCTTAAACAACATGTGTTCGACGAGGTGAGCCATCCCGTGGTCGCAAGCCCGTTCGTGGCGGCTGCCGACGTTGGCCCAGAGACCGACGGAAACACTCGCCATGTGAGCCATGGATACGGTGGCGAGGCGGACACCATTATCGAGTTGATGCAGTTGAGTAGTTGCTGACATTTTTTGCAGAGAAGAAGAAGAGAACTTGCTTCAAACCGTTTCGGTTTTCTAGTCGGAATATTCCGTCTATGTTTCCACAGACATGAGCATCGTTAACTCTCTCCCTATCCTTCCGGCATTTCAACTCCTCGGCCAACCCGTCGAGATTCCACGCGTTGAGAAAGAGTTGCAGCAGTTATTTTTTGAGGGGGCAACCGAAGGTTCTGATGCGGTTGGGGCGGCCCGAGCTTCGCTTATCAATTTGGCGCTCTACAACGAGAAGCAGAGCGGCCTGGAAGAGGACGCTTCAATTCTCGCCGAGTTGACCAGTGAGGCGTCCTGCCGATCTTTACTCATTAACGCCGATCTGACGGCAACCGAGATAACGGCTCAAGCCTGGGTTCAGGTTCACTGCCAGATAGATCGCAGTGGTCGCAAGACGGTTTGCACTGAGCAGATTAGTTTTTACCTGACCGGGAATTCGCCCGGCATGTTGAGGAACATGGTTTTTTCTCATCTCGACTCGGATTTACCGTTGGCGTTCTGGTGGCGCGGTGACTTTTCGGATGCCTTCGAGGAGGGGCTTTATTCGAGAATTGATCGCCTCATGTTTGACAGCGAGACTTGGGATTCACCGCGGGACCAATTCCTGCGTTTGCAGTCTGCTCAGGCGGGCCACTCTTCTCCTTTTGTGATGCATGATTTGGCTTTCACGCGTATGAACTCGATTCGTCATGCGATCGCGAACGCCTTTGACCGGCCCGGAGTAAATCAACAACTTGCATCACTGGGTGAAATCTCGATGCGCTACGCACCTGGCTACCGCATGAGCGCGATTTACCTTGCGGCCTGGCTATCGGTCCGCCTCGGCGCCGAGATTGATTTTTCCCGATCGAAAAATGGGCGATATGGGTTTGTTGGGAATTGTCCCGGTGTTCCGGAAAATTTCGTGGTCACCATCGAACCGCTTAAGGACGGTCGCCTTGGCACCGTGGAAGTAGACTTCCAACTTAAAGGAGCGCGCGTTGAGATCAGCCGCTGTCAGACGAGGGACTTTATTCGTACGCTGACCTATTCGCCGGATTGTCCGACGACTGAAGATTGGCTCCCCGCGAAGAAACTGACCGATGTGACGTTAGTAAAAGACGTACTTAACAGAGCTGGTCGAAACCGCACTTTCTCGCTCGCTCTGCCGCGATTGCAGGAGCTTCTGACGGTATAGTCGCTGCCTATTCCGCTGTTGTGTTAGGCTTGAGGTAGCCCACCCCGAGATCATCGGGCAGCGGGGTGACGTTGTTCTCTTCGCCCCACTTGTCCCAGGCGGTTTCCATGATCTCTACTTTTTCGGGGTAAGTTGTGGAAAGGTCGTTCAGCTCGGTGCGATCGACGCTGAAATCGTAGAGTTCCCATGGCTTGTTATCGAAGGCGACGAGTTTCCAGTTTCCTTCACGGACGGCGCGATGGCCTTGGTGCTCGAAGAAAAGAGTGCGTTCTGTTCCGCCGTTATTGAGCTGCTCGATCAGGTCGACGCCTGGAAGTGAGAGCGTGCCGTTGTATTCGGCCCCACTCACAGCAATAGCCGTGGGAAGCAAGTCAATGATGTGAGACGGATCGTGAACGATGGCCCCGTTCTTAACCTTCAACCCGTCCGGCCAGTGGACGATTCCGGGAGAAGCGATGCCCCCTTCATGGACGAAGTGTTTGTACATCCGCCAGGGTGTGTTACTAGCGTTGGCCCAGCCGGAGCCGACGCTGTGGAAGGTGCCGGGGGCGCCCATCTCATCGAGCATGTCTCTGGTGTGGAGAATATTCTCATTACTGGACTTGATGTCGAAGCCGAAGGGATCCCACTCGAAGCAGGCGCCGTTGTCGGAAGTGAAGACGATCAGGGTGTTCTCAAATTCTCCTGCTGCCTTGAGATCGTCGATGACTCTACCAAGTTGGGCGTCCATGCGGTCGACCATCGCAGCGAAGATTGCCATGCGGCGGCTGAGGTCGAGGCGGCGATCCTCGGACAGATCGTCCCAGGTGGGGTTGGTCCCGGTTTTGGTTTCACCATAATTTTGCCAGGTCGAACGTGGCGTGAGCTTGGTGTCGGCCGTCACGATGCCCATGTTTTTCATACGCTCGAGACGCTCGTCGCGAAGCTGGTCCCACCCGCCGTGATAGCGTTCGGCGTATTTGGCGATGTCTTTTTTGGGAGCATGCAGCGGGAAGTGTGGAGCATGGTAGGCGAGGTAGAGGAACCAGGGTTGGTCAGGTGTTTCGCGAGCTAATTTCAAGAAGTCCAGAGCGTGATCAGTGACAGCGTCAGTAGCGTAAAAATCGCCCTCGGGATACTGGCGAGCCACGCGGTCCTCCGGCAATCGGATTAGGTGATCGGCGTCAAAGAAGCGCTTGGCGCTGACAAGGGTGCCGTAAAATTCTTCGAATCCGTTTTTAGTAGGATCTGGCGTGCCGAGGTGCCACTTACCTGAGATAAAAGAGCGGTAACCGGCCGGCCCCAGCACTTGCCCGATTGTCTGCGCTTCTGGGGAAACCACACCGCGATAGCCCGGACGACCAAGATCGTTCGTGGTCATGTGTCCGAGTCCAACTCGATGTGGGTATTGACCAGTAAGGAGGGCAGCTCGCGACGGGCAGCAACGGCCCGTGTTGTAGAATTGGGTTAAGCGAACTCCTCCTTTTGCGAGCGAGTTGAGAACCGGGGTTTCGATTTCCCCACCGAAGCAGCTAAGATCACTGAAGCCGAGGTCGTCAGCTAGGATGTAGAGGATGTTCGGCTTATCAGCAGCATGAGTTGTGGCAGATAAAACAACACACCAAATGGTGAAGAAAGTCAGCGGTAGATTCATGGATCCAAAAGCTTGACGGGTAAGTCTTACCGGAGAGTCCTGATAAGCTTTTCGAAGAGTTGAGTAAAGTGAATTCGCTTGGTGGAGGCATTGAAGGGGTGTCGGCTTGGTAAACGGAAAAGACCCAGAAAGGTTGTTTTGCCCAAAACTTTTGTTCTCTCTTGGAGGCAAAGGCTCGCGGACATAATCTAACAGAGAGTTAGTGAATCAGCTGAATACACGAACGCGGAGTGCGAAACCGAAGGGCTGCCTTTACACTTGAATCGAACCGCCTAAAATGCACCGATGCCTGCCAAGCAGAAATGGGTGGTGGAACCTCCTCCAGACCCAGAACTCGTCCGCGAATACTCGGACGCGCTTGGACTTGCTCCCGTGGTTGTTTCACTGGCATTGCAGCGAGGATTTTATGAGAGAGAGTCTTTGGAGAGGTTTTTCTACCCTCGCCTCAAGGACTTGAGCGACCCTTTTAAGTTGCCCGGTGTTGAAAAAGCGGTTCTCAGACTAATCCAAGCGATCGACGGGAGAGAGTCGGTTGTTCTCTACGGCGACTATGATGTCGATGGTGTTACCTCAGTGGCTCTCCTCAGTAATACTTTGAGGGCTTTCGGCTTAGAGCCACTACCTTTCCTACCAACAAGAATGGAGGAGGGCTACGGTTTGAGCGCTAAGGGTATCGAGACCAGCCTGAACGGCTCGGTTCCAGATTTGCTTATCGCGGCCGATTGCGGCACGAATTCTCGCGACGAAGCGGTAATTTTGAAAGAACAGGGTATTGACCTGATTATTCTTGATCACCATGAGCCCGATTCTGCAGGCACAGCGGAGTGCGTCGCACTGGTGAATCCCAAGTTAGGTGATGACTACCATTACCTCTGTACTGCAGGTGTCGTTTTCAAGGTGGTGCACGCTCTCTTGAAGTCACGTCCCCTTCCAGATTTTGATCTCAAGGACCAGCTCGACCTCGTCGCGCTTGGTACGATTGCTGATATTGTTCCCCTTAAGGATGAAAACCGGATTGTTGCACGTCGAGGCCTCGCCCAATTGGATTGCACGATTCATTCAGGAGTGGCCGCCTTGAAGAAGGTGGCCGGAGTGAGCACCCCGGCGCGGGCTCATGATGTCGGTTTTAAGCTCGGCCCCCGTCTCAATGCAGCGGGCCGACTCGACAAGGCATCAGCCTCGCTAGAACTATTATTGTGTAGGGATTCTAGTGATGCTCAAGTTCTAGCAGAGGGGCTTGATCAGCAGAATCGGGACCGTCAGGCTCTCGAACTTAAGACACGTGAGGAAGCCGAGCAGATGATCCACGATTTACCTTCCGAGCAGCGGAGTCATGCTATTGTTGTGGGCTCACGCGGGTGGCATCCTGGAGTTGTCGGAATCGTGGCTTCGAGAATTTCGCGTCAGTATCATCGTCCTACTTTCGTCGTAGGCATCGCTGAGGATGGCCTTGGTAAGGGGAGTGGCCGCAGTGTGAAGGGGGTTTCTCTTGTACGAGCCTTGGATTCAGCTCGCGATGTAATCGAAGCTGGTGGAGGCCATGAAATGGCGGCAGGTGTAAGTGTTAGGGAAGAGAAATTGGAGGAATTCCGTATCGCTTTCGTGAAGAACGTTGCCGAACAGGTCGATAATGACACACTGATCCCGAAGCTTGTCATTGATCGCGAAATTATGTTTAAGGATCTTAACTTAGACCTGCTTGACAGCTACGAGTTGCTGCGACCTTTTGGGGCCGGCAACCCACAGCCCTTGTTTATGTCACGCGGCGTTGAACCGGTGCAGGAGCCTCGAGTGATCAAAGAGAAGCATCTTAAATATCGCTTTTACCAGAACGGAATTGAGCTGGAAGGGATTTACTTTAACGGGTTGGAAAAAGATATCCCCAAACCAGGCTGGGATATTGCTTACACGATCGACCGCAATGAGTGGCGAGGTCGGGTGAAGCTAAATATGGTGATTCAAGCAATTCGCAAGGCCAGTAAATTTTAGTGGCGTTATCGCTTTAGTAGCACGGCCTCCAGAATATCTTCGAGTTTTGATATCGGCAAAATCTTGAGTTTCTTGCGAGCTGATTCCGGAATGTCCGGAACGTCTTTGATGTTCTCGGCCGGAACGAGGATTGTTTTAATTCCAGCTTGGAGAGCACCAAGCGCTTTTTCTTTGAGACCCCCAATGGGCAGAACTGATCCACGAAGATTGATTTCGCCAGTCATGGCAATGTCCTTATTGACCCGCCGATTGGCGAAGAGAGAGGCCAGCGCAGTATACATGGCGCACCCAGCTGATGGGCCGTCTTTCGGCACGGCACCGGCTGGTACGTGCACGTGAACGTCGTATTTGTCGAAGTCTTCGGTATTGATTCCGAGTTCGCAGGCATTGTGCTGAACGAGACTCCACGCGGCATGCATTGATTCCTTCATCACTTCACCAATTTGGCCGGTCAGCTTTATCGAACCCTTGCCAGGGTAGCGCAGGGCTTCAATATTGAGCACTTCCCCACCAAAAGGGGTGTAAGCGAGTCCGTTGACGACGCCGGGCCGGCTTTTCCGCATCATCGTTTCGCGGGAAAACTTCGGGGGGCCGAGCACTTTTTCGACATACTCGGGAGTGACCTTCACGACGGTTGACTTTCGGACTGCCACTTTCGCAGCGACGGAGCGGCACACGCTTCCGATTTCTCGCTCGAGGTTTCGAACTCCGGCTTCGCGAGTATATTCCTCAATGATATGCCGGAGTGCCGATCGGGACCACGTGCATCGCTTCCGGGTGAGTCCGTTCTCCTTAAGTTGGCGCTTCACGAGGTGGCGGGTGGCAATTTCGAGTTTTTCCTCTCCGGTATATCCCGGGATGCTGATAATTTCCATCCGGTCTCGAAGCGGCGCTGGCACGGGGTAAATTGTGTTGGCCGTTGCGATGAAGATCACCTGACTCAGATCGAAAGGAACATCGAGGTAGCGATCGACAAATCCATGGTTCTGTCGAGGATCGAGCACCTCGAGTAAAGCGCTCGCAGGATCGCCACGAAAGTCTGCTCCGATCTTATCAACTTCGTCGAGCATGATCACTGGATTGCGAGTGCCGACACGGCGCAATTCCTGGATGAGGCGCCCCGGCATTGATCCAACATAGGTTCTGCGATGTCCGCGGATTTCGGCTTCGTCACGAATGCCGCCGACACTAATGCGGGCAAATTCACGACCGAGAGCTTCTGCGATGGAATGGCCAAGGCTGGTCTTACCAACTCCAGGAGGACCGAGTAAACAAAGGATCGGACCACGCCCGTCAGGGTTGAGTTTTCGCACAGCGAGGTATTCGAGGAGACGTTGCTTCACCTTCTCGAGACTAAAATGATCCCGGTCGAGGATCTCGCGAGCCCGTTTGAGGTTCCGGTTATCTTTACAAAGATTATTCCAAGGTAGCTCAGCGACGGTTTCGAGGTAGCTCACGATGACTGAGTGTTCAGGACTTGCGGGAGGTATTACATCGAGACGTTTGAGTTCACGATTGGCGGCCTCCATTACATCCTCGGGAAGTTGGGCAGTTTCGAGACGGTCCCGGAGTTCTTCACTTTGCTCTTCAGTGCCATCGCCTTGTCCCAACTCGCGCTGGATGGCGCGAAGTTGCTCGCGCAGGTAAGCGCGGCGCTGAGCATCGGAGAATTCATCTTCAACATTAGCACGAAGCTTGTTCTGCAACTCGGCAATGTGGAGTTGGTTGTTGAGAATCTGCTGAACTTCCTCGGCACGAGCAGCAACACTAGTTTCCTCAAGTAGTGACTGCTTTTGTTTCAGCTCCAGGCTGAGGTTAGTCGCGAGAAAATCTGTCAGAATAGAGGGGGACTCGATTGAGCTGAGTGCATCAGTGGCCTCGTCCGGGATGGCTGGATTAGTTTCGATAAACTTCTCAGCTGATTCGCGGAGATTACGGAGCGTTGCTTCCCACATGTCGTTTTGCTTAGGGAAGACATTTTCAAGAATCTTGAACCGAGCTTTAAGGTAAGGCTTCTTGGAGAGAAACTTAGTCAGCTTGATGCGTTCCACGATCTGAACGAGGACGAGGGTCTGACCATCGTCTTGGCGCACCATGCGAAGAACGTTGCCGAGCGCGCCAACGCGATAGACGTCTGAGGGGGCCGGGTCATCGACACCGGTATCTTTCTGTGTCACAAGTCCCAGCAGGCGCCCGGTGGGTAACAACTCTTCGAGAAGTTGCTGGCTGGGAGTGCGCTCGACGGTCAGCGGAGCGACGGTTCCCGGGAAAAGGACGACGCCACGCAGCGGCATCACTGGCAGCACGTTGGGTAGATCACTGCGCCACTCCGGCATCTCCGTATCAGGGAGGCTGGTGGAGATCTCTATGATCTCACCGGAGGATTCGTTTAGCATTTGTTCAAAGTCTTCCATTGAGGATAGGGCGGCGGCATTTCTTCATAGTCGGGTGCCGTGAAAATTGTGTTGGGAATTTAGCTCTCTGCCAGGGGAAGTATGATCCAGAGGAGGCCGTTTTCCTGTTTCGCCGTAACCCGATTACGATCGATGTCGACAGGAAGTTTGATTTCTCTCCCAAATTGACCACTCTCAATTTCCATGGTCAAGACCTGTCGGCACTGGCCCGAGGAATCACGAGTCGGCAATGGGCGCTTGCGTTGCCCAGAAATACGAATCTGATTGGGGAGGACGTCAACGTGAATGTCGGATTTCTCGACTCCCGAAAGATCCACCCAGATTTCAATCCGGTCATCGTATCTGTAGGCATTGATGTCAGGAGTCCAGCCTTGGATAGCTTGGAAGCCAGAAAAATGCAGACTGCTCAAATCGCGAGCGACATCTTCAGTTTTTCCGATTATACGGGTTAGACGAACCTTTCGGGACATGATTTCAAAGGTAATAAGCTTTCTTCATTTTTCAACGCCTCCTCTTCGATTGCGGCGCATTGAGGGGATGGCCAGATAGCCAACCTTTGTGGCATGCTATGAGGGATGATAATCCGCTTGTTTTCCTGGCTTTCTACCCTCTTCCTTTCCAGCGCGTGGTTGGGTGCGCAGGAGCGCCCTAATATTATTTTTTTACTCGCCGACGATCTCGGATACATGGATGTGGGCTTCAACAATCCCGACACCTTCTATGAGACGCCAAACCTTGATGGTCTGGCCAAAAGCGGGATGGTTTTCACCGACTTTTATGCGGCTTCGCAGGTCTGTTCTCCGACCCGTGCCAGCATCTTCACCGGCAAGTATCCAGCGAGGACTGCGACAACAAACTTTGCCTCAGGACGCCGCTCCGGCACCTACGCACCAGCCGCCTTCAACACCATCATGGAGTTGGATGAGGTGACCTTTACGGAAACGTTTAGGGACGCTGGCTATGCTACTTTTTTTGCCGGAAAGTGGCACCTTGGAGGGGACGGCCACCTTCCCACTGACCAAGGGTTTGAGGAGAACTGCGGCGGAGGTGAAAACGGAGGTCCCCGGAGTTACTTTTCTCCTTACAAGAACATTCAAAATCTCACGCCCGGACCGGACGGAGAGTTTCTGACTGATCGCCTTTCCAAAGAATCGGCAGCTTTTATTCGGCGCAGTGCGAATGAAGAGAGGCCGTTCCTCCTCTATTTGTCGTTTTATAGCGTGCATACTCCGCTGCAGGCACCGAAGCGACTCGTGGAGAAGTATGAACAAAAAGCCGTCAGCCTTGGAATCGCGGAAGAAGAAGGTAGTTTCGATGATGAGGGAGTCAGGCAGGTCTGGCCGGGAGAGGAGCGGCGTCGCAAGATTAGGGTGCGTCAGGATCATGCGATCTATGCGGCTATGGTTGAGAGCATGGACGCTGGTGTCGGGCGAGTCCTGAACCAGCTTGATCAGTCGGGACTGCGGGACAATACCCTGGTAGTCTTCATGTCCGATAATGGAGGGCTTTCGACTTCGGAAGGATGGCCTACTTCTAATCTTCCCTTGCGGGGCGGCAAAGGATGGATCTACGAAGGTGGAATCCGTGAGCCAGTGATTTTTCGCTGGCCGGGTGTAACTCCTCCGGGAACGAGTTGCACGAGCCCGGCGGTGAGCACCGATTTTTATCCCACCTTCCTAGAAGCGGCGGGATTGCCTTTGCTGCCGGATCAGCACGAAGACGGAGTCAGCTTGATGCCCCTGCTGCGCAATCCTTTCGCGAAGTTTGATCGTGCCCCGATTTTCTTTCACTACCCCCACTACTCGAATCAGGGCGGCTTTCCTGCCAGTGCGGTCCGGGAAGGCGAATACAAGTTGATTCAGGACCTGGAAGACGGAGCTTATGAGCTCTACAACCTTGAGACTGATCCTTCAGAACATAACAATCTAGAACAACTTGAAGTCGAGCGAACCGAGGAGATGGCTCGAGCGCTAAACAGCTGGCGCAAGCAGATGAAGGCGAGGCCATTAAAGAGGAATGAGAAGACGGGGGCGGAGCCCCCACAGCTTTGGTAAGCCAACGATAAAGAAAAATGAGAGCTGTCTATGTGGTCCTTCTTTTGGGTTTGACTCAGAGTCTTCTTCTGGCGCAAGAAACACGCTTCACTGAACCTGTGACCTTGCATGATTACCATCCGTTTCGATCAATCGATGACGGCAAGAATTGGGAAGCGCGTAAACAAGAGATTCGTTCCCGTATTCAGTTGGCGGCCGGGCTTCTGCCATTTCCTGAAAGAACTCCGCTCAACGCGCAGCGTTTTGGAGCGGTGCAACGAAAGGGGTTTCAAGTGGAGCGCGTCTTCTTCGAGTCGTTTCCGGGCCACTTTGTGACCGGCAGCCTCTTCACTCCAACGGGCGATTCGTTGGCGATTGGCCTGGTCGATGGCAAGCGCCCGGGAGTTCTTTGCCCCCACGGCCACTGGACGGATGGTCGCTTTTTTGATCAGGAACAACGCAGTGGTAGTGAAGGCGTCCGTCGGGAATTAGCGATAGGAGCAGAGCGTTTCCAGTCGGCAGCTCATAATCCCATCATCGCCCGGTGCGTTCACCTCGCCCGAATGGGTTGTGTTGTATTGGTCTATGATATGATCGGCTACGCCGATTCCGTGCAATTGGAGGAGCACCGGCATGGATCGCGCGAAAAGATGAACTCTCCCGAACCGGGTCAATGGGGATTTGTCAGCCCTCAAGCGACCTTGCGGCTCCAGACTAATTTTGGTCTTCATACTTGGAATAGTGTCAGGGCATTAGATTACCTTACTGGGATTCAAGGGGTAGATCCTGATCGCTTACTCGTGACCGGTGCCAGCGGGGGTGCGACGCAAACCATGGTTCTAGCAGCGATTGATAAAAGAGTCGACGCAGCCTTTCCAGCAGTGATGCTCTCGACGGCTATGCAGGGTGGCTGCACCTGTGAGAATTCGCATTACCTTAGGATCGATCAGGGGAACGTAGATATCGGTGCCGCCTTCGCTCCGAAGCCACTGGGAATTACTTCCGCTGATGATTGGACTATTGAGTTGGAAATCAAGGGGCATCCCAATCTCAAAGCGCTCTATGAGCAATTGAAGGTTCCGGGAAATTACTCAGCGCACTTTAATACACACTTCAAACATAACTTTAATCAAGTTTCGAGGGCGCAGATGTATGACTTTGTGAACCAGCATTTTGAGTTAGGACTGAAGCCACCTGTTTTGGAGCGGGACTATGAAAGATTGTTGGAAGAGGACCTGACCATTTTTACTGATGGTGCCCCTGTGATGGAAGGCTACCAAGCCGGCGATGACCACGAACGCGCTTTAAACGGGGTCTGGGCCGATGATTCTGACCGAGCGCTTCGGGCAGCCCTTGGTGGAGAAGGCGACTGGTTGGCTGAAGGGTGGGATATTATTCTGCGGACAGAAAAGGTAAGGGATACTGCGGCTTCCTTTGAATTGAAGGATAAGACGATGGATGGAGATGTCGTAAGAATGAATGGGACTATATCGCGGGATTCTGATGGTGATACGTTTTGGATCCAGGCGCATTACCCGTCAAACTGGAGTGGCAAGGTGGTGATAAGACTGGAAGACAATGGAATCGAGGCAAGCGTCGATGAGGTGGGCGGCAATGTTGTGCTAATACCGAATCTGTATGGTCAGAATGACGAACTGGCGGTGAATGCTGCAACCAGTCACTCTGGAAAAAAAGAGGTGACTGCTGACAGTTGGCGGAGGTCGCCTGTCTATTTCTACGGATATAATGATTCAGTCTTCGTTAGAAGAGTCCACGACGTTGTTTCTACCGCAGCGATGGTGCGAGATCATCCCAAGTGGGATGTCAAAGAGATCGAGATCGAAGCGAAAGGTGCGTTAGCCGCCGTGGCACTGGCGGCAAAAGTGATCCTTGGTGATCAGATTCATTCTGTAGCGGCCGATCTCGGTGATTTTCGATTCCAATCTGTGGACAGTCACTGGGATGACTTCATGGTTCCAGGGTCGATAAAATATGGGGATGTTGCCGGACTGCGCTATTTGGCCGAGCAGTGAGTTAGTGCTCTTCATCTGTGATCCAAGCGAGATTCTGAAGATACTAGTCAGTCGTCTTGTCGAGACCTTCGTCGAGATCTACCTGTGGTTCCCCGTCGAGTAAAAGTTAGGCAAGTCGATTGCCGATCAAGCTAACGGAGGCAGTGACTAGTGCCGTTTTTATGTGACGGAAGATCGCAGAATGGCTCCCTTGACGGCCTTGATGGCTTCGCTCTCAAAAGTTCGAATGAGAGAAAAATCCGAGCGATCGAGCATGTAAATGACAGAATTAGAATTTTGAGAGCGAAAGCTTGTAGATCCTGCTTAGGCTGACGACAGATAAAAAATCGCCCACCTGCTCGATTCCCATCATGGCCTCTTTTTAAGAACTCAAAAACACGCATTTGTGTTGATCAGTGTCTGGATTAAAGGAGATGACTTGTCCCCCCTCAGTCGCAAGGAGAAGTTCAGGCATTGGTTGGATTATAGAAAGACTTTGGTGCCCGCATTCTTGGCACTTTCGTAGATGGCACAGATTAGAGCTACTGCACGACGAGCTTCTTGACCTCCCACGCTGGGCTGGCGGCCATCTTGGATCGCCTGAACGACATCTTCGAAATTGAGCTGGTGGCCGGTGTAGTTAATGGCCGAGGGATCATTCGCTCCGAGGCCCTTGGCTTCGCTGCCCTGCATGAGCCCTTCGAGAACCAAAGCGTCCTCGGGTGCAGGCTCGGCAAATTCCCAAACACGAAATTTTTCATCGGCGAGGAAGGCAGAACCCTTGTCTCCGCATAGATGCACCTCCGCGGGATGTCCCGTTGAGGACCAGCAGGCGGTGGATCCTTGGATCACGCCGCGAGCGCCGTTCTTGAATTCGAGAATAGCTACGGCGGTGTCTTCCACTTCAATCCCTTCGTGGGCGAGACACGCTACAGACGCGGAAACGGATTCCACATCACCAGCGAGATAAATCAGTTGGTCGATGAGGTGAATGGATTGATTCATCAGGGCTCCCCCCCCGTCCAGCTTCCAGGTGCCGCGCCAAGCGCCTGAGTCATAGTAAGCCTGGTCGCGATACCATTTCACGTAGGCATCGCACATGGTCAGTGTCCCGAAGCGTCCGTTGCCGACGGCCTTTTTGAAGGCGTCCATGGCGGGGTGGAAGCGACGATTAAAGATCCCCGAGAGAGTCACGCCGGCGTCTTCGCAAGCAGAGATCATCAGATCAATGCGTTCTGGGGTAACCTCAAGAGGCTTTTCGCAGATGATATGTTTACCGGCTTTCGCGGCAGCGAGAGCGGGCTCGAGGTGGGCTCCGCTGGGTGTCGCGATTGTGACGATGTCCAATTCGGGGTCGGCCAGAAACTGATCAAGGTCAGTGTAGCCTTTGCCTCCGTTTTCAGCGACGAGCTCATCGATGGCCTCCTGGCGCCGGCCACAGAAAGAATGTAGTTCTCCCCCGTCCATGGCCTGAATGGCCTTCGCGTGGAAGTTGGCAATCATGCCGGCTCCGATGATTCCGAATTTCATGATGTATCAATCAGTGGTCCAGAGAATTAAGCTTCGTTCCTGTCCTCTTTGGAAGATTTGGAAAGAAATCCGACGAGGCCGAGAATAAAGAGGACAGCGAGAATGGCGATACCGATCTTCCCGGGCGTGCCCTTGCCGAGCAGAACCCAGATCGAGCCGGAGGTGGCGATCACCGTGGCGATTGTCATAAGGATATTCCACCTCAGCTTTTGATGACCCTGAGGGCGGGCATGACCGAGAAGGCTCTTCGAGTTCATCAGGAGAAGAAAGGTAAAATAGGCAATCGGGATCATTGCGCCGCCAATCACGGAAGTAGGAATCGCGAGCGCTGCTTTGGAGCTCTTATCCACCCAGAAGTAGAGAGGCCCAAGGAAACCGCCGAGGCCGGCGATTAGTGTGCCGATGAGGTGCAGGGTCTTGTTGCCCGGCCTATTGAACATTTCACAGAGAGTGAAGCCATTGATCAGCATCAGGATGATAATGGTGGAAACAGCCATCCCCAGAACACCGATACCAAATATATCTTGAGCGATCCGCGGACCGGTAAGCGGTTCGAGCGACTGAGCCAGATTCATGTTGTCACGCTTTGCCAGCATGGCGGCCAGTTCACGATCAGCTTGCGGCAGGGCATCGCGAGCAGCTGCTTTTTCTTCGTTGCTCATCGTGGCGAAATCTTCGCCGACTTCAAAAGCGACCCGTTTGTTGGCTTGATCAGCGAAAGCGCCGGCCATGGCCTCATTAACAGTGCCATCCTCGTTGAGGACGTCGCCAAACTGACTGTGGAATTGGGAAGCAGCTGCGATCACAACGCACGCGGTGGCGAGGACGAAAGGGACGATGAGACCAATAGAAAGGTCAAAGATCGCGAGACTTCGGTGAGACTTGCCCCATCTCTTTTTAAGCATGGAGTAGGGCAATAGGAAAGTCATGTTAATACCGACAGCGGTGCCGAATGCAGTCATCATGACGTCGCGCTGACTTGAAGTGATTTCCTTGTTCCAAAAATCAGCAAAACCTCCGGTTGCAGCGATGGCTTCCGAAAAGGTTGGCGCGGGAGCCCCCAGCATGGACGGGTTGGGGATGAATCCAGCAAAGATCGCCTTGTAGTCAAGTGAGCCGGAAGTGGCGAGGGCCACAGCAACACCAAAGAAGGAAAGCACTACGATTCCGACCATAATCTTGAGGACGATTTCAAAAACTTTGATGCCTTTACTGCCGCTTTCGTAGAAATAGTTGATGACCAGTCCGACGATTAGGAGGCAGACACAGATAAGGACGGTGGACGCAGTGCCGGAGGATTCACCGTCCATCAGGTTCTGTTGTACGGCAGCTGTCCCGAGCGCGAATTGAGGCATACACCAGACCACATTGGCCATGAGCGTCGCGATGATCCAGGCCCATGCTAGCACCGGGCTGACATGGGTCTTGATTGCCTGAAAGGGGCGTTTCCCGGTGGAGAGAGTGACGTAGGAAATAGCGCTCAGCATGATGACCCCGAGGATCATAGCCAGCGGCTGCAGCCACATCATGTTGTAACCCATGAAAACTCCCAAGTAGAGGGCTCCGGCAAGCGATCCGCCCCCAAGAGTGATGGCACCCTGCAACCAGCCAGGCCCGGATTTCTTGGCGTAGTAACTTGCCCGTTGGGGCAAGGGTTGCTGGTTGATCTCTTCCAGTTCGGCAATCTCTGCTAAAGTGGAATCAGACTCGTTTTCGATTTGGCTCATATGACAGTTCCTCGTGGGTTGATGATAGAAAGTTAGTCGAGTCTAGTATTTGGCTGAGGAGGGTCAAGGCAAGCTCTTGGGCGTTTTTCCGCTCAGCAAACTGCGGAAAGATGTTGGCCGGCCGGTTGGGGCCATCGCAGTTCGTTGTTAGATTAATGGAAATCCCTGTCATTGTACTCGGTTCGAATGAGGCTGAAAGAGGGGTCGCAACGATCGAACACTTGCCGTTTTTATTGACGGGGCCTTTTCCAGAAATACACCCCCCCTTCCCCGGGCTCCAATTCGCCGGTATTATGGCGTTAATGTGCGACCAGATCTTTGGATTAATTTTGAAGATGCGGTCATGTTTATTTGTCTGATGACCTGAGAAAGATCAGGTATGTTTTGTAAAATTATATGCGTGCAGGAGAGGATCTGGACTCCCCTAACCGTCAACTTCATCTCGGAGGCGTAAAGTTTCTGAAACCTTAGTGATCTCTGCGAGGCGGCGTTTTAGTTATAACAGTCGCTTCGGCAGAAGCGGAAAAATCTTGTCGGAGCTATCAGGATTTTGCGACATAGTGGGAAAGAAGATTGATGACGCAAATCATTCAAAAATCTGGATCTTGGGCACTTAATTTGGTGGCTCTCTTCGGGCAGGTCGGCAATCTGTTCTTCGAGGTGCTTTTGACGATTGTTACAAGCAAGGTTCGATGGGGGCTTGTGGGCCAGCAGATCGTTAAGATCGGTATCGGCTCACAATTAGTGGTCATTGTGACGGGAGCGTTCACGGGGGCGGTGTTTGCTGCGCAAGCCTACTTTAAATTTAGCGAACTAGGGTTAGGCAGTGCCACGGGGCCTGTCGTTTCAGTTGCCTTATGCCGAGAGTTGGGCCCGGTTTTAGCAGCGCTCATGGTCACCAGTCGCGTTGGGTCAGCAATGACTGCTGAGATTGGGACGATGCGCATCTACGAGCAGGTCGATGCCTTGCGCTCCATGGGGGTCTACCCCGTAGATTACCTTGTAGTTCCTCGAATGATTGCGATGGTGATTTCACTGCCTATTCTCGTGGGTGAAGCGATTACTTTTGGTATCCTTGCGGCTGACTTGCTGACTGTGCACGGCTTTGGATTGCCGCAGGCGTGGTTTCGCCACCAGGTGATCCTAGCGACGGGTGCGGGCGATTTATTGACCGGCCTGATTAAAGGACTCGTTTTTTCGGTGCTTATCGTCCTGATCTGCTGCAACCAAGGTTTGAAAACAACTCAGGGCGCAGCTGGTGTAGGAAGATCTACAACAAAGGCAGTGGTCGATGCCTCACTCGCAATCTTGATCGTCAATCTTATCCTGACACTCATCCTCAATCAGTTTCTTCCAATCGTGTCTCTCTCATTGTGATGAGTGCAGCATTTTCCAACCAACCATTTTTTTCTCTGAACGAGGTCAAAACTCGCTACGGGATAAAGAAGGTTTTGCGTGGAGTTACTCTGCAGATTCCACAAAGCCAAACCACCGTGATTCTGGGATGCAGTGGTGCGGGTAAGAGCGTCCTCCTCAAGCACCTTAACGGTTTACTCAGACCCGACAGCGGCAGCGTTCGCATCTGCGGGGAAGAGATTACCACCCTCAGTGAGCGTCAGTTGGTTCCGGTGCGACGAAAGATTGGGATTCTGTTTCAGGATGGAGCGCTCTTCGACTCCCTTACGGTAGGTGAGAATATTGCCTTCCCCCTCCAAGAGCGCGGGGTTCGGGATCGCGCCCAAATTACCTCAGCAGTTGCGGAGGTGCTCGAGGAAGTCGAGTTGCCGGGAGAACAAGCGAAAATGCCTTCAACTTTATCTGGCGGCATGAGGAAACGCGTGGCTTTAGCGAGAGCTTTGGTGAGCCGACCGGAATGCCTGCTTTGCGATGAGCCGACCGCTGGTTTGGATCCAGTCTTATCGCAGACCATTTCGCTCTTAATACGCAGAATGACAGAAGAGCACCGTCTCACTTCTGTTGTGGTGTCTCACGATCTTGAAGTCATGCGATTAATTGCGGACCATGTGATCTTTTTGCTGGAGGGAAAGGTGAGATATGCCGGTGATCTTGCTGGTTTAGAACAGTGCGAAGACGACGTCATTCGAGCTTTTTTTTCAGCCAAAGGGGGCGGTGGTTAGGTCTATATTGTGTCGATTGGTGCTATGTTGAGACAGTGCTTAAGCCGTTGCCGACAAAGGGAAACGAGAACATAATAAATCTGTAAACACGATGAGCGAACGCCGGCAGCCAGTGGAGGTCTATGTAGGTCTTTTTGTAATCCTGGGGATTATTCTCTTGGGTTGGCTTTTGTCACATTTTGGGGGTGTAGCTTCAGGCCCTAGGGGTGGCTACCCTCTCTTTGTGGAAGTCAGCGATGCCACTGGAGTGCGATCCGGGGTGCCGGTCAGTCTTGGCGGGGTCGATATTGGGTATGTCGCGGGCGAGCCTCAACTACAGGAGGACTATACGGGGTTGAGGATTGAATTGAGTATCTTTGAGGGCCGCCGTATTCCCATTGGTTCCGCTGTGACTGTGGGCACGAACGGGCTTATGGGAGACAGTTTTATTCGCGTGATTCCACCGACCGAATACGATGGGCGGTTTTACCAAGAAGGGGAGCGGATCGAAGCAAAGCGCACAGGATCAATCAATGATCTTGCTGGGACTGCGGGTCAAACTCTGTTGCGCACCAGCGAAGTGCTTGAGGAGATTAGCCTTACGATAAAGGATTTAAATGAGATGTTTAAAGGATTGGAAGAGAACTTCCTCGGCAGCGAGAATGCTGACAACTTAAATGCGATGCTGAGTTCACTGCGGGTTTCTTCAGAACGAATTGAGATAGCGACTGAGAATCTGGATCCACTTCTGCGCACGACGGAAGAGGCTATGGTTGGAGTAAAGAATGCTGCTAAGAATGTTAATTCAGCTTTTAATGAAGTTCAGGTCGGCGTTGAAGGGTTCACGGAGACCCTTGAGATGGTGAATCCGGTAGTGACAGAGCTGGACGGGACGCTGGACGATCTTAGGGCCACTCTTGACTCGGCGAATCGCCTAATGGATAAGCTGAATCATGGGGATGGCCTCGCTGCTGCCCTAGTGAATGACTCGGAACTGCGAAATGATCTCACAAGTTTTGCCGACAAACTGAACCGGAATGGCGTATTGCTTTATCCCAGAGAGAAACAGGTCGCGGCTCCACTGCGGGAGCCTTCCAAGGCAACTCCCTTGCCGCCGTCGGGTTTTGACTCAAAAACAAGCCCCGAGAAAAAGGGGCTGTTTCACTTCCTTAAAAAAAAGGAAACCTGACACGCCAACATGAGAACCCTCATCATCTTTAAGCGCATCGAGATCTGGCTGCTCCTCATCGTTATGATTGGCTTGATAGTTTTTGCGTCGAAGACTCCGGAAGAGATCGCTGATCCAGCTGATTTAGAACCGGTGGTCTTATCTCATGAAAGTGACTCGATGGCACCCCAAGTTCCCGCCGAATCTGAGCGAGATTTAGTTGTTGTTGAAAAGGTTGACGTGAGGTCCGCCCAAGAGGGTCGGATCGTGGAAGTTACCCTGTTTGGAACGACGCCGAAGGGGAATGAGGTTGTCCTCGATGATTCCACCGTCATCGCAAAAACAGAGGGGGGTAAGCCGGTTGGGTTCTTTTTCGAACCTTTCCGTCAGTTCGGGTCGCTTGCAGGTGACGAGAAGTCTCTCGCAACAGTGAAACTTTGGTTGGCAGAACCGAGTCAAATTGTCTGGCTGGAGTTTCAGGGAGAGAAGTTAAAAGCCGAACTACCGGAGTGAGTTATGCCGGAAGGAGAGTTTCTGCTAATCAACAATAACAATACGCGGACCAAGTTTGCCTTGGCTGATCGTGAAGCCTTGCTGGCGCACGCTTCGGTTATGTCGAAAGATCTAACGGATGATGGGATCACTACCGTGTTAGAGGATTGGGACTACGAAAATGTTGTTCTGGCTTCGGTTGTTCCCTCTAGTTTGTCCGTTTTGATGGCTTCGCAGAAGGGGCGCAAAACGATTCAGGTGAATCATGAAATCGAGTTGGGCATCGAAATTGATTTCCCAGATCCTTCGACAGTTGGCGCAGACCGCCTCGCGAATGCGGCAGCAGTAGCCGAACCGAATAGGGCTGGAGGGGTTGTGGTGGTGGACTTTGGAACAGCCGTGACTTTCGACATTGTGGATTCCCGTCCGGCATATATTGGTGGGGTCATCGCTCCCGGATTGGATGCGATGAGGCATTACCTCCATCAGAAGACGGCATTATTACCTAAAATTGACCTGGAGCGTCCTGAAACAGCAGTCGGACGTTCGACGATTCATGCCATGCAGTCGGGCGCTTTTCATGGTTACCGTGGCTTGACCCGCGAAATTCTTGCCCGTGTGATTGAGGAGATGGATTGCCCTGCAAAAGTGATTGCGACAGGAGGATATGCGGCTTTGATAGCCGACGGTTTGCCGGAGATCCAATCTGTCGAGCCTTCCTTGACCATGCAGGGGCTCCTGCGGATCGCGCGACTCAACTTCTCATCATGAGCACACCACAAGTTATCGGTATCGATTTTGGCGGAACCTCCGTCAAGTTGGCCGTCATCGAGGGGTCAGAATTGCTGACCAACGTGATTAGGATTCCCACTCAGGAGTTTGAGGGTTCGGAGCCATTGATCGAGGCGATCGTAAAAAAGGCATGGGAGTTGCGCCAGTCGTTCCCACAGGTGGTTGCAATCGGCATTGGCGTGCCGGGAGCAGTGGATATTTCCAAGGGCGTTACCTACAACCTGACCAATGTGAAGGGTTGGAGTTCAGTTCCTCTTCGCGATTTGATTTGCGAGAAATCAGGCCTTCCCACAGCAATGGATAACGACGCGAATTGCATGGCCTACGCTGAGTTTAAATACGGCGCTGGTCAGGGTTTTCGAAATATAGTCTGCGTAACGCTCGGTACGGGTGTCGGTGGAGGATTAATTCTCAACGGTGAGCTTTATCGTGGCAGCCAGCACGCCGCAGGTGAGATCGGCCAGATGAGCATCGACTTTAACGGCATTGAAGGCCCCTACGGTAACTCGGGTTCGCTTGAGCGTTACATTGGTAACCGGCAGATCGAGGAGATGGCTGCTGGTATCTATCGCGAGAAAGGGGTGAATCTTCCTGAGGATCACACGCCTGAAGGTCTTACTGGTTTAGCTCAGGATGGGGATCCCGTGGCTCTGGAGGTCTGGGACCGCGTGACGACCTATCTCGCAGCGAATCTTATGAGCACCATTTACCTTTTGAATCCTGACGCTGTCGTCATTGGTGGCGGAGTGGCGCATGCTGGAGACCTGCTTTTTGATCCACTTAAACGGAAGCTTCGCGACTCGTTAGCGGACGAATGTTTCGATCACCTCAGTGTGTTGCATGCTCGCTTTGGAAGTACCGCAGGTATAATTGGTTGCTCGGCGATCGCGGCAGATTTACTGTAACACATTCCAGTCGCCAAGCTTGCGAGACACGGCGGAGTAGCTTAGGTGCTGCTTCGCAATTGATTGTGCTTCGAGTCGGGTTCGTTCGTAAGTGTGATCCTCTCCTAATAGTCGCGAGAACATCTGGATCCATTCCTCTCGGCTTCGGTTACCATCGTCGCATAGGTTGGGAAAAACGATTTTTTCAATCGCTGAGTTTCCCCCGCAGCACAAGTTTCGAGCAAGCAGACAATCCCCTGCCACTTGCCCTGGAACATTACTTTGGTCCATCTGAAAAACGAGACGGTGAGATGCAAGAAGGGAAATGTAATCTAAGTAGGGAAGAGGTTTATCGAAAATCTCGAGACAGTCTGCTGGGAACTTGGAGGCGAGTCGCTTGAGTTGGGAGAGCCCTCTGGCCTTTTCCGAGTTGATGACGGTGACTCGTGTGAGATTCAGCTCACGGGCGGCAGAAGCGATGAGCTCTAGGGCCCGAAGGTGGTTGCGCGCCGGATTCTTAAATTCCCTCGTGCCCAGCAGGATTCCTCTTCTTTCGACTGGAGGCGAGAAATCCCATTGGCTATGTTCCAGAGGATAAGGAGTGGGTAGAAATCTAGCTTTAGCTTGGAAGGCTTCTTCGTCACATTCCCCGTGCCGGGGAGGCAGGTTTGAGGTGGGTGATAGGATCCCGTCAGCTAGTGAAAGTATTTTTCCGTAGGCCTTGCGCGCCCGAAAACCCCTCAGTTGCTGGTTGATTTGCTCATCACCGCATTCTTTCCAAGCGATGATAACAGTCGCTCCGGCATCTTTGAGTGCTTCTGCGGCCGCAAGGGATATCCATGTCCGCTTCCGGATTAGAACTAGGACGGCATCATAGCGATCTAGATTGTCGATAACCTGTTCGGTGGAATCGTAAAATGCGCCGAAGGTTGCCGCGGCAAAAGCGTGATAATTAATAGGAGGGTGAATACCTGAGTGGTAGGACCCGGGACCATGGGTGTAATCGACAAAGGGGTCAGTTCCCTTTGGATTAAGGACAGCAAGACGGATTGTTGACCCTTTCAAGTTTGGAAATGGAGAATGGTGCGCGATACTGGATTTGAACCAGTGACCCCCACCGTGTCAAGGTGATGCTCTACCCCTGAGCTAACCGCGCAAAAAAAGGCCCCTGAGAGGGGGGCGAATTTAACCATACCGTGTCGCATTCGCAACTGGAATATTTTGGGGTCAGAGCGAGGGTTTTCTTGTGCAAGGAGTGGTTCGAAGTGAAAAGACAATTCAAGCTGATTCAGTCGGTCAGGTCGTTCATATCGTGCAGGCGAAACCAGAGGGTGGGAATCGTGGGACAGTTCTTCTCCTTCATGGGCTCGGAGATCATATTGGCCGATTTGATTGGGCCATTTCCCTACTGTGTGCGGCGGGTTACTCGGTGGTGGGAGTGGATTGGCCGGGAAATGGGAATTCTGAGGGGATCCGCGGTGACATGCCGACAATTACAAAGGGTGGAGAGTTAATTGAAGAGGTATTGGCGGTCACTGGTTGCAAGTTAATTGGCTTATTAGCTCATTCCACGGGGGCCTTTATTGCGATTAAGTTGCTCGGATCTAAACTCAAGGCCTTTGAACAACTTGACTGGGTCTGGTTGAATGCCCCGCTGATTTATCCGCAGCATGGGCAGGCCCCAGTAAAGGTGATTCTGGCCAAATTATTGGCTAAGATCGCTCCCGGAATGACCATGAGAACGGGAGTTAAGCCGCAGGATTGTTATGACGATAAACAGGAGTTTCCGGAAGGAGTTCATAACCGGTTTTCCGTGCGTTTTGGTATGGAGCTTTTATCGGCAAGCCGGGAACCGGAGGTGCTGTCTGGAGCTATTGCGACAGATGCCCATATACTTGTAGTTCAGGGTGACCTCGATTCTGTCTGTCCCCCACCCTATTCATGCCGTTTTTTCAACAGTCTCGCAGTTCGGGAGAAGACGATGCTTCATGTAAGCGGCGCGAGACACGAGCCTCTTGGTCATTCGGATGCCCGCTCTATTATGGGTGCGATAAGGGCCTGGTTGTGTCATCAGGCTAAAAAGAGTCCGATGACATCAGATTGACATCCGGATAAGAATTTTTCACCATCTCCAGAGCATGTCTTCTAAATTATTTTCTCTAATTGTTAGTATTTCTAAGCAGGCTCCAGTCACCCACGAGTTGAGCGGTGACTCCGTCAGTGTAGGCCGCGGGCCTGACAACGATATTCAAATTCTTGTCTCTGAAGTTTCTGTCAAGCATGCCGAGTTGAAGATTGACGGTAATTCTGTCTCGATCTCCGATTTAGGTTCTACCAATGGAACCAAGGCGAACGGTGAATCTGTCGAAGAAGGTGGAGTTGAACTTGCTTCGAAAAGTAAAATGGTTTTTGGCGAAACCGCCCTTGCCTACTTGGTGTCCGCTGAGGATCTCGCAGGATCTCCTGTTGAAGATTTAATTGAGTCTATTGACAAGGCTGAAGAAACCGCTGCTAAGAATACGGAACCGATTGCGGCCGTTGTTGCGCCTGTTGAACCAAAGGCCGCGGCAGCGTCGGGTGCAACCGACGCTTCGACCATAAAACCTACTTCAGTCCAACCCTTGAAAACGGGTGGTGTGAAGCCTCCTGCCCCAGCAGTCCGAGCCCCTGTTGCTCCGCGGGTGCCTCAACCGGTTGCTCCAGTGCCCTTGGAGAGACCTCGATCTGGAGCTGTTCCCAAGGCTGTGCCACTGCCGAAATTTCCACCAAAACCCTGAAGTAAGTGCTGCCTTTGCGGTGGGTAACTCAAGCGTTGGCCCCTAATTTCGGAAAGAAGTGATTTCGAAGTTTGTCCTTCTAGTGCGTCAGAGCATAAAAGACGATATTGATGCCCAGGGGATAAGCATAAGGTTCGGAGAAATTTTCAAAATACCAAGGATCGGTTCCTTCTTCCTCCCAACCGTCACCGAGATCAGTGTTGAAGCAGATCATCATGCAGATTCGGCCACTGTCGTCATGGATCGCGCGGTAGTGAGGTGTTTCTGATCCTGGCTTGTTCCACTCGTAAGTGATTCCTTGCTCTCTTCCCATCTGGGCCATTCCGACTGCTGGAATCTGTGGTTTGATCTCTAGATCGAAGACGAGATGAAAAATGGGGTGATCAAGCTCTAGTTCGACATAGTCACGGTCAGGAAAAATCTGCTTGAGAGCGCGGTAAAAGTTTTTCCACTCATAGGCGCCCCAGAAATCATCGACCATGATAAATCCCCCATTGAGCATGTAGTCTCGCATGATAGTGGCCTCTTCATCTGTGATCCAGATATCGCCGGGCTCGATCATGTAAATGAACGGGTAATGGCGCATCTGTTCGGCATCAATATCAACAATGGCGCTCTTGGGATTAACCTCGAGCGAGGTGAGTTCGTTGAGTCGATAAGAGAAATTAAGCTCTGAATCTGGATAATCGATCATCCACTTTGCTCGCTGGCCCATCCAGGTGCCTGAATTGTAGCGGAGTCTTGCAAACGTGAAGACGTCGTTAGGAAGATCTTGGTCGATATCCCAAGTTGGAAAATTGTAGAAACGCCCTCCCCTCCATTCGCGGGGATCCTCAGGCATTTGACCATCTTTAACACCGAAATAGGTTGGAGAGATTGTGTTTCGGCTGTCCTGAGCGACTCCGAGTAGCAAAACACCGCTGACTCCAACGACTAAAAACAGGGACTGCAGGCTTTTCCGCATGCTCGCTTTCTACGTTCTTAAAGGGTTCTGGGCAACGAAAAGCACTCCGCAAATACGTTTCAGCCCTTTTTTAGAATAATTCTTGATCTCAATAACCTGTGAGCTACTTGTGGGCGTAATAATCGATAGAACGATGGAACAACAGCTGACAGAAACAACTATGGCTCAAATGCTCGGCGGCCAGCGGATGACCAAACAGCGTCGTCTCGTGTTCGACGTGGTGAAGGAACTTTCCCCTACTCACCCGACAGCTTCAGCGGTTTACGAACTTGCCAAAAAGCGCATGCCGTCTATTTCGCTGGCGACAGTGTATAACGTCTTAGAGACGCTCACCGATGCGGAAATCATCACTCAAGTTAATATCGATCGCGAAGCTTCGCGATTTTGCCCGAATTTGCACCCGCATGCGCACTTCTTTTGTGACAAGTGTGATTCCGTTTTTGATGTAGACCTTCATAAGCACGCCAATGCCGCCGAGCCTTGGAATCTTCCTGATGGCTCGCGGATTGAGCAGATGAACGTCGCCATGCGCGGAATCTGCCCTACTTGTCGCGAAGCAGACGACTGTAACGATTGATTTTCAGACATGAGCCAAACACTCAATATACAGAATCTCCACGCTTCCGTTGACGGAAACGAAATACTCAAAGGACTCGATCTGGAGGTTCCCAAAGGCGAAGTTCACGCGATCATGGGGCCGAACGGTTCTGGTAAATCTACTCTCTCCAAGGTTTTGGCAGGCCATGAGGACTATGAGGTGACTGACGGTCAGGTCATGATGGACGGCATCGACTTGATGGACCTTGAAATCGATGAGCGTTCTCGTGAAGGGCTTTTTCTCGCCTTTCAGTATCCCCATGAGATCCCAGGAGTGAGCAACGCCAACTTTCTTCGTGCGGCCCTTCAGGCCCGTCTCCCTAAGGGCGAAGAGATTGATGCAGTAGGCTTCTACAAGGAAATGTACGCGAAGATGGATGCGCTGAGTATGGATCGGAAGTTCACAGGCCGCGCCGTGAATGATGGATTCTCAGGAGGCGAGAAGAAGAGAAACGAAATTCTTCAGATGATGATGCTCGAACCAAGCTATGCCATCCTTGACGAAACGGATTCGGGTCTCGATATCGACGCACTGAAGATCGTTGCCGAAGGAGTCAATCGCATGCGTTGTCCTGAGCGAGGCTTCCTAGTCATCACCCACTATCAGCGTCTTCTTGACTATATTGTTCCAGATGTGGTCCACGTGCTTTTTGACGGCAAAATCATTAAGACCGGCGGTAAAGAGCTCGCCCATGAGCTCGAGGAAAAAGGGTATGACTGGCTCACCAATGAGCTGGTTGCTGTGTAAATCAAATTTGAATGGGAAACCCTTAAAGGAAAGAACGGATCATGGCTGATAGCGCAACACTCGAAGCGGTTAATATCGACAACGAAGCCGGGAACTTTACCTACCCCGAAGACTACGAATACGATGCGGGGTATGGCTTGACGCCCGATACCATTGATTATATTTCCGATATTAAAAAGGAGGCTGACTGGATTCGCGAGTTTCGTCATAAGGCTCTGAAAATTTTTAACAAGAAGCCGATGCCTACTCACTGGGCGAGTAAGGATCTTGAAAATATCGTTTTCGATAACATTCGATATTATCTCTCGAAGGGTCAAAAGCCGACCCGCAGCTGGGATGAAGTTCCAGATGACGTGAAAGAGACGTTTGAGCGGCTTGGTATTCCTGAAAAGGAACGTAAGTTCCTCGCTGGTGTGGAGGCACAGTTCGATTCAGAGGCAGCATACTCCAACGTCAAGGAGAGTCTTGAGAAGGAAGGTGTCATCTTCGTCAACTCCACGGAAGGTCTCCGTGAGCACCCTGAACTTTTCAAGAAGTGGTTCGGGAAGGTGATTCCGACGGGCGACAATAAGTTTTCCGCATTGAACAGCGCCGTCTTTTCCGGCGGCAGTTTCATCTACGTGCCCCCGGGCGTCAAAGTGGCCCATCCATTGCAAGCCTACTTTCGGATTAATGCAGAAAATTTTGGTCAGTTTGAGCGAACGCTCATCATTGTCGATGAAGGCGCTGAAGTGACCTACATGGAGGGATGCACCGCCCCTAAATTTGAGACCGCAACTCTGCATAGTGCGGTTGTTGAGTTGGTTGCAATGAAAGATGCTAAGATCCAATATATCACAGTTCAGAATTGGTCGAACAACGTCTTTAATCTGGTGACGAAGCGTGGCATGGCGCATGAGAATGCCGAGATCCGGTGGATCGACTGTAATATCGGTTCGCGCCTCACGATGAAGTATCCAGGAGTGATCATGAAGGGTCGCAAAGCTCGTGGGGAGGTCATTTCTATCGCCTTGGCGAATGATGGACAGCATCAAGATACAGGCGCGAAAATGATTCATGCGGCGGACGAAACAACCTCCAATGTGGTCTCCAAGTCGATCTCCGTCGGCGAAGGCCGTTCCACATACCGCGGCCAAGTGCACATTCCCAAGCATCTCAAGGGATGCAAAAACAACACGGAATGTGACGCGCTGCTGATCAATTCGAACAGCCGCACGGACACTTATCCAGCAATCACTGTCCGTGGCAACCAGCACGCCACCCAACACGAAGCGAGTGTCAGTCAGGTTAGTGAGGATCAAATTTTCTACATGCAGCAGCGCGGCCTCTCGGAAGGTGAAGCGATGAGTCTCAGTGTGAACGGATTTGTGAATGACCTCGTTCGCGAGTTCCCTATGGAATATAGCGTCGAGTTAAAGCGCCTCATCGACATGGAAATGGAGGGCAGTGTAGGTTGAGGCCTTTGCCCTAGCAAAACGATATTTGATGGCTACGACACTCACGCCTACTACTAGCTCGATGGCAGAAGAAAGCCCAGTTTCCTGGTTTGCCGCCCCGCCTGTATTTGATCTTGGACTGGAGCTTCCTGACTGGTATCTCAAGCTACAAGAGACATCGTGGCAGACGTTCCTTACCCTGCCGGAGCCGGCTCGCACTGACCAGAATTGGCGTTTCTCTGACCTAAAAAAAGTTCGTTTTTCTGAGCTTCAAGCAGCTCGGCCTGCTGAGAACGCTGAAGCCTTAGTGCAGCGCGCTAAGGCCGAACGAGCTGAGGACTTTGCGGCTCACTTTGTGTTCGTCAACAACCGTCTCGTTCACTCGGAAATAAATGAATTGCCCGCCGGTGTTATTTGCCTTCCCCTAAATGAAGCATTGGTGGAGTGCGGTGATTTGGTAAGGAATCATTTTATGAAAGAGGAAGGCTCCCTTGGTGGTGCCAAGTTTGCGGCTTTGCATGCAGCAGCCACTTTGAGCGGTCTATTCATTTACTTTCCACAGGGTAGCACCTGTAATTCGCCCATCCTTACGCATCACTTTGCCTCCGGTGACTTTAATTGTGTTTTCCCTCACATGTTAGTTGTTGCAGAGGATCAGGCGGAAGTGTCTGTCCTCGAGACCTTTGAGACAGCTGCTGATGACGAGCAGACATTCTTCTTCGCGAACACTGATCTGATAGCGAATAACGGCGCTAACCTGCAATATGTTGCGCTTCAGGATGAGAGTGATCACGGACCCAAGCACATCCAACTTAACAGTTCGCGAGTTGGGCGCGATGCCAACATAAAGGCAGCATTTGTAAATCTCGGAGCTGCGTGGGTTCGTCAGGAAGCGATCGCACGTATGATGGAAGAGGGTTCGGATTGCCAAGTCTTCAGCGCGAATCTAGCTAACGGGATTCAGGAATATGATCAGCGGACCCTGCAGTCGCATGAGGCGCAGCATACGACCAGTGATCTGCTTTTTAAGAATGCGCTTTACGATCAGGCTCGAACAATTTTTGCCGGTCTCATAGAGGTCCAGGCTGGTTCTCACCACACGGACTCATACCAGACCTGCCGGAATCTGCTCGGCAGTGATCAGGCAGAAGCCAACGCGATGCCTGGCCTTGAAATCGATGCCGATCAGGTAAAATGCTCTCACGGATCGACTTCCGGACAGATCAGTGATGAAGAGATCTTCTACTTGCAAGCCCGAGGCATTCCTGCTGAGCAGGCGCGACAGATCATTAGTCTTGGGTTCCTCAACGAATCGATCACCCGACTCAAGAGTGAATCGGTTCAGAACTATCTGTTTGATCGGGTTGCGCGCAAGTTCAAGAGCCTGTCGTAGTGCCGGCTCCCGAAATTTGGTTACTAACCGAAACAGCAAAGGGTCCCGACGTTCGGGGCCTTTTTTTGTGCCTAAGAGTTTGGATTGTTTAGCTGATTAGTTCCTGAGCTTTAGCTATCACAGCTTTGGCTTGATCGGTTGCGTTGGGAGCAGCGCCGCGGGCCATCTCAGGTTTGCCGCCACCTTTGCCGCCCGCGACCGCGAGAGACTCGCGAACGACGTCGCCGGCTTTGACCTTGTCGGTGCAGTCAGCTGAGACTACTGAACCAAAGTGAAGCGTGTCGCCAGACGCGACACCAAGAGCGACTACGCCGCTAAACTGGCGCGCTTTAATAACATTCATAGCCTCCTGAAGTAGGGCCGGGTTGTCGCCTGGAAGCAGACCAGCGTAGGTTCGGCCGTCGTAGTTGGCGAGGGTGTCATCATACCACTGGGCTGCGATTTGAGCGGCGGCTCCGGCGGAAGCTTTCTTGACGTTCTTTTCAGCCTCGATCGCGGTAGCCTTCGTCGCGTCGCGGTGTTCCCTTAAGTTCTTTAGCAGTGTGTTAGCGTTAGCGGGATCGCCGGCTTCGAGGGCTTTGTTGATCCTGTTAACGAAGTCGTTATCAGACTCAACGCTAAGCGTAACCTGTTCGAGAGCTGCCAGCTTTTCATTGGCTGAAGTGAGTTTTGCGGTGAGCTCCTCCAACTCGGAGGCAATAGCTGCTCTTTGACTTGAAATAAGTTCGCATGCCGCTGAGCCACAGACCGCTTCAATTCGGCGAATACCGGCGGCGACAGCTCCTTCGCTCTTCACCTTGAAGTATCCGATCGACTTGGTTGATGGAACGTGGGTGCCCCCGCAGAGCTCCATCGAATAGCCGTCGAATGCTCCGTCTTTCCCGCCGATCTGAACGACACGGACGAGGTCGCCGTATTTGTCGCCGAAGAACTGCATGATATCGGGGTGGTTTTTGATCTCACCGTGAGGCACTTCGGAAATACTGACGGGGTCGTCGGATGCGATGCAGCTGTTCACTTCGGCCTCAATCCGGTTGATCTGGTCGGCGTCGAGCGCCTTGGAGTTGAAGTCAAAGCGCAAACGGCCGGCGGCCACGAGCGAACCCTGCTGGGTCGCGTCAGGACTGACAATCTGGTGAAGGGCCCAGTGGAAAAGGTGGGTCGCGGTGTGATGCTTTTCAATCTCGCGGCGACGGTCAGCATCGACCTTGAGGTAAACCGCATCGGTATTGGGCTTTTCGGCAAGTTGCAGCACTGTGGCTTCGCCGACGCCAAGGACGGACAGCACCTCGATTTCGCTACCGTTGTCAACGAGGGTGCCAGTATCGCCAACCTGGCCGCCTTTCTCTATGTAGAAGGGGCTCTTGTCAACGATCGCGAAAACGCCGTTGTCGTTTTCGATAATCTCGACAATTCTGGCGTCGGTCTCGTCTAGATCAAATCCGACGTATTCGGTGACCACATCAGTTTCGATGGAGACCGCTTCGACGACCTGGTTCTTTTGACCCACGGAACCCGTATTCTTGTGGGCTTCGACAAGTCGCTCAACTTCCTCTTGATCAGCGCTCAGGGAACGTTCATCGAGCAGCAGCTGAGTGAGGTCCGTAGGAAAGCCGTAAGTTTCCCAGAGCTTAACGACGGTGTCGGCGGGGAAGTTGTTGCCGGCTTCGACCTTGGCAGCCGCATCTTCGAAAAGCTTCAAGCCGCGGTCGAGGGTGCGGTTGAATTGCTCTTCTTCGGCCTTGAGAATGGCTTCAATTTTCTCCTGCCGGCTGGCGAGCTCGGGAAAGACGTCGCCCATTTCCTGAACCAACACAGGAACGAGCTGGTGGAGGAAGGGATTCTCGGCATCGAAACCGAGGACACGTCCGAAACGGACGGCGCGGCGGAGGATATTGCGGATCACATAGTTGCGGCCGCCGTTGCCAGGCTCAATACCGTCGGCGATGGCGAAGCTGGTCGTGCGGATATGATCGCCGATGACGCGAAAAGCGATGTCGATTTGCTCCTGCTCGCTAAGGCCGGCGCGGGCACCGCCTTTGGGGACGGTGGAGGTGTATTTCTTCCCGGTCAACTCGGAGAGCTTATCAAAGATAGGAGAGAAGACGTCGGTGTCGTAGTTGGAGGCGAGCGTCGAGAAGTCGGTGAGACCCTTGGTGCACTGGATAATGGAAGCGACGCGTTCAAAGCCCATGCCGGTATCGACGTGACAGGCTGGGAGCGGACGGAAGGTGCCGTCTTCGTTCGCGTTGAACTGGATGAACACGAGGTTCCAGATTTCGATGCAGCGGGAGTCGTCAGCGTTGACGAGTCTGCCCTTGGTGTCGCCCTCAGACGTGAGGTCGATGTGCAGCTCTGAACAGGGACCGCAGGGGCCGGTTTCGCCCATCATCCAGAAGTTGTCCTTCTTGTTGCCGTTGACGATGTGGATCTTTGGATCGAGGCCTTCGGCTTCGAAGATAGCCGCCCAGAAGTCGTAAGCTTCCTGGTCGAATTCGGCCGGGTCGCCCTCGGCTGGAGCGTAGACGGTCGCGTAGAGTCGGTTGGCAGGAATGCCCCAGCGCTTGTTGATCAATTCCCAGGCCCACTCGATGGCCTCTTTCTTGAAGTAGTCGCCAAAGCTCCAGTTGCCCAGCATCTCGAAGAGCGTGTGGTGGTAGGTGTCGTAGCCCACATCCTCGAGGTCGTTGTGTTTGCCTCCGGCGCGAATGCACTTCTGCGTATCGGCGGCACGTGGCGGATCGAAGGGGGAGGCATCGGTTCCTAGGAAATACGGGATAAACTGATTCATCCCCGCGTTGGTGAACAACAGGTTCGGGGAAGTTGGCATCAGGCTGGCAGAGGGCACTATGGTGTGCTGCTTTTCAGCGAAAAAATCGAGAAAGGACTGCCGTATTTCACGTGAGGTCATAGCGCGGGGAGCTTACTCCGCGATTTCGCGGACGCAAGTCGACCTGGGGGGGCTGAGACTGTGAAAATGGGCCGGTAGCGAGGAAAGGTTTTTCATTTTTCTAAATCCAGTTCCGGAATTTCCACGAAGTTGTTAGCGACATATGAAGACGCTTTATCCATGGATCTCCCTGTCGGTCATCGTTTCTACGATGTTGGTTGCCCTCGTTGCTGTCGAAGTTCATGCCGCTGATCCGGCTGAAGCGAAGACGATCGGTCGCACCATTCGTGAGCAGCCGGAGTTGTCCCAATTCCTCGAGGTCCTTGAGAAGAGTGAGATCATTTCGGATCTTTCGGAAAATACGAGAAGTCGTTTTACGGTTTTCGCTCCGGTGAACGGCGCGTTTGAAAAGCTCCCCGAGGGCGCGGTGACGACGCTTCTGGATCCCCGCAATGACGACCGACTGGAGGAGGTGCTTCGCTTTCACGTGCTGGGGCGCTCCGAGCCGGCTTTCGCCCTCGAGAAATACGCGCTACTGCGAATGCTTACCGGACAGTTTGTTTCCATCGACTATCCGGCGGGAAAGATCGGCGAGGCCAGTTTCACCGGAAAGGCGATTTCTTGTTCCAATGGTGTGATTTACCTGATCGACACGGTTCTTACACCGTCGACCGATGACCTGTTTCAGCGGCTTCAAAAGGACGGACGCTTCAGCATCTTTACCCGCGCGATCACCGCCAGCCGCCAGGGCAAGCTCTTCCAGAACATGCACGGGCTCTACACGACCTTTGCTCCGACAGACGAAGCCTTTGAAAAACTGCCTCCCGAATTGGTGGAATCGCTCTTCAAGCCGGAGAACGATGAACGCCTCGAAGACATCATCAAGCATCACATTGTGCAGGGAATCGTCGCGGCGGGGAAAGTGCCTGGCTATCGCAGCCTTGGCGTTGCGGATGTTGTGCCTCGGTCGGCTTTCGGCCAGCAGATTAATTTCAAGGCAACCGCGGACGGGCCCACCATTGATGGTGCGGCTGTCATTGAAGCCGACCTTCCCTGCGCCAACGGCATTGTCCACGTAATTGATTCTGTGATCCCTCCGGTGGAGAAAAGTCTGCTCGACCTGTTGCGAGAGGAGGAGCGTTTCACCACGCTGGTATCACTGTTGGAAGCTACCGGGCTTGATCTGCCCGTCGCGTCCTCGTCTGAATTCACCATCTTCGCTCCAATCAATGAAGCTTGGGAAAAGTCACCGTATGCGGAGCTGATCAACGATCCCACAGGACTCAACCGGGAAGCTTTGTTTGGTATCCTTGCCCGTCATGTCATCACGGGTAAACACGTCAGTGAGAACAGTATCGCATACGAAAAGCTGCGCACCATTCATGGGGCTCCGATCTACCTGACTCGCGATGGTGAGGATCGTCGAATCAGCGAAGTGGCCATTAATGAGACAGATACGGAAGCCTTCAACGGGCTCATCAATGCGATCGAGGCGGTCATTGATGACCCGATGGAACTTCCTGAAGGCGATATCTCCACGGTCGACGCCATTGAATTTGTGCAGGAAACGTTGGAGCAGGCCGCACCTCTCTATGGGGATGGCCAGTATGAGCTCTGCTGGCGCTATTACACCCGCCGTGGATACGAGTTCCTGTCTAAGTATTCCGCGTTCATCGACGACCAACAAAGACAGCGGTTTGCGGGGGCAATCGAGGATGATCAACCTGTCTTCCAGTTCGCTGCCGAAGCCTGGTCATCTCGCAATGCCTATCGTGATGTGCTTCGTATTCTCGAGCAGCGTGAAGATCGCATCCAGGATAGCTACCTGATGCAGGTTCCCGACCGGGCTCGTTTTGGGCGGTGAAGAAAACTGAGTGGTAGTTGGTGCGCTGGGGAGCTCACCATTGGTGGCCCCTCCTAAGGCAGCTTCCAAGCTTCCCGATACTGATTGTATTCCGCCCGCGGCAGCAGCACATAGACAGGAACCTCGGTTGGTTCGAGGGCGGCGATGAGAGCCTTGAGGTTGCCTTCGGGCATCGTGGTGCAGCCGGCGGTAGGAGAATTGCCACCATTTCGCCAGATGTGAAAGAAGATCGAAGAGCCGTGACCGGCGGTGATGTTGGGGTAGGCGTTGTGGGCGATGAAGAGCTTGAGTGAGTGTGCGTAGTCTCCTTGTTTCATCTGAGCCTTTTTCTCGGCCGTGGTGCGCGGGTCGTGTTCGATGCGGCGGTATTGGTTGTAGTAGGGAGAATTGACGTCCTCGTACCAAAGATCGCGGGGGGTGACCTGAACGTAGTTGAGGTTGGGGGATTTTTTAATGGATGGCGCGTATCCCCAGGCTCCACCGGTGTAGAAAACCCCAGCAGGGGCCTGCCCGTCGCCTTCGCGCTTGGTTAGGGCACCGGAAGGCACCGGGTGGAGGCCCTTCCCCCAGACGAGGCCGTTGCGACCGAGTCGGCCCTTCCAGGAGCCTCCTTTCTGCTTCCAGCTACCACCGACACCGCGCTCGTAGAGCGTCAGGGTAACATAGGAGGAGTTCCAGCCCGAGGCGATGCCGACGAGGCATTGCCTGCTTTTAGCTGGAATTTCAAAGTCGTTGGCTTCCTGAGCCGGAGAGAAGAAGATGAGGAAAACAAGCGCAACGAGAAGAAAGCTAAGACGCTTCATGGCCGGAAGGATAACCAAAAGCCTGCGAAAGATCCACCTTCTGATCACGGCTTTTCTGGAGAAATGAATAAGGCGGGACCTTCCGGTCCCGCCTTTGAAGTGACCTAAAAGGAGGAGGACCCCAGTTAAGTCAAAGTTTATACGGTTGAGGCTTAAAGATTGTTAGCTACTTCGACGAGATTTTCTGGTGTTATGCCGAGCTCGCTCATGACTGTGGCGCCTGGAGCGCTGATGCCGAAGCAGTCGATGCCAATGACAGCTCCTGCAGTGCCGACGTATTTCCACCATGGGTCAGAAACACCGGCTTCGATGGCAACCCGCTTGGTGCAGGCTGCTGGAAGAACTGATTCTTTGTAGTCGTTAGACTGACGATCGAAGCGTTCCATGCAGGGCATTGACACGACGCGAACACCGTTGCCGAGTTTCTCCGCCGCGTCCATGGCGTGCTGAAGTTCGGAACCAGTTGCAATGAGGATCGTAGTGAGATCGTCCTTTTCCTGCTTGGCAACATAGCCGCCCTTGAGGACCCCTTCGCGCCTAGTCTTGGCGGGAACTTCGTTGAGAGTCGCCACGCCCTGTCGCGTAAGGAACAGAGCGGTAGGTCCGTCCTTGCGCTCGGCAAAGGCGGCGAAAGCACCGGCAGTTTCCTCCGGATCACCGGGTCGAATCACGTCCAGGTTTGGAATCACGCGGAGACCGCTCACAGTTTCAACCGGCTGGTGGGTCGGGCCGTCTTCACCCACTCCGACAGAGTCGTGCGTGAGGATATATCCTACCTGGAGATTTGCCAAACCAGCGAGTCGGATGGAGGGGCGAAGGTAATCAGCAAAGACGGCGAAGGTGGCGCCGGTAGCCAAAAAGAGTCCATCATAAGCGATACCATTGCAGATTGCGCCCATGGCGTGCTCGCGAATTCCGTACCAGACGTTCTTTCCAGCGAAGTCGTCTTTACCGAAGTCGCCGGCGTCCTTGATATAGTTCTTGGTGGAGCCGAAGAGGTCAGCCGAGCCGGTAATTAGGTTAGGTATTGCCTTGGCCACGGCCTGAATTACTTCGCCTCCGGCGGCACGGGTGGCGTTTTTGTAATCGGCATCGAACTCCGGGATGAGGTCGAGCAGGTTCTCGGGAGTGTTTCCGGCAACACTGTTCTCAAGTTCTGAAGCCAACTCAGGGTTCGCGGTTTTCCAGTCAGTGTAGGTGGCTTCCCAGTTAACATATTCAGCTTCGAGAGCGGCTTTGTGGTCGGCGAAGAATAACTTGGTGCCTTCGGAAACGAAGAAGGTTTCTTCGGGAAGTCCAAGAGCGGCGCGAGCACTTTCGGCGAATTTGGCTCCGCCTTCACCGTGACCGGCAGCGGTGCCTTCAACCTCCGGGATTCCCTTACCAATGGTGGTCTTGGCTTCGATTAGCGTTGGCTTGCCGTTGTTGCTGGCCTTGGCATCAGCAATGGCCTCGGCTATGGCATCGAGATCGTGACCATCGACTTTGACGGCGTCCCAGCCGAACGCTTCGAAGCGGGCGCAGGCGTCATAACTCTGCGTCAAATCAGCCATAGCGTCGAGAGTGACATCGTTGGAATCGTAAATGAGGACAAGGTTATCCAGTCTGTTATGACCGGCAAAGGCAATAGCTTCGGACGCGACGCCCTCTTGGAGACAGCCGTCCCCAGCGAGAGCAAAAATGCGTTGGTCAAAGATGGTATGGTCGGCAGTATTGTACTTCGCAGCCGCCATCTTGGCAGAGAGCGCATAGCCAACCGCATTGGCGATTCCTTGGCCGAGGGGACCGGTCGTAGCCTCAACACCATCAGTTTCGTCGAATTCCGGGTGCCCTGGGGTCTTACTGTGGAGTTGGCGGAAGTTCTTCACCTCGTTGAGTGAAAGATCGTAGCCGGAAAGGTGCAGCCAGCTGTAAAGAAACATCGATCCGTGTCCCGCAGAGAGTATGAAGCGGTCGCGATTAAGCCATTTGGGGGCTTCAGGATTGTAGCGAAGGGCGTGGCCGTAGAGAACGGCACCAATGTCGGCAGCACCAAGCGGTAGACCGAGGTGGCCTGAGCTGCAGGCGTGAACGCCGTCGATGGCGAGCCCTCGGGCTTCGGTAGCGGCTTGGGACAGGGCTTCTTTGTTGAGTTCGCTCATATTTTCTCTCTCGGTTCCTATTTCTTAAGGGCGTCCACTTTTGGCGCATCTGGATACTGAATCAAGTGGTCATTGCGGGAGAAACGAGCAAAACTTCCGTCACTTGTATCGGGAAATCTCATATGACCGGTGCTGGACAGACGGGCATTTCGCGGCAATGTAGCGGCAAACATGGCTAAAGACACAAATCAGATCCTCAAAATCGGCTTACCGAAGGGCAGCCTCTTCGAGCCTACGCTCGATCTGTTCGAGAAGGCAGGATATAACATCACTGGAGCCTCCCGCTCCTACCGACCGTCTATCGACGACCCAGAGCTTCAAGTCCGCTTGATCCGGGCGCAGGAAATCGGCCGCTACACTGACCATGGATTCCTAGACTGTGGTATCACGGGAAAGGACTGGATCGCGGAAAACGGAGCTGATGTCCATGTGGTATGTGATTTGCCCTACAGCCGTGCGACCTCCAATCCGACCCGCTGGGTGCTTGTAGTGCCAAATGATTCCCCGATCAAAACAGTCAAAGACCTAGAAGGTAAACGCATTGCGGCCGAGGCCATCGGTATCGTGGAGAAATATCTCGAGGAAAATGGAGTGAATGCTGAGGTTGAATTCAGCTGGGGCGCCACCGAAGTTAAGGTGCCCGAATTGGTCGACGCTATCGTGGACATTACGGAAACCGGTAACTCACTTAGAGCCAATAACTTAAGAATAGTGGACGAGCTGATGCAAAGTTATCCTCAGTTTGTGGCGAAGAAGGAATCTTGGGAAGATCCTTGGAAGCGTGAGAAGATCGAGCGCATGGCAGTTCTCCTTCAGGGAGCTTTGACCGCCCGCGATATGGTTGGTTTGAAGATGAACCTACCTGATGACAAGCGGGAGGCGGTGCTTGAAAAGCTGCCTTCATTGCGAAAGCCGACGGTTTCACGATTGGCTCAGGATGGTTGGGTGGCCCTCGAAGTGGTGCTCACGGAACGGCAGGCTCGTGAGATGATCCCCCAACTGAAAGAGCTCGGTGCGGAAGGAATCATCGAATACCCCTTGAATAAAGTCATTGGATGACCGATGGTCGCGGCCCGCTAAGTTCCGGGCTAATTCGGAGAGCGGGCTGAACACTGAAATTTTTGATATGGGATCCCTTAAGAAAAAGCGGAAAACCAAGATCAATAAGCACAAGCGACGTAAGCGCATGAAGGCTAACCGCCATAAGAAGCGTTTGCGTTACAAGAGCTAGTCGTTGATCTTGACGCATGAAAGCGAAGCAGCGTTGTCACCCCTCTTTAGGTGCACACCGCTGCCTTGTTTTGTACCCTGTTCTTATTCTTTTCTCCCTAACGCCGCCGGGAAATCTAGAGGGCCAAGAGAATCTAGAATTGGAAGATTTTGCCGAGGTCTACATTGATCAATATTTCGAACCGGACGAGGCTTTACTCCTTTCGGAGGAAGGCAGGAAAAAGAGCCAGGCTTTGGCTCACTACTCACGGGGGCATCTTTTTGAGTCAAACGGCCGAATTTCCGAAGCAATCAAATCCTACAAAAGGGTTCTGGATTCACAGCCTGGCCAGTATTTCCTTGCTCGCAAGACGGCTTACCTGTTGGCCAGATCGGGCAATAACGAGGAGGCGGTGCAACTCCTAAAAAAAAATCTAAGCGCGAATCCTGAGATTCCCTTTTCTCACATCGCGCTTTCCGAATATCTAGCAACTTACCAAGGGAACGACCCAAAGGGTCGCGCGCGGGCATTAGAGATTATAGAAGCAGCGGCTCAGAGGTTTCCTGATGAGCCTGCCGTCTACGAGCATTTGGTGCGGCTCCTTATTGCTGAGAATCGACGCGACGACGCCAAGCTTGTTATGGAGCGGGCGGCAGCCCGTAACAATAAGGATCCTCAATACTGGCTCGGGATTGGGAAAATTGTTGGGCGCTCATGGGCGGTAAGACCTAACGGCCCGTCAAAAGACTCGGAGTTGGTCAATCAGATATATGCCAAAGCAATTTCTCTTGCCGGCGAAGACTGGGAGGTCATCGAAACGGTTGGAGATTTTTATCATGCGACGCGCCAATTTCCGGGTGCAGTTGAGGCCTACGAGACGGTGATCGCCAGTAATCCTGACCAATTGGTCACTCGCGAGAAACTCGCCCGAGTTTATGCGGCGATGGGTGACGAAGAGAAATTGCTCGAAACGTTGCTAGGTATCGCTGAGATCGATACCCAGAACGCGACGATCCTTCGGCAGATCGCAGCGATCTATATCCAGCGTCGCGATTACGCAGTGGCGGTGCCGTATTTTCAGAAAGCTCTCGCGATCGCAAAAGGAACAGTTGATGAATACAAAGCGGTTGCCGGTGTCATGATCGAGGAGCGGCAAAGTGAGGCGGCTATCGATTTTATCAAGGAAGCGGCCTATCTTTTTCCGGAGTCCCCCGATTTCCCACTCTTGCTGACCTATCCGTATTCCTTTGAAGAACAGTGGGGCGAGGCCGTAAAGCAGTTCGAAAAAGCATTGAAGCTTGGAGAAGAAAGTAAGCCGGAAATGTTTAACGAATCTTTTTATTTCCGGTTCGCTGCGGCTACTGAGCGAAAGGGCAACATAAAGAGAGCGGAGAAGTTGTTCCAGAAAACGATCGAATTACTTTCCAAGTTGAACCCTGACAAGGAGGTTCAGCAGTTCACTGCAACGACTTACAACTACCTCGGGTATATGTGGATAGAGAACGACATGAATGTCGACGAAGCTGGTGAGTTGATCAAGACAGCGGCCGACCTCGATCCAGAGAGCGAAGCTATCGCAGACAGTCTTGGCTGGTTTTACTTCAAAAAAGGCGACTTCGAGAAAGCGCGAGATGAATTACTCCGTGCTGAGGAACTTATGGGAGAACCAGGTAAGGACGAGGCTGAGATTTTCGACCATATTGGCCAAGTATTTTACAAGCTTGGCGAACGGGAGAAGGCACTCGAGTATTTGGGTAAGGCAGTCGAACTTGACCCGGAGAATCCGGAGTATTCGAGCAACTTGGAAGAAGTCAAAAACTCCGGTGACGAGAAGTTGGAAGCACCCATCAAAGAGGCTGCTCCGGTAAAGTCTTCAACGCCCGAGGTTTCAAAGCCAGTTCAGCCCGCTGCCTGAATAAATCTTATGGCAGGTTTGCGAGGAGCAACTTTTCCTGATCTCGCACAGTATCGGCGTGACTTTTCGTGGCTCATGTCCTGCCCGTCATTATTGATGGACCCGGAAGTCAAGGGGACAAGTGAGCCTTGGGATCATTCGAAACTCGATTTTAACCCGGTGGAGGAATTCTTGGGGAGTAAAGCTGCCTATCGCGTCGGCTACTATGCTGAGGCATTGGTTAATGTTTGGTTAGAGTCATTAGTCTCTCCTGATGAGATCAAGCGAAGCGTTCAGATTCATGAGGGCAATAAGACGGTGGGAGAACTTGATTTTCTCTATCGAATCGGATCGGTCTTTCACCACCTCGAAGTAGCGTTGAAGTTTTACCTCTACTGTCCCGAGGAAAATGATACAGGAAGTCACCTTGTGGGCCCAAACTCTGCTGACACGTTTGAGCGTAAGCGGGACCGGTTCTTCCAACATCAATTACCCTTGGGGCGCGAGCAGTTCTCTGAAGTGACTTGTAGCGAAATTATGATGAAAGGTATGATCTTCTATCCTCCCATAATTGAGGATATGATCGTCTATCCCGAAGGATTGAATCCGGGGCATCGCCGCGGCCGCTGGGTCCACGAATCCGAGGTAGGTTGGATTGAAACGGTTCCGGGAATCTGCGGAGCAAGTCTTTTGGAAAAGCCTTTTTGGCTTTCCGGGATCCCATATTCTAAATCTCCCGCAACCGCAGTGCGGGCAGTGCAGGAGCACTTTGAAAAGCGCCGCCATCCGCTGCTTTTGAGTTTGAAAGATGAGGATGGGTCCGAGATTGAGAGGGTCTTTGTCGTCTCTGATGAATGGCCCGCAAAGCCTTAGTCACCAGTCGCCCGTGCGGCGGAGGGAAAGAGATTTAAATCAACATAGCTACCAAAGTTAACCCAGAGATTGATGAGACTGCTCGGAAGATTTTACCCGACTGACAATGCGGATGTCTGGCCCTATAAAATCGACCTGCATATTTTCCAGATGAACGCCGAGGTCGGGCGAAGGGATCAATGACGTATCTCCTCCTCCTAGTCGTGGTGCGAGGTAGAGCACTATCTCATCAACAAAACCGAGTTTCAATGCGTGAGCTAACAGACGACCACCAGACTCAAGCAGGACAGCGCTGACGCCTTCGTTAGCAAGTGTTTCTAAAGATTCTTGGAAGGTGAATCCCTGGTGGATCCGGGTGAGCGCTGCATGTTCATCCGTGAACAGGTGATGCTCAGAAGGAATGTCTTCACTAGATGTTAAGACAACCCTCAGCGGTTGTCTGCCTTCTTCAGCGTAGCGGCCTCGAAGCGTAAGGGAGGGATTATCACGTCGGAAGGTTTCACCTCCTATCAGAATGGCATCGCATTGCTGCCGCCAGTTTTGCACATCCTCACGCGACTCCTCGCTGGAGATCCATTGGCTTTCACTGGAATTTAGAGAGGTGCGTCCGTCGAGGGTCGTGGCGGTTTTTGCGATGACCCAGGGCAGTCCGGTGGTAATGCGCTTGGTGAAAAATCGAATAAGGTGATTTGCTTCTTCTTCAAGTAGGCCTGAGGTGACCTCAATTCCTGCGTCGCGGAGCTGTTGGAAGCCAGCGCCGACGTGTTCAGGGTTTGGGTCAGTGGCTCCTACGACGACGCGTTTGATGCCGGCATTCTTGATGGCTTCTACGCAGGGAGGTGTTTGGCCATGAGTCGAACAAGGTTCCAAGGTCACGTAAATGGTAGAACCTTCAGTGTCGGCGGCGTCGACTATGGCGTTGACCTCTGCGTGCGGGCCACCGGCTTTACGGTGGTGGCCCCTTCCAATGATCTCACCGTCCTGAATGATAATGGCGCCGACCGGCGGGTTGGGGCTGGTGAGACCAAGTCCCTTTTCTCCCTCGGTAATTGCTTCGCGCATGAAGCGTTCGTCATCAGCAGTTTGGGTAGGCATCCGATTTAAGTTAGGTCAGAGCGGAAGGGGAGGAAACGAAAAATGCTCGCATTTCTTCGGTAACGAATGGATTTAGAAGATACTTGGTCATGCCATTGTGAGGTAGAGCGGAAGCGGGTAGGGTTAAACCATGGGCAAGGTTCTGGGTGCGTTATTTTTCATTGCTGCAAGTTTCCTTAATGCAGAAACGGTGCCGCCCAATGTGATCATCATTTATACGGACGACCAAGGATCTGTTGATGCGAATTGTTACGGCTCGAAGGATCTCGTGACGCCTCATATTGACCTGCTGGCAGAGACTGGTGTTCGCTTCACTCAGATGATGGCGCCTTCGGGGATCTGTTCGGCGTCGCGTGCCGGGCTCCTGACAGGACAGTTTCCGGCCCGCGCAGGCGTTCCTGGAAACGTTTCTTCAGCCCAGGGTGTAGCTGGTATGCCGACCGAAAAAGTGACGATAGCTGAGATGCTTAAAGGGGTGGGTTATGCTACCGGACATATCGGTAAATGGCACTTAGGTTACACGCCGGAAACAATGCCCAATGCCCAGGGCTTTGACTACTCCTATGGACATATGGGTGGCTGCATTGACAACTATTCCCATTTCTTTTATTGGAATGGTCCGAATCGGCATGACCTGTGGCGCAACGGTGAGGAAATCTGGGAGGATGGAAAGTTTTTTGGGACGGGTATGATGGACGAGTTGCGTGGCTTCATTGATCGCAATGAAAAAGGTCCCTTTTTTGTTTATTGGGCGATTAACTGGCCACACTATCCACTGCAGGGAACCGAGAGGTGGCGCGAGTATTACAAGGATCTCCCATCTCCACGAAACATGTATGCCGCATTCATGTCCTCAACGGATGACCTGATCGGCGAGTTGCTAAGTCATTTAGAAGAAAAAGGACTGAGAGAAAACACACTTGTCATTTTTCAGTCGGATCACGGCCATTCGGTTGAAGAGCGTACTTTCAGCGGTGGCGGTTCCGCCGGTCCGTATCGAGGACATAAGGGGACCTTGTGGGAAGGTGGGCTTCGAGTTCCTTCGATCGCCAGTTGGCCAGCAGGATTGCCTGAAGGTGAAGTGAGAGATCAGTTGGCCTGTGGTATTGACTGGTATCCAACCCTGGCGGAGTTGGCAGGGGCTGAGATTCCCGACGCCCATCCTGTCGATGGTAAGTCCTTGGTATCGTTGTTGAAATCAGGTGATTTGCCTTCCCCACATCGAGAGCTTTACTGGAGAATGGGCAAAGGGAATAATGCAAAGTGGTCGGTGAGAGAAGGAGATTGGAAAATCCTTGGAAATATTCGTGAAACGGTTCGTCCTGAAGGGATTTCTGAACTTAGTCAAGAAGACAAGGAGTTGTTCCTTGTTGACTTGAAATCAGACCCGGGTGAGACGACAAATCTTCGAATCGAGCATCCTGAAGTGGTGGAGCGTTTCCTTGAGATTCGCGAAAAATATGAGGCGGACTTCCCCGAATAGTTGCCGGTGAGAGGAGGGCTTGTCAGGCAATTTCAACAGTGACCACTTAAACTTTGTGTGTAAAATGTGAACGAAAGGTCATCTCGAACGTCTATTACAGTAATGCAGGATTCCTCTGAACTATGGCGAACATGGTTGGCTGAATACGGAAATCGGCTAATGCTCTTTGCGCGTCAGCAGACCCGCAGTGAAGCTGATGCCGAAGATGTGCTTCAGGTGGCTTTGGTGAAAACCTGGAAGACCCATCTTGGAGCCCCAGATCAAAAAGTATTGAGCTTGGCCTACACGAACATAAAACGTTGTGCGATCGACCTCGCCCGCAGCACGGACAGTCGCCGGAGGCGTGAAGACGAATCTCATCGTCAAACAGGTGAGATGGTAACCTGGTTTGAGTTGCCTGAGGATGACACCTCGAGAGCACTGCAGGTGGCGCTTTCTAAGATTCCGAAAAAATTCCGCGAGGTTATTACATTAAAGATCTGGGGAGAGCAGACATTCGAAGAGGTTGGCAAGGCCCTGACGATATCGCCAAACACTGCTGCTTCTCGATATCGATATGGTATGGAGGCGTTGCGCCGGAGCCTGTCCCTAGAGCGGCTTGAGATAGAGCTTTAAAGCGGCGAAACAAATTCTCGAGTGATCAGTGGAAGAGGTTGTCCCGCGGGACGACCTCTTCAACAATCAGATCAGCGAAGAGTGGGGCAAATGTTTCAGTCTGCCTAGCTGGATCAGATGTGAATAGCGTGCCCGAAAGCGTCACTGGTGGCTTCATGAATCGCCTCAGCGAGTGTTGGGTGCGCATGGATGGTCGCTTCGATCTCGTCGCTGGTTGCTTCGAGATTCATAGCAAGGGCAACTTCGGCGATTAGCTCCGTGGCCCCTCCGCCTATCATGTGAGCCCCTAGAATCTCACCGTGTTTCTTATCGAAGATCATTTTAACAAAGCCTTCCGAGTCGGCCACAGCAAGAGCACGTCCGCTGGCGGCGAAAGGAAACTTACCGACATTGTATTCGAGACCTTGTTCTTTGCAGGCTTGCTCAGTGAGCCCGACGGAAGCGACCTCAGGGTGGCAGTAAGTGCAGGCGGGGAAGATGCCGACCTGCTTTGGCTCGTATCCGTCAACAAACATACCTTCGACCGCTTGGATGGCTTCGTAGCTGCCAGTATGCGCAAGCCATGGCGGGCCGGTAATATCCCCGGCAGCGTAGACGTTTGCTACACTGGTTTGGTAGCGATCATCGGTGTCGATGAATCCTCGTTCGAGCTTAATCTGCTCGGCGTTGTTGGGAAGAACGGGAGCAATACCGATAGCGACGAGCACCATTTCCGACTCAAGCACTTGGCTGTCCCCGCCATCTGCAGGCTCCACGGTGAGCTTTACTCCGTCACCACTGGTATCAGCTGAAGTTGTTTTAGTGCCGGTGAGTAGGTTAATGCCCTGCTTGGTAAGCGACTTACTAAGAGTCTCGCTTACGTCATTGTCTTCGATCGGGAGAACATGATCCATCATTTCGACGACGTTCACTTCTGTTCCATATGCATTAAAAAAGTAGGCGAATTCAATGCCGATGGCACCAGCTCCGATGATGGTGATCGATTTCGGTTGTTTGGGAAGATTCATCGCTTCGCGTGAGCCGACAACCTTTTCACCATCGAAGGGGAGGAATGGAAGTTCGCGGGAAACGCATCCGGTAGCAACGAGGACATTTTTGGTCGTCAGTAACTCAGTTTTACCATCAGCGTCGAGCACTTCGACCTTACCGTTCGCGGCAAGACCGCCGACTCCGCGGATGTAGTCCACCTTGTTCTTTTTGAAGAGGAATTCGATACCGCCCGCCAATTTGTCGGAAACGTTTCGGGAACGTTTTACGACCTTTTTCCAGTCGTAGCTGAGATTGTCAAAGGAGAGTCCAAAGTCGTCTCCGTGATGCTTTAGAGTGTGATAGAGCTCCGCGTTCTTAAGAAGGGCTTTGGTCGGAATGCAGCCCCAGTTTAGGCAGGTTCCGCCGGCGCGCTCTTTTTCAACGCAGGCTACTTTTTTTCCAAGTTGAGCGGCGCGAATGGCGCCGACATATCCGGCGGGGCCGCCGCCGATGACGATAAGGTCGTAGGATGCCATGACAGAAATTTAGGAGATTAGAAGGAAGGGGCTTTCAAGGAAATACTTCATTTTGGCAAGGAAAGTTGCTCCGACGGCGCCGTCAATGACCCGGTGATCGCAGCTCATGCCGATCCACATCCGCTGTCCGGGAACAATTTCGTTGCTTGCGTTGACCACGGGTTGTTTGGAAATCGTTCCGATGGAGAGAATAGCAGACTGTGGCGGGGTGATGATAGCATCGAAATTGGAGATGCCATATGCACCAAGATTGGAAATTGTGATCGTCCCACCTTGCATTTCGTCAGGTGACAGTTTCTTATCTCGGGCTCGTCCAGCGAGATCTTTGATCTCGGCGGAAAGCTCCTTAATTGACTTATTCTGGGCAGCCTTTATCACAGGTGTAACGAGACCTTCGTCGATCGCAACGGCGATGGACAGGTTGACATCAGAGTAGTGCTGGACTGAGTCTCCCATAAAGGAGGAATTCACTTCGGGGACAGCGACCGTTGCCAGCACGGTAGCGCGCATGACAAAATCGTTGACTGTGTATTTGGGGCCCTTGTTAGCAAGGCTGGCCTCGTTAACCTTAGCGCGCAATTCCATGAGTGGCTCGGTATCGACTTCTATATTGAGGTAGAAATGAGGAACCGTAGTTTTACTCTCAAGGAGACGTTGAGCAATGACGCGGCGCATACCGGTCAGCGGGGTATTATCGTTAGTGAGCCCAGTCTTTGAGGGCAGAAGGCCGAGATCGCCACCACCGCCACTGCTAGGCGCGTATTCGACGTCCTCTTTGACGATGCGACCACCGGGTCCGCTTCCACGTATGTGCGATAAGTCGACTCCCAACTCGGCCGCAAGCTTACGGGCAACAGGAGAGGCCTTAATGCGTTGGCCGTCATTAGAGGGCGCTGGAGTCGCGTGCGAAGTAGATGACGGTGCTGGTTCGGGTGTCTGAGTCTCGGCAGAAACTTTAGCTTTGGGTTCGATTTCCGCAGGGGCCTCTTCTTCGGCAGGGGCGGCTTCAACGGTCGGGGGAGTGTCGGCGTCTTCGGGTGGTTCTTCGCCCTCTTCGAGGATCAGGGCGAGAGTGGCTCCAAGGGGCGCGCTTTCGCCTTCCTTGACATAGATTTTATGAATAGTGCCCTCGTCGAATGAGGGCATCGCCATGGTGGCTTTATCAGTTTCTACTTCGGCGATCTCCTCGTCCATAGAGACGGAGTCACCTTCTTTCTTGAGCCACTTAACGAGGGTCCCCTCGGTCATGGTGTCGCTCAGTTTGGGCATCGTGACGTAGGCAGCCATTCAGAATTTTCTAAGGTTGATATTTATAGTATAATGTTAGTCCTAACAAATAGTTAAAGCACGCTCCACGATTTCCTCGGGCGCGGGCAGTTGGAGCTTCTCGATCGCCGGGCTGTAGAATGCCGGAGCATCTGCGCTGGTGATACGCAGCACGGGCGCGTCGAGATCATCAAAGGCTTGTTCCATGATCATGGAAGAAACTTGAGCGCCGATTCCACAAAAGGGCTTATTTTCTTCGACGTAAATGGCGCGGTGCGTCTTGCGCACTGATTCCATGATAGCTTGCTCGTCGATCGGACGAATGGATCGCAGGTCAAGAACTTCGGCGTGGATGTTATACTTGTCGGCAAGGATATCAGCGGCGGCGAGTGAGGTGACCACGGCCCGCCCGTGGGCGATCAGCGAGATGTCGGCGCCTTCCCGCTTCACCTTAGCTTTGCCGATCGGGACGATGAGTTCTCCATCGTCGAGTTCATCGTTTGAAGGAACCTCCCCACTCATGCCGTAGAGCACGGTACTTTCCATGAAGTAAACTGGATCGTTATCTCGAATTGATGATTTGATAAGTCCCTTCACGTCGTAGGCATCGGAGGGTGATACCACTTTGAGGCCCGGCATGTTTGCGAAAATATTCTCCGGAGTGTGCGAGTGAGTCGCTCCGACGTTGGTGCCACCGTTGGCAGGTCCGCGAACCACGATGGGGACATTAATGAGACCGCCGGACATATAGCGACAGGTAGCTGCATTGTTCATCATCTGGTCGAAAGCAACGTAGGCGAAGCTGTAGAACATCAACTCCATCACCGGACGAACACCGAGCATCGAGGCGCCTATTCCCATGCCGATGAATCCGGCTTCTGAAATGGGGGCATCAATGACGCGCTTGTCGCCCCACTTGTTCCAAAGTCCTTCTGTGACTTTATAGGCTCCATTGTATTCGGCGACTTCCTCACCAATGATGACCACGTTGTCGTCATGGGCGAGTTCTTCGTCGAGTCCTTCACGGAGAGCTTCACGATAGGTGATTTCGCGTGGCATATCGTTTTAAGAAAAAGTAAAAAAGGTTTTAGGTGTATGGCCAAATAGGATTGCGTTTGTTTTAGCCATGGAAGAAGTGACGTCCGGTGCGCCCAGCTTCGGTGTTGTTATCAACTTCCCAATAAATGTCGTCGAAGATCTCGGACTCGTCGGGGTAGGGGCTCTTGATCGCGAATTCGGCCGCAGCATCGGCTTCGGCTCCGGCTTCCTTATTCATTTGCTTGTAGTCATCGGCAGTAATGACGCCTTCTTCGATGAGGGTATGGATCCAAAAATCGATTGGATCGTGTTCATCCATGTATTCCTTAATTTCTTCTTTCGTCCGGTATTTCTCGGCGTTGGCATCTGCCACGGAGTGTCCCTTATGACGGTAGGTTTTGATCTCAAGGACTGTGGGGCGCGAGTGCTCGTGGGCACGCACGACTGCCTTGTTAACACCAGCGCGGATTTCGTAAAGGCTGACCCCATCGATTTTGGCCCAGTCCATCTTGTAGCCCTCGGCGCGAGCAGCAAGCCCTTCTTCTGGATACGCGGAGGAGCGAAGTTGGGAGGTTCCCATGGAATAACCGTTATTCTCGATAATGAAGATAACAGGGAGATCCCAGAGGGCCGCGAGGTTGAGAGCCTCGTGAAAAGCGCCCTGATTTATGGCTCCGTCGCCAAGGTAGCAGAGGCAACATCCTTTCTGTCCGAAATATTTCACACCAAAAGCGAGTCCGGTGCCAAGAGGAGTTTGGCCACCTACGATGCCGTGACCACCCCAGTAATTTTTGTCTGGGGCGAAATAGTGCATTGATCCACCCTTGCCTTTAGAGCAGCCTGTTTTCTTTCCAAACACCTCAGCCATGCACTCGTCCATACTCATGCCAACAGTCAAAGCATGACCGTGGTCACGATAGGCGGTGATAACGTGATCGTGCTCCCCGAGTAGGGAGATTGATCCGACGGCGACGGATTCCTGCCCAATATATAGGTGAAGGAAGCCGCCGATGGATCCGGCGTGGTAATGCTTCAGCGAAATCTGCTCAAATCGCCGAATGCGGACCATGGTGCGAAGCAGCCCAATCTTTTCTTCATCAGTTAACGAAGCGTTAATCGGATCGTCAGCGTATTCTGCAGTGGATTTCTTTGGAGTCTTTGAGGCCATCTCTGTAAAAAAATTATCCCTCGAGTTGGAAGGGAGCGGACGTTAGCTTAAAGTAGCAACTTAGGAAAACGCTAACTCGACGAATTTGGCGAAAAATATGTCGGATTCATGTAAATGTTCCACGTGGAACATTTTGGACTATTGAGATGTTTGTTTACCCAAAAAAATACGACGTATTAATAATCGGCGGCGGTCATGCTGGTTGCGAAGCGGCTTTAGCGGCTTCTCGGGTAGGTGCTCAGGTCGCGATGCTGAGCCAAAACCTCGATACCCTTGGCGCGATGTCCTGCAATCCGGCCATTGGGGGTCTGGGAAAAGGCCACATGGTCCGCGAGATTGATGCTTTAGGTGGGCTTATGGGTTTGAATACTGACGCGACAGCGATTCAGTTCCGAACTTTGAACGCCAGGAAAGGACCCAGTGTCCGCGCGCCCCGAGCTCAGTGCGATAAAAAAGCCTACCAGTTTCGGATGAAGTGGTTGTTGGAAGGCCAGGGAAATATCGAACTGCATCAGGGGAACGTCGCTCAATTACTGATCGAGGATGACAAAGTGAAAGGAGTGGAGACTTCGCTCGGATTGAGAGTTGAGGCTCTCTCGGTGGTTGTCACGACGGGAACCTTCATGAGAGGGCTGATGCACGTAGGTCTTCAGAATCAGCAGGGTGGGCGCATGGGGGACGCGACCTCAACACTGAGTGACGACTTAATCCGCCTTGGTTTCGAAGTGGAGCGTTTTAAGACGGGAACGCCGTGCCGACTCAACGGCAATTCAATTAACTTTGCTAAGTGTGAGCGCCAGGACGGCGATATTCCCCCGCCTTTGTTCTCCTTCCGCTCCCACCTTGAGAGGAGGGAAGCAGATGATATTTTCAGCCTGAATAACTGGTCGGATCCCGCGTTCCACGTGGAACAACTGCCCTGCTGGATCACCTACACAAACAGCACCACGCATGACGTTATCAATGCGAACCTGGATAAGTCTCCAATGTACTCTGGGAAAATCGAGGGGGTGGGCCCCCGCTACTGTCCTTCGATCGAGGACAAGGTAGTGCGTTTTGCTGAAAAAGAACGGCATCAGGTCTTTCTGGAGCCCGAGGGACGCCAGACTCATGAATATTACGTTAATGGGGTCTCTACTTCTCTTCCGTTTGAGGTTCAGTATGATTTTATTCGCTCAATCTCAGGTCTGGAGGACGCTGAAATCATTCGGCCAGGATACGCCGTGGAGTACGATTACTGCCTGCCAACACAGTTGTCCCTTACCCTTGAAACCAAGCGAATCGCCGGGCTCTACTTTGCTGGACAGATTAATGGCACCTCAGGGTATGAGGAAGCAGCCGGTCAGGGGTTGGTAGCAGGCGCCAATGCGGCATTGAAGGCCGCGCGCCGTAAAGAGTTTATCCTTGGGAGAGACGAAGCCTACATCGGAGTGATGATCGATGATCTGGTGACCAAGGGTACGGATGAGCCATATCGAATGTTCACCAGCCGAGCTGAGCATCGGCTTCTGCTTCGCCAAGACAACGCTGACCTGCGATTGGTTGGGAAAGCTCACGAGCACGGGTTGATCGAGGAGGATTTTAGGAAGCAGACCTTCGATAAGCGTGATCGCATTGAAGCACTCACCCATCAACTTGAGAATACTCATACGGCAGAGGGTTCTCTCGCTAAGTGGCTGCGTCGTCCAGAATCCTCCTGGAAGGACTTCGATAACGACTTGAAGGGAAACTTTAGCCCAGCTATCTGGGAACAGACAGAAACAGACATCAAGTATGAGGGCTACATAAAACGACAGAGCGATGTGGTCGAAAAGACACGGCGCATGGAAGAAAAGCCGATTCCGGCTTGGGTCGAATTTGGGGCCATTACTGGCCTCAAGAGAGAAGCCCAGGCCAAACTCCAGCATATTAAGCCGAAGACCCTCGGGCAGGCGGGAAGAATTAGTGGAATTACTCCTGCCGATATCTCGCTTCTTGCGGTATGGTTGGAGCGCGGTAGTCGCTGAATCTGTATGCCTAAGGTATCGTTTATCGCGGGGCTCTTCCTGTTTTGGTTCTTTCCTTCCGTTTTCGGGGGGGACGGATTGGTTCGTTTTCCTAGGGATAACGGGTTCCTGCCCCGCAATTGGATCTTGGATCCCATTGGAGCTGAGGTGGAAGTTTTGAAGCCGGAATATCGCGCATCCGCCGAGGCAATCATTCAAAAGGCGCTGGCAAAATACTCTGAAGCGATGGTGAAGGAGTTCCTTGAAGGGGTTTCGATCGTGGGTTCGTTGAGATTCTATGATGTTGGTTACGGGGGCACCTATATGGCGAAGGGCCGCCAAATCGTTCTGGTTTACCGTCCTACGTTTGATGCGCGTGGGTTCGAGCAGCGCTTTCACCATGAATTTGCTTCGATTTTATTGGAGAATAATGAAGCCCTCTTCGATGGTGATCGCTGGCGCTCGGCTAACGGGATTGATTTCTCTTACCGTGCTCGCGGTATCGTTGAGGAGCAGAGAGGAGATCGTTCTGAGGCGACGCGTGTCCTTGCCGCCGAGCAGAAAAGGACTGGCGGATCAGGCAGTAGTCTCTTGCGATTGGATGAAGATTTGATGGAAGAAGGGTTCTTAACTCCCTACAGTCGGGTTTCCGTGGAGCAGGACATGAATGAGCTCGCAGCTCATCTTTTCACCAATCCTGATCTCTGGGGTTTTTGTGAACGTTTCCCTCGTATCGACCAGAAAGTTGACGTTTTAATCGACTTCTATCGAAAGCTTGATCCCAATATGGATCGGCTCTATTTTCGGCGAATTGCGACTCAGCTGAGCGCTACATCTGAGCCAGAGCTATGAATTCCGCCTCTCTCGCACTCGTCAAAATGGCGCTGGAAGAGGACCTTCAAGACGTCGGGGATCTCACCAGCCAAAATTTCGTTGATGAAAATCACGAATCCGTGGGGCGGATCGTCAGCCGCGAGGAGGCTGTGATTTCTGGTCTTGAAGTGGCTGAAGAAGTTTGTAGCGAGGTGGACAACGACATGCGTTTTGTCGCCCTAATCGCTGATGGCGAGGTCGTTAGGTCGGGGGATGTGGTGTGCGAACTGCTCGGCAAGACTCGCTCAATTTTAACAGCCGAGCGGACCGTGTTAAATTTCTTGCAGCGACTATCGGGGGTGGCAACGATATCAAAGACTTTTGTCGACAGCATCGAAGGCACAGGAGCTGTTCTTCTCGATACTCGGAAAACTACGCCGGGTTGGCGAGCTTTGGAAAAATCGGCTGTGGTTCATGGCGGAGCAACTAATCATCGGATTGGTCTCTATGATGCGGTCATGGTGAAAGACAATCACTTGGCAGCAAATCTGACGCCTATAAATCTGGCCGATCAGTTAGCAGCTTTTAAAAACGAGCATTCAGGTCTTAAAATCGAAGTCGAAGCTGATCGATTAGACCAGGTCGAAGCATTTCTGAAGATCGACGGGATCGATGTGATCCTTTTGGATAACATGTCAAACCATCAGCTCGCTTCGGCGGTAGAGATGCGAGATAAGCTGGGTGTCAAGATTAAGCTCGAAGCCAGTGGCAGTGTCACTCTCAAAACAGTTCGTGGCATTGCTGAAACCGGGGTGGATTTTATCTCAGTTGGTGCTCTCACTCACTCCGTCCGATCGATCGATCTCGGGCTCGATTTGTTTTCATGAGCGACCTTTCCTACGAGTCAGTTTCCTCAGGTTTTGGTGAGGCGGTCAGGGAGCAGTTTAGTGTCGAACAGTTCCATTACCTGCCGGAAACCGATTCCACGAATGATGACTTACTGAACAGGATTCGGAGTAAGAAGGCGAGACACCTCGACCTTGTCGTTACCGACTTGCAACACCAAGGACGAGGGAGAAGAGGCGACCGGTGGGAGGCGCCTGCAGGACGAAACTTACTTTTTTCCTTGGCGCTGAAACTTGAGGAGCCGAAAGCGATCTGGTGCCGGTTACCTCACCTCGCTGCCTTTGTACTTGGAAAGGCTGTTGAGTCGGTTCTGACGATGAGCGGTAAAATTCAAGCGAAGTGGCCTAATGACCTACTTTTTGATGAGAAGAAGCTCGCCGGCATACTCGTCGAAACCATTCTAGTTCCAGAGCCCTACGCAGTGGTGGGGATTGGGCTCAACGTGAACGTGCGTGCTACCGAATTTCCCGAAGAATTGAGAGCGATCGCCACTTCGATTTACGAGCTAGAAGAGTGCGAGTCGAGCCGGAGTTTTCTCCTTAGTGAAATCGTAAGTGGTTTTGTTAGGTGCTATCCTAACATGCTTACTAATTTCGACGAAGTTCGTGAATGGCTCCATTCCCGAAGTGTTCTGTCTGGCAGGGAGATCGAAGTGGTCACGGCGATGGGAATGGTTCGGGGAATCGGAGCCGGCCTAGGGGAAGACGGAGAGCTGATCGTGAATCAGGGTGACCAGGGAAACAAATCCATCCTCAGCGCTGAGCGAGTGTTGTTCCGTTAGGTTTTGGTAGTTTCAGCAGCCCTATTTATTAAGTTGTTTTAACTAATTTTAATTCTACTATTTAAAACAGAACTGAGAATTCGACTATGGCCGACTTCATATTTGCAGACGATTATCGGCTCGAAGAAGGCGCCACACGGAACTTCTACGAGGAGTTTCTTAAGGGTCTCGTCCACAAGCACAATAACTTGATGGGAGTGATTCAGGGATTCTCGAGCCTTATTCTCTATGATGAGGGAATTAGCAACGAGGTCCGTGAGAGCGCCCAACAGATGCAGGATGCGGCCAAGACGGCTTCGGACCTCAATCGGGAAGTGTTGATCTCTTCCGGTTGCGGCCGCTGCGATAGTGACTCAATTTCGTTGGATACGGTCTCTACGTATTGGAAATCCAAGGCAGAGGAAGTTTGTGCTGCTGCTGGGGTGAGTCTTCAGATTAATTTTTGTGAGGGGCTTCCATCGGTCTCGGGAGATTCCGGGAAACTGGGCAATGTCTTCACCCAGTTGATCAAGAACGCTGCGGAGGGTTCAGCGGAGACTCCAAATGGTTCTGTGGCGATCGATGTTTTTCCTCCTGGGGAGGCAAGTTCTGGCGGCACTGTCGATCTTTTTATCCGTAACACGAGCGTTGAGATGACGGATAAAAGCTTGAAGCAGTCTTTCGTTCCTTTTCACACCACCAAGGGAGCTGAACATTATGGCCTTGGTTTGGCGACAGCCGCAGTCTTGGCCGGGCAAATGAATAGTCGGCTTGGGCTGCGTTACGCTGATGGCACCACGACTGCTTGGCTAGCTCTTCCGACCGCCTAGCGGTCTGTGAAGATAGCGTAGCGCCTCGCTTTCTCGCGAAGGGTCAGTCGGGATAACCCCAACCATTTGGAGGCCTTACTGATATTGCCTTTGCTCCGTTCCAGAGCCGCTCCGATCAAGTAGGCCTCGATTTTTCCCACTGCGATTTGATGCACATTTTCGAGCAGATTGTCAGCCGCGTCTGACACCAGTTGTCGACAATACTGCTCTACTGAACCCGCTTCTTTAGGGTCCTGATCGGCCGGCTCCGTTTCTGAAAGAAGCTCTTCGATAGTCTCCCGGTCAATGGCATAACCGCGAGAGCGAAGAAGTGCTTTTCGCACGATATTCTGTAACTGCCTGACGTTCCCGGGAAGCCGTGAGGACTCAAGACGTGAAACGGCGCCGCGGGTCATGGCGGTGGGGGGCACCGCAAGTTCTTCGCTGAATCGTTTCAGAAAGAATCCCGTCAGGAGCTGAACATCGCCGATACGGTCTCGAAGGGGTGGCAGTTTGAGCGCGGCAACATTCAGACGGTAGAAGAGATCCTCGCGAAAATCGCCTTCCGCGATCATCTTCTCGAGGGAGCGGTGCGTCGCCGCGATGATTCGGACGTCGACCTGAATCTCTTCAGAGCCGCCAACTCGTTGGAATCGTTTTTCTTGAAGAACGCGAAGCAGCTTAGCTTGGAGTGAATGATTTAAATCGCCGATCTCATCTAGGAAAAGGGTGGCGCCGTTTGCTTGTTCGAACCTTCCGACCCTCGTTGCTACCGCTCCCGTGAAGGATCCTTTTTCATGCCCGAAAAGTTCCGACTCGAGCAGATTCTCCGGTATTGCTGCGCAGTTGATAGTGATGAAGGGTTTGTGAGCTCGGTGACCGTGCTGGTAAATGGCTCTGGCTACGAGTTCCTTTCCTGTTCCAGTTTCACCCCGAATCAGAACCGTTACGGGCGTGGCTGACACCCTTCCAAGGGTCTTGTAGACGTCTAGCATTGCCCGGCTATTTCCCACAAGCGTGTCGAGACCCTCGCTGAATTCGTCGCGAGGATCGATGGCTACCGGTTCGCTGGCCCGCTTCGAGCAATCGATTGCTTCATTAACCGCCCGATTGAGATCGGCAGCCGAGATAGGCTTGGGGAGAAAGTCGAACGCACCAGCCTTGACCGCTTCGATGGCAGATCGGCTGTCAGATTGCTCGCTTAGCGCGATAAACGGCGGTGGGGGATGGAGCTTCTGTGATTTCTGCAGTAGAGAAAACCCTCGTCCATCGTCAAATGTGAGATCACTGATAACGATATCGAAATCACCTGAATTTAGTTCATTGATAGCACTTTGCTCGTTAGCGGCTGATGTGATGCTAATATCAGCCTCTTTGAGAACTATCGAAATATTGCTGGTGACTTCAGGGTCAGGATCGATGACGAGTACGGAGGTGCTGCTGGCCATAAACTGGTAAGTAATTTAACAATATGCGGTAATTTAATTACCACACATCGAAGGATATCCAAGCCTGAGAAATGCATCTCTTCCCAAAGAACAGGGGTTTCGGGACAAAAAGAGAGACTTGGCACGCTAGATGCTATTCACTGTTTCGAAACTGTTACTAGGAAATTACATAAACCCATGAAAAAAATCGAAGCCATTATTAAGCCTTTCAAACTCGAAGAAGTGAAAGAAGCCCTCACTGAAGCAGGCGTGCACGGAATGACCGTCAGCGAAGTAAAGGGTTTCGGCCGCCAAAAAGGGCACACTGAAATTTACCGTGGATCGGAGTATACCGTGGATTTCCTTCCGAAAGTGAAGCTCGAAATCGTCGTGGAAGATGGGGACGCTGGTTCTGTCGTTGAAACTATTGTGAAAGCCGCTTCCACCAACAAGATTGGTGATGGAAAAGTGTTCGTTTCTACCGTCGAAGATGCCGTGCGCATCCGGACGGGCGAGCGCGGTGATGATGCTATCGCCGTATCTGCTGAGTGATCTCAGCTTTATCGTCAATCCAATGACCCGGCCTCGCTCTGCGTTGCCGGGTTTTTTCTTCCCTGAGTTACTCTTGCAGAATCAGGAAATATGATCAGCCCCCACATAGGGCCTGAGGGCTTCCGGCACGAGAATGCTTCCATCGATCTGCTGGTAGGTCTCGATCAAAGCGACGTAAAGGCGGGGAAGTGCTGTTCCTGAACCATTAAGGGTGTGGCAGAAATGGTTCTTACCGTCTCTGTCCTTAAAGCGAAGGCGCATGCGACGTGCCTGATAGTCGACAAAATTGGAGCAACTCGATACTTCAAGGTAACCTCCATGCCCTGGTGCCCAGACCTCGATGTCATAGGTTTTAGCAGAGCTGAATCCCAAATCGCCTGTGCATAACTCGATGGTGCGATAGTGTAGGCCGAGCTTCTGAAGAACTGCCTCTGCTTCCTTCGTCAAAGTCTCGAGCATCTCGAAAGACTCATCAGGGTGGGCAATGTTGACCAGTTCCACTTTGTCAAACTGGTGCATCCGGATCATGCCCCGGCTTTCCCGTCCAGCTGAACCGGCTTCCCGCCGAAAGCACGGTGTGTGCGCAGTCAACTTAACTGGGAGCCGATCCTGTTTGAGGATTTCCTCGCGGTAAAGGTTGGTAACGGGAACTTCAGCGGTCGGTGCGAGGAAGAAGGCGTTGTCCTCGAGGCCATACATATCGAATTCGAACTTGGGTAGTTGCCCGGTGCCAAACATGGCATCCCGATTGATGATACAAGGGGGGGCGACCTCTGTGTAACCATGTTCCTTGGTCTGCAGATCGAGCAAAAATTGAATCAAAGCGCGCTGCAGTTTGGCTCCGGCCCCGGTAAAGGTGATAAATCCGCTACTGCTGATCTTGGTCGCTAACTCAAAACTAAAAAGATTTAGATCTTCACCTATTTGAACATGGTCTTTGGGTTCGAAGTCAAAAGTAGGTTTCTCTCCCCAGGTCCGAACCTCGGGATTAGCGCTTTCATCTTCGCCGGCGGGGCAAGCTTCGTGAGGAAGATTGGGTATCTGTAGGAGCAATTCTGTCTGGCGCGCTTCGGCGGCATCGGCTTCTTCGCCGATGGTCTTGATCCGTTCGCTGATCGCTCGCACCCTTGTCTCAATATCGGAGCTATCCTTCCCTTCTCGCTTAAGTATTCCGATCTCTTTTGAGATGCGGTTACGGTCTCCCTGGAGTTGCTGCTTTTCGGTTTCTCCTGAGCGACGCTTCTCGTCGCATTCGAGAATTTCATCAATCAGCGACCAGGCGTCGCCTCCGCGAGCTTTGATGCGGGCTTTCACGGAATCTGCGTCCTCTCGAAGCATTCTGATATCTAGCATGACGGTGGAGTGTAATGCAGGCTATGAAGCCGTCAACGGGTCAAGCGGTGCACGGCTGGGACTGTACTAGTGGCAATCTAGAAGAGATAATCCATCATGAGAATCAGCGGGATTGGGATGAGAAGGATACCATCGGCTACCGCTTGAGTCACCTGACTGGGGTTATCGCGGTCGAGACAGCGCGAAAGGCAGTAGAGAGCCATACTAGCGATGATCATGGAGCTTCCGAGAATAAAAGTTCCGTTGATTAGCACTAGGGCGCAGCCGCAGGTGACTCCAATCCAGCCAGAGGTCGCGGGAGGTCCAGCCTGCACTTGTCTGGCGTAGTAGGCTTTCAGATCGTGGCGTCGATCGAAGTCAGCTTCTCCGTATGAAATCACAAGACAGTTAAACAAGGCGACACTGGTTAACCCGAGGGCAATGACACTGTTGAGCCAACTCAGAGAAAAGGCTCCTGAGGTCAGCATGACGCCGGCCGCAAAGCAGATCGCAATGGTGAGTTCTTTGCTCGGAAGTTTTCGGGTCGAGGTATTCGATCCGAAACGAAATGCTAAGAAGTATGTCGCCGTGACTATGGCTAAAAGAACGCCACCCAAGACGTAGAGGGCGTCTCGCACAAGATAGAGTTGAAGGAGTGCTAGCGCTGCTGAAAAAGCCAAAAGAATCCAGAGAAGCCAACGGAACCGGATTGCAAACCGATGACGATCGGTGATTACGGTCGCTTTTCGAAGTCGATAAGAGTCGAGGATCCGATCTATCAAATAGACTGCCCAGACCCCGAAGAAGAGAAGCAGGAACTTAGGGAGTGCCGTTTTAACATCGCTACTTGAATCCAAGGCCACTGCCAATGCCCAGGATAAGGTCACGAAAGGAACGTCAAGACAGAGGAACGAGGGTAAAAAGAAGGTAGTTTGGATCCAACGCAGATTCACAACTCTTCATAAAGCGTCGCAGTCGTTGCTCTGCAAGAGAATGCGGTCATATTCTTTTGCAATCCAGACAAGTGACGGTAGTGATTGCTTCTGCCATCGATTGCCCTCCTCCATGAGTGAAACCTCTAATTTGTATGCTCTCATTTTAGCCGGTGGCAGTGGGACGCGTTTTTGGCCGCTGAGCCGAAACGTAAGGCCGAAGCAGCTACTTAACCTTTTCGATGAGGAAACTTTGATCGAAAAAGCCGTGAACCGGTTGAAAGGACTGGTTGATCCAGAGCGAGTGCTTGTGCTGACTAACGAGGCACAGGTTGACGGTATTCGGAAGGTGTTGCCGACGATTCCAGCTGAAAACGTGGTGGCTGAGCCGGCCCGCCGAGATACGGCCCCAGCCATTGCGCTTGCCGCAGGCTGGATTGCGGCTAGAGATCCCGAAGCAACGATGATTGCCTTGCCAGCTGATCAGCTCGTGATGAAGGACGAAGAATTTCGGGCTGTTCTTCAGTCAGCGGCGGAAGTCGCTAGGGTGAAAGACGCGATCATTACCCTTGGGATTCGGCCTGACTGGGCCTGTCCAAGTTACGGCTATATCGAGCGGGGCGCAAAATTGGATTCAGTAGATACCTCCCATGATGTCCACGAGGTAACTTGCTTCAGAGAGAAGCCTTCCATTCAATTGGCTGAGGAGTATTTGAAGAGCGGCAACTTCTCATGGAATGCAGGGATCTTTATCTGGACGATCCAGACTCTGGTGCGAGAGCTCTCGCAGCATTGTCCCCAACTTGCCGAGTTTATCGAAACGTTGCAGCGCGCCGGAGATTTCAAAAAGGTCGTAGCCGACTCGTTTTCAGACCTAGAGAAAGTATCGATTGACTACGCCCTTATGGAGAATGCAAAGACGATTCTTAACATCGAGGCGGATGTTGGCTGGGATGATGTCGGCGGTTGGCCGTCAGTAGCAAAATATCTTAATGAAGATGAATCAGGTAACACGAATCGAGGCAAACTTGTTAGTGTCGACTCTAACAATAACATTGTCTTCTCGGCGGTGGATGAGATGACTATCGCATTATTGGGCGTCAACGATCTAATTGTAGTTAATACTGCGGATGCAATCCTTGTGGCCGATCGAAATGATGCTGACCAAATTAAAAAACTGGTGGAGGAGCTTCCGCCAGAGTTGACCTAACAGAAATACTAAGTGGCTAAGTGGGTCAAAGCGATTGGGATTGATTTCGGGAGAGCTCGTATAGGGATCTCGGCGAGCGATGATATCGGTATGCTGGCCCACCCTCTGGAGACGGTTCCAGCTTCAGACCTTGACCGTGCTGTGGAACGCATCATGGAAGTCGTAAACGACCGTAGCGTTCGTGACGTGGTGGTTGGTCTACCGCTTCGGGTCAGCGGCGAAGAGGGGACTGCGGTTGAAGGAGTGAGGGATTTTGTCAGGGAGTTAAAGAAAAGCCTCCCAGCTTCGGTGATGTTCCATGAAGTTGATGAGCGCTACACCACGCAAATGGCGATGGAGAAACTTCACCAGGTTGGCCGCACAGCGAAAGACTCGAAGGGCATCATTGATCAGGCTGCCGCGGTCGAGATTCTGCAGCGGTGGCTCGATTTGAGAGAGGAACCCGCTTCTCCCGATGATTAGCCGGGGCCCAGTCAATTCTGCGCTTGCAATGATTTGAATAGAATTGGAGTAGGCGCCGTAACCAGCAAAGAAGAAAACTTGTGATGCAAAGCGACGGAACTGAAAAAGTCGGAGTCATTGGTCTTGGTATTATTGGAAACCAAGTAGCCGCTCAATTGAGGGAGACGGGAAGGCATGTTTATGTTTGGAATCGAACGCCGAAGCCGGAGCCTAATTTCGTGAGTTCGCCCATGGAGATAGCCAAACTCTCTGATGTGATTCACCTCTTTGTGAGTGATGGAGAGGCACTTCTTGAGGTGGTCACCTCCATGAAGAGTGAACTGTGTCAACGACATACGGTTGTTTCCAACTGCACAGCAGATCCGGAATCTGTGGTTAGAGCTTATCAGATTGTGAAGGAGACGGGAGCAGCGTTTCTCGATGCCCCCTTCACCGGAAGTAAGGTAGCGGCAGGCAATGGCGCCTTAGTGTATTATGTGGGTGGCGATTTGCCTGTTCTCGAAAAGGTCACAGCAGTTTTGGAAGCTTCCTCAAAAGAGATTTTGTTCCTAGGCCGCGTGGGCGAGGCAACCATTTTGAAAATCGCTACTAACATGATTACGGCGGCAACGGTCGAAGTATTGTCAGAGGCCTATGGTTTAATTACTGCCGCAGGGATTGGTCCGGAAAGGCTTGAGCAAGCTATCGAGCATAATGCATGCGGGTCTGTTCTGACGGGAATGAAGCTGCCCACAATCATCGAGCGTGATTATGAGCCACACTTTACTCTTAAGAATATGTTTAAGGACGCCCAGTACGCCCTCGGCCTCGGGAAGAGCCTGGGGGTTGAACTGCCCGCCGTATCGACGACCGCGAATATCATGTTTCGATCCATGAAGAAGGAACTCGGTGAAAAAGACTTCTCGGTGATTGCTGCGCGTTTCCAAGAATCTGAAAAGGACAAAGCCACGCAATGAAGGAAGTGATTGAATCACTAAATGGGCGCTGGGCTTCGATAGAGGATCGGGCGGTCTTTCGCATCACAGGACCGGACCGGGTGCGTTATCTAAACGGGCAAGTCACGAATGATGTTTCGAAAGATCTCACCCAGCAGGCAGTCGCAGCTTGTCTTTGCACCATCAAGGGTAAAGTAGAGGCACTCGTTTGGATCAGTGCGACGGAGGACGAATTGATCTTAGATGGGGAGCTTTCCCAGCGGGAAGATCTTTTACACCGTCTCGACCGCTATCTGATAGCTGATGATTGCGAGATTATAGATGAAACGGGGCGCTTGAAACTGGTTCACCACTTTGATGAGGGCCAGTTGGGAGTGAGTTCCCGCCGCATGGGGCTCAAAGGGAAAGATCTCTGGCTACCATCGGAAGAAATGCCATGCGCGTTTAAGTCCGCATCACGTATCAGCACTTCCGAGTATCGTTTGGCTTCCGTTATTGCAAAAGTCCCACGACTTGGATACGAGATCGACGGAAATCGTTTCCCGGCAGAGCTGGGGCTGGACCGATGGGCTGTAGATTTCCACAAGGGCTGTTATTTGGGGCAAGAAATCGTTTCCCGAATAGAAAGTGTTGGAAGGGTGAAAAAAAGTTTAAGGCTCCTGAAATCAGAAAAACCCGTCGAATCGGGGGAAAATATTAAAAACTCCCTCGGAGAACATGGCAAAGCTACCGGCCCTTTTGAGCTATTTGAGCCCGGTTCATGGGTCGGATTGGGGCTTTTTAAGCACGACCCAAATCAGTGCAAACCCATTGATTATAAGGCATTAACATTTGAAATAGTCAAAAAATCCTAGAGTTAAGGACGATCAAGCAAATGCTTTATTAGAAAAAGTTCACATATTTTTTGTTGCGTGACTGCTACTCTTAAATGAGACTGACGACGGATTGTCCTTTGATGTAAGTAACAGTCAAAAGCTGGCACGAACATTGCGGTGACATCCAGTGGATTAAAATCCACTAACAGGTTATTACGACCACATCTCAAACCAAGGGAGTTAATTGAATATGAAAAAAGCAATCCTAGTTGCAATTATTGGTGCGATGACGCTCGGCGTTAACGCAGGAGATTGGGGCAAAGCCCCAGTCGTCGACAAAACACCTATCGAAGAGTGTCTTGATATCGGCGGTTCAATCAGCGTTGGATACGACACTGCTTTCGTATTTTACGGGCAGCGTTTTACAGACGATAACATTTGGACTGACGTTAACTACACGATCGATACTGGCATCGTTCCTTTGAACGTTGGCCTTTGGTATCTTAGCGGAATTGAAGATGACTATGACGAGTTTGACCTCTACGTGAGTGCTGAGCTTGGTAACTACCTCGGATTCGATACTAGCCTAACCTACGTTCACTACTACTTCCCTACTGCTAATGATCCTAGCACGGGCGATCTCACCCTCGGTCTTAGCAGAAGCCTCGGCATCGTCGACTTCTCTCTTTCCGCCACGAGTTCACTCGGAATTGCAGGTCAAGACTATCAGTACTACGAAGCAGGAATTGAAAAAGCATTTGTTGTAACCGATACAGTGGATCTTGTTTTGGGACTTGGACTTGCTTACAATGATGGCTACAACGGTGTTGTAGCTGACTGGAGCCACTACTATGTGACTGCGGCACTTCCAATCGAACTTAACTGCCGCGCGACCTTGACGCCTTACGTCGGCTTTCAGGGAGCGCCTACCGGCTGGGCTGCTGACATTCCAAATCAGTCCATCAACGAAGGTCAGTCTGACATCCTCCACGGTGGTGTGAGTCTTTCCGTCTCCTTCTAAGGTGACTAAAAGGTAAAAGATTTAAAATTCTTACTTTAAACCTTGGTGTAAATCGCCCTCCTTAGCGGGAGGGCGATTTCTTTTTGTACACTGATGGAGACTGTGGTCAAGGTTCTGATAGATGGCGCGTCAGATGATCTGACGTTCAGTTACACGGTTCCCAAGGGTCTGTCGGTAGTGGCTGGTCAGAGAGTCCGCATCCCTCTTCGAAACCGCGGCGCTATTGGAACTGTTATTTCAGTCGAGGACCTTGATATCTCCAGCCTTCCCTATGAATTGAAGCCGATTGGAGGCCTCGTTTCCAAAGATCCCTTTTTAACTCCGGGGCTGATGAAGTTAGCTTCCTGGATTTCGAGTTTCTACCTGACTCCTATTGAATCCGTCTTCCGAACGATGTTGCCGAAGCCATCGCGAGGCGAGTCAGAAAAGCGAAAGACGGAAAAAGTGGTTTCTTTGAGCGATAGTTTTTCGTCGGCTGTGCTTGAGGGGTTTTCGGGGCGGCAGGTAAAGCAGAAGAAGGTGCTCGAGTATCTCTCTTCTAATGGAACAGAGTCGTTGGCGCGGTTGACCGGAGCGCTTGGTTTTTCCCGTTCCTCGATCAAAGCCCTCGAAGATAAATCCTATGCGATAGTGGGTGAACGGATTGTGACGCGTGATCCCTTGGCCGAAGTCGAGTATGTTGAATCAAAGCCGCTCAACTTGAATGAGGAGCAGGCAGAAGTATTGAAATGTGTCCTTGCATCAGCACGCGAAATCGAAACCGGCGGAAAGGTTAAGCCTATTCTCCTCTATGGAGTCACCGGCAGCGGTAAAACTGAAGTTTATCTTCAGGCGATTCAAAAAGCGATCGACGCAGGAAAGGGTGCCATCGTCTTGGTACCTGAAATAGCGTTGACCCCTCAAACGGCAGATCGATTCAAAAAGCGTTTTGCAAAGATCAAAGATCAAGTAGCAATCCTCCACAGTAATCTTTCGGAGGGAGAAAGGCACGACGAGTGGCGGAAAGTCCTCGAACAGAAGGCTCGCATTGTGATAGGCGCGCGGAGTGCTATTTTTTCACCGATCACGAATCTCGGTCTTATCGTCGTCGATGAGGAACATGAGAACTCATACAAACAGGATATTTCGCCGCGTTATCAGGCTCGTGATGTTGCGGTAGTACGAGGCCACTTGGAAAAGTGCCCTGTGCTTCTGGGCAGCGCGACGCCTTCGTTGGAATCTTGGAGTAACACGCAAAATGACAAATACGAACTGACTATCATGAGCCAGAGAATCGATGACCGGAAAATGCCACTGATCCGGATCATCGACATGCGTCAGGAGTCACGCAAGGCACAAGCGGGTCCAACAATACTCTCCCACAAGCTTCGTCAATCAATCGAAGAGCGGTTGAGTAATGGAGAGCAAACCATCCTCTTCCTGAATCGCCGAGGATTCGCCAAGAATATTCTCTGTCCGGAATGCGGGTATGTCGCGAACTGTCGTCATTGCAGCACAACGATGACTCTTCATCGCAAAGAAGATCGCCTCGTCTGCCATATTTGTGGTTTTTCTCAGCTGCCACCTAAGAGCTGCCCAGAATGCAGCAGCAAGTCCATTGTGAATGCCGGTTACGGAACGGAGCGAGTCGAAGAGGTTCTGAAGCAAGTTTTCGACCGTGCCAGAATCACTCGGGTTGATACCGACGCAATGCGTCGAAAAAACCAGCTACGTGACACCCTGAACGATTTCCGAGCCAACAAGATCGATATTCTGATCGGGACCCAGATGATCGCCAAGGGGCTTCACTTTCCGAATGTGACTCTCGTTGGTATACTCAATGCCGATGTTGGGCTGCATATTCCTGATATTCGAGCCGGGGAGCGAACCTTCCAACTGTTGACTCAGGTCGCTGGCAGGGCAGGACGTGGCGAACTTGAGGGTGAGGTTGTGGTGCAAACTTACACCCCCCATCATCCCTCGATCCAGTTTGCCAGACATCACGATTTTGAGGGCTTTGCCGATCAGGAACTACAAATGCGCCGCCAGTTCGGCCATCCACCCTATTTGCATCTTGTCTTGATAACGGCTCGATCGGTTCACCAGCAGCGGGCCGAATTTTCCCTTAAGACTCTCCACGCTCGCTTGGCTAAAGGACTTCCAGACGACATGCGCCTGACTGAGCCGCTTCCATCTCCGTTGGTGAAATCACACGACCAGTGGCGATATCAGGTCATCTTAAAGGCGACCAGTGCGCGAAAACTGGCTGCTTATGTCTCTCAGGTGATGCGGGATCTTACCTTTCCATCGGATGTAATCGTGACCGTCGATGTCGATCCCTATTCAATGGGATAGTGTATTTTTGAACAGTTTTTTATTGCCAAGTCGTGACCTGTTGGACGATGGTAGGGAATGGCTCTGATTTGTGTATCTTCAGGGGCGTTGCACGGCGTCGACGCCCAATCGGTCGAAGTAGAGGTCAACGCTGGCGACAGCGGTCAAATTGACATTAAGCTGGTAGGGCTGCCTGATGCGGCAGTGCGCGAAAGCGTCGACCGCGTCACGACCGCGATCAAGAACAGCGCTCTTCAGTGGCCCAATAAGCCAATCACGATCAATCTTGCGCCGGCTGATATTCGCAAGGAGGGCCCAAGCTTCGACCTCCCGATAGCCTTGGGTATGGCGGCCCTTGATGAAGACCGCAATGGCAAACTCAAAGAAGGCGCTCTAGAGAAATGTGCGGTTGCCGGTGAGTTGGCTCTCGATGGGAGAGTGAGGCCAATCAAAGGAATCCTCCCACTGACTATTCAGGCCAAGCGGGAAGGGAAAAGAGCAATTCTGGTTCCTTCAGAGAATGCTGCAGAGGCAAGTATTGTTGATGGAATTTACGTCTATGGGATCGATTCCATGCGTTCGGCTTACGAACTTCTTTCCGGCGATGGCAATGTGAGTCCACATCAACTCGATCGAGAGGCTTTTCTTCAATCAAAGCAGGATTACCACATAGACTTCGATGAGGTAAAAGGCCAAGCTCATGCAAAGCGCGCCCTTGAGGTCGCGATGGCAGGCGGACATAACATACTAATGTTAGGCAGTCCTGGGACAGGTAAGTCAATGCTTGCTAAGCGGCTTGCTACGATTCTCCCTGCCATGACGGAAGAGGAAGCGATTGAAACTACCAAGATTCATAGCGTGGCTGGACTGGCGAATGGGAAGAACAGTTTCCTTGCGACCCGCCCGTTTCGATCACCTCACCATACCATTTCTGATGTTGGCTTGTTAGGAGGAGGTAGCCATCCATCCCCGGGAGAAGTCAGCTTAGCGCACAATGGGCTCCTCTTTCTTGATGAGTTGCCCGAATTTCGACGGCCTACTCTGGAGGTGCTTAGGCAACCGCTGGAAGACGGGCAGGTAACCATTTCAAGAGCAGCTGGAAAATTTACTTTCCCAAGTCGATTCAGTCTCGTGGCGGCGATGAATCCCTGCCCGTGTGGTTATCTCGGAGAACCTTCACGGGAATGTCGATGCTCACCCAACCAGATTGAAAAGTATCGGCAGAGAATCAGCGGCCCCCTTTTGGATCGGATCGACCTGCACGTGGACGTGCCTGCTGTTGATTATCGTGAGTTGAGAAACGATCAACGGGGGGAATCGTCAGCCACGATTCGTCAGCGGGTTGAAGAAGCAAGAACAATACAACTTCAGCGATTTATATCCCACCCCGGGTTGAGTTGTAATTCGGATATGGGAACACGACAGGTCACCGAATTCTGTCGGCTGACTCAGGCCAGCGAACGAACATTGGAGCAAGCTATGAACAGCCTCAACTTCAGCGCTCGGGCTTATGATCGAATTTTGAAGGTATCGCGGACTTTGGCCGATCTCGATGGTGAGCGTGATGTTGGTGAGGTTCATGTTCTGGAGGCGATCCAATATCGAACTCTTGATCGGAACCTTTGGGCATAAAATGCTTATTTTAGAGGATTTGTCCTGTGGCTGGTTTTCAGTTTAATTTTCTATTTCTCATAATTTTCGAAATTCGCGCGGGTGCTCATTCCGTCGAGGAAACCCTCAGACGAGCTTGAATCAATTCACCCCGTTTGGCTTGTCTCCTGATGCCTTTTGTCCTTTTGCTACAGGTTATTCAGGTTCGTCAGCCTCAAGGCTATCAAGCTCCAAGCTAGTGAGGTGGAGGAAGTTCGGAAGGTTTTTGCTATTCCGGCAGAAAGATTACTTGCGAAACGGACAATTCGAATTTATCAATCAGCCCTCTTCGCCAGTGCTAATAAAGGCACAGTGTGATTGCTCGGGTGGCGGAATTGGTAGACGCGCAGGATTAAGGATCCTGTGGGGCAACCCGTGGGGGTTCGATTCCCCCCTCGAGCACTTATGTTAATCTTTCAGGCGGACCGTGAGTGATTCCTCTAAAGACCCTCAGACAGCTATCCTGCTCGTCTCTTGTCCCGACCAGCCCGGCATCGTTGCTGCTGTTTCCGCTTTTCTTTTTGAGAATCGGGGAAACATCGTTGATGTTGATCAGCACGTGGACAGAGAGTATGGCGTCTTTTTGATGCGTGTAGAATGGGAGACCGGTGGTTTCGCCGTTTCGCGGGATGAAATCAGCGAGGCGATTGCGCCGCTCGCAGAGCGTTTCTCTATGGAATGGTCGCTCTACTTTTCTGATGTGGTTCCAAGGGTGGCTTTATTCGTTACAAGGGATAACCATTGCCTCTACGACCTCTTGTCGAGGCATGAGAGTGGCGAACTTCGCATGGAAGTTCCCCTGATCGTGAGTAATCGCGAGGATCTCCGACCTGCGGCTGAGCGGTTTGGTATTCCATTTCACCATTTTCCAATTTCCCAAGAGAACAAATTAGATCAAGAGGGACTTGAAATTGCATTACTGCACGAACACAGGATTGATCTAGTCGTTCTCGCTCGCTACATGCAAATTCTGAGCCCAAAGATGACGGAGGCCTTTCCGAATCGGATCATCAATATTCACCACTCCTTTCTGCCCGCCTTCCCCGGAGCAAAACCTTATCATTCCGCGCATCGTCGAGGGGTGAAATTGGTCGGAGCAACGGGCCACTATGTGACCGAGGATCTGGATGAAGGGCCAATTATTTTTCAGGGCGTCACGCCAGTGTCTCACAGCGACTCTGTGGCTGATTTCGTGCGAAAGGGAAGAGCACTTGAGCAGAGTGTGCTCTCACGGGCAGTCTGGCTTCACCTCAAGCGGCGCACTCTGGTGCACGGGAATCGCACCGTGGTTTTTGGATAGCCCGGAAGTCGACCGGTCTACGCTCGCAAAACTTCCAACTCGAATTAAGATTGAATCATGGCTCAATCCTTCAAAACGCTTCCCGGTTTTCGCGATTTCTACCCCGCGGAATGTGCGGCGCGAAATTACGTCTTTGATGTCTGGCGAAGTGTCGCTAGGCGATACGGATTCGCAGAATATGAAGGTCCGATTCTCGAGCCAACCCATCTCTATCAGCGAAAGAGTGGCGACGAGATCGTGAACCAGCTTTTCAACTTCGAAGACAAGGGAGAGCGTGATGTGGCGATGCGCCCTGAGTTGACCCCGACTTTGGCCAGAATGGCTGCTGCTCGTCAGCGTGACTTCAGAAAACCACTGAGATGGTTCTCGATTGGACAATTTTTCCGCTATGAGCGTCACCAGAAAGGCAGGGGTCGTGAGTTCTATCAGTTTAATTGCGATATTCTCGGAGAAGATTCCGTTATCGCAGATGCCGAATTGGTAGCCCTTTCAATCGACCTCATGCGAGAACTGGGATTCACTAAGGAAGATTTTCGTATTCGTCTAAGTGATCGCAATGCCTGGGTCGAGTTTGCCAGCCGAAGTGGGGTCGCGGAAGGTAGCCTTTCCACCTTCCTCCAGATCATTGATAAGATAGGGCGCACCCCTGAGGACAAAACGAATGAACAGTTGGCTGCGCTGGGACTCTCACTGGATGCCATTAAGGCGTTTATGCAGTCGGGTCCTGAGGCGTCAGATTCACTCGCTGAAATTCTCGTCAATCTTGAATTCCGCGGGCTCTCAGAATACGTGGAGGTGGATCTCAGTATCGTAAGGGGTCTGGCATATTACACTGGCCCGGTATTCGAGATCTTTGACATTGGGAAAGGAATGCGAGCGGTTGCTGGGGGAGGTCGTTATGACCAATTGGTTCAGTTGATCGGCAGCGTTGATATGCCGGCCTGTGGATTTGCCATGGGAGATATGGTCATCACTGATCTGATTCGTGAAACGGAGGTGCCTGCTCAAAAGCTTGAGGCTGCCGTTATGGAACGAAGTTCAATCGACTTTTACCTTATCGTCGCTGACTCGGAAAGGGCTGGCGAAGCAGTTGGAGTGGCTCAGCTTTTGCGTGGCGCCGGTTACCGGGTTACTTTCCCTTTCACTCCCATGAAGGTCGGAAAACAGTTTCAGGCGGCTGAACAATCGGGCGCCAAGCGCGCTGTCGTGGTTGGGTCTGAATACCCTCAATTGAGCATTAAGAACCTTGAGGAGCGTTCTGAAAGTATTAGCAGTCTCGATTCTCTGCTGTCAGACGTTTCTGAGTGAGCCAAATCTTTTAGCGCTTCGACGCTGAATGAATTGCAGATTTCAGGTTTCGATCGTAAGTCCTTCTGCTACCTTAGAGGGGTCCGTCTCTTAGAGAGGCGCCCGCCCAGTCATGAATAAAACGACGGCTATCGTGTTCTTTGGGATCATCCTGCTTGGACTGGTTATTTCTCTTGTCACTCTGAATACTTGCAGTAAGCCGGTCGAATTGGGGGAGAACGAGACCAACATCCCTAGTCCGGAATTACCGGAAACGGATCAGAATCGAACAAAAGCCAAGTCAAAGGATAAAGTAGAGAAACCTGCGGTTAAGCCTGACGCAGAGCTGGAACTTGGGTTTGGCTCCCCGGAGGCGGCCATGAAGGCGTTGAGTCGAGTTCTTGGCAAAAGAGACTTCGAAGCTCTAAAAGCCTTCGTAGGAGGCAAGGCATTACCACAATCCATTCGCCCCAAGGTTCAATCAATTGTTCAGAATCCCGATTTAAAGCTCTCGCCCGAAAAACCTTTTACCGAAATCTCCAAATCAGCTCATTCGTTTCGATGGGCTTTAAACTTTGAATCCGACAATTTCGAGAAAGGTGCAAAGCTCTATGCCGATCTCGCTGAAATTGAAGGTGGGAAGATCGCTATTTCAGGTATCCGGCTTCCGATTGAGATTGCCCTTACGGACCCTTCAGCACCACGAGGCTCAGGGAGTGCTTCTCCCGATCGTTCTGATGCGCTCGCCATTGTTCATGCGTTCTCACTCGCCGTCGTGCAACGCGACTTTGAGACAGCAAGAGCCCTTTCTAATCGTGAGTCTGTCACTGACGAGCGAGTCGCAGCTCTTATCATCGCTATAGAAGAAGGTAACTTTACCCTGAAAGAAGACCGCCCCTTTGTGGTTACCTTAGCCCGCGAAGACATCACCTGGGTCTTGAGCCGCCTTCAATCTGATAGTGGCGCTTCTGAATTTGCAGTTGAGCTTGGACAGTTTGACGGAAACTGGAAAGTCAGTGGACTCACCTTTTCCAAGGTGCTTTCGGCACTCGCTCAGGCAGCGGGTGGTGGCGGTGTGGCCTACAGCCCGATCGTGGAGGATCCGGCCGGCGGAGACTCGCTGGTGCTCTATTTTGAATTCGATGAGACCAACCTGACCTCAAGAGGTAATCGCCAACTTGCCATTGTGGCTGACATTCTCAGCCAAGGGGAAGATCGTGTTATACGGATTAACGGACACGCGGACGCTTTGGGAAGCGATAACTACAATGCAAAATTAAGCAATCAACGAGCCGATGCAATCCGTGAAGCTCTCATTTTAATGGGGGTTTCATCTAATCAGGTTGTTACCGAAGGCTTTGGTGAAAGCAAGCCACGGCGACCCAATTTTAATCCCGACGGCTCAGACAACCCGACTGGTCGTTCGGAAAACCGACGCGCCGAGGTTTACCTCGATTTTTAAGCGTCAATTCCGATACAATAAGGTTCAATCGGACACACCATTCCGGCGGATGAAAGCCATTCATCCACAGGTGGATTAAGTCTCTTCGCTCAGGGTGGTAAATCGCGTAAATCCAAGGTTCTATCTTGACCTCAGAAAGGCCCACCGTAAGTTGCCGACCTCACGGTTGAGCCGCTATTTTTTTTCATGAATATCCACGAGTATCAGGCCAAGGAATTGTTCGAAAAGTTCGGGGTTGCCACCCCTCAAGGCCAGGTTGCTGATAGCGCGGAAGCGGCAAAAAAAGTGGCTTCTAACCTAGGTCCTAACATTGTAGTAAAAGCACAGGTTCATGCTGGCGGTCGCGGCAAAGGGACATTCAGGAATGGCTTCAAAGGCGGCGTTCACCTTGTTAATTCTGCCGCCGAAGCTGCTGAAATCGCCGACAAGATGATCGGGCAAACACTCGTCACCCACCAGACCGGGGAGGAGGGTAAGCTCGTGAGTAAAATAATGGTGGCCAATGCCGTCGATATTGAAAAGGAATATTACCTTTCTATCCTCATGGATCGCGAGAGTCGGTCTCCCGTTATCGTTGCCAGCACTGAAGGTGGCGTGAATATCGAGGAAGTGGCCGAGGTTACGCCTGAAAAGATTCATAAAGAGGTCATTCATCCCCTTCTCGGAATTCAGCCTTACGAGATTCGAAACCTTGCTTCGAAGCTGGGTCTTTCGGGCGATACTGCCAAGCAGTTCGGCAAGTTGTTAAAAGGACTCTTTAAGCTATTCATGTCCTGTGACTGTTCCATGGTTGAGGTGAATCCACTGGTGACCACGCCTGATGGCGATGTCCTCGCGCTCGATGCGAAGTTCGACTTCGATGATAACGCGCTTTATCGCCATGCTGAAATCGCTGAACTTCACGATCCGACTGAGGAAGACCCTCGCGAAGTTGAAGCGGCGAAGTATGATCTTAACTACATTGGCCTTGATGGAAACATTGCTTGCCTCGTGAATGGCGCTGGCCTTGCGATGGCTACGATGGACATTATCAAGCACAGTGGCGGTGAGCCGGCGAACTTTCTTGATGTTGGAGGCGGCGCCACGCAGGAGCAGGTCCGAAACGCTTTCAAAATTATCCTGAGCGATTCCAATGTGAAGGCCATTCTTGTTAATATCTTCGGCGGCATCATGGATTGTGACGTCATTGCCAAAGGTATTGTCGCTGCCTGCGGTGAAGTTGACCTCAATATCCCACTAGTGGTTCGTCTCGAAGGAAACAATGTTGAAGCCGGCAAGAAAACGCTCGCTGGATCCGATGTTGATCTTATCGCAGCAGACACCCTAGCCGACGCAGCTCAAAAGGCCGTCAATGCTATCGCTTAATAAGGAAATTTTACACGCTATCTCCCATGGCCATTTTAGTTGACGAAAACACCAAAATCCTGATTCAGGGTATTACCGGTTCCTTTGGCGGTCGCCACGCGCAGCTCAGCCTTGACTATGGCACGAAACTTGTTGCCGGAGTGACGCCTGGGAAGGGAGGTCAAAAGTTCGCTGACACCGTTCCGATTTTTGATACGGTAGGCGATGCGGTTGCCGAGACCGACGCCACTGTGAGTGCGATCTTTGTTCCGCCGCCATTTGCTGGTGATGCCATCCTCGAAGCAGTTGATGCAGGCGTTGATCTCGTCGTGGCGATTACTGAAGGAATTCCGGTGATGGACATGATGAAAGTTCGGGCCGCGATGGAAGCCTCTGGAGCGAGGCTCATTGGGCCCAACTGTCCAGGGATCGTCACTCCTGGAACTGGAGAAAACTCGCATGGTGGCTGCCGGATTGGGATCGCGCCCGGATATATTCACAAGCGCGGTAAGGTTGGTGTGGTTTCTCGAAGCGGCACCCTGACTTACGAAGCAGTTTATCAACTCACCAGCCTCGGGCTCGGCCAAAGCACCTGTGTCGGTATTGGTGGTGACCCCATCAACGGAACGTCGCATCTCGACGTTCTCAAGATGTTTAACGACGACCCTGAAACCGAGGCGATCATCATGATTGGCGAGATCGGAGGAACTGCCGAAGAAGAGGCTGCGGCGTGGGCCAAGGAAAACTGCGATAAGCCCATTGCGGGATTTATTGCGGGAGCGACTGCTCCGCCTGGACGCCGTATGGGACATGCGGGAGCGATTGTTTCGGGAGGAAAGGGAACGGCCGAAGCTAAGATTGCTGCTATGCAACAAGCTGGGATTGAAGTTGCCCAAAACCCCTCTGACATGGGTCAGGCACTCGTTCGCGCTATGAGCTGATTTGTATCTGAACTCAATAAATCCCCACACAACTTGATCTAACCGATCGTAATTTTTTCAGTAAGTAAGCCATGTCGGAGAAACCGGAATACGCCAAGGGACTCGCAGGAGTCATCGCCAATGAATCTTGTCTAAGTGACGTTCAGGGACAGGAAGGTATCCTTCGTTATCTAGGCTACAACATCGATGACCTCGTTGATAACTGCAGCTTCGAGGAAGTTATGTATCTTCTTCATCGTCGAAAGTTCCCAAACCAGTCTGAACTCGATGTTTTCACCAAGACTCTCCGCGCTGAGCGTCATCTTCCCCAGGGTGTGATTGATTTCATCATGGCGGCCCCCAAGGATGCCCAACCTATGGAAGTGGTTCGCACTGGCGTCAGCATGCTCAGTATGTATGATCAGCGTGGAGGCGACCAGGACTACGACCTTAACGAAGGGCGGGCCATTGCCATTTGTGCGCAGATGCCGCTCATTGTGGCATATTTCCATCGCGCCCGCCAAGGGCTCGACCTTCCGCCCGTTCGCGAGGATCTTTCCGAGGCCGCCCACTTTCTTTACCTCATCAATGGCGAAGAGCCGAGCGCCGAGGCAGCTCGCACTCTTGATGTGGCTTACATCATTCATGCCGACCATGGCATGAATGCTTCCACTTTTAGTGCCCGCGTCACCATCGCGACGCTATCAGACATGTACTCCGCCATTACTTCCGCGATCGGCACACTCAAGGGTCCTCTACACGGCGGCGCTAACGAAGGTGTCATCCATATGCTTCAGGAAATTGGAAGTCTTGATAAGGTTGATGCCTATGTTGAGGACTGCCTTGCCAATAAGAAGAAGATCATGGGGATTGGCCACCGCGTTTATCGTGTTCTTGACCCGCGCGCGCCACATCTTCGCAAGATGGCGATCAAACTCACGGAAGAACTTGGTGAAACTAAGTGGATCGATATGTCCGAGCGGATTGCTGAGATGATGCGTGAAGGAAAGGGTCTAAACGCCAACGTCGATTTCTACTCGGCAACTGTTTATTATTCTCTTGGGATTCCAACGGATCTTTTCACCCCGATTTTTGCGATCTCTCGTGCTGCCGGTTGGACTGCCCAAGTGCTCGAGCAATTGGAAGACAATCGACTCTATCGCCCGTTGACTTGGTATACCGGCCCGAACGATGACCAGCCCGTCACTCCAATTTCGGAGCGCGGCTAACTAATTCTATTCTCTAGGGCTTTTTGGTGCTGGGGATTGCCCTCGTCAAGCGCCCGCTCGCTCCTGAGAGGCCAGCCGGTGTTTCACTTGGAGCCTGAGACAACTGGGGCGTAGAGGTGGCTGAGCCGGCTAAGGTTAGTTGAGCATCACCGATTGATTTGGTTTCGCCACGTAGTTTGAAGTGACGTGGCACAAAAATTTAAGTGATCGATTGCGCTCATCCACGACAGGTTAAATTACCAAACCTTCGTAGCAAAGATGATCTGACGGGTCGTAAGCCGGTTGTGCCAGAGGAAATTACTGAGGATCAACAGCGTGGCTACTACGGCTCCCGTTATTTGTATGGTCCAGCTTTTAGAGCTTCAGCTCCCGTTTCGGCGCTTGCTTTACGAGTCGGCGGCTGTTGATTTGGGTAACAACGTTCGAAACATATGTCCTTTCCGCTGGCAGTCTACGTCCATCACTTTGATCCGATTGCGATCCACTTTACGGAAAGCTTTGGAATCCGATGGTATGGCCTCGCCTACGTGGCGGGATTTTTAATCGCCTACTTCCTGATTTGCTGGTTTGTGAAGCTTAAAATCAGCGAACTCAAAAAAGATCAGGTCGCCGATTTCATTACGGTAGTAGCAGTGGTTGGCGTGATGCTTGGTGGGCGGTTCGGCTATATGCTTTTCTACAATTGGGACAGTTTCTCGCGGAACCCCGCCATCTTTTTTGACTTTCTTGGAGGAGGCATGTCGAGCCATGGAGCTTTTGTCGGGTTGATCCTTGCGGTCTGGGGCTATGCTAAATTTACCAAAAAGTCCTTTCTCGGGCTGGGGGACAACCTGGTGTGTGTCGCTCCTGCTGGGGTTTTTCTGGGACGCTTGTCTAATTTTATTAATGGTGAACTGTATGGTCGCGAGACAACGACCTCGATGGGAGTAAAATTCCCAGAGGAGTTGAATCATGTGGTCGAGTCTCCCAATGGTCGGTATCTCAAATACTCCATTGAGAATTTCAGGGAAATCATCGCGAATGCTGGCGAAATTCTCCCTGATCTTACGAATAAGTTCGAGACAGTTATTGCTCAAGCGCAGTCTGCTGGTCGATTTCCACACGCCGCGGCGGCGGAACTACTGATCAACACTTCGCGCGAGAATTCTGATTTCAGGGCGATTCTTGCCGAATATCTGACTGTTCGTCATCCGTCTCAGATATATCAGGCTTTGGTCGAGGGTTTCGCCATTTTTGTGCTGCTGATGGCGATCCGCTTAAAGTGGCGTGATCTTTATCAGGGCGTGCTCTCGGGGATATTCTTTTTCGTTTACGGTATCGGCCGAATCCTCGTGGAGAACTATCGAGAACCAGATTCAGAGCTGATCGGGGCGATGTCGAAAGGGCAATTTTACTCAATTTTCATGATTGGAATGGGGGTTGTTTTCCTCTTGTATGCCTTCGTTATGAAACGACGTAACATGCTGACCTCAGGCTGAGTTCGGAGCACCTAAAAATTGGGCCGTCCTTCCTCTTTGACCACTCCTCCAGCGGGTGCTACTTTCGACGCCCTTTTGATCCTGAAAAACTATGAGTTCTGACGACGGTTCTTCCGGCTATAAAGCCACGCTGAATTTGCCTGAAACCGACTTCCCAATGCGCGGAGACTTGGTTAAACGTGAGCCTGCCCGACTCGAAAATTGGGAAAGCAGCCAGCTTTACGAGCGGATTATTAATAAGCGCAAAGAAGCCGGCTCAGATCGTTTTATTCTGCATGACGGACCTCCGTTTGCGAATGGGGATGTTCACATGGGGACAGCCCTCAATAAGGTGCTCAAAGATCTCGTGCTGAAAAGCAAGTCGATGGCGGGTTACGAGTGCCCCTATGTCCCCGGCTGGGATTGCCACGGACTTCCGATTGAGTTTAAGGTCGTCAAGGAATCGAAAGGGCTCGAGCCAGCTGAGATCAGGACTCGTTCCGAGGCTTTTGCCCGCGAGTGGATTGACACTCAGCGCGCTTCATTTCGTCGCCTCGGGGTCCTTGGCGACTGGGATCATCCCTATTTGACACTAGCCCCTGAATATGAGGCGGACATCATTCGCGTGTTTGCCCAACTCATTGACCGTGGGCTTGTCTATCAGAGTAAGAAGCCCGTACAATGGAGCTACGGTGCGCAAACGGCCCTGGCTGAAGCGGAGGTGGAGTACGAGGACGTAAAGGATCTCGCTATCTTCGTGAAATTCCAGCTCACGACTGGTGAACTTGCTGGAAAGGCATCTATGGTCATTTGGACTACGACGCCATGGACGCTTCCCGCCAACTTGGGTGTCGCGGTGCATCCTCGCTTCACTTACCTCGTCGGTGAATTCACTCACGCCGAACGTGAGATCACCGAGACCTTTGTGATCGTGAGGGAATTGCTTGAGACGTTCTCGGAAAAGACTGGCTTTGTGCCTTCAGGAGAATTAACCGAGATTAAAGGAGAGGCCTTGGAAGGGCTTGAAGCGCAGCATCCATTTCTTGACCGGACGTCCCGGCTCATTCTTGCTGAGTTCGTGACCACAGAGTCTGGCACCGGTTCGGTGCACATTGCCCCCGGCCATGGCGCCGATGACTATCTCGCCGGACAACAAAATAATCTAGGTTTGCTTTCGCCGGTAGATGATGAAGGTCGATTCACCGATGAGGTCGGGGTCGACTTCCTCGTAGGCGAACACGTTCTCGAATCGAATATCCCGATCATTAAGTTACTTGCCAAAAAGGGAGCCTTGATTGGGAAAGAGAAATATAAGCACAGCTACCCTCACTGCTGGCGTTCCAAGACACCTATTATCTTTCGTTCGGTCCCTCAGTTTTTTATTCGTATCGATGATCTCCGAAAGACGGCGCTTGATGAGATTGACAAGGTCGAGTGGCTACCCCACTGGGGACGTAATCGCATCTACGGCACCGTTGAGTCGCGACCGGACTGGTGTATTTCTCGGCAGCGCACTTGGGGGGTGCCGCTTCCGGTTTTCTATCTTCCTGGTGAAGTGGAGCCGAATATTGATGCCGAATTAGCTCGCAGGGTGGCTGATGTAACTGAAGAGGGAGGTACAAATTTATGGTTTCAGCACGACGACGCGTGGTGGGCCGAAAAACTCAACCTTCCTGAAGGCACTCGTCGCTGCACGGACACACTCGATGTCTGGATTGATTCGGGCTCGAGTCACGTCGCGGTCATGGACCGCCATCCTGAGTTGAGCTGTCCAGCTGACCTTTACCTTGAAGCCACCGACCAACACCGCGGTTGGTTCCAAAGTTCCCTCATGCTGAGTACGGCGGTTCGTGGTGCGGCTCCATACAAGTCGGTCATGACGCACGGCTTCGTGGTTCGTCGTGCCACGAAAGAAGAGAATGAGAAGCGCCGTCAACAGGGGATGGGACCAGTCAAAAATTTGAAGGTTTCCAAGTCGGACGAGAGTGGCGGTAAGCCAATGAACGCGGCTCATTTTTACGATAAATTTGGTGCAGACATTGTTCGTCTTTGGGCAGGTTCTGTTGATTGGCAGAACGAAGTTCCTTTCAGCGAGGACATCTTCAAGCAAACCGCGGAGCCTTATCGTCGCTTCCGCAACATCCTTCGGATTCTGCTCGCTAACCTGAATGACTTTGACTCGGACAAAGATGAGGTTTCCAGCGATCAGCTTTCTCTGATCGACTGGTGGATCCTTGAGCGCCTCCATGATGTGGAGCACGAATGCAAGGAAGCTTACGAAGCTTTCGAGTTCCGAAAGGTATTCAATATCCTCAACCAGTTTTGCGCCTCAGACCTGAGTGCGTTTTACGTCGATATCACTAAGGACCGGATGTATTGCGATTCGGTGGACTCGGTACGTCGGCGAGCGACTCAGACAGCGATGCACCGGATTTTTGATTCACTGGTGAAGTTAATCGCTCCAATTCTGGCTTTTACCGCTGACGAAGCTTGGGAATATGCGGGGAACGATAGTTCGGTGCACCTTGAACTCTTCCCCGAGCCTGACTCAAAATTCAGCGACAACAAAGCGGGTAATTCCATTGAACAGCTTGGCCGCCTTCGTGATCTTGCCCAGGTGGCGATCGATGCAGCAATCAAAGCGAATCAATTTAAGAAGCGTGAACGTGCCGCGGTGATTTTCCAACTTCCAGCTGATGATCCGGCGCGTCTCGTGCTTGAGAATTTTCCAGAGGAGGCACTTGAGTTCCTGATGGTTTCTTCCTATGCGGTTGAAGAATTTAGTGAGGCAAGCGCGTCTGTTGCAGAGACCGTTGAGCCGGAATGCCCTCGTTGTCGTCGCTCGCTTCCTTTAGCACCGAGTTCTGAGCTTTGCGTGCGCTGCGCCACGGTGATGAAAGGTTCTTAGCTAGGTTACTTTGATGAAGCTTTTCTTTAATTTGGCGCTCCCGCTTTTCGTCCTCGATCAATTGACCAAGCTTTGGGTCGTCACAACGTTTCCGGCCCCGCCGGCGATGCCGCGTGCGATTGAGGTGATCCCCGGTTTCTTTAATATCGTTCGGGTTCACAATACAGGGATGGCTTTCGGGATGTTGAATGGTAATCCCTACTCCAATTGGATTTTTGGGACGATCGGAATTTTTGCAATCGCGGGGATTATCGCTTTGTTTCGTCGAGGTGCTTTCCCGGACCGGCTTAGTCAGGTCGCTGTCACGTTATTGCTCAGTGGTGTTCTCGGAAACCTAACTGACCGAGTTCTACCTAACCGCGGGTATGTTGTCGACTTTCTCGATTTCCTTCCCCCTTTCTACGAAAAGCTGGTCCCTTCGTCAGGAGGCCATTTTCCCTCCTTCAACGTGGCGGACTCTTGCATTTGTATTGCAGCCGGACTCCTGATTATTTCGGCTTTTTGTCAGCCTACGGGGAAATCGACTTCTAAGGAAGTTGATGCGTAACTTTATGTATGAGTCAACGAGGAGCCCGGATTTTAGGTAGCGTGTTTGTCTTCGCCTTTGCGCTTTTAGGTATCGGTCAGTGTGGTTATAAGAAGATTCAGACGTTTCAGTCTCTTGAAAACGTTGAAGCAGATATCGTCCGTCAATTTCCCTCGGCTGACGCCATGATACCCGAGGGCTTAGCGCTTTATCAGGAGACGAGCCAGTCAGTTACCCTGATCGATGCACGTTCGGCAGAGGAATATCAAGTGAGCCGTCTCGAAGGTGCGTTGAATCTCAACGAAGTTGAAGAGATTCTTGATTTTCTCGAATCGCGATCTGACTCGAACGATCCAGTGGTGATCTATGGTGCGCTTGGTTATCGAGCGGCCGAGTTGGCGCAGGAGATGGATGACCGTGGCGTTTCCAACCTAAGCCATCTTAAAGGGGGGATTTTTCGTTGGGTGAATGAAGGAAGAGAGGTCGTGGATGGAAATGGTTATGTTACGGATTGGGTTCATCCTTACAACAAGCTCTGGGGCAGATTATTGGACAAAAAACATCGCCTCACGCTCAAGGAGAGCGAATAACGTCCTTGGTTTTTGCTTTCGAAAGTATCGAATCTGAAGCAGCTTGAAATTAGAATTATGAAAAAGATCTCGGTTCTCTTCCCGACGCTGATATTGATCCTTTTGATCACTTCAGCCTGCCAGTCCAACAAGCCGGAATCTATTTCCGTAAATGAACCGAATTCCTTGTCAGTCAGCGACTCGTCGGTGACTATTCCTTCTGGTCGCCAAAGCACCTATTCAGGACTGCAATATGAGATACTCAGTCCCGGAACGGGACAACGACCGACTGCCTATTCGATGGTCACGGTGCATTACACCGGGAAACTCACGAACGGAATGGTTTTTGACAGCAGTGTGCAGCGGGGGCAACCGGCTACTTTCTCACTCCAGCAGGTGATTTCCGGTTGGACCGAAGGTATTCCGTTGATGCAGGAAGGGTCGAGGTTTCGATTCACGATTCCTCCTCATCTCGCATATGGAGCCGCCGGATCCCCTCCAAAGATTGGTCCCAACGAGACCTTGATCTTCGAGGTCGATTTGATCCGCGTTCACCACTGATCGCCCGGATTTCAAAGGCTCATTGTGAATGCGGTCCCGATTCCTGTTTTCGATGAGGGCAGTAGAACAATTAGCCGTTATATAGATCATAGTCCGTCTTAACGAGGCCATTTCAGGAAATAAAAAAACCCCCATCATCTGACGGGGGCTTGGTTTGGATCAAGGACGTTTAGGTGACCTGACGGTGTCGGGGGATCTCTCTGCAGTTGCTAGGAAAGACCGTTAACTTTAGCCGCGATACGCCCCTTCAGGCGGCTGGCCGTGTTTTTGTGCATGGCACCACCTTTGGCAGCTTTGTCAGTAGCGGATGCGAATGCATTGTAGGCAGTTGCTGCCGCTTTTTGGTTACCTTCCTCAACAGCAGCAAGAGCATCCTTACGGGTGTCTTTCACGCGAGACTTAAGGTTGCGGTTGCGAGCCGTCTGGACCTTCGTCTGACGGACGCGCTTGAGTGCTGATCTGGAATTAGCCATTTTTTTACGGTGTTTCCCTCAAAAGCTAGATTGAGGGCGCGGAACGTAATCGATCTAAGCGCTGCGTCAAGAGAGAAACAACCTCAGCTTGAACTCATCCGGAACGGGCGGAATTCGCGTTTCATAGGTGCTTCCGCGGGGTTTGCGGGTGGAATCTGGACCGGACCGGCTTCGGGACTACCCCGTTCTTGTGCCGTTGGTGCGATCCGAGCGGGTGCTCTAGGCTGGAACTGGGTCTCAGGATTGGCAAGACTAGCTGGATGACCGAAAGGTAGGGCTGCTGGGGTGTTGGTCGTTTGATCCGTGGGGGCGTGTGCATTGTGCGCCTCTGGTGTGGCGGCGTGAGAGGTCAGAGTCGGCTGAAGAGCCGAAATTACAGAGTCGGCGGGACCTAGAGGCAGGGCCTCGATCTCAACCTCACCTGAGTCACCGATTCTCGGATTCGAGAGGAGCTCCTCGGTGAGGTCCTTTTTGGTGATGTAAACCGTCGCTCCTTCGCCCACCTTACGGTAGAGGTCGATAACATCGTTTGAGGTCATGCGGATACAACCGTAGCTGACCGGTTTGCCGATGTCTTTTTCTGCTGCAGTACCGTGAATGTAAATGCATCGGGAATAGGTGTTGTCGTTTTTCTTTTCTGTCCCGCGTAGCCAGAGAATCCGCGAAACAATCGGATCGCGACCTGGCGAATCAGGTTTAATTACCTCGCCAGTCCACTTACGGCTCTTAAATACGGCGCCAGCTGGCGTGCCGCCGCCAATTTTTTCAGCGACTTGCATGCGACCGAGGGGGGTGTGATAGCTCCCCTTTTCGTTTCCAAGACCGAATTTTGAAGTCGAAACCGGATAAGTTTTCACTATTTTACCCTCCTTGTAGAGGATCATTTCTTGAGTGGGCACCGATACTTTGAGCACACTGAATGTGTCCTTTCTTACCAAATTGTGAGTGACGCAACTTGTTGATAGTAATGGAATAGCGCCCATTAAAAACAGTAGGATCAGCTGGATTTGTGTTTTTACTCTCATTCGGGTTTAGCAGCTACAACGATAGGTAGGCGGTTCTATTAGAATGCCTCTTTGCTAATTCCCGAGATTTAGGATGTGAGAGTAAGTAGAAGTGGTTAGCAGAAAATCCGCGGAGAAAATGTAAACTAATCTTAACTAAAAGACAAATTTCTAGCATTCTTTCCTGCTGGATTTACCTTTCAGTTTGTCGGAAGAGAATAATTCTCCAGCTACCCTATGTCTCAAAATTTCAAATACCTCGCTATCATGGGCATAGGGATCGTTGGATTGACCGGCTTTCTTTTTGGTCAGGAGATTCCGGAGGAATTGCTTGAAGATGAGCACGTTCGCGAGGAATTCGGGGTGAATCAATTTACGACGCCCTCCATTCGAAAGATTTTTGAGGACCTACAGACACTTCGACCTTTGCCCTACGATGAATTAAAACGGCAGTGGCCCGAAGAAGTGCCGCAGGATCGAACTGAACTGGCTCTGAGCGTTGGCTTTCTCCTCGCTGATGGGTTCTTCGCGGTCGAGTCCGAGCAGGTATATGACCTCGAACCGGTAGGTCGTACGCTGTTGACTCACGCTAAAGGCCTCGGTTCGGGAAGCCGAATCTCGAGTCACATGAACAGCCTGCTTCAGAAAGCGGCAGGGAGCGACTGGGAAGAATTGAAGATCGAACTGGCCCGAACTCAGAAGGATGTCGAAAAAGAAATGGTCATGATTCGAGATGTCGATTCGGCGAACTTGATCAGCCTTGCGGGTTGGCTTCGAGCTTTCGAGATTGGATTAACGGCTTCGCTTAACCCTTACAGTCCGGAGAAAGCTTCTATTCTTGCGCGCCCGGAGGTGGTCGAGTATTTCATCGGCAACCTCAAGACCATGGAGTCGCGAATTCAGGTTAGCGATACCGTGAAAGACATTCGAGGCAGCTTGAAGGGAATTCAGGAACGGGTTGACCTTCCTGAGCAGGAGGTGCTCAGCGAAAATGGAGTTGAGGATCTCCGACTCATGGTTGAAGCCCTCCTTGACGGTATTTACGGATCCAAGCGACAGATTGTTTCCACGCAAGGCGGAGCCACCAAGCCCGCGGGTGAGGTGCCTACGACGGTAAGGCCCGATGCGACCGGAGGAGTTATTTCAGGCGAAGTGTCGGAGTAGCGACCCCTGATCTCAAAGAGATCAGCGCTCCTCCGGCAGAAGATACTTGGAGGCCTGCTCCACGTCCTTGTCACCGCGCCCGGACAGGTTGACCACAATGATCTGATCTTTGCCCATAGCTGGCGCAACCTTGTTGACGTAAGCCAACGCGTGAGAGGTTTCCAAAGCGGGAATAATCCCCTCAACGGCAGCGAGTCCCTGGAAGGCAGCCAGCGCCTCATCGTCGGTGGCATAGGTGTACTCCACACGCCCCGCGTCTTGGAGAAAAGCGTGCTCCGGCCCAACGGCTGCGTAGTCGAGGCCTGCCGAAACCGAATGAGTTAGCTCGATCTGACCGTCGTCGTCAGCAAGGAGCCACGTTTTAGTGCCTTGGAGGACGCCAAGTTTGCCTCCTTGGAAGCGGGCAGCATGTTCGCCTTGCTTTATGCCGTGACCGCCAGCTTCAACGCCGACCATTCTTACTTCCTCAGCATCGAGGAAAGGATGAAACAATCCGATTGCGTTGGAGCCTCCACCAACGCATGCAACGAGGAGATCAGGAAGCCGTTCTTCCCGTTCCATGATCTGAGCCCGTGCTTCGATCCCGATGACTCGGTGAAAGTCGCGCACCATCATTGGATAGGGATGTGGTCCCAAGGCACTCCCTAGAATGTAGTGCGTGTCATTTACATTAGTAACCCAGTCGCGCAGGGCTTCGTTGACCGCTTCCTTCAGGGTTTTCTGACCAGCTTCGACTCCACGAACTTCAGAGCCAAGTAGCCGCATCCGAACCACGTTTAGGTGCTGGCGTTCCATATCAATGGCACCCATGTAAACGACGCACTCCATGCCAAAGCGGGCAGCCACGGTCGCCGTGGCAACTCCATGTTGGCCGGCGCCAGTTTCAGCAATGATTCGCTTCTTCCCGAGGCGCTTTGCCAATAAGATTTGCCCTAGGGCGTTATTGATCTTGTGAGCTCCGGTGTGAAGTAGATCTTCGCGCTTGAGGTAGATCTTGGCTCCGCCGAGTTTTTCAGTCCATCGTTCGGCGTAATAGAGAGGTGTCTCACGTCCGCAAAATTCGGCGAGCAGCTTTTTTAATTCGGCTTGGAATTTCGGATCGTTTTTGGCCCTTTCATATTCAGCCGTCAGTTCGTTGAGTACCGCAACAAGCGTTTCAGGGACAAAGCGTCCGCCAAAAGTTCCGTAGTGGCCGCTGGCGTCAGGTAGGGCTTCCGTTGTTACCGTACTCATGTCTGGATGGTTACGTTCCGAATGATCGAATTGTTTTCAATGCTCGCATTTTTGACGAGCTGTGTATATTCGCCCCGTCAGAGGCTGTGGAGTCATGGCAGGTAAACTCCGCCAGGGCCGGAAGGCAGCAACGGTAGCTTGTCCATGATTGCCGCAGTTCTCTGGCACTTTTCGTTGGGTTTAGGCAGCTACAGTCTCATCGACCTGAAACACTTCGCGAGCGTCAGCTACGGCGCCTTTGACAGCAGCGGCTGCGACCATCACTGGTGACATCAGAATCGTGCGTCCTGTTGGGCTTCCCTGTCGGCCTTTAAAGTTTCGGTTACTCGAGCTCGCACACAGTTGGTCGCCCACTAGTTTGTCAGGGTTCATGGCTAAACACATAGAGCAGCCTGCGCCGCGCCACTCGAACCCTGCTTCTTCGAAGATGGTATGGAGCCCTTCTTCGCGACACAGTTGATCCACGATTTCGGATCCAGGGACGGCGATGGCTTGCACACCGTCAGCGACCGTATGACCTTCGAGATACTTAGCAGCTTCGCGAAAGTCGGAAAGACGGCCGTTGGTGCAACTACCGATGAAACAGACGTCTACCGGTGTGCCGGCGATGGGAGAACCACCCTCGAACTTCATGTATTCAAGGGCTTCCTCGATCGAGGCTTTTTCCTCCTCACCTTTCGCATCGGAAGCGGAAGGAATTCTTTCATTTACGAAGATACCATGGTCGGGCGAAATGCCCCAAGTTACAGAGGGAGCGATATCCTCGGCGCGGATCGCAACGACGTCGTCGTAGTCGCAGTTGGGGTCAGACGCGATGGCCTCCCACTCAGCCACGGCGGCATACCAGTCATCCCCTTTAGGGCAGTAGTTGCGATCTTTGAGATAACTGAAAGTCTTTTCGTCGGGATTGACGTAGCCACAGCGGGCTCCACCCTCGATTGACATGTTGCAGACCGTCATGCGTTCCTCCATGGAGAAATTATCGAAAACGCTACCTCCGTATTCGTAGGCATAGCCAATGCCGCCTTTGGCTCCGAGTAGCTTAATGATGTGCAGCGCGACATCTTTGGCGTAGACACCAGGAGGAAGTTCACCATCAACATTGATTCGTCGGACATTGAGCTTAGTCATGGCCATGGTCTGGGTGGCCAACACGTCACGAATTTGCGTAGTGCCGATACCAAAAGCAATAGCCCCAAAAGCACCGTGAGTTGCGGTGTGAGAATCGCCGCAGGCAATGGTTGAACCCGGTTGGGTGATACCCTGCTCGGGACCCACAACGTGGACGATGCCCTGACCACCGCTGCCAATGTCAAAAAAAGTGACACCAAACTCTCGACAGTTCTGGCGCAGGGCACTGATCATATCTTGGGCCAGATTATCTTCGAACGGCTCAACTTGGCTCCTCGTCGGAACAATGTGGTCGACCGTTGCAAAAGTGCGGTTTGGATACTTCACCTTGAGGCCAAGGTCACGAAGCATACCGAACGCCTGCGGACTCGTGACCTCATGGATAAGGTGGGTGCCAATCAAAAGCTGAGTTTGTCCGTTGGACAACTGCTTCACTGAGTGGGCTTCCCATACTTTTTCGAAGAGACTTTTGCTCATATAGCTGTCGTGTAAAATTGGGCGGGAAAGTAGCACAAGGTTGGTGCGGAGGATAACGGAAATATGGTTGCCTCGAGGTTTTCTGGGGAAAAGAAACCGCTTAGGATTTATTGATTTTCAGGTCTTGGCGATGCTAGTTTAGGGCTGAAGTTGGGCAAACCAATCACCTCCGAACTAAGATGAAAATGACTACAAGAATTGAAGAATTGATAGCCTTGATGGTTATTTTCACCGGCCTTTTTCTGGTGAGTTGTGAAAAGACGGTCGAAGGCATTAAGGAAGATGCTACCGAAGCAATGAGGGAAGCGGAAGAGGCTGCCGAGGATGCGATGAAGAAGGCAGCTGAAAACATAAAGAAGGATGCCAAGAAAGCAGCCGACGAAGCCACGGAAAAAGTCAGAGAAGCGGCTGATGCCGCTTCTGACAGGGCCAAAGAAGCGGTCAATGATGCGGTCAAGAAAATCGAGGAAGCGACCGAGTAGACGGCCTGATTCACCTAGAAGAATCTCGAAAGCACCGAGTCGTATTGGCGCGGCACTGGTTTGTGTCTTTTGTCCTACATCGCTTCGGCGCTGAAGACGCCGACGACAATGGCTCCGACGATAATGATGGGGTAAAGAGAGACTAGGACGATCAGCGAGATGCCAACAAATTTCCAGAAGGCACGCATTTCGTTAAGCGCAGCCACTAACATTGTTTCGGTCTGAGCGTTTTTTAGTTCGCTGCAGCGAGAGGAAAACTTACCCAGCTTTAACGCTGGAAAAATGTAAACGACTGCGAAGACGATGTATAAGACGCCGATGGCCATCATGCCTATGGTCCCCCCCATCGAATTACTCATCTCGCCGAAGGCCTCTCCCCCGGCAGCACTTCCGATCATGCCAATGCCGAGCAGGGCAATACCAGCGAGTAAAAGAAAGCCGGCACCGAGCCAGAGCATCACGCTGACAAACATAGTCCAGCCTCTTGTTTTGGCGAGCTGATCGATAATAGCGGCAGAGACATCGCTTGAGTTTGAAGAGAGGTAGGGATCCATAACAGAATTTTATGGCATCGCCGGCTACACGACAAGCGGCAATAGGTGAGGTCTGATCAAGCGAGATTCAACTCACGCAATAAAAATGGCGCGGTCCGACTATCCTTAACTTTACTCACTTCCTCCGGAGTTCCTGCCGCCACGAGGGTGCCGCCATTAACTCCGGCTTCGGGTCCTATCTCAATAAGATGATCGGCTTCCGCCATGATCTCAAGACTGTGCTCGATGACGATCACGGTGTGCCCGTCATCTACGAGACGATGCATCACTTCGAGCAAACGTTTCACATCAGCCGTATGGAGACCAATGCTGGGCTCCTCAATAAGATAGAGATTCGACTTCGGTTGTCGATTTTGGCGAATGCGGGCGTTGGCGGAACGGCCCATGCCTCGCGTTAGCTCGGACACGAGCTTGATGCGCTGAGCTTCCCCTCCGGAAACAGAGGGGCTGGGTTGGCCGAGACGGAGGTAGCCGAGACCAGTATCAGTCATCAGGTTTAGCGTCCGTGAGATCTTGGGGTGGCCTTGAAAGAAGCTGGCTGCTTCCTCAATGGATAAATCCATGATGTCACCGATGGATTTACCGTTGTATTCAATCTCGAGAGTTGAGCTGTTGAAGCGACGCCCCTGACATTCTTCGCAAACGACGTATGTAGTTGGAAGAAAATTCATTTCCAGCTTGATCTGGCCGTTGCCCTTGCAGGCTTCGCAGCGTCCACCATTAGTGTTGAAAGAGAAGCGCGAGGGGGTGTAGCCGCGGGCTCGGGCCTCCGGTAACTGAGCGAACAGCTTACGGATTTCGTCAAAGACCTTCACGTAGGTGGCTGGAGTGGATCGTGAAGTCTTCCCAATGGGGGACTGATCGACCTCATAAACCGCTTCGAGTTGGTCGATTCCTTCGATAGAACTCCATGTTTTACGGTGTGAGGTGGATTTTGTCTTCGGCTCCTTTTTCTGGGCTGTCTTGCCTTTGGGTTTCTTGAGAACAGAATCGACCGCGGGCTTGATAACCCCTCGCATGAGGCTGGATTTGCCCGAGCCTGAAATGCCGGCGATGACGGTCAGACGACCAACAGGTATACGAACATCGATATTCTTTAAGTTGTTAGCCGAGGCACCCTTGATCCTTATCCATCCAGCCTTGCGATTCTTGGCAGGGAGTTTGCGTCGGGCTCCTTTCATCGGGTGTGTCAGCGGATGTGAGAAAGCCTCAAGGGTGGGTGACTTACTGTTGCTTTTCTTCGCGTTGAAAAGCTTTTCCGGCGATCCTTGCCACACCACTTCCCCTCCGAATTGCCCGGCTCCGGGTCCGAGATCAATGAGATGGTCAGATCGACGGATCGTCTCTTCATCGTGTTCTACCACGACAAGGGAGTTCCCCTTTTCCTTCAAAGCCTCCAGAGTGTCGAGCAGGTTGGCATTGTCACGGGGATGAAGCCCGATGGTGGGTTCGTCGAGAACGTAGAGAACACCCCTTAGATTGGATCCTAACTGAGCCGCCAAGCGAATACGTTGGCTTTCGCCTCCGCTGAGGGTAGTAGCGGATCGATCCAGTTGAAGATAGCCAAGGCCAACTTCTTCCATGAAGTGGAGTCGCTGGATGATTTCAGGCAGGATGTCGCGTGTAATGAGGGCTTTCTCACCTTCAAATTTAAAATGACTGATTTTCAGCTTGGCTTCGCTAACCGAGAGGGCCGCAAGTTCATGGATTGCAATTTGCTCACATCCTTGCACGAGACGGACAAATCGAGCAACCTCATTGAGTCGGCCTCCATTACATTCTGGGCAAATTTCCGTCTCGCTGTCGTCTTTTACGCGGGATCGACGATGTTCTTCGCGGAGTTCAGCATCAAGTTGCGATTCAGCGTCACGTTCATCGGAGCGGACACTGCGTTTCTCTATGGTGCCGTAGCCGCGGCAGAGAGGACACCAGCCATGGGGGGAATTGTAGGAGAAGAGGCGAGGATCGAGTTCTTCGAAGGAGCGACCCGTATCGGGATCACTCATTTCGGTGTTGGCAACCTGAATCCGATTTTCGGGATCCAGAAAGCGGAGCGTCCGCTTGCCCAGTCGGAGTGCTGTTTCCACCAATTCGAGAACAGTTTCCGGAGTGGTTTTCGGCGTCACCTCTCCGACAATGACGTCAATGGAGTGTTCCTTGAACCGTTCGAGGCGTTTGAAGGATTTTACCTCTACGAACTGCCCATCGACCAGTAGAGTATCGAAGCCTTGTCGCCCAGCCAACTCGGCCACCTCGGTGTGGTAACCCTTTCTCGCCTTGATAAGCGGAGCCATTACTTTAACGGGGCGCTTACCTTTTTTGGAAGTCTTGCGAATGCGGGTGACGATAGAAGTGACGCTTTGCTTCTCGACTTTTTTGCCAGAATCCGGGGAAAATTGGGTTCCCACCTTAGCATAAAGTAGGCGCAGGAAATGCCATACCTCAGTCACAGTGGCAACGGTGGACTTTCCGCCGCCACGAGAGATGCGTTGCTCGATTGCAACGGTGGGAGGAAGGCCGGAAATAACATCAATGTCAGGACGTTCCATCTGCTCGACGAATTGGCGGGCATAAGTCGACATGCTGTCGAGAAAGCGGCGCTGGCCTTCGGCAAAGAGAATATCGAAGGCAAGAGTTGATTTCCCGGATCCACTCAGGCCCGTGACAACGACGAATTTTTCGCGTGGAATCGTTACATCGATTCCCTTGAGGTTGTTCTCCCTTGCTCCGTGTAGCTGGATTGCATTTTCCGCCCGGTTGGCCTCGTAGAGAACCGGATTGGCGGAGTCGGCGACCTTTAGCTGGTCACGCGCGACAGACTTTCGAGGTGTGAGATGCTGGGCGAGGTAGTGTCCGGTGTGAGATCTTGCGTTGGCCATGACCTCCTCCGGTGATCCCGCTACCACGATTTCACCGCCATTGATCCCGGCTTCCGGTCCGAGGTCGATGAGATGGTCAGCGCATTTGATGACATCGAGGTTGTGTTCGATCACGACCACCGAATCCCCTGCTTCGACGAGCCGCTCAAAGACCTTCAGAAGCATGCTGGTATCGTCGAAATGAAGGCCGGTGGTTGGCTCGTCGAAAATCAGCAAGGTGGTCTTGTCGTCCTTTTTTGCTCGCTTTGGCTTAGCTAGCAGGTGACCGATCAGCTTCAGGCGCTGGCTTTCGCCGCCACTGAGAGTGTTAAGGGGTTGCCCGAGGCGAAGGTAACCGAGGCCGACCTCAGAGAGGAGGTTCAGCCCTTCTACCACGACCCGCGCCTTACGATTGTCGATTGTTGAGAAAAACTTAATCGCCTCAGTCACCGTCATACTGAGCACCTGATAAATATCTTTCCCTTCAAGCTCTATCTCAAGTGCTTCAGGAGTGTAACGTTTGCCTTCGCATTCAGGGCAGGTCACATAAAGGTCGCTAAGAAATTGCATCTCAACCTTTTCATATCCGTTTCCCATGCAACGGGAGCACCGTCCGGTTCCACTGTTGAACGAAAAGTAACCTGGCGTGAGGTCACGAGATTTACCGTCAGGCGTTTCGGCAAACAGCTTCCGAATCGGCTCAAATATACCAGTGTAAACAGCGGGCGTTGAGCGTGGCGTTTTGGCGAGAGGGGCCTGGTCGACCATGACGACTTCGCGAATTCGACTGGCGCCCGCGATTCCTTTGCAGAAACCTATTTCCGTAGTCGCACCGGAAAGGCCTAGTTCTTTCACAAGGTTGCCGTAGAGAACTGAGTGAATTAGGGTCGATTTCCCTGAACCTGACACCCCCGTGACACAGCAAAACACTCCGAGGGGAATATCAGCATCCAGCCTCTTCAGGTTGTGTTGAGTGGCTCTTTTGATTTTGAGTTGGTGCTTGGCCTTTCGCCGTTTTTTCGGCAGGGAAATTTCCTGATCTCCGCTGAGGTATTGGAGGGTGAGCGACTCCGGATTCGCTTTTGCTAGAAGTTTAGCTTGAGCGGCAGTGCTGGCTGCTGAGCCCGCGTAAACGAGGTGCCCGCCTTCCTCACCGCGACCGGGACCAATATCAACGAGGTGGTCTGCTGCACGAATAACAGCTTCCTCATGCTCTACCACAACCAACGTATTTCCAAGATCACGGAGACGTTGCATTATGCCGATTAGCTTACCAACGTCACGCGGATGAAGACCGACAGTAGGCTCGTCGAGGACGAACAGGGTGTTGGTCAGGCTAGCTCCGAGGCAGGTCGTCAGATTGACTCGCTCCGTTTCCCCGCCAGAAAGCGTACGGGTAGGGCGATCGAGATTGAGGTAGCCGAGTCCCACCTCGCGCAAGTAACCGAGGCGGTTACCAACTTCCTCATAGAGCATCGTCGTGGTGCGGTCGTTTGGGCGTGCCTTGATTGTGGTAAAAAATTCAGCAAGATCATCGATCGAAAGCTGCCAGAGATCAGGCAGAGTTTTTTCGTTGATCTTATAATTGAGAGCGTCAGATTTAAGGCGAGTTCCCTTACACGAATTACAGGTTGTATAGCTGCGGTATCGACTTAAAAAAACCCTGACATGCATGCGATATGCGCGCGATTCCAGCCATTCAAAAAAGCCACGAACGCCGTACCATGAGCCCATTTGGTAGGCGTCTTCGGGGGTCCCTCCTTCGCCTTCGATGATCCATTGCTGGTCCTCTTCGGGTAGATCTTCAAAAGGGGTCACGATGCTGAGTCCGCGGGTCCGGGCACAGCGCTCAAGATCCTCTTCGCATTCGTAGTAGGCTTCACCCTGGAAAGCTCGCACTAGTCCTTCGGCAATGGATATTGATTTGTCAGGAAGAGCTTTGTCGATATCAATTCCAATAACACGCCCGAAGCCGCGGCACTCAGGGCATGCGCCCATGGGATGATTGAAAGAGAAGAGTCCCGGTAGGGGAGGTTTTAGGGTCGTCCCAGTTTCAGGAGAAGTCCAACCTTGCGAGAAAGCGGCTCGATTTCCGGAAGTGGGTTCGACTAGGGATACCGTTCCTTTGCCGAAGTCGAGTGCGCGTTCAATAGCTTCGATAAATCGAGAACGCTTCCCTGGGGCGATGCGATCCTGAATCACGTCGACTTTGCTGGGCAGGCTCTTCCTGTCGTAGGTATTAGGGGAATCCACGCGGTAGGCGTTTTCGTAAATCCAGACGCGGGCATAGCCCTGCTGTTGGAGGAATTCAAAAAATTCGGCGACGGGAGTATTGGCGGGAACGGGGACACTGAAGAGAACAAGTAGGGTGGTGGTTCCACTGAAGCGTTCAACGGTCTTGCGGTGAATTGATTCTGGAGTATCTGGCTCAATGAGGTCTCCACTAACCGGGTCGTAACCGCGGCAGAGACGGGGAAATAGGAGCTTCAGATAGTCGTTAATTTCAGTGATCGTGCCAACGGTGGAGCGGGTCGTTTTGACGGCGTTTTGTTGCTCAATTGCGATTGCAGGGGGGATGCCGTGAATCGCGTCGACCTGTGGCTTGTCCATTCGATCAAAGAACTGCCGGGTGTAGGGCGAGAAGGTTTCTACGTAGCGGCGTTGCCCTTCAGCGTAGAGGGTCTGAAAGGCGAGGCTTGATTTGCCGGACCCACTTGGCCCGGTCATCACGGTGAGCTTGCCGATGGGGATGTCCAGATCGATGCCTAGGAGGTTATTTTGGCGGGCACCGCGAACTTCAATGCTTTGGGCTGATTTGGAGGGGGTTTTGGGCATTCCTCGGGAACCAGAGGTTACGCATGAAACGCGATTGAGCAGTCAGGAATATCGACGCTTCCCCGTTCTTTTTCGTAGAGGACCGTCGCGGCTATCTCAGGGTGCAGGCATTTCCCAGTCCACTGGGACTTCGAGGGACTGATTGAAGCGGTTCTTGTATTTCACAATCCCGTGTTGGGCGCCGTATTCGTGAACCAGTTTGGTGACTTTGACGTCGAAGCAACAATACTCCGCGATGTCCATGATACGGCCCTCCTGCCACCACTTGAGCGCGTCGGTGCCGACGGCTGTTTTCCCTTCCCCTAAAGTTTCCGCGGCGACAGCATCAAGCTTGGGCTTATGTTCGAGAGCTTTTTCCAGATCGAGCATTAGATCAAGATTCGTGGTCTGTTCTTTGAGGTCGAGAATGGTGTATCCCATTAGCACTTCGTAATCGAACCAGATGTGGTTGAATCCAACAACGACGTCGGCTGAGACGAGTTCATCGATAAGGCCCTGCACATTGGACTCATCATATATCATGTAAGAGCCGTTGGCTGAGCTGTAAGTTACGCCGACCGACATTTTCATGTCGGCTTTACGATCCCAGCCTCCGACATCGTTGGCGGATCGCTGGGTTTCGAGATCGAAGTAGACGTAGTTTTCGGACATGTTCGGAACAACATTACCGGTAAGGCTCGAACAAGTTCCATGGCAAGTCTGAGTAGATCGGATTCAATGGATCTACTTCATCAAACTCACCGTCGTCACTCGATTTGGTGGTAAGAACCCAGATACGGTCAAAATTAGCGAAGTGATCACGAGTACGTTTCTCTGCATACTCGCGGGACGGCTCATTGTTCATCAGGAAAGCCCAGTCACTGGATTGGGCGAGGAGTAACTCTTTCGTCATTAGTTGAATGCATCGCTGGCGGTGGGCAATAGCCTCCGCTGTAAAGTCGTCGCGGTTCTCCTCGAAGAGACGAACAAAACGAGCCAATTGCTCGGCGCGCCTCTGAGTTTCATTGTGAACCCAGTTGTTGCTCTCGCTGGTCCAGGTTTCGAAGTAACCGCCTTCTCCCCAAGAGGATGAGACGGGTGTCACTGTCGGTAATGTTTGTTCGTCACTTTCGGTCAGGTATGAACTTGGGTTACTGAAAGTGAAATCTCCGCGTTCGGCCGCCTTACGAAAAATACGTTCTAGGAAGCTCGTGCCTTCGTACCACCAGTGGCCGAAAAGGTCAGCGTCAAAAGCACAAACAATCATGGGGTTTGCCGTGCCGTTGGCTTCAAGCGCAGCGAGCTGCGCTCCGCGGCTGGAAACAAAGTGCACCGAGTGTTCCTCCAGTGCCTTGTTGGCGAGCTCCTCGTCATAGGGTTCGCTCTCATCGTTGTCCCGGGACGCTCGGAAGTACTTCAAGCCGGTAAATTGGCGCTGTTCGGAGTCGTCTAGATACTCTCGCAGGTGTTCAATAGGAGCATCAAGGCCGACATCACGCATAAAGTCGCGATAACGACTGTCGCCGGGGTAACCTTCGTCAGCGCTCCAGATTTCGCTACTACTGTTCTGATCTCGGCCAAATATAATCAAGCCTTCAGGAGTCATCCCGGGAATGAAGGGAAACGCTTCGTTGCTATGATGGGCATCGGTCATGCCATGCTCTTCGACCAGTGTCCAGTCAATGCCCTCATTTTTTAGCATGGCGCTGAGAGACGGGACGTGGGCGCACTCCGGGAGCCAGAATCCCTGAGGCATCCTGCCAAAACACTGCACATATTGGCGAATACCGGCTCGAATCTGCGCCTGGACGGACTCAGGAACCCTCATCAGGAGCGGCAGCAATCCATGGGTTGCTGCACTGGCAGTCAATTCGAGGTGTCCGCTGTCGCGCAGGTTGATGTAGGCGCGAACAAGATCTCCGTGCCAGTCGTCAATGAATAGGGAGCGAAGCTTGTAAAAACGGTCCTCGTAGGTTTCTGCCAGTTTCCCGAAGCCTGTGATATCGCCGCGCTCCACTTCATCCCGGCAGAGGCGAAGGGTACGATCGAGGTAAGCGATAGTCCGGCGCTTCAGGGAGCGATCCTGGAGCATAGCGAGAAAGGTTGGCGACAGATTAAGTGTCAGTTTATAGGGCACGCCTTCTTCGCGAAGACGGAACAGCATCTCGAGAAGTGGGAGATGTGTTTCGAGTACTGCGCTGTGCAGCCAATCCTCTTCGAGGCAATGGGCTACCTCCGGGTGACGAACCCAGGGTACGTGTGCGTTCAGCACGATGGAACAATTCCGACTCATTAAATTTTAAGAGACTGCAACATTACTAAAACGAAAAAGGCAAAAATGGCCAGTATTATCCGCGTCCCGGAAAGCCGTCCGCCGGATGATTCTAATTTGAGGTGCTGATCCCATAGGCTCTGCCCGGTGGCCATGAGTCGGAAAAAGCTGAATGTCATACCGATGAGTATGAAGGGGAAAAGGTAAAATCCCACACCCATGACATAGACGTAAAGCGATCGGCCAAGGCAGCGAAAAGGGCTGGGCCGACCCCCGTCGACGCCGCTGACGCGGATGCCAAAGAGAGCTTTACCGGGGGTCGTTCCCCAGAGGTAAAGCATGGCTGCCTCCAGAAAATGCCAGGCGAAAAAAGCACGAACGATGGTCGTGGCGATGGCCATGGCTTCCGGAGAACTGATTTGTTCTTGGTAGCGAATGAACCAGTCACTCATGGCTTCATCCTCTTTCGGCATGAGAAAACTTGTGTCGACGAAGAAATACACCACCGTCATGACGAGAAGGCAGTCAAACATTCGTGCCCAGAAGCGGGCGAATGGGCGGACCTTTTGGACGAAGTGGGGTGTCGCCTCCTCGGAGCGTCCTCCGGGAGCCAGAGTGGGTCGCTTCGTTACCTCCGGAATTACTGTCGCCTCAGATTCAGAGGCTTCTGCTTCCCGCTGAGTGGCTTCGACCATACTTTCAAGGGCTGGTATTTCACTGATGGGTAGCCAGCTTTCTTGATCCTTGTGCCAAGCCAGCGTCTCCGGGGTGACTGTGCTGTCTTCTAAAAGGCTCCCTACTTTAAGAAGGGTGAAGGGGCCTTTTTTGTCGCCGTCGATTGAGAGATAGAACTCCATAAAGAGAAGTTATGAATAAGGGAGGGGAAGGGTTACTCGCTGCGAAGCGCTCTTGCTGGTTGAAGACCTGCAGCAATCAGCGCGGGAATAAGGGCGGCCACGGTACACGCGACGAATGAACCAACTGAAATGGTGACGAGATCCTTAATGCTTTGCCTGGCAGGAATACCCCCGTCGACCTTGTAGATATCTTCGGCAAAGATGGCGATCCCAAAGGTCTCGCCAAGCCAGCCGCCGATTGTGTTTCGCTCAAAGATGGTCCATTGGGCGAGCCCCATCCCGACGGCTACGCCGATGATCCCGACAAGTAATCCTTGGAGTAGGAAGATACCGACAATTTGTTCTTCGGTGGAACCGAGGGCTTTCATTAATCCGATTTCGGAGCGTTTTTGAACCGTCACTGTAATCATCGTGTTCATGATGCAGAAAGCGCCCACCACCATGATCATAAAGAGTATAATATACATCGCCTGCTTTTCAGTCGCAACGGCGTTAAAGATTGCCTGATAGCGTTCGCCCCACGTCATGGCTCGGAATTGCTGTGGAAGGGTAGCATGCAATTTCTCTGAGTATTCGTGTGCCCGGAAAGCATCTTCAACCCGGGCGGCAACGCCATGGCATTCTTCGAGATCAAATCCATAGAGCACCTGAGCTGTTTCGAGGTGAACGTAGACGAAGGTGCTGTCGAAGTCCCAGTGACCCGAGTCAAAGATACCGGTGACGGTGACTTCCTGCGGTGCTGTGAATTCTCGAAACTCATCGAAGAGCCGCTCGCGTTCGTCAGCGTTCTCAGCTGAAGATAGCTCGTCGAGTCGGTTCATGAATGACTGAACATCACGAGGTGATTGCAGAACGATAGTATCGCCGATCTTAATATTCTGCGAATCCGCGATACCATCACCAATGACAGCGGAATAGGGGTCTAACAGGGCAAAATTGCCGCGTTTGGAAAGCGAGGAGGGACCGAGTTCTTTCTGAACAGCGATCTTGCCCTCGAGTCGCTCCAGCTCAGCGCCTTTTGGCGGCATAATACCGCGAATTGTAGGAGCGCTGCGCAGACCGCGATAGTCCATGATAACTTGACCGCTGACGAATGGAGTAATTCCGGTAAAGCCCTCAATTTTCTCCATTTCTTCGAGCACCGGAACAAAGTCTCCGATAAAGCCTCCAGCGTCGATTGTGAGGTGCGGTTCGAATCCAAGAATGCTTTCCTTGAGGCGTTCGCCGTATCCGGTAAAGACAGCGATTACGACGGTGAGCATCCAGACGGCGAGCACGACTCCAAGGATGGAAATAACGGTAATGATTGAAACGAAAGTTCGCTTCGGCTTAAGGTAGCGGGCCGCTATGAAAGGGCTGAAAAGCATGACTCAGGGTTGACTTTTCCTCACGTTACGCGCTTATCCTAAATTCGATAGTCTAATTCACCCTCAAAAAAAGACTCTCTCTATGACCAGCGATCACCCTGACAAATATAAGGCATTCATCTTCGTTGGGGCTCCAGGCTGCGGTAAAGGAACGCAGGGCAAGATTCTCGGATCGATCCCGAGGATTTATCACTTTGCGATGGGCGACGCTTTTCGCTCAATGGATACGCGAACTCCAATTGGTCAGGAGTTTATTGCCTACTCCCGCCGGGGTGAACTGGTGCCTGACGAATTAACGGTTCGGTATTTTAAGATCCAAGTCGATGCGCGGGCAAATCTGCACATGTTTAAGCCTGACATCGACATCATGATTCTCGATGGTATTCCACGGAGTGTGGAACAGGCCAAGCTACTTGAGGAGCATGTTGAGGTGCTGCAGTTGTTCCATCTTTCCTGCCCGAATCGCGAAGAGCTCATCACTAGGATTCGGAAGAGAGCTCTCAAGGAAGGTCGCATGGATGATGCAATCGATGATGTGATCCAGAAGCGGATCAAGACTTATGAGGATGAGACTAAGGGGCTCTTGGACTTTTACTCAGACCGCCGTACAGACATTAATGCCAATCAGTTTCCGCTCAAGGTGACGCACGATATTCTCGGCGAAATCCTGAACCATCCCGAGTGGCAAGAATTTGTTGGCGAAGTCTAAGTGGAGGATCTTTTAAGGCAGGCTCTGCGAGGCAGTGCATCGTGTCTCCTTGATGAGGCGTAGCCGTTACCATAGCGGTCACCGTGAATCCTGAGCAAACATTCGACCAATCTCTTCATCCTGAGACTTGGAATTGGTTTCGTCGGACCTTTGGTAAACCAACCGAAGCGCAGGAACTCTGTATTCCCGATATTTCCTCCAAACGGTCCGTGCTGCTTTCGTCTCCAACTGGATCCGGCAAAACCTTGGCGGGCTTTCTGGGGATTATTGATCGGTTGGCAAAAGAACATCATGAGGGTCGCTTGCGCCCTCATGGAATTCGTTGCGTCTACGTATCGCCGCTGCGGGCTCTTGCCTATGATATCGAAAAGAACCTCAAGCAGCCCCTAGTAGGGATGGGCTTGGAGGAGGTCATCACAGTCGGACTTCGAACCGGAGACACTTCGGCGGCGGAGCGACAGAAACAACGACGGAAGCCACCTCATATTTTAATCACTACTCCAGAAAGCCTTGCCATCGTTTTGCCTCAGAGGGGTTATCGCGATGCACTGAGTCGCTGTGAGTTTGTCATCGTGGATGAATTGCATGCTTTTGCTGAGAACAAGCGAGGAACTCACCTGACGGTTTCTCTTGAAAGGCTTGAGCGACTGCGGGAGAACGAAGAACCGCTTTGTCGCATTGGTTTGTCTGCTACTGTGGCGCCACTGGATAAGGTAGGAGCCTTCCTCGCCGGTTCAGGCCAACCTTGCCAAGTGCGCGAGGCGTCCATGGCAAGGCAGTCTCTAATTGAGGTGATGACCCCGCTGCGGCGGCAAGCCTATCCGCCGGCGGGATACACAGCGACGCGGGTGATTACCGACATAGCCCGGATTGTCGAAGCGAACCGGGCGACTCTAATTTTCACAAACACCCGTTCCGGAGCGGAACGAATTTCGCATCGGCTAAAGCTCGCGCTTCCCAAGCTTAACCATCTGGTGGAATGCCATCATTCCTCATTGGACCGTAATATTCGACAAGAAGTCGAAGATCGGCTTAAGGAAGGAGATCTTCGGGCGGTGGTCTGTTCGACCAGCCTCGAGTTGGGGATTGATATCGGACACATCGACACGGTCATCATGGTGAGCACGCCGAAAGGCATCTCGCGGGCTTTGCAGCGGGTGGGTCGTTCAGGGCATTCCATCGATCAGACGAGTCACGGAGTTTTGGTCGCCACCAATATTAACGATCTCATTGAATGCATCGTTTGTGCCCGTCTCACGCATGAGAGGGAACTGGAGCCCGTCCGAATCCTTGACTCCGCTTCCGACGTCGTGATCCAGCATCTCCTTGGGATGGCGATGGACGACGGGGTGACCGTGGATGAGGCCTTTGACACCGTCCGTTCCGCCTATCCGTTTCGGAAACTCGATCGAAAACGATTTGATCGGCTCGTTGAATATTTGGAGGGTGGAGGGCGCTCACTTCAGAAGCAATACCGTCAGACCTTTGGAAAAATTGAGGAAAAAGACGGGATCTACCACACTGTTTCTAAGAGAGTGGAGCGAGAGTATCTGGTCAATGTCGGAACGATTCATGCTGACGGCATGGTCAATGTCAGGCTGGGCCGCCGAAGGCTGGGAGCGGTGGAAGAGCGTTTCGTTAAAGGGCTTAAAATGGGGGACGTATTTGTTCTCGCTGGCAAAACGGTAAAGCTAATCGACAGCTCTCCTTCAGAAATAATCGTGGAGAATGCGAGCGGGCGACTACCTACCGTACCCGCATGGAATGCGAATAAAATGCCGTTGGCTTCAGGGATTGCGAACGAAGTGGCGCGTTTGCGAACAGAATTGGACCGACGGCTAAACGAAAAAGGCGAAGAACCGGAGGACGTGATCGATTGGCTCGTTGAAGAATGGTCAATTTCTCAGTCAAATGCTGCCGCCATCATCGAACATTTCGAGAACCAGATGCTCCTCTCGCAAGTTCCGCGGCAAGATCGCATGTTGATTGAGCGATTTATTGATAGTGAAGATGAGGAACGGATTCACTTCTTCTTTCATACTTTGATTGGTCGGGCGGCGAATGATGCGCTTTCCCGAATTGTGAGTCATCGTCTCAAAAAGAAAGTAGGAGGGAACACTCTCGTGACGATTGATGACTATGGCTTCATGTTGAGTGTGAAGGACTTTCAGGATTTGGAAAAGCACCAATGGAAAGAGTTGTTTGTCAGGGCTAGTGCCGAAAAAGACTTGGAAGGTGTTTTGAAGGATTCTCAGTTGGTGAAGTGGCAGTTCTCCGGAGTTGCGCAGACGGGGCTGATGGTTCCAAGAAACCTGCCGGGAGCGCAACGAAAGATGAAACAAATTCGCTGGAGTTCCGATTTACTCTTCCAGGTGCTGTCAGAACGGGAGCCTGATCACCCCCTGCTGGAGCAGGCACTCTACGAGGCCAAACATACTTTTTTGGATACTGATCGCGCCGCTGCCTTTCTCGATTCAGCTCAAGACCTTGAATGGGTCTTACTCAACGTGCCGGCGGTCTCTCCCTTCGCCTTTGGTCTCTATGCCAGTAAAATCAAGGAGGGAATGATGATGGAGTCGCCCGAGGAGGCAATTGAGCGCCTCTATCGGGAGATGCAGCGGAAACTGGGACGTGAGGTGGAGGAGTAGACTGAACTACCGAGTCCCGATACACCAGAGCGCTTCATGAGTTCTGATGAAAATCTCCCCGTTGGAGACAATTAAGGAGGAGTTCGTGTGCTCATCCACCTGACCTTGGGAGACGACTTCAAGCCCTTCTTCCGAAGCTTTGAAGACGACAGTATCGCCCGCTTGGCTCAAGGTGTAGATCAAATCTCCCGACGCGATAAAGGAACCCCACGACTTGCCGGCTCCGGGCAGTCGGGCACGCCAGAGGGTTTCGCCGGTTTTCATGTCATCGCAATAGGCAATACCACCCGCATCTTGGTAGTAGAGTTTTCCGTTTTTGGTGATGCCGCTGCCAATACCGCCATTGTGACGGACCTCCTGCCAGAGACGATGGCTCTTGGTGACGTCGCCACTACCCCCAACTTTGACGCCGATAGAGTTTCCATAGTAACCGCCCATGGCAACGACGATGCCGTCTGCATACATTGGAGAAGTGTAGACTAATGGATTGAGTCCGGAGCATGCCCAGAGTTCATCACCCGTGGCCGGATTAAATGCTTTCATCTGCATAGGGAAGCTCATGATTAATTCGCGACGTTCATTGGTTTCAACGAGTATAGGAGTGCTGAATGCACCGATGATGCCCTGGTCAGGACGATCGTTGAAACCATCGGTTCGCTGTTCCGGTTTCCAGGCCGGCTCTTTCCATTCCCAGATTGTTTCTCCGGTTTCCGGGTTGAGTCCGTAGAGGACCGCGTTGGTGGCAGGGCCGTGGTAGTGGATGAGGATGTCGTCGAGCAGGACAGGAGAGGTGGAGTTGCCCCAGGTATGGTCGATTGGACCAAAATCACGTTGCCACAGTTTCTTCCCGTCGTGATCATAACAAATGACGCCAGCTGAACCGAATGACACCACAATTCGCTCATCGTTCACTGTCGGTGACGCGGAACAGTAATGGTTGGTGCGGTGGCTGCGTTCTTCAGCTTCGTAAATAATTCCTCTCTTCCAGAGCAGCTCGCCGTTGTTGCGATCGAAACAGAGCAGGCTCCGAAACTTGCTGGAACTTTCAGGCTGGGTCACGTAGATATGCTCGCCCCAAATGACGGGAGTGGAGTTACTGGGTTCGGGCAGTTCTGTTCGCCATCGTACGTTTTCTCTAGGCCCCCAGGTGGTTGGTAAATTGGTCTCACTGGTCTGGCCGGAGCCGAGGTGGTCTTTTCTCCAAGAAGGCCAATTTTCGGCCAGACTGAGAAACGGCAGAATGAGTAGGCAGACGATTAAGGAAAAAGCTTTCATCTACTATACAGCATTCCTAAGCCTGACGACACTGACAAGGAAAAGTGGGGCTGCTTCACGTGAATCAAGCAGAGTCAGATCCAACCATTCCGCGGGCAATTTCCCGAGATCGTTCGACGAGGCGACTGTCGCCGAGAAAGTCCGAAAACTTTAAGTCGGGTAACCCGCTTTGCTGAGTGCCTAACATTTCGCCTGGGCCGCGAATTTTGAGATCTTCTTCAGCTATAACAAAGCCATCGTGGGTTTTCTCTAGGATCTCGAGTCGTTCGCGGGCATCAGCGTTATCAGAATCGAGCATAAGTACGCAGAAGCTTTTGTGCTCGCCGCGCCCTATGCGCCCCCTCAGTTGGTGGATCTGGGCGAGGCCGAAGCGTTCCGCATTATAGATCAGCATGACGTTCGCGTTGGGCACGTTCACTCCGACTTCGATGACGGTAGTAGAGACTAATACACTCGCTCTGCTGCTTCGAAATTCTTCCATGACGGCATCCTTTTCTTCGCCGGTCATCCGACCATGAAGTAGGGTCATGGAGATATCAGGTAACCGTTTCTGCCAGACCTCATACTCGACCGAGGCGGCTCCGGCGCTGATTTTGTCGGACTCTTCGATCAGCGGATAAACGATGTAGGCCTGCCGACCATTTGCTACCTGCTCTCCGATGAATTTTGCGGCTTCTTCGCCCTGTGACGTGAGTCGAATGCCAGTGATGATCTTGCCGCGTCCGGGAGGGAGTTCGTCGAGTATTGATACATCGAGATCGCCGTAGAAGGAGAGTGCGAGTGTTCTTGGAATCGGGGTAGCCGTCATGACGAGAACATCGGGAAAGTCGCCACGATTGATAAGCGCCTGCCTTTGATCAACACCGAATTTGTGTTGTTCATCGATTACCGCGAGGCCAAGTCCGTGCGGAAATCGGCTCTCGTCGTGAATGAGGGCATGGGTGCCAATCGTCAAGGTTCCGTAGCCGTTTCCGACTCCAGCAAAGAGTGGTAGATCTCCCCCGGCCTCCTTATTTCCGGTCTTAAGGGTGACCTCGATTCCAAGTGGCTCGAACCATTCCCGGAAACTTTGAAAATGCTGCTCAGCTAAGATCTGTGTTGGCGCCATGAGCGCACCATCGAATCCAGCTTCAATCGCAAAAAGAATTGCCACCGCCGCCACGAGGGTTTTACCAGCGCCAACATCTCCTTGGAGCAGGCGCACCATAGGTGCTTCGGCAACCATGTCTGCCCGGATCTGTTCCCATGCTTTCGTTTGAGCGTTTGTTGGGGCGAAGGGTAGATCGCTGAGAAATTTTTCGAGAAGCGTTCCGGGGCCTGCGTGAGATTTGCCGCCTTTGGCGCGATGTTCGGCGCGTCGTTTTTGGAGAATGATTTGGAGTTGGGTGAATTCTTCGAGAGCGAGATAGCGCCGAGCGGGTTCGAGTGATTCGAAGCTGTCCGGGTAGTGGGTTTGCCGGATGGCTTGAGCTCGCGTGAGTTCCGAATCGACTGAGTCCGGCGGCAACCAGTCGACGATCGTTTCGTCAGTAACCGATTCGATGATTCCATGGATGAGCGTTCGAATACTCTTCTGATTGATGCCGTTAATGAGTGGGTAAATTGGAATGATGCGCCCCATGTGGGCGTCAGCAGAGGAGGGGTCATCATCAACAATCTCGAAATCTGGATGATCGATAACAAGCTTGCGGCCGCTCATTTTTGGCTGCCCGTAAACAACGAGCAAATGTCCGGCCGCGATAATTTTTTGGATGTAGGATAGGCCAAACCAGCGGAGAACGATGCGGTTGCCAAGAAGATTGCCACCTGTAGCGGGTTCGACGGTCGCCTCGAACCAGCGCTTGCCGCGCCCGCGGCCGAAGCGAGTCTGAGCATCGATTACCTCGACGTGGAGACAAATGGATTCAGCTGTAGGGTTTTCCGGAAAGGTGCTGAATTGGGTTCGATCTTCGTGGCGTCTAGGGTAGTAGGTTAGAGCGTCGCCTACAGTGCGGAGCCCCATTTTTTCAAGACATTCACAGGTCTTCTTGTCGAATCGGATTAAGCCGGTCTCAGTCAGGAGAGTATCGAGAGCGAACATGCAGGCAGGAGGGCTCAGTATTTCTTCCAGAGGGAAGGAACAAAGAGAACAAGAAGAGCGAAGAACTCAAGTCTTCCCAGGATCATGCAGAAGCTCAGGACCATCTTAGTGTCAGAGCCGAGGAAAGAAAAGTTATGCGCCGGGCCGACTGCATCAAACCCTGGCCCAATATTGAAAAGGGTTGCGAAGACACAGCCGATCGTGGAAATCATGTTCAGGTCTGGCTCGAGGAGGGAGACCATAATACCAGCAAGGCCCGAAAGGGCGAAACCGAGCGCAATAAAAAACGAAGTCGTTACAAAGACTTTTTCGTCTGGGGCCATCCCGTTGAGCTTGATGCGGAAGACTTGATTGGGGCGAAAGGAACGCACCATTTCACGGTTGGTAATTTTGGTGAATAAAATGACGCGGTTCATCTTGATCCCGCCCGCGGTGGATCCCGCACAACCGCCGACCAGCATCATGAACATAAGCAGCATCTTGGAAAAGAGAGGCCACTGGTCATAGTTTGAGGCGCAAAATCCGGTGGTGGAGCCTATCGAAACGACATTAAAGAAGCCTTCACGGAGAGCTTTGGCATAGCCGTCATGAGTCCCTGCTAAGTGGAGGTCAAATGCAATGGCGACTACGGCAAGAAGAACGAGGAAGAAATAATAGCGGGCTTCCTCCTCCGCCTTGAGGCGCTCCCAGCGCCGGTGAACCACGATGACGTAGAGCATGAATCCGATCGAGGAGAAGAACATAAAAAATGCGACCCATAATTCGATCCCGACATCCTGATAATGCCCAATGCTGAGATTCTTGGGGCTAAAGCCGCCGGTAGCGATCGTACACATAGCGTGGCAGGTGGCCTCAAAGATCGGCATTCCCAGCGCTATCAGACCAAAAAGACAGACAATCGTCAGGGCGAGGTAAACTTTAAGCAGTGTAAAAGCGATATCACGGATTCGTGAGGCTCCTGAGTCGGAGATATTCAAGCTCGACTCCTGCTGCATAATTGACCGACTTCCCGCTCCGAGAAATGAGAGCACTGCCACGAAGACCACAAGTATACCGATACCACCCAACCACTGAGTCACTGATCGCCATAACAGGATTGCCTTGGGGAAGGCCTCGATATCAGCCATAATGGTCGAGCCCGTTGTGGTGAATCCTGACACTGATTCAAATATCGAGTCGAAGATGTTGAGACCTGGTTCGCAGAGCCAATAGGGAAGGGCCCCAAGTAGGCTAACCGAAATCCAGCTGAGCCCCACGATGATCATGGCTTCGCGGCGAAGCAGTTCGTGCCTGCAGCGAATCCCAACGAGATACATGAGGAAACCAATAGTAATGGTGATTCCGGTAGAAATTCCGAGTGCACTTTGGGCACTTGAATTAAGGTCGTTGCGTCCCTCGGTATGGACAACAGCCAAGGCGTAAAGCCAGCAGGTTCCCATGGCCAGTCCTATAAGAAGCGAGAGGACGCCCAGAGTTTTAATGATGATGCGAAGGTTCATCAGGGAGCGACAAGCTTGAGGAATGCACGCTTCGCCTTCGGCTTCACAAGAGCGTAGAGGCTGTCTTCTTCGTCGATGATATCATCCGCTGCGGGAACTTCTCCGCGAGCACCGTGCAGTTGGGCGACGAGAACGCAGTCGGTTGGCCAGTCCACTTCTTTAACTTTCTTTCCTATGATAGCGGAACTTTTACTGACAGAAGACTCGATCAATTCGACACCTTCCAGTTTGTGAAGGAGGTGAAAACGGTCGGACGTAATGAAGCGTGACAGGTCTTTTCTCGTCGTTTCGCGCGGGCTGATCGCAGCAAGAATGCCTAACTTTTCGCCAAAGCCTGTCATGGCATCAGCGTAGTCGGCGCGGTGGATGACCGGCAGGCAGTATTTGGTGCCAAGGCTATGAGCCTGAAGGCAGGTCATCACATTATCTTCATCGATATCAGTCACCGCGATGAAAAAGTCAGCGTCACCGATCAGTTCCTCTTTCATCTCAGCAATCGAGGTCGCGTCAGCATTCAGAATGGTAACGTTGGTGAGGAGGTCGGTGAGTTCTTGGCAGCGTTCTGCGTCTTCCTCGAAAATGCGGATACGGCAGTTCCAACTTTCGAGTGATTGAGCGAGTGAAAAGCCGTATTCACCCCCTCCAAAAATAACGATGTTACTTTTCTGGTCTTTACCGGAACGCGCTTGAAGTCGCATCACCGTTTCTTGAAGTTTTGAAGGTTCTCCTGCCAGGGTGGCGAGATCCCCTGGGTGCA
>PBSY01000037.1 GCA_002726915.1 Verrucomicrobiales bacterium | reverse complement strand
ATGACGCCACAGGTTATTTGGTTCAAGAAGGATTTACGGGTCTCCGATCACCGTCCGCTCGTTGAGGCGGCCAAAGCCGGCCCGGTTCTTCCCCTTTACGTCTTTGAGGATCATATGCTCGCCGCAGAAGATTTTTCAGGACGGCACCTCAACTTTATCAAGGAGTGTCTAGGTGAACTTCAATCCAGCTTTGAGGCCCTCGGCGGCGAACTTCTCGTGCACCGTGGTGATGTCCTGATTTCGCTCCAAGCCATCTTGCGTGAGGTGGGTAGTTTCCATCTGTGGAGTCACGAGGAAACTGGCAACGGCCTTAGCTACCAGAGAGACGTTCAAGTGGGCGATTGGTGCAAAACACACGGGATTCTTTGGACTGAAATCCCCCAAACGGGAGTTGTACGCCGTCTTGTCGATCGGGACGGCTGGTCGGCTCGCTGGAACTCAAGAATGAGCGAGCCGTTGACTCCTTGCCCGGCTCCTGAAGAAATCGGGTTCCTTGCTCTTAAAAATCCTGGCAAGCTCCGACAAAACGGTGGGCTACTCGCCCATTCTGAACTCACCGACCGAATGACACTTCAGCGCGGTGGACGATCGCATGCGCTCAAGTTACAGAGCTCGTTTCTTCAGTCTCGCGGACAACACTACCAGAAAGAGATGTCCAGTCCGATCTCGGCCGAGTCCGCCTGCAGTCGGATAAGCCCCTATCTAAGCTACGGTTGTCTTTCAATGCGAGAGACCTATCAAACGGCGAGAGAGCATCGTGCGGGCCTTTACGAGATTAAAAGGGATGGTGGAACCATCCCGCCGGGTTGGCTTGGTAGTTTGAAATCTTACCTTGGGCGGCTCCGGTGGCACTGCCACTTTATGCAGAAGCTGGAAGATGAACCCTCAATTGAATTCCGCAACTTTTCCAGAACTTGCGATGGCCTTCGTGAGGATCATTGGAATCAAGAATGGCACGAGGCATGGTGCGCCGGACAGACCGGCTATCCCATGATCGACGCAGCTATGCGCTACCTTAATCATACTGGATGGATCAACTTTCGGATGAGGGCTATGTTAGTCTCTTTTTCATCTTACCATCTCTGGAATCACTGGAGAGAGCCAGCTCATCATCTGGCTCGCCTCTTTACCGATTACGAGCCCGGAATTCACTACAGCCAAGTGCAAATGCAAAGCGGCGTAACTGGCATCAACACGGTGAGGATTTATTCACCGATCAAGCAAGCGGAAGATCAAGATCCAAATGGAGATTTCATCCGTCGCTGGGTTCCAGAATTGGAGGGTCTTCCCTCACCGCTGATTTTGAGACCGGAACTACTAACAACGATGGAGCAGTCACTTTATGGGTGTCGCATCGGGACCGATTATCCTGCCCCTTTAGTTGACCACCGCGCGGCCTACGAAACGGCTAAAAAGCGAATGTATGGATTACGCGGGACATCGAAATCCCGCGAGGAGGCAAATCGTATTCAAGCGAAGCATGGTTCTCGAAGACGAGGAGCTCGTTCGTGGCGGTGAACTACCGGATTTCAAATATCAAATTTTCCAGACGGCGATGCTTATCGCCTTCCAGCCACAGACCTCCGCATACCATCGTTTCCTATGGCGTTTGACTCGGGCTGCGAAATTTAAAGGTTTGGATTCTGAATGTTGCACGCAATCACGCGCGCCCCAACTTGGCGAAATTCACTAGCTATTCGGCGATCGAACCACGAAGTCAGTTCTGTTCGTTCATGGCCCGATTTATAGGGATTTGAGACGCGCAGAGACTGAGGTCCCTCTTGGTTTTTACCAATTCGGCCGTTAGAAAGGCATCACAGGTGCTCATTTCCGTGTTTCCGCTATTACCGCACGCCGGAATATCCTTGCCGATCGCGCGAACTAAAGGCATAGAGTTCGCATGCCGAAGTTCATTTTTCTCTCTGCCGCCTTGCTCGTCGGACTCTCATTGTCCTCCCTCGCTGACGAGAAACCAAACGTACTCTTCATTTTTTCTGATGACCATGCACCCCACGCTATCGGCGCCTACAATGGTTGGCTGAAGCCGGTTAATCCCACTCCTGAAATCGATAAGCTTGCCGACCAGGGTATGGTATTTGAAAACAGCTTCTGTACTAACTCGATATGTGGTCCAAGCCGTGCCGTGATTCAGACTGGGAAGCACAGCCATAAGAATGGCTTCATGAATAACGGCAACACCTTTGACTGGAACCAGCAAACCTTCCCCAAGCTGCTCCAAAAAGCGGGCTACCAGACCGCGATTTATGGCAAATCGCACCTCAAGGGTCATCCTCAGGGCTACGACGACTGGAAAGTACTGCCTGGGCAGGGGCTATACTACAATCCCGATCTCATTGTCCCTGAAGGCAACATTCGAATCGAAGGTCATTGCACCGATGTGGTCACCGACCTCGCAGTCGAGTGGCTCAAAGAAAAGCGCACCGACGACAAGCCTTTCATGCTGATGGTCCAGCACAAAGCTCCGCACCGGAATTGGATGCCTGCTGAGCGTCATCTTACCCTCTACGATGACATGGATATGCCGGAACCTGAGACGCTCTTCGACGACTACGCAACCCGCGCTCCCGGTGCGCGTCATCAGGAACTGGAAATCGATCGACACATGGACATTAATTACGATCTTTTCCTGGACCTGACTCCTGACTTCACTCAAGAAGCATCACAAAAGCGACAAGACAAGTCAGCGTGGAGAAACATGGCGCGCATGAGTAAAGCTCAACTCGACGCATGGTTTGCAGCATACAAGCCAAAGGACGAAGCTTTTCACAAGGCCAATCTTAGTGGCAAGGAACTCATTCGCTGGAAGTATCAGCGCTACGCTAAGAATTATCTCCGCAGCGTCAAAGGCGTCGATGAGAGCGTCGGCACTCTCATGGCAACACTTGAAGAACTGGGACTCGATGACAATACTGTTGTTATCTATTCTAGTGACCAAGGCTTCTATATTGGAGATCACGGCTGGGATGACAAGCGCTGGATGTATGAAGAGGCTCTCAAGATGCCTCTCATCGTGAAGTGGCCAGGCATTACCCAGGCCGGCTCACGGAACACCGACCTCGTCCAGAACCTCGACTACGCTTCAACGTTCCTAGACATGGCAGGCGCGACAATCCCGGATGACCTCCAGGGTCAGTCACTCGTCCCGCTCCTCAAGGGCGAGGGAGACGAAAAGTTTCGCGAAGCGATTTACTACCACTACTACGAATACCCTAGCGTTCATATGGTGCCCCGTCAGTATGGTATTCGAACCGATCGCTACAAGCTGATCTGCTACTATCAGTTCGATGAGTGGGAAATGTTTGATCTCCAGAAAGACCCCGACGAACTCACCAACATCTACGAAACCGCCAGTCCGGAGCTAGTCTCTAACATGAAGCAGAAGCTGGAAGACATTCGTGAGTACTACGAAGACGATAGTGATGTGTCTCAGCTTCCCATGGAGAAGCAAAAGGAATTTTGGCCAGGCGATCGCTAACCGTTAATGGCGAAGCACCTCTTCCGCTGCCCAATACCCGCCCATGCCGTGAACTCCTGCCCCAGGCGGGGTTGATGCGGAACAGATGAAGATATCCTTCGCCGGAGTGGTGTGAGGTCGTATCCTCGCCACAGGACGGCTCACGACTTGTCTCCAATCTGAAACTCCTCCGATAATATCCCCTCCGATGAAGTTTGGATTATAGGATTGATAGTCGGAGCAATTCATAGTGTGCCGCTCGAGAACGCAGTCTTTGAAGCCGGGAGCGAACCGCTCAAGTTGTCCCTCAATCGCTTCAGTCATGTCGACGGTCGATTCCTTTGGAACATGACAGTAGGCCCAGAAAGTGTGTTTGCCTTTGGGAGCCCGACTGTCATCGCACACGCTTTGCTGAGCGGCGAGGACGAAAGGACGCCCGCTGTGGATTCCCTCCCACATCTCACGTTCTGATTGGGCAATCTCGTCTATGGTGCCACCGACATGGACGGTTCCAGCCTTGCGGCAACCGGAGTTAACCCATGGAACGGCTTCGCTCAGGGCATAATCAATTTTAAAAATACCTGCACCATGGCGGTATTTTCGGAGTCGTTTTGAAAAGCCTGCAGGCAGACGGTCCCCAGCGATCTCTGCCATGGCGGATGGTGAAGTATCGAATACATAGGCGTTCGCCTTGGGGAGTTCCTTGATGGTTGAAACTTGACGACCCGTTTCTACCTTTCCACCGATTGACTCGAGATATCCAATCAGTGCCTTTGTGATGCGCTGAGAACCCGCTCTTGCGACTGGCCATCCGTGAGCGTGCCCGACCAGCATCAGAATCAATCCAATCGCATTGGTCGCTATCGGGCGATCAAGAGGCAGGATGGAATGAGCAGCATTCCCTGCCAGTAAAGCCCGCGCCTTTTCATCCGGAAACCATGCCCTAGAGGCGTCGAGTGCCGCTGGAAGCGATTTAAGTCCAAAACGCCCGGCGAGAACGGGGTTCTTTGGCATTCGAGGTGCAGCGAGAAGATCCTGCAGAAGTTCTTGGGCCTGTTCCACAAATGGCGTAAACAGCTTGCGATATGTGCCCCGGGTCACGGGGTCGAATTGAGCGGCAGTTTCCTCGATCGAACGGTGCAGCATAACAGCTTCTCCGTGATCCAGCGGGTGAGCCATCGGGATTTCTGGATGAATCCACTCGAGCCCATATTTTTCAAGAGGCAGCGAACTAAGAAACGGTGAGGCAAGCCCCATCGGGTGAATTGCAGAACATACGTCATGGTGGTAGCCCGGCAGCGTAAGCTCCGCAGTCCTTGTACCTCCGCCCGGTTCATCATGCCTCTCTAGGACGACGACGGATTGACCCTCCTGAGCAAGCCTGACAGCTGCCGCTAACCCGTTCGGGCCGGACCCAATCACTACAGCATCGTATTCGTTTGCCATATTTAGATAGGGCTAGCAGCCTTTAGAATAAAAGCAAAAGCCGCCGCTGAAACGAGTGAGCTCCAGGGACGGCCTTAAACTTACGTTAGGAAGCGATTAGAGTTGGCCGCTATCCGCCACAATGACCTCCTTAGAAGTGCGACCACTGCGGCTACCAATTTCTTCCAGTTTCTGGACGACATCCATGCCTTCGACAACGCTGCCGAAAACAGTGTGATTACCGTCGAGCCACTCGGTTTTTACCGTGCAGATAAAAAATTGGGACCCGTTTGTGTTTGGACCGGCATTCGCCATGGAGAGAATGCCGGGACCCGTATGCTTCAATTCGAAGTTCTCGTCGTCAAAGCGACGACCATAAATGGACTGCCCGCCCGTTCCGTCGCCATTGGTGATGTCACCACCCTGACACATGAAATCGGGTATCACTCGGTGGAACGGGCTCCCCTTGTAGCTCAATCCCATCTTCTCTCCCGTGCACAAAGCACGGAAATTTTCAGCAGTTTTGGGGACCACGTCGCTACGCAGCTCCATGACAATACGGCCAACCGGCTCGCCGTCCGCTTCCATGTCAAAAAACACGCGCGGGAGGTCAATAGTTTCTTCGCTCATAAAGGTGTAAAAAAATGCTTTAACTAGTTACTGTTTAACGTTCTCAATCGATTTAATGATCACATTTTCGTTTGGCACGTCCTTCATTGGACGCTCCATAGTCTGGTCGCCCATGCGAGCATGCAAACCTTTTGTTCCTGTCGCCACATCGGCAATTTTGTCGACAACATCAAACCCCTCAATGACCTCACCAAAGACAGCGTAACCCCACCCGTCAAAGGAAGGATAATCGAGATTGCCGTTGTCTCCGTCATTGATGAAAAACTGGGCGGTAGCGCTGTGCGGATCGCTGGTTCGAGCCATAGCAATGGACCCCCGCCTATTCTTGAGTCCATTTTTGGCCTCATTTTCGACTGAGTCTTTCACCTTTTTCTGCTCAATTTTGCCGGTCGACTGGAGCTCGAATCCTCCTCCTTGTATCATGAACCCTTCGATAACACGGTGGAAAACAGTATTGGTGTAAAAACCTTCATTCACGTAGCTTAGGAAGTTAGCTACGGTTTTTGGTGCCTTCTCTTCATTGAGCTCGAGCGTTATATCACCTAAGCTCGTGTGCAGCACCACTTTTGGCCCCGCAGTTGCGGAAAAGGAAAAACCGAGCGCTACAGCGCCCGCTAAAAGGGTCAACTTGGTCAAATTCATTGTCAGGTAGAAAAATAGAAATGCTCACTCCCAGAGTGACATCGAGAGGTTCCGCGATAGCTGAATTGAAGTCAACCACTGAAGCCCTGTCTTTCAGCCTCGAACTATTCCGCAAAGAACTCTCAGGCTAATATATTTTTAGCCAAACTTGATACATCATGAAGGGCTTCTACCTTGCTCTGGTAGGGCGTTCATGTATTCTACGGGGCTCACCCAAATATCCACTACCTAAGAAATAAATGTCTTCACTGAAACTGCATAATGCCATGTGGCCCGGTCTCGTCGGAAAAGGCGACGACGAAGGCCAAGAACCACCAATCTCTCTCGAGCGGATGCTGGAACTCACGGCCGCCGCCGAGGTGGACGGCCAAAAGTACGAGGGTATTGACTACTTTCTCTTTCACCCTCACACCGACCCTTATGCCACTGACGAGGAGCTGCGGGGAATCGCCGACACAATTGCTGGATATGGCTTTGACGTCGGTTCTCTGGTGGCACCAGTGTGGGGTGGCACCGTGGGTGACTCCGCCATGGGCGACGACGAGTCGCAGAAGAAATTTCTCGAAGCCGTAAAGGTTGGTTGCCGAATCGCCGGTGTTTTTAACGATCATGGCGTTCGCAAGCGTGGTGTCATCCGTATCGATTCTGCCGAGTTTGGTCTCGAGCAGTGGCGGGAGGATCCTTCCGCCAATACCAAGCGAATCGCCGCTACTTTCCGCGAGGCAGCCAAGATCGCTGCCGACCACGGTGAACGCCTCGCTGCTGAAGGTGAGATATGCTGGGCTGGTATGCACAGTTGGAAAGACATGCTGGATCTCCTCGAGGAAGTCGGGATGCCTGAGACGCTCGGCTTTCAGGCTGATCTTGCTCACACTTACCTTTACCTTCTTGGCTACAACGCTCCTGAGCATGCCCTTCTTAAGGACGGCTACAACGACGAAGAATTCTATGCGGCCTACGAGGAAATGACTGACAAGCTGCGGCCCTGGACAATTGATTTCCACGTCGCCCAGAACGACGGCTCGGTTCACGGAGCCGGCAGTCACGACAAGACCGGCAAACACTGCCCGGCTGACGATACTAACGGTAAGCTCGACATCACTCGCTGCACTACCTACTGGCTGAAGGACTACGCGGACCGCGGAATCGAGCACATTTGCTGGGATGGCTGTATGTTTCCCAACGAAATGCTCGAGAATGGAGATACTTGGAACACCATTCTCAAGTCGATGATTGACGCGCGCGACGCTGTTTGAAACGCACTGTCAGGTTTTTTGAAGCGGCTGCTCTGAACTGAGCAGCCGTTTTTTATTTTGTCGTCATGATGGCTGTGAATGACCGCGCCTAGTCCACTCTCTCAGCATACCAGAAACCACGCGAAAGTTTGGAACGCGTTATGGAAGAGGACCTCTAACCCCGTGGTTCTTGCAGATATGGGCTCAACCGTCACCTGTGCAAAGCTAATGGTCACGTAATCTTTCTTGATCCCATCGTCATGGAGATGTTTCATTTTTCAGGTAAGACCCACGACCTGAATAACGCGAATTTTACCGTTTTCATTTCAAAGGTCTCTTGGTAGCTTTCATGCCTCAGTTTTAACTCCCATGAGTAACAATATCGAATCGCTTCAAAAAGAAGATCGAGTCTTCTCTCCTTCACCAGATTTCTCATCCAGAGCGCACATCAAATCGATGGATGACTACGAGGAACTTCATGCTAAGTCAATCGCGGACCCTGAGGCGTTCTGGGCGGAGCAGGCTGCCGAGTTGAGCTGGCAAAAGTCATGGCATTCCGTGCTCGATTGGAACGACGCTCCTTTTGCAAAGTGGTTCGATGGCGGCAAGATCAACGCAGCCGAAAACTGCCTCGATCGCCATGTTGCTGATGGGCGAGGCGATGAGGTTGCGATCTACTGGGTGGGCGAACCCGGGGACACGCGAAACATCACGTTTTCGGAACTCCTCAGTGAAACTTGCCGCTTTGCCAATGCGATGATTGCCCGTGGCGTTAAGTCAGGAGATAGGGTTCTCATCTATATGCCTATGGTTCCAGAAGCTGCCATTGCTATGCTAGCCTGCGCTCGTATTGGGGCTGTTCACTCGGTTGTTTTCGGCGGATTCTCCGCAACTTCTATCAAGGATCGCCTCGAAGACTCAGAAGCGACTACCATTATCACCGCCGATGGCGGATGGCGCCGTGGCAATGTCGTTCCGCTGAAGGCCAACGTTGACGAGGCCCTCGAAAATTACGATGCGGTTGAAAATGTGTTTGTTCTCAAACGCTGCGAGAACGAGATCAAGATGACGGAAGGCCGAGACGCTTGGTGGCACGATGCCACCGCTGATATGTCTGATTTCTGTCCTGCCGAAGGATTTGACGCCGAGCATCCCCTTTTTATTCTCTACACCTCAGGTTCAACCGGCAAGCCTAAGGGAATTCTCCACACGACTGGAGGCTATCTCACCGGTACTGCGACGACTTTCAAATATGTTTTTGACCATCAGAAAGATGATATCTATTGGTGCACTGCTGACGTCGGTTGGATCACCGGTCACAGCTACATTGTCTACGGCCCTATGGCGAATGGCGCTGCGCAAGTGATGTATGAAGGAGCGCCCAATCAGCCCGACTGGGATCGCTTCTGGCAGATAGTAGCCGAATATAAGGTCACCATTTTCTACACCGCACCGACAGCGATTCGCGCGTTCATTAAAGCAGGCGACCATCATGTTGATAAGCACGACTTGAGCTCTCTCCGTCTTCTTGGCACGGTTGGTGAACCGATCAACCCCGAAGCTTGGATGTGGTATCATGAGAAGATTGGTGCCGGACGCTGCCCTATCGTCGATACATGGTGGCAGACAGAGACGGGAGCGATCATGATCACCCCGCTTCCCGGCGCGACACCGCTAAAGCCTGGAACCGCGACCCGTCCTTTTCTTGGCATTGATGCAGCGATACTTGATGAAACCGGCGAAGAATGCGGCCCAAATGAGGGAGGTAAACTCGTGATTCGGAAGCCGTGGCCCAGCATGCTGCGCACGATTTACAAGGATCCGGAGCGTTTTAAAGAGACTTACTGGAACGAATATGAGGGCATCTACCTCGCTGGTGACGGCGCTCGAACTGATGATGACAGCTATTTCTGGATCGTTGGACGCCTCGACGACGTGCTTAACGTTTCAGGCCACCGACTAGGAACGGCCGAGGTCGAAAGCGCGCTTGTCTCGCACGAAGCAGTCGCAGAGGCTGCCGCAGTTGGGCGCCCTCATGATATCAAGGGCCAAGCTGTCGTGGCTTTTGTAACTCTCAAAGAAGGTATCGATCATGGTGATGAGCTAGCATTAGAACTTCGCCAGCACGTCGGAGCAGAAATCGGAGCCATCGCAAAGCCAGACGACATTCGCTTTACTCAAACTCTTCCGAAAACTCGAAGCGGAAAAATTATGCGCCGTCTTCTCAAGGAAATTGTTTCTGGAGGCGAGGTAAAGGGCGATACGACCACGCTAGAAGACTTCAATGTCGTTGCCAGCTTGCAGAAGGAAGATTAAATATTTTTCCTATTAGTGGTTTAACTTTTGAACATCTCTTTACCTCAAAGAAAGAAAAGAGCGAGATGCAATGACCATAAATTCAGCGTTCAGTGCTCCATTACCGAATCATTTCACCCTTCTTATCGTTGCCCGGACTTGACGGAGCGCTTTTCCCCCGTTAGATTCCCGCCCTCACGGGAAGCTGAGACAAATACTCTAGAACCTACAACCAATCCCGATCACTCACCATGCCAGAAGTTGATATTAAAAAAGGAGAGCCAATCGATCGTGCTCTTAAGCGTCTTAAGGGCAAGATGGAATCTGAGGGTATTATCGAAGAAATGCGCCGGCTTCGCTCCTTCGAAACTCCTGCCCAGCGCACCAAACGAAAAGCCCGAGCCGCCGCCAAACGAAATCGCGGAAACCGATTCCGTTTCACTCTTCGCGAAGATAAGCCCAAAGAGGAGCGTTCCTGATTAGATCTCTTCTTAGGTTTCGATAGACAAAAAGCTGCCTGAACGGGCAGCTTTTTTTGTGTTTGCTACCGATTCCGATCAATCACTCGAGAGCAAGTGTATCAACGCTGTGATAAAGGGGTCGTTCCGTACCCCCCCAAATCATAAGAGCTGAAGCCACAGAGTTGCGGCTTATTGTATAAGCCCTCAAAATGAGTTGACCGCCTCCCCAGTGAGATAATCACAGAAAAAGGATGTCGCCGACTTCGAAATACTGTCAGCTTCATCCGCACTGCGGTGAAGCACCACCATCCGGTGGCCCTCTTTAAAGAGAATCACAAGGTTCCCGCCATCATAACGGAAAGCAAGCTGGTCTGGGCAACGGCTCTCCTGTGCGTAGAAGTAGACGATGTCATCGATTACGTCAGATAGTTCTTTCACCTTATCGTTCTCAAACGGGAGATCACTGAAGATGACGTCGTGGCCTCGCTGAAGCATCACGCCGTAAACCGACCCTGCTTTCTTAAGGGCATCCAGAGTTGCGGTGAGAGCTTCCGGTGTCATGCGTAGTCTCCGCTGTTGATGTAGTTTTGGAGAGAACTTACAAACGCGCTAACCGGCATTTTCCGGTTCACAATAGCACCGGCAATGACAGGATCCCCAGAGTCTACATTCGGGTCGAAGCAGAATCCGGCTGTCTCATCCCCCTGAACACTGATCGCGCTGGAAACAGCACCCAATTCAAGCGTTTCCCCAAGTAGTTGTGCGCACTCCTGAAGTGCCATGAGCAGTTCCGCAAACTCACTGGTGTCCTCTGGACCAGTTTTGCCCTTGGCAGCTCCACCGCTGGCAGTGAAGTAACGAAGCTCTTTTGAAGCGAGCGCCTGCTCAAGTAATTCTTGGGATGTCTCAGCAGCTTTTGCCATGCCTAACGTGTTTTTGTTAACGCGGAAAACGGTATGGGCCGAGCTAGATTATAGCCGAGGCCGTGGCTATTGTCGAATCATTCTACTATCCGTGGAATTGATCGCGAACTACGCTTGCTCCCCATGACACTGGCCAACAAAATCACAATCACCCGGCTTCTTCTGATTCCGGTGTTTGTCATATTTGCAGCCTACTACAGCCAGAGCATTATCGACGGTGATGGGGTGTTGTGGTATCGAGTTTCCGCTCTAATTATCTTTGCGATAGCGTCACTTAGTGATGCTCTTGATGGCTACATTGCTCGCAACTTCAACCAAAGCACTAAACTTGGGCGGGCACTCGATCCGGTCGCGGACAAACTTTTACTGCTTGCCGGCGTTGTCACTCTGAGTGTGACACAGTGGCATGCGGGGCTCCCAATATGGTTTGCTGTGCTGGTGATTACTCGGGATGTCACGATCGTGGCTGGAGTGATTATCATTCATTACACGACCGGCGAGGTTAAGATGAAGCGCATCATCACCAGTAAAATATGCACTTTCTTACAGTTAAGTTGCGTCTGCTGGGTTTTGGTGGACTTTTGGAGCCTCGAAGCCCGACCGCTTCCGCTGGATATCTTGATCTATCTGGCAGCCGTAATGACGCTCATTTCCGGCTACCAGTATGTCGTAGAAGGCATTCATCAGATGCGGTTACACGGGTATACCACGCCAGATTCTGATGTCTCGTAATCGTTTAGCTCAAGTTGCCATTGTTGGTCGCCCCAATGTCGGGAAGTCCGCCATTTTTAATTGTATCGCCAAGCGTCGAATCGCTATCGTGCATGATGAGCCAGGAGTGACCCGTGATCGGATTGCCACAGAATGTAAGCGGCCTCGAGGCATCTCTTTTGAATTGACCGATACCGGCGGTATCGGAGCTACACTTGATGATGGATTCGGTGAGCAGGTTCGAATGGAGGCTGATATAGCCATCGAATCAGCAGACCTAATTTTATTCGTGGTTGATGTTCAAACGGGAATTCATCCCATAGACCGTGAACTTTCTACATTGCTTCGTAATTCAAAGGCAACGGTCGTGCTTCTTGCTAACAAAGTTGACACTCCAAAGTCAGAGCCCGACGCCGCTGAGTTCGCTGCCCTCGGTTTTCCAAACCAGATCAACACTTCTGCGGCGCACGGCCGAAACTTTGACAAGTTGGAGAATCTTATTCAAACCGAACTTCACGAACTTGGTGTAGAAACCTATGAAGAAGCGAGCGCCGGTCCTCCTCCCGTGAAAATCGCCATCGTTGGGCGCCCTAATGTTGGCAAGTCGTCCCTGATCAATGCGCTGATGAACGATGAACGCAGTATCGTCTCTGATGTAGCTGGCACGACACGTGACGCGGTGGATGTCCCCTACTCCCGTGACGCAAAAGAATACACCCTCATTGATACTGCGGGCATCCGGAAACGAAATAAACGGGATACTTCCGTCGAGGTCTTTTCAGTGATGCGATCTGAGAAATCGATTCGACGTGCTGATCTTTGTTTACTGTTAATCGATGCTTCATCAGGAGTGACGACTCAGGACCGCAGAATAGCCGGGATGGTGATCGATGCTCATAAGCCATGTATCGTCTTGTTGAACAAGTTCGACCTTTACCATCCGGGTGCCAAGTTCGAGGATCGTATCGAGCAATTCCGTGAGGAACTTGGTGATGATCTTTTCTTTCTCCCCTACGCACCAAAGATCGCAATATCAGCCAAGGAGAAACAGTATCTTGGAAAAATCTTTAATCACATCCAGAAGGTCGTAAAAACGGCTCAAGATCCTGTCTCGACTGGCGTATTGAATCGCCTGCTCCAAAATTCTATTGAGCGAAATCCTCCGCCCGTTCGACATGGAAAACGTCTTAAACTGCTCTACGCAACTCAGAAGCGCAGCGACCGACCCCAACCCGTGCCAGTTCCGGAGTATCTGCTCTTCGTAAACCACTCTAAACTGCTGACCCGAACCTATCAGCGCTTCCTCGAGAATCAGATTCGGAAAGATCATCCCATGGAAGGTTTGCCCTTTGTATTCCGAGTACGATCTCGCAGCAGTTCTGGAAAACAAGACAACAGACGCAAGGTCAGAAGAAAGCCCTGATCAAACCCCTAGTGGGAGCGAATCTCTTCGATTTCCTCGGGTGTTTTAGGCAGGACCTGAATCTTCGCATCATCAGGAATAGTGACAGTAGGGTTCTCCTCGAATAAATACGATTCGAGGATCATGTAAATTTTACCGTCCTTGTTGGGCCTGAAAGTGCGAGCGCCTAACTCTCGAATAATTTTAAGTGAAGTGCCCTCTGTATCCACTTCGAGAACGAATTGTTGCTGCCCCGCTAGACCAAAAATAGGATCGACTTTTCTCATCTCTTTCTGAATGACAAGGAGTGGTCGGAAGAGTTCGCGATAGTCGACCTCCCCATCCTTGATTTTCGGTGGGTCAACCTTCGGGATTTCAAGATCAACAAAAATATTAAGAGTTCCCTTTGGCTGATTAGCTACGAGGTCAGGGTTGAGTTCCATCAACTTTTTATTGAGTGGGACTTCAACAAAACCGTCGTTGTCTACCACAAGAATGACTGGAGCACCTTTCACGTCGAGATAGAGTTCAATATCCCGGGAAGAAACGAGTGAATTGCTACTCTCTATTTTAAGACGGTAGGTCTCGGCATCCACCTCTGAGCGGGAGTCACTCTGCGCGATCTTAATCAGGTGTCGGTATGGGAGCCTCGCCAAACTCGAGTAGGAAAGCGGTCGCCCTGAGAGGGTTCCAAGACTTTCCTTATCCTGTGCGAAGCCTGAATTGGCTAACACTGCAACAAGAGTCAGGATGGCGATCAGCGTGGTCAAACCTCTCATACGCGAAACAAGTCAACACTGCTCGCTGAGGCTATTCAAGTTTCTTCCGTCCGTAGTTTTTCCCAGAAAAGGCGAATTCCGTCGGCACACATGTCCGTACTGTTGACCCTTTGCAGTATTTCCCAAATTTCCCGAGCCGTTTCAACACGAAAGGCCTGCTCCATGCAAAAGGCCTGATAAGCGATCTTAAGCGATTCTGGATCCATTTGCTCTTCGAGGCGTTGGCGAATAAATTCTGCGTTCAATTCAACGGCCTCACGATAATCGCTGAGGTGTTGTTTGGGCGACGTCACCGCCCCAAAGTGCGTCAAATACACTGCATCGAACCCACGGCTCCTAAGCAGATCAATCGAGTTCAGCGTATGGGCCAGGTGAAATTGAGGTGGTGCTGAAGTGACGGAAATAAAGTCACTGCCCCCAATCCTAGCTCCTGCTGCGTCTCCAGCAAAACAATTGTTTCCCAGGGCATAGGCATAGTGATGAAAAGCATGTCCCGGTGTCTCAATCGCCTCAATCGAAAGCTCTCCAACGGTTTGTATTGCACCCGGCTGAATCGCATGTGTCGACTCTTGTGGTGCAGGGATCATTTCACCCCAGAGATCATCAAATTGATCACCGTAAACCGTTCGGGCACTCCCTATCAAACGTGAAGGCTCCACAAGGTGACGTACTGCCTTCGGGTGAGCGTAAAGAGGGATTCCCAAGTCCGCAAACCATCCCGCCGCGCCAGCGTGATCGAGGTGAATATGGGTCACAAATACCGCATCAAGCTCCGCCGGATTACATCCTAAAGCTGCAAGCTTACCAACCAGCGTTTCTCTCGTCGATTCGGGGCCGGTCTCAATAAGGATTCGTGTCTCCCCGCTCTCGACCAGAAAAGCAGCGATCGCCTCATGCAATCCCTCGAAATCAAGGTCTATGGTATGAATCAGCATAAACGTCCAAGTTGGACCAAACCTGCCGCACACGCCAACTCAAACTTGCCGGATCGCCGCGGCATGCGTAGACTGCTCCGCCTTAGGTGGGCTCATCCCGCATCATCTCTCATTGAATAATTATGGACGTCCGCAAAGTAGCCCACCTTGCCCGAATCGAGTTAGCCGACAGAGAAATCGAAGAGTATCAAGGGCAGATGAATCAGATTCTCCAGTATGTCGAGCAGCTCAACACCATTAACGTTGAGGGCATTGAACCTACAGCTCATGCCGTTCCCGTTTTTGATGTCGTTCGTGAGGACAAAAGCCACGGCCCAGGACTAAGTCAGGACGCTGTTCTCTCGAATGCTCCTGCCACGGCACATGATCAAATCAAGATGCCCAAAGTTGTAGAGTAAGTCTGCCCGCTCGATTCTCCCGATTAAACTCCAAACTTTTTTCATTCTTTGAACGCCGCCGATTTCACCATCAGTCAACTCAAACAGGCCTACAAAAGTGGTGAACTGACCCCGTCTGATGCTCTTAAATCGATCGCCGAAGCTATTGATCAAAAGGATGGTGATATCGGAGGTTATCTTTCTCACGACCTTGATCTCGCGTTGGCGGATGCCGAGAAAGCAGACCTCGCTCTTCCGCTGGGTGGAGTGCCGATTGCGATCAAGGATTTGATCAACGTCGAAGGTCAGTCCTGTGGTTGTGCTTCCAAGATGCTTACAGGCAAATACCGCGCCCCCTATGACGCGACCGTTGTGCGAAAGCTTCGCGAAGCTGGCGCTATTCCATTCGGCCGCACCAACATGGATGAGTTCGCGATGGGATCTTCAAACGAGAACTCAGGGATCAAGATATGCAGAAACCCACACGACACCGAGCGAATCCCCGGAGGTTCGTCCGGCGGTTCTGCTGCTGTTGTGGCATCCAATACTGCGGTTGCGGCACTCGGAACAGACACTGGAGGATCGATTCGGCAACCCGCGAGTCACTGCGGAGTTATCGGTTTAAAACCGACATACGGCCGCGTCTCCCGCTATGGACTGGTTGCTTTTGCTTCATCACTCGATCAAGCAGGCCCGATGACCAAGACGGTGGAAGATGCTGCCCTACTGCTTCAAACTATCGCAGGCTCGTGTGACCATGATTCCACTTGCTTGGACCAGCCAGTGCCCGACTACACCTCACGCCTTAAGGAGGGGGTTTCCGGCCTAAGAATAGGCCTTCCTAAAGAATATTTTGCTGAAGGCCTCGATCCAGAGGTTAAAACGCGGGTAGAGGCAGGGATCAGGAGACTGACTGATCAGGGAGCGGAGGTTGTCGAAATCTCGCTCCCCAATACTGAACATGCGGTAGCGACCTACTACGTGATTGCGACGGCGGAGGCTTCCGCCAATCTTGCTCGCTTTGACGGCGTTCGCTACGGACACCGTTCTGAAAGTGCTGACGATCTTCTCAGCATCTATGAAAAGTCTCGGAATGAAGGTCTCGGATCCGAAGTGAAGCGCCGAATTATTCTGGGCACCTATGTGCTGAGTTCTGGCTACTACGATGCCTATTATCTCAGGGCTCAGAAAGTGCGTACACTCATTCGCAATGACTTCAACAAAGCTTTCGAAAAGGTCGACGTGATTGCCTCCCCGGTTTCACCAACTCCCGCCTTCAAGATCGGCGAAAAACTCAGTAATCCACTTTCTATGTATCTTGCTGACATCTACACTATTTCCGCAAATCTTGCTGGGATCTGTGGAGTTTCGGTTCCATGTGGTAGCGTCCTCAGCGATGGTAAGGAACTGCCCGTCGGTTTGCAACTACTGGGCAAACCACTCGATGAGGCAACCATTCTAAAGGCCGCTTTTGCTGTATAACCGCGGGAAAGACCCTAATTGAGCTGGAAACGGTCCTTGAACTAGCCAGAGTGCTGGAGCCTATGGTGTTCGCTAATTTCTGTATTCCATAATCGCCCATCCGATCGCTAAACGAGGAGTGATTCAATTAAGCAACGGGCGCCAAATACGAAAAAGTTGATCTAACCACTGCGGCCACCCAAACCCCAAGACCCGAAAAAATCCCTCCGACTAAAAACGGAAAAAAATCACGGGGAACAATTCAGGGAGAGAATGCAGAGGGCATTTGTCAAATCGTTAGCTCAATCATTGGTCGCGAACCCGTGGTCCCGGCCCAGTGCCGTTCGCTGGCTATTGCTGAACCACAGCGTAGTCTCCTACTTGCAACTTGCCGAACATGTGGCGCGCTGCCTCGTAAGGTAATCGGATACACCCCGCGGAGGCGGGGTAATTGGGCACGTAGCCTTGATGGAGACCAAAAGCTGTGAAGCTGAAGCGCTGAAAGTAAGGCATGCTGGAACCGTAGATAGAAGAGGTGTGATAGCGGTGCTGATCGCTAATTACATAGCTTCCTGTCGGTGTCCGGTGACCGGACTTACCCGTAGAACAGCGTGACGAATAAGTAGCAATTCCATTCTCATAAAGAGTCATTCGTTGGCTCGAAAGATCGACCACTACTTTACGAGGCTGAAGTTTCGGAACTTTTCCAAGAAGTACAGTCTGCTGTATATCGGCGTCCTTATGCCATGATCCGATAATCGCCGCTGTTAAATACTTGGCCGTTGACGCCCGCCCATTTGCTCCGGCATCCATTAAGAGCTGAGTAATTTCGCGATTCTGTTGGGCTGCTGCCATCATGATCGGGCTGATCCGCCGGTCTTCCTGAAGATGGTATTTAAAGGTATTACTTTCAAAAAAACCGCAAAATTGAGACGTCGCCGGAGAACGCTCGTCCTCATCGGGATCAACGCCGGCTCTGAGCAAAGCCTCAACAACATCGGCCATTTGGTGGGCAATAGACCAGCCTAAAAGGGTGTGCCCATCCTTCGTCTTCATATTTTTGACCTCGGCGCCTGCTTCGATCAGGATAAGAGCAAGCTCAGAGTTACCTTCCCTCACCGCTTTGAATAACCAAAGTTCGGAGCTGTCGTATCTAGCATTTGGCTCTGCGCCGCCAGCGAGCAGAGACCTTGCGGCTTTATAACGTTTTCGTCGAAGAACGTAATCAAGCGGATCTTCGCCACTGGGGCCAACTTGTCGAGGGCTCGCTCCCCCGTTTACAATCAGGCGAATCATTTCGTCCTGCTCTGAGAGAAGTGCTGACCAAAGACTACTTCCGATCCCAGCCCCGGAATCCAAGAGAGTCCTGACCGCGCCGTTTGCACCTTCTCGAACTGCTACATCAAAGAGCCGCTCATCCGACTTTGGAATGGCCGACTCAGGATCAGCACCAGCCTCTAGGAGAAGGCTCACCAGCGGCGTATTGAATTCGCCGTAGGCCTTCGCGAGTAGTTTCTGTTTATCAAACTTCGCTCCATATGCTATCAACAAGTTGGCGATGGCGATGTTCCCATTTTCGCTCGCTAGCAGCAACGGGCTCTTAAGGCCTCTACCAGCGAGAGATGGATCCGCCTTTCCTGCGAGAAGAAGCTCGACGGCATCAATGTTTTCACTCGAAACTGCAGCTTCGAGCGGTGTTTTGCCCTCCCTGCTCATGATGTTCGGGTTGGCTCCCAGATCAAGAAAATGCTGAGCAGCACCAAGGTCAGCTTCAGCTATTGCTTGGTAGATGAGCGGATCGCCATCGACTCCGTTGATATCCAAATCGGCACCGTATTCGAAGAGAATATTAACTATATTAGATGCGTCTTGGCTAATGGCATAACTGAGTGAAGTCAGTCTCATGGATTCGTTCTCCGAACAGTGAACGTTTACCTCAGCCCCGTTTTCGAGAAGCAGCCGGGCTTTCTTGAGATCACCCTCCAAGACGGCTTCAACCAGCAATGGGTTGCCGCTCTCGCCGCGGGTATTGACATCAGCCCCCTTTCTGATGAATCGCTTCATTAACGAATAATCGCCGCTCGACGCCGCGAGCGCCAAGGCGTTGACGGGCTGGACACCACGGTATTCTACATCGGCACCGTGGCTCAGCAGAAAATTGAGCAATCTAAGGTCCTTCTTTTCAACTGCATCCAACAGGATTGGGTAGCCTGCTTGCACGTCGACATCGATTTTTGCGCCAGCCTCGACAAGCTCGGCAGCGAGTTGATAGTTGCGGTCCCGCAGCGTGACGCTGAGAGGAGTATCGCGATCCTGAGTCGTGCAGACATTGATATTTTCAATGACTCCGTTTCGATCCATGAGAAACTGTATGGCCAAACGGTCTCCTGCGTAGATTGCCGCAAGAAGCGGCGTGAAACCATAATTATCTGGAAGCCCAAGGTCGAGTCCAGCGCTCTCAAGATTCGTCAAGACTTGAATCTCGCCTTGCCTAGCTGCTTTGATCGCGGCAATAGTCGAAATCTCGATGCCTCTCGACGTGAGGTGGCGAGCAGCCTTTCCTGCCACTTCGTGGCGAAGGTAATAATCGGAGATAATGGCACCAGCAAGCAACGAGAGCGTAAACAGCGCGAGGAGCAGTGTACGAATGAGGAATCCGGGAAGGTTCATTTTCACACTTTGAAACAACCTATAATTAATCGATGTTTCGGAGCTTAGTTGAGGGTCTTTTCACGCGAGTTTTCGCAGAAGGAAGATAACACATTTGTGGACGGGCAGGCACGGAAACAAGAACGAATCCGAACCGGATCAAAAATATTCTCTAAATTGAGAAATCTGGGTGTCTCTCCGAAACAGCTAGGCCTCAGGATCAAGCTCAGGCTTAAAGTCCGCCGCGTGATAGGAACTGCGGACTAGTGGGCCCGAAGCAACGTGGCGGAACCCTTTATCCTGCGCGATTTCCTTGAAGCGATCAAATGTAGCCGGCTCAACATATTCCACTACAGGGAGGTGCTTCGGGGACGGCCGCAAATATTGCCCAAGCGTAAGAACCGTTACCCGATGCTCGCGGAGATCATCCATCGCTTTAAGGATCTCATCTTCCTTCTCGCCTAATCCCAGCATAATCCCGCTCTTGGTCGCGCAGCGATTATCCATTTGGTTCGCCATCTCCCGTGCGGTTTTCAAAACTTTGAGGGAACGCCAATACTTGGCCCGAGAACGAACGACAGGAGTGAGTCGCTCTATAGTTTCCAAGTTGTGGTTAAAGATCTCAGGAGCCGCTTCCATCACCACCCACAAGCAATCATCTTTACCAATGAAATCGGGAACTAAAACTTCTACGACCGTATCAGGATTTACTTCCCTAACCTTGTAAATTGTATTGGCAAAATGGCTGGCGCCGCCGTCGGGCAGGTCATCTCGGGCTACTGCCGTAATCACAACGTGATTCAGCCCCATCCGTCGTACAGCCTCAGCCACGCGGTCGGGTTCGTCTGCCTCTAGAGGAAGAGGACGACGCGTATCGACGGCGCAGAAACCGCAGGCACGTGTGCACCGCTCCCCAGCAATCATCATGGTTGCGGTCCCATGGCCCCAACACTCCCATCGGTTGGGGCACTGGGCTTCTTCGCAAACTGTCACGAGGTTTAAATCCTCGATCATGCCCTTGGTGTCCCAGAATACAGGATTGTTGGGAAGCCTCACGCGAATCCACGGGGGCTTCTTATCTTGGTGAAGATTGGGATCGATCTTTACAGGCATGAAAAGATGGGCAGGCTAGGTAACAAGACTACTACGCTAGAAATCACATTATTTCTCTGGAAAAAGTTCCTTTATGCCTGCCTCCGTAGCGCTGCAAACCCCCCGTTCAGTGATTAGCCCGGTCACGAGATGCCCTGGCGTGACGTCAAAGGCATAGTTTGCCACTGGACTGCCTTCAGCCACAACGGTTACCTCAACCTCGGGCTCGGAGGAAAACGCTGGATCTGGAGCACCCCCTATCCGATTAATCTCCTCTCCTGACCGCTCCTCTATAGGGATATCGTTCAACCCGTCGCTGGCGTTCCAGTCGAAAGTAGAGGAAGGTAGCGCGACGTAAAAGGGAACTGAGTTGTCTTTGGCGGCGAGCGCTTTGAGATAAGTGCCAATCTTATTCGCTACGTCTCCGGTGCAGGTAGTTCGATCCGTGCCGGTGATCAGCAGATCAACCATCCCATGCTGCATGAGGTGACCGCCCGCGTTGTCTACAATCACGTGATGTGGAACTCCGTGCTTTCCCAACTCCCAAGCAGTCAATCTTGACCCTTGATTTCTTGGACGCGTTTCATCAACCCATACGTGAACGGGGATACCAGCATCATGGGCCGCATAGATTGGCGAAGTTGCCGACCCATAATCCACAAACGCCAACCAGCCAGCATTACAATGAGTCAGAATATTTACGGGTTCTTCGCCACCCTTGGCTTCGAAGATCTCACGAATCAAGGGCAACCCATGCTGACCAATTTTTCGGCACCACTCCGCATCTTCATCCGCTATCAGTATTGCCACCTCCTTGGCTTTAGCAACTTTCGCTTCAGCTCCTGAGATCATTGATACCTCGCTAAGTTGACGATTCACCGCCCAGGCTAGATTTACCGCAGTTGGGCGAGCTGACTTGAGCTTTTCACCATGAGAAGCAAACGCGTCATCAAAAGAGTTGTCGTTTTTTGCTTCTGAGCATTCCAGTGCAGCAAGGAACATACCATAGCCAGCAGTCGCTCCAATCAGGCCGGCGCCCCGAACCATCATTTCGCAGATTGCACGACCCGCATCGTCGCTAGTTTTGAGGGAAACAATTTGAAATGACCAAGGCAATTTCCTCTGATCAATGATGTCGATGGAGACGCCGTCTTCACCGAGCCATATACTACGATAAGCCGTTCCGTCGATGAGCATATCTCTATTCTAAAGAAGGCCGGCACGGACCCGCAGGACTGATAGATACCAGATCCAAATAGCAGGCCCAGTGAAAATCCAGAGGAAAGCTGCCAGAGCCAAGTAAGGACCAAATGGGAGTGGGCGCGACCACTCCTCCTTTACCACAAATTTCTGTATGAGTCCGACGATGGCACCAATGACGGAGGCCGCGAACAAAACATAGACGGCGCATTGCCAGCCCTGAAAGGCCCCTATCATGGCAACAAACTTAACGTCCCCATACCCCATCGCTTCCCGAGGCACGACAGCTGACGTGATTTTTCCCGACACTCTCTTAACTTCCTCCACTTCAACGCGTTTGCCGTCGACTTCAAATCTGTCGCCAAAGACTCGAAACGATTCGCTAAACTCTATCGGTTCATCGTTGAAGAAGAGTTCTTGGGTCTCCATCTCGAGGCGATCCCATTTTCGAAAAAAAACATCACCCCACTCGTATTCGCGGTCTCCCAACTTAATCATGATTGGAGTTTCATCACCGCCCGGTTGGGAAATTGAAAATTCGGTAGGTTCGTCAAACGCGTGACGAATCTTACCAAAGGCTACCTTGCCTAAGAGAACAACTAGCCAAAGCACGGTGAATCCGACGACAATACCTAGAGCCCCTTGTAAACCACTCTTCCACCAAACTACTTCGTTATGCAGACTTGGAATTGTAAAACTCAGCACGAGCCCAACAATCGACCCTCCGATTGTGATTGAGTCAGGAATGATGAAATGATCGAAATCAATGAACGTGGCTGAGATCAGTAAAGAAGAGAGCAGCCATAGTGCGAAGACCTCGCCCAGTATTCCATAATCTCGCAGAGCATCAGCCTCCGGCACTTTAAGCATCCAGATAGCTAGGAAGACCACACCGGTAAGCAGTTCGACAACAAAGTAGCGGGGTGAAATCGCGACGTCACACCATTTACATTTTCCTCTAAGCATCAGCCAGGAGAGCAAAGGAATATTCAATGCTATCGGAATCTGTTTCTGGCAATTGGGGCAGAAGGAGCGTTTCGGCCTGTTCACGCTCAGGCCATTAGGGACCCTATAGATTACCACGTTGAGAAACGACCCTATGGCTGCCCCTATTCCAAAAGCAAAAATTGGAAGAAGAATAGCAAGAATGGATTCTGGCGACATGAGCGAAACGCGTCAGATCATCGCTTAACCGATCCTAACTGTCTAGTATTTCCAGATAGAAGCTTAGCTGCCTAAACCAGAAGATTGGCATAAGCGCTTCGCCTCGCTCCTATCGACGGGGCCCTCTGGCAAAACCGGACCTAGTTCGGGTTGCCGTTAGCTGCTGCTCCCTCTGAAATTCTTACTACTGGATCCGGTGGTCACAAAGTAACGACGGCTGAGAGTCGGATGAAAGCGAGAAAGAGGCCTCGTTCGTGACGAAACTGTAGATCAATTAACAGGTGTGTCGGGTTCACGATAGAACCAATCAGGAAATGGCGCCTCTCTTTCGCCCCCCGACTTGCGATGGAGGAATTTGGTTCCTCGGTCGCGCATAATCCGCATTTCCGTGCCCTTGGTCTCTTCCAATAAATCAAAGAGCCGTTGGTTTAACTCCTTAACCGTCCCAGCATACTGGGGGTCGTTAATTAGATTGATCCGTTCTTCGGGATCTTTGTCTAGATCGAAGAGTTCATCAATGTCCCAAACTCCGTGATACCGAATATACTTAAAGCGTTCTCCGAGGACGGCATGCGTGGTGGGCGTATGAGGGTAGTTTCTTTCCCAATAATACTCATAAAGCAGATAGTCACGCCACCCAGTTGCCTCGCCAGTGACGAGTGGTTTCATACTTTTTCCGTCCATATAGCTCGGAATCTCAACTCCTGCAAAATCAAGCATGGTAGGAGCCACATCGATGTTAGCCACAACTTCTGTCAAAACCTGCCCACCTTGGACACAGTTAGGATAACGGAGCAGCATAGGGATCCTAACCGATGCATCGTAAGCATTACGCTTGTCTATCAGCCCTCGCTCTCCAAAAAGAAAACCGTTGTCGGCCATAAATAGAATCACGGTATTATCAAGTTCTCCCTCGTCCTCAAGCACTTTGAGAACAGCTCCAGTACTATCGTCGATCGCTCGAATGGTCTCGCAGTAGCGCTTGTAGTAGGTCGTGATGTCGAGATTCGTGTAATACGCGAACTCTTCGCCGTGCCGGCTATTGCGCTGATTTTGGACCCATAAAGGGACATCGCGAAACATCTCAGGTTGCTCAAACCATGTGACCGGCTTTTCATAGCTCTCGTCCTCGTAAGAGTAAGCATGACGGTTGGCAGGAAGGAAGTCAGCATGAACGGCTTTATGTGAAAGGTAGAGCATCCAAGGCTTCTCGCCGTCTCGATCTACCAGCCAATCGGTTGCGTAATCGGTAAGAACATCAGTGATGTAGCCCTCTTGAGGCACTCGCTCACCGTTCACGTTCAGACCGTCACGGCTTACTTGAGGCACGTAGCGCCCCTTGACTTTGGCCTCCGCCGGATCGGCGAAGTAGACACCCTGTCCCTTGAAAGCGACCCAGTGATCGAATCCGGGCTGCGGGTAGTCAATCTCTCCACCCATGTGCCATTTGCCCACGAAAGCTGTTTCATAGCCTGCATCCTGAAGATATTTTGGGAAAAATATGAGTTCGTCCGAAAACGGATTATAATTGTCGACAACCCCGTGGTTGTGCGCGTAGAGCCCGGTGAGTATGGAAGCTCGACTAGGCGAGCAAAGTGAGGTTGTAACCACCGCATTTTTAAAATGCACACCCTCTTTGGCAATCCGGTCTAATGTCGGCGTCTTAAGAAATGGATGCCCCATAAAACCCATCGCGTCGTAGCGTTGGTCATCCGTGAGGATCACCAGCAGATTGGGCTTTTCTTCAGCGAAGAGAAAGCTGGAAAGAGTTAGTTGTAAACTCGCGGCGAGCAGGTGTTGTAAACGCATGCGTCGATAATATGCACCCCCCCTTCTGAGGTCAACCCGGGGAGAACCTATATTGAGGAGTGCGAACGGGGGCATTGGCTTCCCAGCGGCAAAATATCCTGTGCTATTCCCGTGTTTTTTTATTACGGGATTCGGCTTTTTCGCTCCATCTGGCTGATTCTGAGAAACTCGTAGCGTTTTTTTGTCAGTTGGCCCCTATATTGCTTTGGAGAAACACCGAAGTTCTGAGCCAAAACCCCGGATATGCCCAATTCTGGAAACGCAAACTATGTCGACCCCTTCCTAGGTAATGATACCACGCGCCTGCCGTCTCCCGAAGGAATTGCGAGCCATTGGTGGTGCGCAAAACCCCCTGTCGGCAATACCCATCCGGGCGCTACGCTACCATTTGGGATGGTTTCGATTTGCGCATATTCCGGCGCCTACGTGACAGGATATGGTCAGAACAACATTTCCCTCACGGGTGACGATCCTGAAAAACTCTTCGCTCGCCATGAAATATTGGGACTTGCCCACTTCCAGCAATCAGGAACCGGCAGGATTCGTCAGTATTACAACTACTTCTTAACCACCCCAATAACTGGCGAAGGTCTAGATGGGTTAGGCAAGCGCTATAGTCTTGTCAAGGAGAGGGCTAGGCCCGGATTTTATGCGGGTGAATTCGAAGAATTGAACGTCTCTTTCAGTGCGACCTGCGCAAGGCGATCGGCAATACATCACTATGAGTTCCCCTCTACAGTGACCGGAAAGGTGGCCATTAATTTCAGCGCCGGTGGATTGCTAATCGAGGGGATGAAGGCTTATCCTGAGAAAGGGAGAGCAAGGTTTCTCAGCCCGACAACTTGCGAGGGGCGCGTAATTATCGAGGGGATCCCCTACTTTTTTCACATTGAGTGCATCACTCCGATTAGATCATCTGGTTTTTGGGAAAACGGAGAAATTCTTGAGGGGATCAACGCATACAAGGCAAAGAAGGAGGCGAGGAGACAAAAATTACCCTTCGGGGCCTGGTTCGAAGCGGTTTCACCGGGAGACCCCATTGAGGTCCGAATCGGATTTTCACTTCACTCTAAGAAACGCCCCAGTGAAGCGGTTGAGCTTATACGAGGTGTGCCCTTTGAGTCGATTGCATCAGAAGCCGAGGCAAAATGGGACAGAATCCTCGCAAAAATTCATGTCGAAGGCGGGACCGACGAGATGCGCGAAATCTTCTATTCCGCGTTTTATCATTCAACAATCAAGCCCGCGGACTTCACAGACGAAAACCCTTTTTCAGGAGATCCGGGCCCCTTTTTCTTTGATCTCTCAACGTTGTGGGATCTTTATAAAACACAGTTACCGCTGCTCATGAGCTTATGGCCTGAATTAGGCGCTGACTTTGTCGCTTTTCTCGTTGAGGTCGCCAAACGTGAAGGGGCGTTCCCTATCAGCTACCTCATGGACAATGCTCCGGAGCGATTTTCTAAGCAGGCCACCGGTCTTTGTCATATGATTCTTAACGATGCTCACATGCGCGGCATCCAAGGAGACTGGGATACGGTTTTAGATCTGCTCTGGAAGACAAGCCTTAGTGGCCGCGGTCGCGGCGGTAAGTTCTCTGAATTTTCTCGGAATCACGTCGTTCAACCACTCACACACACTCTCGATTTGGCCTATGCTAACTGGTGTATCTCACAAATGGCCAAAAGGCTCGGTGACCAGATCATATACGATGGTAGCATTCCCTTAGCTTACCACTGGACTAACGCCTTCGATAAAAATACGGGGCTGTTACGAGAAGATTCTGACTACTACGAGGGAGAAAACTGGAATTACTCCTTCCGTTTCATCCACGACATGGTCGGTCGAATTAAGCTTGCAGGAGGCGAAGAGCGGTTTGTCGAATTGCTTGATCAATTCTTTGGCTTTAAAGAGCCAGCCCATGGACAAACGGTTCATTCCTTTGAGGGCCTAAACAACGAACCCGATATGGAGGCTCCCTATGCCTACATCTGGGCAGGCAGACATGATCGGACGGCAGAAGTGGTTCGAAACGTGATGCGTTACCAGTTCACCACAGGGAAAGGTGGTCTGCCCGGAAATGACGATTCAGGCGGCCTCTCTTCCTGGTATGTTTGGAGTGCCATCGGGCTCTTTCCGGTGACAGGCCTACCCATTATGCTGATCGGAAGTCCCATCTTTGATTCCGCTAGTTTGAAGCTATATGGCGGGGAATTCCGTGTCATTGCGCAAAATCAAAGCGCGGATAACTTCTATGTACAACAGGCTTGGCTAAACGGAAACCGGCTCGATAGAGCCTATTTGAAACTGTCTGAATTCTCCGCTGAAGCGACGCTTACATTGGAAATGGGGCCAGAACCTTCAGGATGGGCGAAAACGTCGCGCCCGCCTTCATTCATTTCGTAGGTCGATAATTTTCAAAGGATCATCCGCCTTGTTCGAGGCCGCCGTGACATTTTTGCTACCGCAAAAACGTTTCGTATCTCCTAAATGAACACACCTTGGCACGTAACATGCGTCTTCTGCCACTGATTACGTTGCACCCTCAACCCTTTTCAGAAATGTACAATACCCCCCATTCCACAGTAGAAACATTCACAGGGGACAGCCCTTCCTCATCCGATCCTCAAAACCTGATCCTCGTGGTTCGTGCTGATCCTATTATTTGCGGCCACTCAACCGAGGCAAGAAACCTCGCCGAAGCAGCTGTCGCGCGAGGTTTTCAGAACGTCAACATCGTCACTTACCCTATCGAGACACTTAAGGCTAGCAAACTCCCTCTCAAGCCTCTCGAAACGATTACTCCCTACTCAAATGGCATCAACGTCAATCGCCCCGAGCCGATTGGTGACTACAAAGTGCTCGATGGACGGCTAAGCTACGCCGTCAGCGGGCAGCTCGTTGATCTCCTGCATCAACTCTCTGGAAGGACGGTGATCATGGATCTTTATTTGGTCCCTCATGGCCAGATGGTGATCAACGCAGTCGACAGTTTCAAGAGCATTGCCAAGCGGACTAACGTCATCACGATCGGAGAGGCTGTCGGGTCCGACATCACAAACGTTGTGTCCAACGCACTGAATGCCGGACAGGTTGGTGCAGCTCAAATGGTTCTCGCAAATTACCTCCAACATGATCTCCCTGTGGCCGTCAGTCAATTCACCAAGGACATGATTGTTGAGTCGGGTGGCAAGGTCGACGCCTGTTTAGGAACAGACTTTGCCCACCAGTTGAACGAACGGGTTGAAATTAGTTTCCCCGCCATCGATACCGGCGCCTATACCCGCATTACAGATGATCCCACTCGAGTCGACCAACTGCTGAGCAGTCGGGGATTGGAAAGAGACGGCTATGTCATGTTTCTCTCGAGAATCGCTCCCGCCAAGGGAGTAGACGATCTCATCCACGCCTACAAATCAAGCGAGGTCTATGGTATAAAGAAACTCATAATCTGCGGCAACGGCCCAATGAAAGAGGAGATACAAGAACTCGCAGCGACCGACCGAAGTATTATAGTGCTTGATGATGTTTCTGATGAAGAGAAAGGCGCGCTCATGCACGGAGCCTTTGCTTACTGTCTTCCAAGCAAGCCTCGTCCGGAGTTTATCGAGACTTTTGGGATCGCTGTCGCTGAGAAAATGCTTGCGGGCGGGAATGGGCCTGTCATTACCACACAAACAGGCGGCATTCCAGAAGCAACCGGCGGACACTGCCTCGAACATGAAGCGGGGAATGTTGGTGAGCTTAGTGAGTGCCTTAACCGCGCCTACTTTATGACAATCGAGGAGCGTCGCGAACTTTCCAAGCGAGCTAAAAAGTTTGCTCTCAATTTTGATCGTGCTGCCATTCTCAATAACTTGATCACTCGATCTCAAGCAGTCACTTCATAATTTTTGTGCCTTTCACGCCCCGATAGCACTCGGAAACATATTTTGTCCTTTTTCGCGCCTTGGCACGATCGACGGAATCTGCTTCATTCACCAAATGCGCAATCTGATATGGGTGTCTACCCTCTTTGGTTCAATCGTTTCGTTTTCTTTTGCTCAAGAACAGGAAATTCCCACGAGCGATGTTTCCGCTACTCTTGGGCTTCCTAATATGGTTCTCATCATCGCCGATGACATGGCTTGGGATGATTCGGCCCCGTATGGCCACGATTCAATCATGACTCCCAATTTGACCCGACTTGCGAACGAAGGAATGCGATTTGATAATGCCATCCTCACTATCAGTTCCTGTAGCCCTAGTCGCGCCAGCATAATCACAGGCCGCTACCCTCACCAGACAGACGCAGAAGAGTTGCACTGGCCGGTTCCACCCGAACAGATCACATTCGTCGAAAAACTTCGCGATCGCGGCTATTGGACGGCTGCTTCTGGGAAATGGCACCTTGGCGATGGACTCCGCGATCGTTTCGACGAGATCCGAGAAGTTGATACATCCGGATTCCAATTGCCTAGCGGTGAAGCAGGTAAGGCCGGTAAGTTTGTCGAAACGCTCGAAGGCGAAGCCCAAAGCGGGTGCGCCGAGTGGGTGCCGCTCTTAAAGGATCGCCCCAAAGATAAGCCGTTTTTCCTATGGCTCGCGGCTCTTGATCCCCATCGCCCCTACCATTCGAACATCCTCAAGGAAGGCTCCCGCCCCGAGGAAATCAAGGTAGCCCCTTATCATCCCGACACTCCGGCGGTTAGGGCAGATTATCAGCTCTACTACGATGAAATTACCCGACTTGATAGGTATGTCGGCCTAGTAATGGATGAAATTGAAGCTCAAGGTGTGGCTGATCATACCCTGATTCTTTTCATCAGTGACAATGGCCGTCCTTTTCCCAGGGATAAAACCACACTCTACGACAGCGGAATCAAGACTCCTTGGATTGTGAGGTGGCCAGACGTGGTGAAACCAAGTAGCGAATGTAACCGCCTTGTCAGTTCGGTCGATATCGCGAAAACTTTTATGAAACTTGGCGGAGTTAAAAACGTCGGATCTACCTTCGAAGGAGTTGATTTCTCGTCACTTCTTACCACGCCGAAAAAACCAATTCGGGACTTTGCGTTTGCTGAGAAGAACTGGCACGATTTCGAGGATCATGTAAGAGCGGTTCGAAATGAGCGATATAAATACATTCGTAACTACTATACCGATCTTCCTCAAACCCCCTCCGCAGATGGCCTGCGAAGCCCAACCTACATAGAACTTCTTCGCCTTCGCGATAGAGAGGAACTAGAAGAAAACCAGATGGGCTGCTTCACCACCCCTCGCCCCGAGGAAGAACTCTATGACACCAAACTGGATCCATATGAGCTGAAAAACCTAGCCGGCGATGAACGTTATGTGAAGCTTCTTCAGGCCATGCGCGACGCTCTTGAGGATTGGGAGACCCGAACCAAGGACAACGTTCCCGAACTTCGGACAGCTGACGAGTTTGACCGAATATCTGGTCTTCCCACCCCTGCCCGGGTTCGCCCTCGTTTATCCAAAGAGGAAATGGTCGGGAAAGGTCTTGTCGCTCCTTAGTATCTAACATGATGAAATCACTGCCTTTTTTCGCTGTAATTTTGGGAATACCTCTCTCAATCGGTTACGCTTTCGAGTGGACTGATACTGAAGGAAAGTATCTCGATCTTAAGCACGAGTATCGCCCGATTGCCCGTTACATCTACGAGCCGATTGACGAGAGCTCATCAGAGCGACGCGAAGCAACCTACAAGCCTTTCTGCCATATATATGACCGCTACCTGAAGGATCAATTTATTACCAAGGGCCCGGGTGGAAAGTTCACCCACCATCGTGGCATTTTTTATGGATTTTCACAAATCAGCTATACCGATCGCAATGGTGAAAAGCATGAGAAAATCGATACTTGGCATTGTCGCAGGGGGCATCTCGTTCATCGTGAATTCCTTGAGCAAAGTGCTGATAGCGAATCTGCGTCATTTACTTCCTTGATTGACTGGATTGGGGATGATGGAAAGTCTTTTGCCGAAGAGAAACGTTCGATGACCTTCACCATCAGCGGAGCCGATATCATAGTTGATTTTGAATCAATTCTCTCTCCGACAGTTCCTGAAATGCATGTAGATGGCGACCCTCAGCATGCGGGCTTTCAGTTTCGAGCTCACAATGATGTCAACGATAAGCACAAGAACGCCACATACTACATTCGTCCTGAAACCGGTGCTGCGGATATGGGTAAAACCATCAATTGGTCAGCCAAGCTCGACGATAAAACAACTCGCAACCTCCCCTGGAAAGCCATGAGCTATATCGTTCATGACAAGCGCTACACCGTTTGCTACCTAGACCACTCGAAGAACCCGAAGCCGGCACGCTACAGCGAACGAGATTACGGTCGATTCGGTAGCTATTTTGCTGCAGATCTTGTTCCAGAAGAACCGCTTACAGTTCGCTATCGACTCGTTATTCGACAAGGAGAAATGAAGGCGGAAGAAGTTGCAAAACACAGTGAAATATTCTGGAGTGATCAGTAATCCTAGCAAGAGCACTTACGTCGCATGCCGGACTCTAACTCCCCGAAAACCCCTGCTCTCAACGGACATTGCCGCTCGGAAGTCTCCGCTATACTGAAGAAGGTGCGTAAGATTGAGCTACGAACTCGAGGGCTTGTACGCGAGAGTTTTGGAGGCGAATACCACAGCTGTTTTAAAGGCGAAGGGATCGACTTTGAGGACTTTCGAGAATACCAGCCAGGCGATGAGGTTCGGGCGATTGACTGGAATGTGACAGCTCGCTTTGGTCACCCATACGTTAAGAAATTTACCGAAGAACGTGAGCTCACCGTATTTCTGTGCGTCGATATCAGCGGTTCAGGAAATTACGGGAGTCACGGCCCCAGCAAGCGAGAGTTGATGGCAGAAGTCGCAGCGCTCCTCACCTTTAGTGCCCTGCAAAACAAGGACAAAGTGGGCTTAATTCTTTTCACCGACGAGGTTGAACTCTATCTACCCCCAAAAAAAGGGACCGCCCCTGCACTTCGCTTAATTCGCGAGATTCTTCTTTTCCAGCCCAAGGGACGCAGGACATCACTTCGAGCACCCGCAGATCTGCTTCAGAACGCGATTCGTAAGCGTTCCCTTGTCTTCATGCTTTCGGACTTTCTTGTCGAGGAGGAACTGGGAAGTGAGCTGCGCATCGTCAATCGAAAGCACGACCTCGTTGCTATTCAGGTCAGCGATCCAGCAGAGGTGTCATTGCCGTCGGCAGGACATGTCCGACTCGAAGACCCCGAAACTGGTCAGCAAGTCGAGGTAAATACATCAAATCCCCGTGTTCGCCGCGCTTATTTAAAAGGCGTCGCCCAGTGGCAGCAGACAATCGACCGAGAGTTCAAGCGTCTTTCGATTGATAAGATCTCTCTTCGAACCGACGAGGAATATTTGCCCGCCCTCCACGGCTTCTTTAAGCAGCGAAAGAAGGTTACGGCCTCATGAAAACCTCCAATTGTTTTCTAGCACAACAACCTGGAGCTGATGAGCTTTATGATATAGCTATCCTCACACCCAAAGATTCGATATGGCCTATCATTCTTTGGTCGCTATTATCCCTTGTTCTACTCATTGGCGCCCTAACCCTCGCCATCTCTGTGATTCGATCTAGGAAACCAGTCGCCTCCTCACTTAGTCCAAAAGAAAAGGCAGTGGCGCGGTTACGATTAGTTCAGCGACACTCCAACGAGTTAAATACCAATGAGATTATGTTGGAGGTTTCAGATAGTCTTAAGGATTACTTGGCGGAAAAATATAACGACTCACTTCGATATGAGACGACTCAGGAATTTCTCACCCGTATTCTGAAAGAGAAAACTCAGTTACCGATCGCTGCTCAAGAGGAACTTCGGGGTTTTATTGTAGCAGCTGACGAAGTGAAGTTTGGAAGAACTCCTGATTCTCACCAAAAGTGCCTACCCATGATCAAAGTGGCGAAGGATATCGTGAACCTATGCGAAACAAGCGATCACCAACGCAACTCTAACAGGAGACTCATAACACAGAGGGAGTGACATTTTAAACATTGGACATTCCCGACGGCAGCTCCTTGAAGCGCCGCCTGAAAAGTTTCTAGCGAGACTCCTTGCCCCTAAATTAGGGACGGATTGAGAATAAAATCGACACCTCGTCGCCCGTTGGCATTTTTTTCGGGTTAGAGGTGTTTTTCGCTTTGAAACCGACTCCTCGCTTTGCTGCGTCGCGGGATTGACCAATTGCCAGCATCGCCTACCATTTAGACTAAGATGAGTTCCCTTCGCATTCTCTTTGCCGTGGTGTCGGCTCTTATTCTCTGTCAATGCTCCAGCTTTGAAAACGAGTGGGCCCAATCGGTAGCCGATTACCAGTCAGGCAGAGTTACCGCACCCTTCGGTCCGTGGCAAGGCAACTGGTCGACCATCACAAATAATCATACGGGGGGCTTGCGAGCCATTGTAAAACCTTCCCCTAAAAAGGACCACTACGCATTCCGCTACCATGCAACCTGGGGCGTTCTTTTTCAGGGAAGTTACTCCGTTGATTTCCCGGGTAAGAAGCAAGGCGGATATTATGTTATCGAAGGAGACAAAAGCCTCGGACTCTTTGGCAAGTTCGGTCACAAAGCAACCGTTACCAATTCCTCCTTTATGGCTAAGTATTCCAACGATAATGGAGACCTAGGTTCATTCTCACTAAGGCGTCCTTGACCTTACTTTTTGCGGAATGCCTCGCGACCGAAGCCTCCCTATCTTTGATCTTGAGACCGATCTTGTCACTGCCCTTGCTCGGCCGCATGCCCGCATTGTGATCGAGGCGCCTACGGGTTCAGGCAAATCCACACAAGTACCGCAGCTTCTCGTCGATTCCGAAATCTGCGAAGACGGAGAAATCTTCGTATTGCAACCGCGTCGAATCGCTGCCCGCATGCTGGCAAGACGGGTCGCTTTCGAACGCGGCAGCAACTTAGGTGACGAGATAGGTTTTCAGGTTCGGTTCGAAAACGCTGTTTCACCAAACACGAGAGTTCGTTTCGTTACTGAAGGAATCCTGATCCGGAAGTTTATCCAGCAACCTGATCTCAACGGTGTTGCTGCGGTTGTGCTCGACGAATTCCACGAAAGACATTTCTTCGCTGACATCACTCTTGCCCGCTGTCTCGAGTTACAGCGGACAAAACGCCCTGATCTTAAGATCATTGTCATGTCGGCAACCTTGAATGCTGGAGAACTCGTCGACTACCTCGGTGACGGAGTGAGACATCTTATCTCCGAGGGACGCACCTTCCCGGTAAATTTGACCTATGCCCCACCCCGCCAGAGGCACAAAGGAGAGTTATGGGACCAGGCGGCACGCGCAATCAAAGACCATCTGAAAGGCCACCCTATAAGTGGGCATATTCTTGTATTCATGCCCGGCCGGTTTGAGATTCAGAAGACAGTTCAGGCCTTGAGGCGCTCAAGTTGGGCATCTCCCTTCGAAATTCTCGAGCTATATGGAGAGCTTGCGCCCAGCAAACAGGACGAGGCTGTATCAGCCTCTCCCCGTCAAAAGATCGTGGTCGCTACCAACGTAGCCGAGACGTCGATTACAATCGACGGTGTTACTCTAGTGATTGATTCCGGACTGGAACGCCGCTCCTCCTTCGACCATCGAAGGGGAATCACCACACTGCATATACAGAAAATTTCCCAAGCTTCAGCCGATCAACGCGCAGGCCGAGCTGGCCGAACCTCCCCAGGAACAGCTATTCGACTGTGGAGTGAGCGCGATCACCAATCCCGTCCCCTCACCACTCCCGCAGAGATTCACCGCATGGATCTTTCAGAAGCGCTTTTGATTCTGAGTTCAAGCGGAATCGAAGACACTCGATCGTTTCGCTGGTTCGCCACCCCTGACCCGTCGGCCCTTGATGAAGCTTATCGTCGTCTCAAGGCACTTGGGACACTCGATGATAAAGAGCATCTAACTCACCTCGGTCAGCAAGTAAGCCAGCTTCCGGTTCCTCCCCGGTTTGGTCGCGTTCTCGCCGAAGCCTCCTCAAAAGGGTGTCTGCATTATGTCGCCTTAATTACCGCGATAACGCAAGCCCGCTCACTCTTTCCAAAGCGAAAGCGCAACCCCGATCATTTAATGCCTGAAGATTTCAGTCAAGAAGGCGATTTTTCAGACTTCCAGCCTCTCGTGCGCGCCTGGCGCCAAATGCAGCAGAATGGATATCGCAAAGATTTAGGAGAGCGTCTGGGTATTCATGCAGGCGCTTCGCGAGACGTCGGAAGGATCGCAGAACAACTGGTCCGCATCGCCTCACGGTGGAAAGAATCAACTGAGCATAACGAACAAGAACCGGACGCCGAGATGTTCGGGCGCATTCTTCTTACGGGATTCTCAGACCGACTCGCGCTCCGCCATAACGCCAACACCCTATCCTGTGCTGTGATCACGGGACGTCGAGGGCAAATAGAGAATCAGAGTATTGCTTTTGACAAGGAGACACATCTTTTCATTGCCGGAGAAATGATCGAGGTTGAGGGACGCGATCTTAGCGTGAAACTCGGGCTATGCACGCGTATTGAAGAAGGGTGGCTTAGAGAGGCTTTTTCGAGCGACTTCGTTGATCATGCCGGAGCCGTCTGGAATGAGCGATCCCGAAAAGTGGAAGCCCGGAGGGAACGGCGATTCCGAGACCTTGTTTTGGAGTCTCGCCCTAGTGAGGAGGTCCCTCAGGATGAGGCTACCAAACTCATTTCTCAACGCGTCCTTTCCGGTGAATTAAATCTCAAAGCATGGGATCCAAAAGTCGAAGGCTACTTCACTCGCGTGAACCTAGTTGCCTCGCACTTTCCTGAATACAATATCCCTCCGATCGATCACGAAGCCCGCCTTCTAATGCTTGAGGAAATTTGCAAGGGTGCAACTAGCTACAAGCAGATCAAAGATCGACCCGTGAACCAAGTAATCAAAACTTGGTTATCGCCTCACCAAGACGCGGCGGTCCAACACCTCGCGCCCGAAAGCCTTGCGCTTTCAAACGGAAAGCAAAGTCGAATTAATTACACGCGAGATGAAAAGCCAAAAATTTCAGTGCTCATTCAACACATTTTCGGTCTCAAAGATTCCCCCACGGTGTGCGAAGGAAAGCAGCCGGTAGTGATCGAAATATTGGCGCCGAATCATCGTCCCGTTCAGGTCACTGAGGACCTCGCCAGCTTTTGGACCGGTAGCTATCCGTCCGTTCGCTCGCAGCTACGCGGGCGTTATCCGAAGCACGAGTGGCCCGAGTTCTAGCCGAAAGAATCGGTTTTTCCGGTAGGGAGAGAGGCGCCAAGTAAAATTTATATCAAGAGCTGACTTGTTTTTTAATTTTTATCTATTTTTAAAAGATTTTATCCTGAAAATCGCTTCTAGAGAACCCAGCTACCAGCACTAGCATCTATCCTCTGAACTTCTTCTCGACTCACGCAGCTCTTGCGGTCGTTGCGAAGAGTGCATCCGTAGCGAATAACGTTCTTTTAAGAGATCCAGTTCGACGATTTACGGTTATTTAGGTTTTACATTTTGTTAAGATTTCTTAGGATTCGTGGGAGATTCGTTTCACTGTCACCACTTTTGCCCGTCACTTCATCCAAAATGCGCCATGAATACGCCGCCCCCTCATCAGTCCACCCATCGCCCAGCGGGTCCGATTAAGCATCTCTTCTTCTGGCTTTCGGGAGCCGGGACCGACACGCTTGAACAGTGCCCTGGCTGGGAGCAGCGAAAGTATGTTGCTTTTGGAGCAACTGTTCTCGTTCCAAGCGTCTTCGCGTTTATCGCATGTTCTTATGCCTTATCAACCTTAACAGACAACTGGAACATCATCGTTCCGGTGTCGTTAGCATGGGGACTCATAATCATGACAATTGACCGGGCGTTACTGTCGATTTACCGATCTTATCAGGGATTTTTCCGTAAGCTCAGTCAGTTCGCTCTTCGGATCATCGTAGCAGCACTCATGGGAATTACGATTTCCCACCCCCTCACCCTTCTTCTCTTTAAAGACACAATCGCCAGTGCCGTTGAGGGAGATCGGCAGAAGGAAATGGAACAAGTTCGCGTAGCCGCGAACAAAGAAAAGAAGGCCGTCGAAACAAAAATCGGCGAAATGGAAAGCCAAATCGCAGCCCGCCGCGAAGAGTTCAACTCAACATTTTCGGCGCAGTTTCTCGTCGCTGATTCCTCTGTCGGCGTGGCCGACCCGGTTGCAGCCCTTGACAATGAACTCAGGGCACAGATGGACGACCGTATTGCAGAGGAAACGGAAGCGTTCACTCTGAAAGTCGAAAGCATCGATGCCGAGTTCTCCGAGATGCAGAGCAAATACGAAGTTCTACAGGTTGAACTAGACCACTGGCAACGCGAATTCGAAAACGAAGTCAATGGTCAGCGCAGTGGCATTGTTGGTCTCGGGCCGCGTGCTCGCAGCATCCAGAACGACCAACTTGCTTGGCGTCGCGATGAAGCGGCGCGCATTGGCGAACTCCTAAAATATCTAACTGAGCAGCGCAATGAGCTTCTTACCCAGATCAAAACGGTTGAGGACATGATCAAAGGCGAATTCGTCGGTATCGCCGCTGCTAAAGCTGTGCGCCTCAAGGATGAACGCGAACGAATTGCGTCACTTAAGCGACAAGTCCAGCAGTCGCAGGCTGAGCAGTTTGTCGTGCAGCAGAATTCGATCCGAGATACAATTTCGATCCAGATCGATACCCGTCTAGAAGAGCTCTCCCGGCTTCAGGGTGAGTTGGTTTCAATCGGAGTTCAAGAGCAGCAGCGAATTGACACCATCAACGACGAGCCCCGCAAGGACATACTCACCCAGTCGCTTGCCCTCCATCATCTCTTCAGAGACAACAACGAAGGCGGCCAGATGGCGCTGATCACCTATGGGGTTCTGTGCGCTCTTTTCCTTCTCGTCGACACTATCCCCCTCGTCGTTAAATTCTTCTCCCGCCCCGGCCCCTACGACGCGCTCGTCGATTGTGACGAAGTTCGCTATTCCCGGGAACGCGAAGCCTGGGTCAAGAGCTATAATTCATACATGGATAGCCTGTCCTCTGGAAGGCTACTGCACCTGACACAGAATAAGCCCCTCGAGAAAGCTGTCATCGAAGGGATAGACAGCTCTCGTGCTGCCAAGGAGTTCATAGAGAACCTGATCGAGCTTGAAACTGCTTTTGAAGAGCGTATCGAATCTGAAAAGGCACGCTTTGCCGAGGAAAAGAACAAGCGCTCCAAAGTTAGGGGTGAGCGGCTTGAGAAGCTTGCGGAAGTCTTCTACGCCGATCTCGGTAATCGAATGGAATCCTTCTTCGACCAAAATAGCGCTCGCGAAGAAGCTTCACGGCGCACCATCTGAAAATTCCTCGTCCCAACCGGACTTTCACATTCCGAGCCCTGAATGCGGCGCGGTGAAAGCAGCTTCAATAACCCGGATTGCAGGCGGTTTGCCGTCTTGTAGGATCACCTCGATAATATCAAACCTGAAAATCACTTCGGGCCGTCCTAGGGCTTTCAACCAGGCGTTGGCTCCTCGAATGATGAGGGCTTTTTTTTCTTGGTCGACAGCCTGAGCGGGCTGACCAAATTGTTCACTGGTCCTCGTCTTCACTTCGGCGAAAGCGAGAATTTCTCCATCGCGATAGACCAAATCTACTTCACCACCGCGTCTGGGCTTAAAATTTTGATAGAGTGGTTTACCCCCGCGGGAAGAGACCGCTTTGAGAGCAAGTCGCTCACCCGTTTCACCGACCCACCGATTCCAATCGCTATCGCTGACAGCGCTTCGATCCAAAAGGTTGACCGCTCGCGCACACTCGCGGTCAACATAGCGATACCAAAGCCTAAGGAGCCACATCACGACAAATCAAGCTCCTTCGCCACTGGGCCAAAACTCCGGCGATGTATGGGACATGGACCATATTTCTGGAGAGCTTCAAGATGAGCTTTGGTGCCATAGCCCTTGTGTCTTTCGAAGCCATATTCCGGATACATCTCAGCATATTCCCGCATGAGGCGATCTCGCTCAACTTTGGCAATAACGCTGGCAGCAGCTATAGAAAGGCTTAGTGAGTCACCCTTGACGAGAGCCCGATGCTCCGCAGGAAACCCCTGTATCGGCTTTCCATCTATCAAAGCGATCTCAGCGGGGGGCTCAAGCTTCAGAAAAGCCCTTCGCATCCCGACCCAAGTAGCCTGAAGGATGTTGATTCGATCAATCTCGCTAGCGTCAACCATTTCTAAAGCCCAAACAATTCGATCATCCTCAATTATCTCATTATACAATTTCTGGCGAATGTTCTCGCTCAATACCTTAGAGTCGTTTAATACGCTATTTTTATAACTCTCAGGAAGCACCGCTACAGCTACTGAAACCGGCCCGGCTAGCGGGCCGCGGCCCGCTTCATCAATGCCTGCGATTCTTTGGAAGCCCTCTTTCCTAAGGGCCGCTTCATGAGAAAGGTCTGGCATCAGTATTCGTTGACCGCATTGATTAATTGGCGGAAGCGACCAGCGATTCCTTGCTTCTTATGGCAAATGAGGCGCGGCATATCCTTGAGGTGGACTTCATCAGACTCCTCTGAGAGTGCTTCACAGGACCCAAATTCACCTTCCTCAAGCAAATCGCTAAACTCTTCGTTCAGCCGGATCAGCATTTCAGAGGTCACGGGATGATGAACTCGCATCACGAGACGCTCTCCTACATAGCGGTAGCTGTGATAATTGCGATAGAATCGTGAGATTTCGTCGACCGCCTCATCCACGTCCGTTGTCATTTTAAACAAGCTGAAATCATCTTCTGAAATGAGCCCTAGACGAAAAAGGTGGTCCTGAACAAACTGGAACCAAGTCTTCCAGTAGGTCCCGCCTTCTTTATCTAATAATACGATTGGAACAATCTGAGCCTTACCGGTTTGAATGAGAGTGAGGGCCTCAAACAACTCGTCCATTGTGCCAAAGCCTCCGGGTAATGCTGCCAAGGCGTCACTTTCTTTAACGAAGGCAAGTTTTCTGGTGAAGAAATAGTTGAAGTTTATAAGCTTCTCATCACCATCGATCGTTGCGTTGGCACTCTGTTCAAAAGGTAGGTTAATGTTCAACCCAAAGCTGTTGTCACGACCAGATCCCTTTTGGGCCGCTCCCATGATCCCATGACCGGCACCAGTAATACCCATGAAGCCTGCCTCACGCATGCGCTTACCAAATTCCACGGCTACCTCATATTCCGGTTCATCAGGCTCCGTTCGGGCGCTACCAAAAATAGAGATCTTTCGCTCCTCGACATAAGGAGAAAAAACCTGACTCGCCTTACGCATTTCTTTGAGGGCACGATTGAAAAGTTTCATATCCCCTTCTGGAGGGCAGTCTTTTCCTAATTTCAGTGCGGTCACGATCATTTCTTGGACCAGTTCGTTGCTCGCTCCGCAGGACCAGTCATCGACAAGTAGCTTAATGCGCTCATCAAATTCCGAATCGCCGGTAGAGCGATGTTTTTTCGGCAAACCGAAAATGCCCCCCCCTGTAAAGTCACGGGGATTTTTTCGCAGATATCTTCTTCCACTCATCTCTCATAAAAACTAATAGAAGCATCGAAAGGGCTCAATCAGGAATGCTCTTAATCACCCACAAAAAGCGGTTTTTTTACTTTCCCGTAGGGAAATTAGGATGCTTATTCCTCGCCCTATGCCCCTTCCCTTAGACGACATTCGCATCGACAGCCTTCGCCAGCTGATTGCTCCAACCGTGCTCATGGAAAAATTGCCAGTTTCGGCGGAGGCAGCACAGGTCGTTAGTGATGCTCGTCAGGAGATTGACGGCATCTTCTCCGGAAAGGATGACCGAATCGTTGCGGTTGTTGGTCCCTGCTCGATCCACGACACGAAAGCAGCTTTGGAATACGCAGACCTTCTTGCTTCGATAAAGGAAGACCTTAAGCAGGATGTCCTCGTTCTCATGCGGGTCTATTTCGAAAAACCAAGGACGACCGTTGGGTGGAAGGGGCTCATTAACGACCCACACCTTGATGAATCCTTCGATATTAACGAGGGCTTGGCTATTGCTCGGGAACTTCTTCTCAACATCGCCGAAAAAGGTTTGGCTGCGGGCACTGAATTTCTCGATACAATTAGTCCTCAGTTCTATGCTGATTTGATTAGCTGGGGCGCTATTGGAGCTCGCACGACGGAATGCCAGCTACACCGTGAACTGGCTTCTGGACTTAGTATGCCGGTTGGATTCAAAAACGGCACGAGCGGCAACTATCAGATCGCTATTGATGCGATTCAGTCGGCAAGTCATCCCCATCATTTTCTCTCACTCACCAAGTCCGGTGACAGCGCCATTGTTGCCACAAAGGGTAACGATTCCTGCCATCTTATTTTGCGTGGAGGAAAAACGGGGCCCAACTATGGGCCTGAAATGGTAAGAGAAGTACGAAATACCCTTGAAGGCAGGGGCATTGACCCTTCGCTGATGCTGGACTGCAGCCACGCAAACAGCGGCAAAGACTATCGAAATCAGCCTACAGTCTGTGCCGAAATCGGAAAGCAGATTTCCAACGGTGACACCTCTATTCGCGCCGTTATGATCGAGAGCCATCTTCATGAAGGTTCTCAGAAGATCAGTTCGGATCTTGATTCGCTCGAATACGGGGTCAGTGTCACAGATTCCTGCGTAGACTGGGATACCACCGCTAAAATGCTGAAACAACTCGCGCTCGACGTTAGAAAACGTCGGGCGACATTTCTCGCTTGAAAAGCTTCTATCCACTTCATCCGCCGGGTCAGAAAATTCATGGCCGTGCTGGAATATTCATTTTCTCAGGGATAGTTTACGGGTCGCCGTAAGAATAGTCTGGTCTTCTAGTTGTTCGTTGCGCACCATCGCTAATTGCTCGAACTTAAGGTATGTCATCATCCCCTCAGGCGATAGAGGCGCTTGAACTTGTCAGCAATCTTCAGGCGCGATTTATTAGCGGGCTCGAGAATGTTGCAAGCGTCCATGGCGATTCTTCTGCATTTAAAAAGACTGAGTGGCTCAGGGATGAGGGGCGGCACGGTGGAGGCAATCGCTTTACTGCAGCAACGGGTTGTATTTTTAATCAGGGCTCGGTCAATGTCTCGCAGATTCACTATGATGATGAACCGGACAAAAAGCTCGGGTCCGCCACAGCCTTATCTACAATCATTCATCCGCTGAATCCACACGCCCCTTCAGTCCACATACATATCAGCTGGACAGAGATGAAGGACGGTAACGGTTATTGGCGGATCATGGGCGACCTCAATCCATCCATTTCTCACTCGCAATTCAAAGCCGCTTTTCAAAGTGCGATGCAAAAAGCTGCGCCAGAGCAATACGAAGAAGCTTCTGCTCAAGGAGACAGATATTTCTTCATCCCCGCTTTGAATCGGCACCGCGGAGTTACTCATTTTTATCTCGAAAGCTACCGCACTAAAGATCGCGTTGCAGATCAAAATCTCGCGCGGAATTTCGGGGAATCTGTCATCGACACCTATGTGGAAATCTTAAACCAAGCCCTTACCGACAACCCCGAGGTCGATCCAGACGACATCAAAGCACAACTGGCTTATCACACCCTTTACTTTTTCCAAGTGCTTACCTTGGACCGCGGCACTACGTCAGGCCTCCTTGTGCACGATCAGAACGATTTGGGCATCATGGGTTCACTGCCTGCTTTGGTCGACCGTGGGCTCCTTAGATCTTGGCAATCTGAGGTAATGTCACCTCAGGACCAATTAGTCCAAAAACTATCGGACGCCCTGCCCAATCAGATTCCGTCACCAGTCACTGACAAAGTAAAAAAGGGCTTGGCCTCAACGGTGAGGAAACATTACGAACTGCACCCTGAAGCCCTAAATTCTCAGGCCCAAGGCTTCATGATTCCTCCCACGGTGAACAACCACTCGTGAGGTGGAAAGACGTTTTGAGGCTATTCGAAGGTTTCGAGTGTGCCCGCCTTCTTCTCGATACCGTCCCACTCGAGTCCTTCACGTGGGGTAGGATCTTCCGTCCAGTCTCCGAAATCGGCTCCAGAGGCAATCCACTTAGAGAAGAGTTCTTTTTCCGCATCAGTCCACTGAGGAGCTTTGCCTTCAGGCGGGAAGTGCATGTCGTCATAAATGGGAAGCTTGGTCACCTGCAGCATGCGAGACTTGTCTGGTTCTCCAGGGACTAGGATCTTCTCATCATTCTCATCAACAGAGTTGAGAATTCCCTCCTTTGTCGCGAGGATGATATCTGCCTTCGGACGACGTGTTCTACCCCTTTCGTCCGCGTAGGGAGGAGAGTGACAGCTCACGCATCCCGATTTCACGAATGGATAGATCTGAGTTGCAAAATCGATGTCCTCCGCCTGCAATATCACGCTGGGAGCGGTGAGGGTAAGGATGGCCAGTAAGAGTTTAATTTTGTGCATTTCTGAAGTTTGGAGGTTAGCGTTAGCTTGCCCAAAATAAGTTGCCACAGGTTATTTTACCGTCAAATCCTGCCTAGGGACATATTTGCGGCCCTCATCATTTTTTTGGGCCGCTGGATCAATTATCCTCGAACTTATGGACACTCAACAACCACGCATCAGGCGTAGACTAACCTGATGGCTTTAGAAATCCTAATTCGATATCTCCACTTCATTTCGCTAATGCTTCTCGTGGCTGCTGTGATCGGACAGCAGTATTCTTTAAAAAAACGGATGAAACGCAGCGAAATCGCCCGCGTCCAGGCTCTAGACATTCTATACGCCGTCATGGTCGTGATTGTGCTTGCCACCGGATTTGCTCAGTGGTTCTGGATTGGAAAGCCAGCTGAATTTTATTCCAGCAACCCTGTTTTTCACGCCAAGGTCTCTCTATTCCTACTCGTCGGGGTTATCTCGGCTTATCCCAGCGTGTTTTTCGGGAAACATAAGAAGGGTGATCCGGATGAAGTAGTGGACATACCGTCGAGTATCTCATGGAGTATCCGCGCTGAACTAGTTTTACTGGCTATCATGCCCCTCCTGGCAACCCTTATGGCCAAGGGAGTCGGTATTCCCGTGTCTCAATAGTGCTTATGGAAGGGCTGGCTAAGGAGGTTCCCTATTCCGAAGTTATCGCTGAGGAACCACAGGAGAATTTTGTGAAGATAGGTGATCAACTCGTCTATTGCGAAGATTCTGGCGAGGGACCGGTCATCGTGATGCTGCACGGTTTCGCCTCTAGTAGTTTTGCGTTTCGGCTTATCCGGCAACCACTTTCAAGATCATTTCGCGTTCTTGCCATCGATCTAAACGGGTTCGGGCTTACGCAAAGGCCCCGTAAAATCAAGAGTTACCACCACCAAGAGCAATCTGATTTAATTATCGAGCTTCTCAAGAGCAAGGGCATTGAACGCTTCCACCTGATGGGGCACTCGTATGGCGCCGTCATCAGCAACTGCATCGCAGAGCATCACCCCGAAAAAGTCATGCAGGTCGTGCTGGTAAGCCCCCCAGCAACATTCACCGATAAGTCCCCCTGGTATCTCCGCGGAAAACTCGGAGTTAAGCTCGCCATTCTGATGGTTCGGCTTCTTCTCTCTAATCCCGCGAAATTTCACCAACTCTCCGCCAAAGCCGTCTACGGCGATGAAACCCTTTCCCTAACGGTCTCAGAACACTATCGCCGCACCATGCTGGTCGGAGGATTACGGGACGCCTGCCTAGGCTACATCGAGAACTTTGGAAAGCATCGATCCACGATGATCCGCTATGGAATGATTCTCCAGCCCGTACTCATTATAGCGGGGGAAGAGGACAGAATTGTTACCAAAGAGAAAATCGAAAAAGTGGCAACAATGATTAACCAAGCCGAAACCGTCTTTATTCCTGAATGTGGCCACTGCCCGCCCGAGGAGCAGCCTGAATCCGTCATTAAAGCGACCCGCAAGTTCCTTGCATCGTAATATGATGCGATGAAAACCTGCCTCCAAAATGCGTTCCTTGGTTCACTTGCTGCCGATGCCGTTGCACTACCTGTTCACTGGTATTACAACACAAAAGCACTCGATCGCGATTACGGCTCGCTGAAAGGTTATCTCAAACCGAAAAGCTCTCATCCCGACAGTATCCTCTGGCGGTCTCACTATAAGCCGAGGAATAAAACCGGAGAAATTCTTCATGACCAGGCAGAATTTTGGGGACGGCGGGAGGTGCACTACCACCAGTTTTTGGAGGCGGGTGACAACACGATCAATTATCTTCTCGCAATCGAGCTCTACCTCTCAACCATCCGTGCGGGCGGCTACAATCCTGAATCGTGGATACATCAATACATTGACCTCATGCAGACACCCGGTTGGCATCTCGACACTTATCTTGAAGAATACCATCGAGCCTTTTTTGACCAACTTGCTTCCGGCACACCTCCCCTCCGATGTGGAATCGATGACATTCATATCGGAGGACTTTCCGCCGTGCCCGCTCTGATTGCGGCGTCCGATGCTCTTCGGGACGAGGCGACATATATCGATGAGGAGCTCATCCGCCAACATGTCGCGCTCACTCACAAGAATCACGAAGTGGACCGAGCCGCTCTCGCCATGGCCCGAATCCTCAATTCCGTCGCGGGGGGCGACACCCTTCGTGATGTGATTCTTGAACATGCTAACGGTTGGATCGGCGAAAAACGTCTCGAAAAAATGGCTAGCTTGGAAGATCGCCAAATCATTGGTCAGTATTACTCCCCGGCCTGCTACTTACCGGAATCTTTCACTGCTTCTCTTTGCCTCGTTTGGAAATATTCCGATAACTTCTCGGAAGGGATTCTAGCGAACGCTCGCTGTGGAGGTGACAGTTGCCACCGCGGAGCAGTGGTTGGTTCATTGCTGGGCGCTGCCGCACCAGATATTCCTGCCTACTGGCTACAAAACCTAAAATCAATGGAACGTCTCCGCTGTGATACTCTCAAACCAATCTTTGACGATTAAACGCGAGAAATCACTATCCCGCATTGCCCGCTGAAAAGCCGCTCTGTCGTTGCCCATGTTTCCTCTTTGGTATTCAAAAATCTACACGGATGGAATCTCGCCAGAAGCGACCTTCCCTAGGACTCGCTACCGTGCTGTGCGAGCACTCTTAGGCTCGCAAGATGCTGGCAACAGCATTGTATACCATGAGCCAGCTGCCACGCCCGTTAAGGACCTCCTGCTAGCTCACGAAACAGTTTATGTGGAATCCTTTCTGTCAGGCAGCCTTGATAAGGGTAGCGTTCGCCGCATTGGGCTTCGCCCGTGGACAGAAGCCATAGTTGAACGAACACTCGTTCTAACAAACGGAACTATCTCAGCGATGCGACATGCTGTCGAAAACGGTGGTTTTGCTGGAAATCTGGGCGGAGGGACTCATCACGCTTACGCCGCTTTTGGTTCCGGATATTGCATCTTCAACGACCTCGCCATCTCTGCACTCGTCGCGCGTCGCGACTATGGGATTTCACGTATTCTGATTCTTGATCTTGATGTTCACCAAGGCGATGGGACGGCCCAAATTTTGGAAAACGATCCAGATATTCGGACGGTTTCCTTCCACTGCGGCACAAACTTTCCCTTTCGTAAGATGACTTCCGACATCGACGTGGAGTTCGCGCCAGGAACCACCGACGACGAATACCTTTCCACTCTGGAGTCGTTTCTCCAGAGAGATCCTCCTCTATTCGAACCTGAGTTGATTCTTTTTCAAGCGGGGGTTGACGGATTAGACACAGACAAGCTCGGACAGCTCAGCCTCTCGCATGAGGGCTTGCGTCGTCGCAATGAAATGGTGTTTTCCCTCGCTAGTGGAAGTGGCATACCTGTGGTTGTTACCATGGGAGGAGGTTATAGCGATCCATTGACACCTTCGGTTGAGGCACACGCCGACTTGTTCCTTCAAGCCGCGCGCGACGGCGCGTGAATTCGTCCCCTCAAAGACCTACACTACCGATTCACTCCGAAAAAAAGAATCGTCGCCGCATGGCCCACGCTTTTCTCGGGCTTCGTTTCTGATACCCGAATAGCTACCTGATGCCCCCCCCGGTTTAAATCATCTGCCAAAATAACATAGCGAGGGTAATTCAAGCCCTTACTGAAGCGGTCATGAAAAAGTTGGACTCTTTTCCAATCCCCGCGATCAACACTCACCTCTACGCTCCCAGCGTCAGGTCCTGCGAGAACAAAAGCTCCTAACATTGTTCCCTCAAAGCTACAGTAGAGGTAGGATCCACTTTCATCTGAGCGCAGCGCTTGATAGGGTTCATACTGGTCACGAATTCCCCCGAGAGGCAGGAGCGAGCGGGAAACCGGTTCCCATTTCCACCCTCCAAGCCATTCCAAAGACTGCGGATCGATAACCACAGCATTGGAGAAAGAGCCTGAATCAATAGGTTGTGGAAGGGCAACCGGTGTCGGCATTTCCACCGAGATCGTGTTCTCTATGATGTGGGTAATTAATCTGGAAGCAAATTCGTAACCGCGATCCGTGGGATGGGCACCACCGTAATCGTCCTCCCAGTTCATGTGACCCCTCCTTATCTCAGAGGCAAGGGCTTGCCCAACATCAGCAATCGGAACTCCATAGTGCCTCGCAACTTCCTTATGCGAAGCCGAACTGATGGCTTCCCCGCCCGCCTCGATTTTGTCCAACATGTTCCGATTAACGAACTGCACTGAGATAACGTCTCCTTTGGAATTGGCTCGGAAATATTGCCGGATGATACCCTCAAGACCACGAATAGCTGTCTTGCGATCGTGACCGGCATCCTGATCGTCATTTACGGCGAACTCGACGATGAGAAGATCGACTTGGTCCAGCGATAAGACATCGCGTTCGAGTCGGAATGCCCCACTGACCGAACAGGTCGATGAGAGACCAGCATTGGTAAAGGTGAAGTCAACGTTTGGCCACTCGCGCCGAAGCCACTCAGAAACCATCGTAAAGTGTCCACTTGTTTTCTGGGTGATTGACCCTCCTAGAAAAGCGACATGCGCTTTACGCCCCATTTCCAGACGTGCGATAAAATTCGGCACGCCAGCCTTTCCCATTTCGACTCCAGGCGGCTCTTTACCGTTCAACACGGCGACCTGAATCAGAAGAAAGGTGATGGCGGATATCGGGTATACTAAAAGAGCTTTCATGGCTTGTCGGAAACGAGTAGAAGCGAGAATGGTTCTATCATGAAATCGTTTTTTAGGTTTATCGCGCTATTATTGAGCTTCGGGATTAACGGCGCTTCAGCCCATGCTGACACCGGTAAACCCAATATTCTCGTCATCATGGTGGATGATCTTGGATACGGGGACCTATCCTGCTACGGCGCTCCCGATCTCAAAACACCGCATATCGACGATTTTTTCGCCGCCGGGATGCGCTTTGACTCTTTCTACGCGAATTGTCCCGTCTGCTCTCCCACCCGTGCTTCGTTCCTAACTGGACTTTATCCAGACAATGCCGGAGTCCCCGGAGTTATCCGAACACCGCTTGATAATCGCCCAACAAACTGGGGAGACCTCCGTAACGACGTCATCACTCTGCCTACACACCTGAAAACGGCTGGCTACGACACCGCTCTGATCGGCAAGTGGCATCTTGGACTGGAAGCGCCTGACCGGCCGCAAGATGTCGGCTTTGATTTTTTCCACGGATTCCTAGGCGATATGATGGATGATTACTATGGTCACCGTCGTTTCGGTCAGAACTACATGCGCCGAATGGAAGAAGTGATCGAACCGGTGGGGCACGCTACAGATCTGTTCACTGACTGGACTTTAGAATATTTAAAAACTCGAACGGAAAAAAATAATCCTTTCTTTCTCTTCCTTGCCTACAATGCGCCTCACACACCGATCCAGCCCCCCCAAGAGTGGCTCAACAAGGTGCTAGATCGTGAGAAGGGAATTGATAAAAAGCGCGCTGCTCTTGTGGCACTGATCGAACACCTCGACCAAGGCGTTGGGCGTGTCATTCAAGGGCTCAAAGATGAAGGTCTTTGGGAAGATACTGTCGTTATTTTCACAAGTGATAATGGCGGACAGGGTAACGTCGGAGCCCGGAATCTACCGCTCTCTGGAGCCAAGCAGGACATGTGGGAGGGTGGGATTCGTGTGGGGACAGCCGTGACATGGCCTGGCGTTATCGATGCTTCGTCTCGGCAGGCTGATCATGTATCGTTGACAATGGATATCTACCCGACTCTTGCAGAGATTGCTGGGCTACCAGTAGATCAAGAAATTGACGGGCGAAGCTTTCTACCAGTGCTCAAAGGAGAGCCTTTTAAAGAAGAACCCCGAACCCTCTTTTGGGTCCGTCTCGAGGGTAACATGAAGTATGGAGGGATCCCCTACCATGCTGTCCGGACCGGTGATTGGAAATTGCTTCGCAACCATCCCTTCGAACCTTATCAATTGTTCAATCTTGCCAACGATCCAAGAGAGCAGAATCCTGTCCCCAGAGAAAGGGCATCAAAGGTCTATGACGAACTTTTTAACGCTCTCATGACACACATTAATCAAGCGGGTCGACACCCATGGCAGCGGAGAAACCCCTGATTTTAAATGAATCAATGAGCAGATTATTGGATACGACTTCAATGTCCTCTCTGCTAGTAAGGCGGGGTCTAATCGAAGTGGAAATTTAGGTTGGCACCCCCACCAAAATAAATTCGAGCTGTAACCTTTTTACTAACGCGTGCGTCTCGACCTTTAGTCCACTTCATGAAACATGCCCCTCTCTTGTTTGTTATCAGCTCAGTCTTTGCTTCGACAGGCATGTCTGAGGTGACCTACCACCGCGACGTTGCCCCAATTATCTATGGCAACTGTACTAGCTGCCACCGCGAAGGCGAAAACGCCCCTTTCCCTCTGAGCAGCTTTGATGAAGTATCCAAGAAAGCTCGCACCATTAGGCGCGTCGTTAACGAACACTACATGCCACCGTGGCACGCCAGCCCTCAGTTATCTCACTTTTCAGATATACGACGTCTTGATGACAGCGAAATTGAACTCATCAATCAGTGGGTTGAGTCCGGCAAACAGGAAGGAAATATACAAGACACGCCAGAGCTTCCTACGTTTCCTCGGGGCTGGCAATTAGGAGAGCCGGATATTATCCTAACAATGAGTCGGGCATATCCGGTTGCAGCTGATGGCCCCGATGTCTATCGCAACTTCGTTTTACCCCTTGAACTTGACGAAGACAAGTGGGTGAAAGCTATCGAGCTACGTCCGTCAACCCGTGCGGTCGTTCATCACTCACTCTTCTTTCTCGATGATAGTGGCACCGCGCGAAAACTAGAAGGGAAAGATGGGAAGCCCGGGTTTCAAGGTATGAAATTCCGCAAGAGCGGTTCACTTGGCGGCTACGTCCCAGGTGTTTCTCCCCGCCTGCTACCAGGCGACCTTGCTCGCCCGCTTCCGAAGGGCTCAGACTTCGTTCTCTCCACCCATTTTCACCCTTCCGGCAAACCCGAACTCGAACAAACCAAGGTCGGAATCTACCTCGCAGATAAAGCTCCTTCGCGTCTGATTCAGGAAATACAAATCCCCCCGGGTTTCGGCCGCGGCATTGGAATCGACATCCCGCCCGGTGAGAAAAACTACACTATCACAGACAACTTTACTCTCCCAGTGGATGCCGAAGCGGTCGCCATCACTGGTCACGCTCACTATTTGGCAGAGACCATGGCCATGACCGCAAAATTTCCCGATGGCGAGGAACGTGTCTTACTCGAAATTCCCGACTGGGATCTGGATTGGCAGGACACTTACTACTTCAAAGAGAAGGTCATTTTACCTTCCGGAACCGTTTTAACGACTGTAATCACCTACGACAACTCCGAGGACAACTACGACAATCCCTTCTCGCCACCACGTCGAATCAAATGGGGACTCGAGTCTACTGATGAAATGGGCAGCGTCACCTTGCTTGCCGTCCCAGTGAAGGCTTCTGACACCGCCGCACTATCGAGGCAAACCAAGATAAACCAGACAAAGATCCTCGCCCAATTGGGAAGGGAATTTTCCAACACACGTTTGCTAGAAGGACTCCCATCGATGATTCGATTCCTTGATAAAAATTCTGATGGCACCTTACAAAGTAATGAACTACCCACGCGTCTCCGCGGCGCTCTGTTACCACGGCTAGACAAGGATAAAAACAAGGAACTCGACCCCTCCGAATTGCAAGTTCTGCAGGACTGGTTGGAAAGTTTAAAGGCATCGCGAGACGCATGATCCGCCTCCTCTTAACAGTCACAGCATTCCTTTTAACAAGCGAGTCTGATGCTAAAGACTACCTCGGGCGCGTCGACATCTTTTTCTCAATCGACTGCCCGATTGCAAATGCCTATGCCCCCGAGCTTTCGAGAATTTACGACGAATTTTCGCCTGAAGGCTTCGACTTCCACCTCGTCTACCCAGATCCAACGACCACCGATGCTGAAATCGCAGAACATCGGAAGGAATACTTTTTGAAGATCCCGGGAATGCGCGATCGAAATCATGAACGAGTGAAAGCCGCCGGTGCCTCCTTCACTCCCGAGGTTGCCATCTTCGATTCGAAAAATCACCTTTTATATCGCGGGCTGATTGACAACCTCTTCAAGAATTATGGAGACAAGCGAAGAGTCGCTACGGAATCCTACCTAAGAAAAACTCTTAAAAGCATGATAGCAGGAGAGACTCTACCATTCACACAAACAAAGCCCATTGGTTGCTTCATTGAACCGCTTCCTTGAAGGGTAATTTCAAACCCGAACGGCTTTTCATACCACAGAAACCTTACTGTCTAAAACCAGTGTTTCTACCTCTAATCCTTCTTGCTTTTGGGCGCGCAATTATTGGGGATCCCACTCAGACAGAAACACCATGGGCGAATAGGCGGATAGGCGGATAGGCGCACCAGCAGCTACATACTTACTCGCGAACGGTTCTGCGACAGCGAGAACTGAAACGCAGCGAACGGAGCCAGGAAGCAACAGCAGCTGCAAAGAAAATGTAAAACAAGCAGTAAGTCTTCATTTTATTT
>PBSY01000036.1 GCA_002726915.1 Verrucomicrobiales bacterium | reverse complement strand
TGTTTGCTGGTAGCCCAGAAACAAACGAAAAAGGACCCAGAAGACCAAAGTAGTATCGGATCCAAGTTCGCCGCTGCCGATAAAAATAGCGATGGCAAACTAGGACCTCATGAAATCACTAGGGAAAGACTATTTAAGCGAATGGACGTTGATTCCGATGGATTCGTTACGCCAAAGGAAGCCCGTGCGAACGCCACGCCGCGTCGCGCACGCGAGAATGTGGCGGCGGCTGAAGTATCGAACAAACCCGTTTTTCCAACTAACCCTGAAGGCGAAGCGGCAAAACGAAAGCTCATTGCCACTATCCCCAAAATATCAACCGGTGACAATCGACCTCCCAATATCGTGCTCTTGTTTTCGGATGATCTTGGTTATGGCGACCTCTCGTCCTACGGCTCCAAAACCATCCCGACGCCGAACATTGATGCACTCGGTAAACAAGGGGTTCGTTTCTCCAGCGCCTATGTGACTGCCGCATCGTGCAGCCCGTCCCGTGCTGGCTTGATTTCGGGCCGATACCAACAACGATTCGGGTTTGAATTCAATACTGCAGGAGGAGCCGTCACGCATCGTCTGCATCGCGGGCTCGATCCATCAGTAGTAACGTTGACTGATGTGTTGAAACAGGCTGGATATACCACGGGCATGTTTGGCAAATGGCACTTGGGCACGCAGCCTCAGTTTCATCCGCAGGCCCGAGGCTTTGATGAGTTCTACGGTTTCCTTGCCGGTGCCCATTCCTTTTTCCCCTCAAAAGAGCCACAGTCGATTCACAGCACGGTCATGCGAGACAAAACGCCACTGATTGAACCCGATTACCTTACCGATGCAATTGCCAGGGAGGCGGTTAATTTCATCGGTGTGAATCAAGACAAGCCGTTTTTTGCATACGTCCCGTTTAACGCAGTTCATACGCCGATCGAAGCGACAAAAAAATACCAAGACCGATTTCCAGATGAGACCGACCAAACCAGGCGCGATTATTACGCAATGGCAAGTGCTCTCGATGATGCTGTGGGCTCGATTATTGCCGCGCTTGACAAGCATGGGCTCTCAAAAAACACTCTCGTGATTTTCGCGAATGACAACGGCGGACCGACCTACACACGCGTGCAAAACAATGGTCCACTCAAACTGGGAAAACTGTTCCTATTTGAAGGTGGAATTCGAGTGCCGATGGTTATCAAACTGCCAGGCAAATTTGAGCCGGGAACCGTCTATGATCATCCGACCAGCACTCTGGATTTGTTTCCCACAATTTGCGCGGCGGCGGGAATCGAACTTCCCTCTCGCGTCAAGCTAGACGGCGTCGACTTGACGCCTTTTATAAACGGGCATTCCGTCGGTAGGCCGCACGAAACCCTGTTTTGGAGTAACGGACCCAATCTGGCGGTCCGGCACCGCAATTGGAAGCTCGTTAAGTCCCACGACAATACCTGGCTGTTTGACTTGGCGAGCGATCTTAGCGAATCCAAAAACTTAGCCGATTCGAATCCTGAAATTGTCGAGCGTTTGGAAAAACTCTATCAAGATTGGCGATCTGAAATGTCAAAACCGGCCTGGCCTAGCAAACCGAACCGGCGCAAAGTTGAAGTCGATGGCTTGACCTATGAGATGAATATCTAACAAGCTTTTACGCCACGTATCAGGTGTGTGTTTATCCCTCACTGAGGCCGAATTAAAAAAATCGGAGAATGGATGCCGAATTCCGGTCACTTCGGCGGAGTATTTATAGACCTGCGAATATCCATGAGATTCCCGCATATCCTTCTATCCCTTGTCCTCCTCTCAGCCGCCTCCCTGAGCGCCGCCTCCCGTCCTAGCGTCGTCACCCTGCTCGTCGACGCATCGTGCATTGACTGCCATGACTCCGATACAAAGACTGCGCTGAACTTTGACGATTTGAGCTTTGATCTAACTGATGCTGACGCGTTTCGTTTGTGGGAGAAAGTTTACGACCGAATCGAGTCGGGAGAGATGCCCCCGGAGGAGAAACCGAGACCAAATTCTGATCTTAAAAACACCGCGTTGGAATCACTCCACCAGCACCTTCGCGGAACCAGCCTGTCTCAGCAAAAGCAAGACGGCCGCACCCTGGCACGGCGCCTGACACGAACCGAATACGAGCACACCCTGCACGACCTGCTCGGCATTAGCGGCGACCTGGCCGCTACGCTGCCACCGGAGAACCTGTCTGCCCCCTTCGACACCATCGCCGCAGAGCAAGGTATATCCCCCGTCCACATCCACAGCTTTCTGCTCGCTGCGGACACGGCAATCGATGAGGTGCTGGAACTTGGAAGAAAACCTAACATGGTCCCCCAGCATATCGACTACCGGAACCACCCCTATTCAAAGATGTGGTTCGACAGGGACCTTCGCCGCGGTGGCAACACGGTGCTGCGAACCGACGACGCCTACGTGCTGTTCGACAATCGCCCGCAGCGCAGCCCTCATACCAACCAAACTAATCATATGGGCATTCGGTTTCCCGTTGCCGGACGTTACCGTATCGTGGCCGGCGTTTATGCCTATCAGGCGAAAAGCCCGGTGACCTTCTGCATTTATCGTGCGAGCGACCAGACCGGAAACAAGGAATTGATCGGCAGCTGGCAGCTCGATCCCGGCCAACCCCGGCAAGTTGAAGTCGAACATTACTTTCGGCCCGGCGACTTCTTTTTTCTGGCCCCTTCGGATCTCGACGCCACGCCGCAGGGAAGAAACGTCTTTATGGTCGGCGCGAAAAACTATCCCGGCGAAGGTGTCGCGGTTCGCCACCTCACACTGGAAGGTCCTCTCGAAAAACAATGGCCTCCGGAACGCACCCGCAATCTGCTTGGTAGTGTTGAGTTCCAGACCGGACGCGATGGCAGATACAACATCGTTCTCAGCGACGAACCATTGGCACGGATCTCAGACGTGATCAGTCGGTTAGGCGCTAGAGCACTCCGCCGCCCCCTCAGAGATGGCGAGCCTGCCGAATGGGCTGCATTGGGAGAACCGGTGCTTGCGGAAGGACGCGGCTTCGAAGAAGCGCTGCGCGTCGTCTTGCGCGCTCTGTTCAGTTCACCAGAATTTCTCTACCACCAGGCAGAACCCGGCCCGCTCCACGACTATGCCCTGGCCACGCGGCTGTCCTATTTCCTGTGGAAAAGCTTGCCCGACGATCAGCTCTTTCTTCTTGCTGCTGAAGGCGCTCTCAGCGATCCGGCCGTTCTCGCCTCTGAAGTCGATCGCCTCCTAGACGACGAAAAATCACAACGTTTTGTTGAGGACTTCCTCGATCAATGGCTCGAACTCGAAGACATTGATGCAACGACACCCGACGAACGGCTCTATCCCGAATACGACGACCTTCTGCGGCAGGCTATGCTGGAGGAAACGCGCCGCTTCTTTGCTGAACTGATCTGGGATAACCGCGGCGTCACCGAGCTGATTGACTCTGATTTCACATTCCTAAATCGCCGGCTCGCCGAGCACTACGACATCCCAGGCGTCGACGGGCTCGACTATCAAAAAGTTGTGCTGCCCGAGGGAAGTCCGCGTGGCGGCCTTCTCACTCAGGCCAGCCTACTAAAAATTACTGCCAACGGAACCAACACCTCTCCCGTTCCGCGCGGGAACTTCATCCTCAGCCAACTGCTGGGCACGCCGCCCAATCCTCCCCCACCCGGCGCTGGTTCCGTCGAGCCCGATACACAAGGCACCACCACCATTCGCGAAGAGCTCGACGCCCATCGCAATGTTGCCAGCTGCAACCGTTGCCACGTTCACATCGACCCTCCCGGTTTTGCTCTTGAAAGCTTCGACCCCATCGGAGGCTATCGCACCCGCTACCGCTCAACCGGCGAGGGAGACAAACCCACCGAACAGCTCTTCGGTCGTCCGATCCGAGAGTATCGCCTCGGCCAACCCGTCGATGCCTCAGGCATCACGCCGGACGGCACTAACTTCAACGGCATCACAGAATACAAGCAATGGCTGATGCAACAACAAGACCAGATAACACGTCACTTTCTCAGTCAGCTAATTGCCTACTCCACCGGAGCCGAAATCCAGTTCGCCGACCGCCCCGCACTTGAAGCGATGCTTCAGGAATCATCTGACAAAGGCTTTGGGATCCGCTCCCTCATTCATGCCGTCGTCCAGAGCAACCTCTTTCGTAACAAATAGAAAGTATCCATGAGTTCCCTATCCCTGAACCGACGCACGTTCCTTCGAGCCTCTGGCATCACCCTAGCGTTGCCGATGCTGGAAGCCTTCGGAAAGGTGTCCGCAACACCCCCAAAGCGAGCGCTCTTCATTTGCAACACATTGGGTTTCTTCTCTCCATCTTTTTATCCAAAGTCGACGGGACAAAACTACAAGGCGTCAGAGTATCTTTCATTACTCGATCGGCACCGCGACGATTTCACGGTGTTCTCCGGGCTTTCACATCCCGGTCAGGGAGGTGAGCATCAGTGCGAGATGACCTGGCTGAGCGCGGCGCGCAACCCCGGGCGCGATGGATTTCAGAACTCGATCTCAGTCGATCAATTCGCCGCAGATCAACTCGGCTATGTCACACGCTTTCCCTCGCTCTCGCTGAGTAGCGACGGGGTTAAGAGCCAATCCTTCACCGGAAACGGCGTCATGATTCCCGCCATGGCTCGCCCATCTCAGGTATTCGCGAAGCTGTTTCTCCAAGGCAAGCCACACGAAGTAACCCGGGAGAAACAGAAACTGGGCGACGGGCGCAGCATCCTCGACTCGCTCAGCGACCAGCGATCCCGCCTCCTCCGCAACGCTTCTCAGGCCGACCGGGACACGCTACACGGCTACTTCGAAGCGGTTCGCCAGACAGAACGCGACCTATCTGAAGCCGGAGTGTGGATAAGCCGCCCCAAACCAAAGGTCGACGCTGAGATCCCCGAAGACGTCGCTGACAAGGCCGACGTGCTAGGACGTATCAAACTGCTTTTCCAACTGCTGCCCCTCATCATCCAAACCGATTCCTCCCGCGTCATCAGCATCGTGGTCCAGCACAATCATGGCATCCCCATTTTAAATGGCGTCGACTCCGAACACCACAACCTTTCCCACCACGGGCGGGATCCGAATAAAATCGCTCAGCTCAAACTGATTGAGCGCGCCATCGTCGGAGAATTCGATCAACTGCTCACCCAGCTGAAGTCTTACGAAGAAGGCGGTGGTACCCTCCTCGATCACACCCTGACCTTACTTGGCAGCAACCTCGGTAACGCGGCGTCCCACGACCCGCGCAACAATCCCATCTTACTGGCCGGTGGCGGTCTCAATCACGGCGGCTACCAAGCCCACAACCAGACGGACAACACTCCTCTGAGTAATCTCTACGTCCGCATGCTTCAGGAAATCGGTATTGAGGCCGACTCCTTTGCATCGAGTTCAGGAGCACTATCTTGGTGACCCAAGAAGAGCGTGCACTGATAAACCAGCCAACGGTTGAACGCAGTTTTTCATGCGGTTAGCAGCGATATTCATTCAGTTGTTGAAAGAAGCGTAATCAGTCCTTTTCCGCGAGGCTGTTGATGTATTCTTCCAAATTGGTGTAGCCATCGGCATTGCGGTCCCCGTTGCGATCCCCAGCCTCGGAAGGATTAAGTCCGTTGGCGATTTCCCACTCATCTGCCATTCCATCGCGGTCGGTATCGGTAGGAGCAGGCAGAGACTTCAATTTCGGCCATCCGCCCACCTCATCCTGCGAATTAGGAATTTTCCCCGTTCCCGTTCGCACTTCCTCAATAACTCGATCATCACAGGCATCCCGACTTTTGGAGGCGCCAGCATGCTGCAAAATCAAATCTCTGGCCTCTTCGGCGCTGTGAGTCGACGGTTTGTTTTTTCCGAAGACCAACTCTCCCGGCAGCTCCCATTCTTTCTGACTTGAACTCAAATATTTACTATCGCTCTCCTGCTTGTATTGGATGGCAGAATAGTTGTTTTCAGACCACCCCTGATTCCAAGAAAAAAAATTACCTGAAATAAACCCCGTCGGTGCTGGTCCCTTCCCCTCCTGTGCTTTGATCCTCAAAGGAAGAGAAGTTATTTTTGTGTCGGGTCCCTTTTCGTAGAAATTATTAATCACATTCAGTCGCGCCCCGAGATTAGTCGTGCCACCGGCGTTGTAGATCAGATTATTTCGGAAGTCGATGATAACATCCTCAGGTGTGGCTTCACCTCCTCCCATGCTAGGGTGTCTCGCGTGGGTAGAATGAAACAGATTATGATGAAGACTGATGTTTTTTGTCGTCTCCCTCATCGAACCAAGCTTGGAATGAGGAACGCCCTCATAATGAATCGAGTCATGTAGCGTTTCTCCATAGATTGACCATTGGAGGGTGAAGTTACCTCCCTCCCGATTATCGTGAATCGCATCGATACCCCATCCCAGAGAGAGATGGTCAAAAATCACGTCTGAAATTTTCATGCTCGTGATGCAATCCGCACCACTGGAAGAACCCTTATTCTGATCACCCATCCTGATTCGCATATACCTGATGATGATATTACTCACCTCTGATATTTTTAGCCCGTAATCCCTCAGACAGATACCGTCACCAGGGGCCGTTTGTCCGGCAATGGTGAGATAGGATTCTTTAATTTTCAGTTCAGACTTCAGAGGAATCGTACCGGATAGAGCGAACACAATGGTTCTAGGTCCCCTCTGACTTTCAATGCCACGTCGCAGTGAACCTTCGCCGTCATCTTTCAGATTTGTGACAATGTAAACATCTCCTCCTCGACCGCCCTGAGCAAATCGGCCATATCCCTCAGCTCCAGGAAAGGCGACCGTTCTTCCTTCAACACACGAGAACGCCGTAAAAAAGATGGTGACGATCGCAGTGGCTCTTAGGGTGCTCATACTTTCGATGGTGCTTTACACAACAAAAAACTGCAAGAGCGCAAGGGCGCCAGTGCGAGATCTTCTCGACCACGGAGCCAACTAATCCCGATTCACTTTATAGTGTTGAGAGGCAACTTCCTTTGCGTTCTTCATCAGTTCCTGATCGAAGGCCTCAATTTTATCGATTTGTCCTACCTTCGCTAAACGAGCCGCTTCTCTATACCATTTCGCAAGTTCCTCAGCGTCCTCCTCGGGCAGCACATAAAGGTGAACTCCCCACCTGCCAAAGTGGTCATCACTGTGATAAATCTCGCAGGAAAACGACCGGTTAGCATCGCCCGGTTCGCCATAGGGATAAAACAGTTGGTGTTGATCATTACTCAAGAAAACCATCGCAACATAGCCATTTGGAGCGCCCCGAGTGCGCCCCTTGAAGAAATAGTAACCCTCAATCTCCTCACCCTCGCGCGGATCGCGAATATCGCCGGTGATCTCGGTTTTAGGCTCCTTCAGATCTTCCGCCTGAACGCATCCAAAAGAAAACCAACCAAAGAGTGCGACAAAATAGCTTGCTCCAGATACCTTCATGAAATTGGAGTCGTTCATCATTACATTTCCTCTCAAAGATAGATAATTCGGAAAATTTTAAAGCAAAATTCAAAAACGCCGCTGTAATATCAAGCTACTGGTTTTTAATCGAGGGCGAATCGATTCTTTCTATTCTGATATCTGGATAAACCGAGAACACTTGACCTCTCTTGGATAGCAGAGAATCGTTCACTAAATCGTCGATGGACTCCAAATCAAAAGAGCTCCGGTTTAAGGTTACTTTTAGAACAACGCTATTCGCGCTGTTGCTTGGCGTCTTGCTGACTTCTCTCATATCGCTCGGCATTTCAGGATATATCTACGCAAGATTTGCCGTGAGTAATTTGGGGGATCAGGTGCTTGATCAAACCGCAGCCCGAATTGATCAGCATATTCAACACGCCCTCGATACGGCCGAAGATGAGGCCGAAACGATTGCGGGACTATTTAAGAATAGTTGGCTTGATCCGGAGGATCACGAATCAGTCACCGAATACTTTCTCGAAGCTCTGAAAGCCCGCCCCTTTCTTTCCTATCTTTCATTTGGCTCTCCAACAGGAAAATACTATCACGGTTTCCGCGACCGCAGTGGTAAGCTCACAACCTTATGGTTGGTCCCGAAGGAATCGGGTAACAACCGCCTCCTCGAATTCTTAATCGCTGAAAATGACGAACGCGAAGTCATTCGTGATATCCCAAAATCAATTCGGATAGTTCCCTACGAGCGCCCCTATTACCTGACGACTCGCGACGCCGGGAAAGCCATATGGACAGAATCATATGTCTTTCAGGGATCTGGAGAATTGTTGGATGTCCCGGGTGTAAGTCGCGCTATTCCCATCTATTCCAAGGCTCAGGAATTTCAAGGAGTCCTCACCGCTGATTTCGACCTGCACGCCCTCAGCCGCTTCCTCAGAGAAGTAGATCTTGGTTCGGGAGGCCTCTGCTTTCTTGTTGAAATCACTTCTGAAGATTCTGCGCGGATCATCGCCCACCCCGATGCTGCAGACCCAGACAGAAACCGACGTATCGACCTGACAAAAGCGGCACCAGACGGGAACGGGAGAATTACATTAGCGGCCGACCAGATCGCTGATCCCAGAGTCGCCAGCATCCTGCCCGTTATTGAAAAAGGCTTAAATACTGGCGATCGATCTTCCCGGAAATTCAATCTTCTAGTCAAAAATCAAAACCATTTGGGCGAAATTCATCACCTGGGAAGAAAAGGAGGGCCCAACTGGATCATCTGCATGATGCTTCCAGAGTCAGAATTATTTGGGGACGTTCAGCGCATGGCAAGGCTCATGGCTTTGATAGGGCTCGGTGGGGTCCTCATTACCGCCGTTCTTTCGCTACTTCTCTCGAAGAGCATTTCGGCAACGCTGCGATCTCTCGCCATCGAAACTCTGGAGGTCGGCCAATTTCGACTGAAAAACAAGGAGCCAGTCCTGACCCGTATCGTTGAAATCGAGACACTCGCTAATGCTCTTGAAGAAATGAAGACAGGCCTACGGTCCTTTCAGAAATACGTACCCTCGGACCTTGTAAGACAACTTTTGGAAACCGGTAAAGAAGCGGAATTGGGAGGAGAACGTAAGGAATTAACGGTTTATTTCTCGGACATCGTAGGGTTCACCTCAATCTCCGAACAACTCTCGTCCAAGCAGTTGTCGGAGCTCCTCTCCGATTACCTCGAAGAGATGAGCGGCGAAGTCCTCCGATCGGGAGGAACTGTTGATAAATACATCGGGGATTCAATTATGGCATTCTGGGGAGCGCCACAACCGTGCCATGAGCACGCTAAACAGGCCTGCCTCACGGCACTGGCGAATCGGGCCCGACTGAAAGAACTGCGCGATGCTTGGGAAGGCATAGGATTGCCTCCCCTGCATGCCAGAATTGGTTTGCATACCGGCTTCGTCATGGTTGGAAACTTTGGCAGTCCCGACCGGCTTGACTACACCGCCATCGGCGATGCGGTCAATCTGGCAAGCCGCCTCGAAGGACTTAACCGCATTTATGGAACAGAGATCCTGATCAGTGAATCCACTCTTCAACCCGTTCGAGATCAATTTGTGACACGGGCGCTGGACAAGGTAGCAGTGAAAGGACGCGAACAGGGCATCATGATACACGAGTTGGTTGCCCAAAGGGAGCATATCAAGGGTTCGGAGACTGAATGGATAAAAAACTATGAAACAGGTCTAAAACACTACTTTGCCCGTCATTGGCCCGCAGCCATCGACTCATTTCAAGCTGCTCTAGAAGTAAATCAAATGGACAAGGCAAGCCAAGTAATGGTCGAGAGATGCTCCAAATTTTCGAGCCACCAGCCGCCTAAAGACTGGGACGGCGTCTACTTTGCTCCAAAATAGTTAAGCCTTTCAGCTTCTCGCTTTACCAAACAACAATTTTTTCTCCTCAACTGGCCTCGTTACACGCCCTATGTAACCTATCCTAATGATTTATTTACTCAGTGGGTGAACGGAAAAACCTTCGTTATATCCTTTAGCGAATCCATTTGGAGTAAAACAACAGCAGGAACCTCTGTTTATAGAACCCCTTCACGGTTCAGCCTCTCGGATTTTTCAGTTGTTCTCATATGATCCACTTATCGTATCCCTTTTCGTGGCAACCGACCGCACACATTATCATCTGACCTCTTCGCAACTCTGGTTACGGATCTGGACCCGCCTGCGCCCCTATCGCAGTCGGCTCGTCCTATCTACCTTTCTCCTTATTCTGGCCGTACCGTTTATCAACTTCCATCCGCTCGTCTGGGGCTTTGTGGCCGACCACCTCGTTGAAAAAACGCTCACGCCGACCCTTCTGGCGAAATGGCTTGTCATCATGACCGCGACGTACCTGGTCGGTCTCGCTCTGGGCGCTTTCCAGAGTTACATCCTCGAGAAAGCGGGACAAGCGTTTGTCAGGGACATTCGAGTGGAACTGTTTGCCAAGTTCCAGCATCAGACCCTTTCTTATCACCACGATCACAGCAGCGGAGAACTCGTCACCAGAATGACGAGTGACGTTGATGCGATGGAGCAGTCTGTCCTTCAGGGAATCACCTCACTGGTTGAAGAGATCGTGACCTTTGTCGTCGTGGCCGCCATGGTGCTCTGGCTAAGCCCACTCGTTGGAGCCGCGTCAATCTTTCCCCTCGCCTTTGCTTTTATCTTCATCCAGAAATACAACCGGCAGGTTAAATCGGTCTACGAAGGCGTCCGCATGCGTCTCGGAAATATCGGAAGTTTTTTGCAGGATCGTCTCGCCGGGATCCAAGTAACCCAAAGCTTTTCTAGGGAAGAATCTGAAAAGGAAAAGTTTGAAGAAAAAGCCGAAAGCTTCTTCGAGTCCAGTGTCACGGCGAGCCGCCTGAGAAACACCTACTTCCCCGTGGTTTCAACCTTCGGCTTCCTCAACAACCTCGTCATGCTCGGCGTTGGAGCCTGGCTCATTCTCAAGGGGAGTGATTGGTTTACTCTCGGTGCCTTAATCGCCTATCGTGGCTTCTGGTGGCGTCTCCAAAGTCCAATTCGAACCATTGCGCAAACGAGCGACATACTTCAACGCGCTAGGGCAGCCGCTTCCCGCGTCATGGAGTTGCTTGATGAGCCCGTCCGCATCGAGAGTCCTGCAGCCCCTGCTAAGTTACCAGCTATCAAAGGAGCCGTCGATTTTGATCGGGTGACATTTTCATATACCCCTGAAAAAACAATACTTAAAAAGGTCAGTTTCTCGGTTGCTTCAGGTGAATTTGTTGCCATTGCCGGCGGGAGTGGATCTGGCAAAAGCACCATCCTTAATCTGGTCCCCCGATTTTACGATGCCATCAATGGCCGCATTCTTGTAGACGGAACCGACGTCAAATCACTGGCCCTACTCTCTCTTAGGAGCAGTATCGGCTATGTCGGCCAGGAAAACTACCTATTCTCCGGCACGGTCGATCAGAATCTTCGTTACGGAAATCCTGATGCGTCTACTGAGGAGATTTTCGAAGCTGCCGTGGCAGCGAACGCCCACGATTTTATTGAACATCTCGCGAAAGGATACCAGACCGAAGTGGGGCAAAACGGAGTCAAACTTTCCGGGGGTCAGCGTCAACGACTCAGCCTCGCCCGGGCGTTTTTGGCACAGCCGCAGATTCTACTTCTTGACGAACCGACGGCTTCTGTGGAACCGGAGAGCGAAAGCCTGATACACGAGGCGATTCTAAAACGCACTCGCGAAGGAGAAGGAACGACCATTCTGGTCACCCATCGGGTCGACCTGCTTCAGCAAGCCCCGCGGATTCTATTCCTCGAAAACGGCGAGCTGGTGGGAGACGGTAATCACGCCGAGTTGACCGGAATTTGCACGGAGTACAACGATGCTTATCATCGCTGGGAAGTGGAGGAATCAGACCTACCCTCTCGCCGGATTAGCAGCGCCTAATAAGGGTGATTTAGTCTACGTGACAATCAGGCCCCCTCTGGCGGGCTTTCCAAAGAGATCGGTGCTTTGTCGCACGACCGGAGACACGCTTCCGCCATCGCCGGAAGCTACCGGGCTTGAGTTCCTGCCGCATCAACTTTATCACCTCGGCTTCCTTGAGGCCGGTGCGATTCCTGATTTCTTCGAAGGAAACGCGGTCGGCCCAAGCCAATCCCACGATCTTGTCTTTTTCGTCAACCGTCACGGTTGAGAATACGAGGCAGGTTAGAAAAAAGATCGAATCCTACCATGAACGCCCTAGACCCCTGAAAACAACTCAGCAGCAGGCCGAGAATATGGAATCGCAAGCCCACTCTCGTCCCATCCGTCGACAACCTCGACCATGACACCTCGGCTAACGTTTTCGTAGATGATGTTGGCCACGCTTTGCGGCAATCGAATGCAACCGGCGGAAGCCGGATACCCCGGAAGGTCGCCTGTGTGCATGCCCACTGTGGTGTGCCCCAACCGCATCCAATTTGGCATGTAGACGTGGTAAATGGTCGAGACCTTCCCTGATTTCACCTTCTCTGTGATTTGAAAGCTGCCGCGAGGCGTGTATTTGCCCCGACGGGCAGTCGAGACCGCGGTATCAATGGCAATGAGGTCATTAACGACGAGGAAGGCCCGCTGACGACCAATATCCACGATTAGCTTTCGGTCAGACTCCCTCTCGACCTCTAGCAGGGCATGATTGATGAAGGCGTCGCCATGAGCATCTCGATAACTGGACCGGTAAACCGGTCGAGGCGGGGGTTTCTCGGCCTGCTTCTTACGGGCCTCTATCCGCGCCTGGTGCTGGGCGCGAATCCTCTCGAACAGCCCTGCCTCAGCTGTTGGAACGAACTGGCTGAAGAGCAATCCTACGACGATAAGGAAGACCGAAGGCCCTAGATTCCGTGCAAAAGCAGGCGCAGCCAAGACAGGAATCAACGGGTCTTTATTTCTCATGGTCGACATATTCTAATTCAATTTACCACAATAACAGCAAGTTGGATGCCGTTTTCTTGCAAAAGGGTCGCCGACAACACAATTTTAGAAATAAAAAGCTGAGACAGAGGTCAGCTGGGCCGAATCAGAAAAAACGCGTTTATTTTGACCATTTTTCGTTCTGACTAACAAAACGAAGACGCGCTTCGCGCTAGCGACCGCCTATTTTGGAGGGCCAAATGCAATTAGTCCTGCCACGACAGACCGAATATGGCGAAACTTAAACTTGCCACTCAAGTTGAAATCCAGCATACGTTCCTACGATGCAAGCTCTCTCCACCACGCTGCTAGCCCTTCTCATCGCAATGGGCGTCTCTGCTGCGACCACACTTCCTGCCCAAGACATCCCGCTACTGAGTCGGATTTTCGGAAACGCTTCTTACTCCAACTCGTCTTCAGCCAGCAAAAGTAAGCGAGTTGAGATCAATTTGACCACTCAACGTCTCAAAGCCTATCAAGGCAGACGCTTAGTCATGCAAACCAAGATCAGTTCCGGCAAAAACCGTGCTACCCCAACCGGCAGCTTTCACGCTGGCCCCTACAAAAACGAGGAGCATTACTCTAGTCTCTACGACAACGCACCTATGCCTTGGAGCATTCAAGTCACCGGGCATATTTTTATCCACGGCTACAACGTCGTTCCTGAATTTCCGGCGTCTCACGGATGTATTAGAGTCCCCATCTCAGGAAGAAATCCAGCCAAACGCCTTTTTGAATGGCTAGACGTAGGGACTCCAGTCCAGATCGCTTACTAGCTGACTGAATAGCTAGCGGCGACTCCGAGGAGCACCCTCAAGCAGCCGATCGTACGTCTGACGTCGCTCGCTCATCCCGACCCCCTGGTTTCTCAAACCAATCATAACACGATTAATCGCCTCACGACGTTCTGAGGAAATTGCTGAGAGCTTGCGGATCAGTTCGGGTGTGACCTTACTGTAACCATCGAAGGAAGCTTCTTTTTTAAAGTTTTGAGCCATTTCTTTCGCCTCGCTAAGATCTTTCTCTGACAAGCGCTTTCCGCTGCTTGCCATCCCACTGCCTGGCCTTGCCACCAGCGGCGTGTTTTCATAACGAATCGAGACAACTTCCCCACCCTCAACCTGAATTTTCGCCGTCAATGATTCGAGATCAGCCTCGTCTCCAGCCAGATCGACTAACTGCCATCCCTCCGAATTAGCGATTTCGGCTACGAGATGCGTCTCCATCGTTGCCGTATCAAACAAGGTGGCAAAAACCTCTCCCTCAATGCGCGCCATCCCTGTCAGGACAATAGAATCTGACAACTGAATCGTACGGCGAAAGGGTGAACTATCTCGAATCGCCTCGAACGCCAAATCAGAGAGTGGTTCGGGAAGATACTCTACAAAAGAAGGGTGCTCTCCATGCTCGGCCAATCCAGTTTCTTGAGCCGAACCCGATCCTACCAAAACGAAAACTAACAGGCTCAGCAACCATGGTTGACAGCCCACGACCCACCGCACGCACTGAACAAAGGGGATAAATGAAGTCATCGCTTGGAGCTTACGCCTGCCCTTGAAAAAACATCGGGAACTTTCTTGATATTCTCGTCACAACAACTGGCTTCAATTCACAAAACTATCTCGACACCCTGTTGTCTAAAACCTCGTGATATAACAGCGCATCACTCTCTACCTTCCGCTATGGGCGCCCAAAGACAGGGGGCTTCCATTCTTTTGACAGTTTCCCCTGAGGGCGAACGCCATAGGCATCCGCTGCTATAGGATGGTCCTCGGCTTTTTCGAGAGGAAGGTCGTCAGGGAGATGCTTGATTTGAAGATCCTTGAATTGAATTTTCATGGCCGGACCTACATGTACTTGCATCGCGAGAACTCCTTCCAATGAGCGGCCTTTCTCATCAAAATCATACAGGTCGGCTGTCTGATGACCATCGATCCAGTGCTGATGGTGATTTCCTTTCACCAAAACCCGATATTCATACCACTCGCCCGGTGCGAACTCCTTAACCGGCATTTTACCGACGACCCATGGCTGTCCTTTTTTATCAATAATCACCTTCTCACCGGTATGCGATAGAATTCGCCTGCCCTTTTCCTCATAAAGCATACCGTTGTAATTCGGGTTGTTCGCCACGATGTCGCATTGGTATCCGGTTACAATATCCAACCCAATCTCCGGAGCCGGCTGCCCTCGATATTGAATACCGCTGTTGCCCCCGTCACTGACTTTAACCATCATGCGCAGGTCAAAGTTTCTAACCGTCGATCCCTTCCAAGTAATGAAACGATTCATCTTGAGCGACCCGTCCGTGACACCTGTGAGAACCCCATCCTTCATCGACCAGAAAGCCGGATCACCGGCCCATTTGTTCAGCCGGCTACCCGTGAGTAGGCGCTGGAACCCGTCCTCGCTCGGCTTCTCTGTAACAACAGCTGAAGCCTCAGGATAAAGAGGCGACGAGTAAGAGAACTTCCCCGGTGGAGCTAATGGGCCACCCAATTCTTCCGCTCGCTCTCGTGTCCGATCGCGCATCTCCTTGAGCATCGGCGCATATTCCGGATCATCAGCGAGATTGACGAGTTCATCAGGATCATTCTTCAAATCGTGTAGAAACTCATGATCATAGTCGAAGTAGTTCACATATTTAAAATCACCATTGCGAATGCAGTCATAGGAAGGAATTCTGCTTCGAACAGCGACATGCTCATGGAAACTTTCAGTTCGCCAGGCCTCTGGCGTGCCCCCCTCTACCAGAGGCCTAAGGCTGTGCCCTTGATAAGTCGCAGGAATTTGAATACCTGCCCAATCAAGGAAAGTAGACGGTAAATCCAGGTTGAGAGCGATAGCATCGCTGACTTTCCCATGCTCTTTTTCGGGAACGCGAGGGTCGTAAACAACGAGGGGAACTCTAAGGGACTCCTCGTAGTGAGACCATTTCCCGGCAAACCCTCGATTTCCCATATGAAATCCATTGTCTGCCGAGTAGAGAATGATGGTGTTGTCAGCCAACCCCGCTTCCTCAAGTGCCTCCTGGAAACGCCCGATTGCTCTATCAATCCCACTGACCATGCGATAATAGGCACGAATATTAGTTTGGTATTTCTCCTCGGTGTTCCATCTCCAGAAATAACGTTCGCGATTGATTGTGGTCTGAAGGAATTTTGGCTGTGATTCAAAAATCTCGGGTGTATCGAGACGTGGCGGGGCGATCACAATGTCCTCATACATTCCGTCAACTGCACGAGGCCAGGGAAAATGACCAATCCCCGGCCGCCGGTCGCTATCCTCCGCATGGCAAGCATTGAACCATAAGTTCAGGGCAAAGGGTTTTCCCTTCGGTTGGCGCTGAATGAAGTCAATCCCCCGATCGACGATCAACTCAGTCTCATGGCGCAGGGAACCATCCGGTAACTTTTTATAGAAGGGATTTCGAGCGATCGCTTCAAACTCATCAAAGTGATCTTCTTTCACAAAACCTTTGGGCATCTTGGCATGCCACTTTCCAAAGTAACCAGTCCGATAGCCGTTGGCCCGAAGGATATCTGGGTAAAGATTTTCTACCGCTTCTGGGGTGGCTTGCTCGGGATTATCAGGAGTGCTGAAGCTGCGACCTGTCAAACCAGTCAGGATGGTAGTTCGACTGATCCAGCAAATCGGATGACTGACAAATGAGTTCTCAAAACGGGTCCCACGTTGGGCCAACGCGTCGATATTCGGAGTTTGCACCACCTCGTTACCGTAGCAACCAAGCGTGCTGGTGGTCTGGTCGTCAGCAAAAAAGAAAACGATATTTGGAGGCGTCTCACTCCGAAGACTGAGCGGCTGCAAAGCAAATCCTATAAGCAGATAAAAGATAGATTTCAAGGCGACGGAAGGTTGGGTTGGTGATAAAGCAGGTGAAATTAGTTTGAGGTGATCGATAGCACAGATATACCTCTTCGTGCAACGGCGCGTCCAAGTTAACATTTTAATGCGCTTGAAGTTGCGCATATCTGACTAAGGCGGAAGTGCACAAGTAGGTAGGAACCGCCGTGACAAATCCAAGTGCTCCATTTCAGCATTGTCGTCACTGCTAAAAAGAGGCCAATGCGAGTCTGGGGACAGACGGGCCCCTCCCCGATAGACGGGAAGGCCTCCACTTCCATTTCACCACTGCTCCGAACTTCGGCGTGCGAGACATCAAGAATGAGCTATTACCTCAGCAATTCTCTCCTCACGCTTACGGAGACCTTTTTGAATTCCGCTTCGGCGGATACACTTAGGATGACGCTCGATTCCGGCCAGTCGTCACCCGCAGTCAACATTCGTCAGCGAGAACTGCCGGCTTCCTTCTCCGACCTTTCCCTCTCCGGTCGGGGCTTTCTGCGCAATTCCCTCTCGACCGCCTCTCGTTTCTTTTCCGCTTCTTCTCGCGATATCTTTCCACTTTCCTCGGCAGCATCAATCAGCCCCATGGCCTCTTCCTTCTTTAAATTCAGCTGACTTTCACGCAGCCCCGATCCCAACTCCTTCATCCGATTACGAGCTTCCTCCGGCAAAATTTCCCCTTCTTTGAGAGCCTCTTCGATAAGCCGTCTCTCTTGCATCATTTCCTTTGCAATGTTGTGATGCATTCGGTGACGTTCAAGAGATTCGAGCTTGAGCTGCCCGTCCTCCTCGGATATTTCCCCACTTTCTACCGCTTCCATAATCTCCCATTGCTCATGACGCTCTTGATGATTGATTTCCGAGTGGTCCTCGTGATCGGGCCTCTCGTCATATCGATCCTCGGGATATTCCTCAAAATGGTGCTCTGACTCAGCAAACAGGTCACGCAAGTATCCCATAGCATCAGCCGCATCGCCGGGAGCCACTTGATGATCACGAACCGCTCCAAGGAGCAACGCTTCGATTGCACGGTAGCGTTCCTCGGGAGTTTCTTCGCAAATCGCGCTTCCCGTGAGAACAACCAGTCCTGCGCTCAGAACTAAGGCGCTAATCTTTTGATCTTTTCTTACTTTCATATTGCTACCCTCTAAGACGACAGGAATTACTCGCGCTTATCCAGCAAATACTTGGACTTTCTCGCCAACTACCTCACTTAAAGATTTAGCACTACATGCCAGCTATTATTCTGTCATTTTGAGCATTCCTAACGCTTGATCTTCCGTTCTCAGAGAATTAGTCTAATGGGTCTGCAATGGCCGGTGAATGTCTCATAATCGGATCCACAGGCTTTCTTGGCTCACACCTGGCTGGCATTCTGGCTGAGAGTGGAATTTCCTTCGATTGCCTGAACCGTCATCCCCTTGCGAATCCTGACCATACACCACAACAATCCTTCGTATGGGAAGAATTTGACTCAATTGGCGACGACTACGCTTCCGTTTTTCTAACCGCAGCGATGGTTCCCCATGACAAGACTCAGTTTTCTTTTGAGCTCAACGCTGCCAATGTAATCGTGCCTTATCGGGTGGCTGAGCACTTTGCAAAATCAACGCTAATTTTTGCGTCAAGCGCATCCGTCTACGGAACACCCTCTGGACATCCAATAAAAGAAACGACCTCTCATCACCATCTCTCGGCCTACGGATATTCAAAATTGGCCGGCGAGGTTGCTATTCAGCACCATCACGACTGGCGAATATTAAGATTTTCATCACTCTATGGCGAAGGCATGAACGATTCCACATTCATTCCTAGAATCCTCTCTGATACCATCCAGCGAGGGCGTATCACGCTGGCAGGAACTGGAGAACGACAGCAAAACTACCTTCACGTAAAAGACGCCTCTTTGATGCTACTTTGTGCGGCGAAAAGCAAAACTTCCGGTATCTTCAATGCCGTCAGTCCTCGATCGCATTCGAACCTTGAAGTAGCCAATCTCATCTGTGAAAGTTTCCCCGAAACCAAGATCGCTTTTTCCGGCACAGACAGCTCACCCTCGTTCGTTTATGATCACTCCAAGTGGTCTCAACAGATGTCCTACCAGCCTTCCGTTTCTATCGAAAACGGCTTGAATTCCCTTATCCAGCATGCTTCCCAACCAAACTAAAAAGGTTCTTGTCACGGGCATCGGAGGAAATGTGGGACAGGGTATCCTCAGGAATATCCGGAAGTTTTACGGAGATGAAATCTGCATCCTTGGAACCGACCTGAGTTCCACAACTGCCGGACAATTCTTTTGCGACGAAACCGCCCAACTTCCTATCTACTCTGCTCCTCACTATATCGATAATCTAAAAAGCCTGTGTAAAAGAGAAGGAGTCGATCTTATCATCCCAGCGACCGATGGTGAAGTTGTGTCTATTGGGAAGCACGCTGACGATCTTCCCGACTTTGTTGGGTCCCCAACTTCCACAACCTCGATGTGCCTCGACAAATTCGAAAGCTTCAACCGCTTTCACAATGCTCAACTTCCCTTTGCTGATTCCTGCCTTCCGTCGGTATACGATGATCGATGGGATCAGTTTGTGGTTAAACCGCGCGAAGGTAGAGGGTCAAGAGACATTCATTACCTGACGCAATGGGATAACCAGTTCGATGACACTTTCGTCATTCAGGAACACCTTGTGGGGCCGGAGATCACAATCGCATTCTATCGCAGTCGATCAGGAAACATTCTCGGCCCTTTGACTCTCGAGCGGGAACTTCATTCAGGTATGACTTGGAAGTGCTCTGTCACTGAAAAGTTTTCGAAGCAAGTCGATACGCTGATTCGCGCTTTCGACCGATCCTTTGAGGTCATCGGACCCTGCAATATACAAGCGGTTGCTACATCAGAAGACACTATTATCCCTTTCGAACTAAACTGCCGATATTCAGGGACAAACTCATTTAGATCCCACTTTGGATTCAGTGATGTAAAATACGGTATCGACGAATTCCTCTTCAATATTGAACCTGAACCTGAACCCATTACTAGCGGTTCGGCGTTACGCCTCGTTATGGACCTAGTTTACCCCGACACTCCTCTCGACCAAGTCGGCCCCGGAAACAAGGATGGTCTCATTTTCTGATTTTGCCAAGATATGGAAAAGCTCTTAAGCCTTGTCGTACCGGTTTACAACGAAGAGGAATGCATCCTCGAGTTCATTTCACAGGTAAGAACTGAACTCGTGAACTCTTCGGTGACCTACGAGCTGATTTTTGCGGACGACGGAAGCAATGACAATACGGTCGGTCTGATTCGCGATGAAATAGAAAACGATTCACGAATCCGGTTGGTCGAACTCTCCTACAATCACGGCAAGCAGGCCGCACTGACGGCGGCAGTCACCTATGCAAAAGGAGACTACCTACTCTACATGGATCCAGACCTGCAAGACCCTCCCGAAGAGATCGCGAGGTTCATCTCGAAGATTGAGGAAGGATATGACCTTGTCTTTGGGGTCAGGGAATCCATGGAAGCCGGCTTTGTTGCTTCTGCTTTTTCAAAGGCTTTTTGGTTGATACTGGATGTATTCACCGGACTCAAGCTCCCACGTCCCCTTGCTGTAATGCGCATTTTTAACCGGGAATTTGCTGACCGCTTTTTGAGCTACAAGGAATCAAACCGCTTTATTGAGGGGATTTTCATGCATATCGGAATGCGACAAGCTACTCTCAAAATCAAACATCGCCCACGCTTTGCCGGCGTCTCAAAATACAATTTTGCAAGGAAACTCCGGCTGGCCAAAGATGCGATACTCGACTATTCCGAACTCCCTCTTAAGCTTGCAACGCGCGTCGGTATCATCCTTGTGATCACAAGTTTGCTCGCGGTTCTCACGCTGACAATACTGCGGCTCTTCTTCATCAATTTTCAGCTGGGGTGGCCCTCATTGATCTGCACCCTGTGGTTTGGTTTCGGCATCAACTTGTTATTTCTTGGAGTCATTGGAAGCTATGTCGGTAAGATCTATTCCGAATCCAAACATCGCCCCCTTTTCTCAACCCAACGATTGACCAATATCAAGCAGTCATGAAGCGACTTGCCATTGCCGGAGGTGGTGACCTTGGTCGTCAACTCGCCCACCTCGCCGTTCAGATCGGGGGCTATCAGCCCATGCTCTACGATGACACATTGGAGATCGCCGAGGGATCCGGAGACTATCCCGTTCAGGGGAAAATTGCTGATATCGCAGAACACTTCCAAGCAGGTGTTGTCGATGCCTTCATTATTGGCATTGGTTACAAACACATGACAGAAAGAGACCGCCTTTTTCGCCACCTTTCTAAAACCGTCCCGGCGGCAACGCTCGTTCACCCGACGGCGTTTATAGACCCGAATGCCTC
>PBSY01000035.1 GCA_002726915.1 Verrucomicrobiales bacterium | reverse complement strand
TGGTGGCCTGACGTTGGATCCATTCGCCAATCGCGCTGCGCCCGAGCTTCAGATACTGCTCGATCTGGTCGCTGGAGATGAACTGGGAGGCACCGACGGTGTCGAAGGTGCCGGCCCCACCGTCTACCGGCAGGGAACTGACATCAGGTTCGAAGCCCAAGAGAGAGGCGATGCTGTTCTGGTATTCGCGCCGGTTGAGGCGACGCATCGTGATTTCACCGCCGGTGTCAGAGAGGGAGCGGCGGGCGTCGACCATGGTCTGAGCGAGCGCGTCGAGGAAGTCGGCTTTCTCATCCTCGTCGGGCTGCTTTTTGTCCTCAGGCGGCATTTCGCCAGAGTTCATCGTGTTGAGCACCTTTTGCCAGAGCTCGGCTTCCTGGATGTTGGTGATCTGGAAGGAAAGATCTTCCAAGTTCACCGACCCCTTTTCGGTAAGGGAATCGTGGCAGTCGAGGCAATAGGCGGAGAGAAAATCGAAGTGCTCGTCCGGGAGCTCAGGAATGAGGTCATCGGTAGGATTGGCCGACGCGAGGTGCGGGAGCAACCTGATTGCGATAAGGGTGAAGAAGGCGAGACGCATGGCGTTTCGAAAACTGGAGGTTGCGATAGTTATGGCTCAGGCTTGCAGCTCCTTCACGATTCCGGAGCTATCCCCATGACGTTCAAGGTCAATCCCCATTCCGTGGAGCAGGGTGAGCCATACGTTACAGAGTGGGGTGTCTTCTGGCAGCACGAGGTGCTGGCCTAGTTTCAAACTTGCGCCGCCGCCAGTGAGGATGGTTGGACAGTTCGTGAGGTAGTGGATGGAACTGATGTTCGAACCGAATGCCACGGAGGTGTGGTCAAAAAGGCTCGAGCCATTGGCTTCATTGGTGGCCTTGAGCTTGTCGATGAAACGGGCGAGAAGGGCGCTGTGGGTCTTGTCACGCAGTTTGGAAGCCTCCATGCGCTCACCGGGAGAGTAGTGGCTCACATTGTGGGCGCTGTGGGAAACTTCGAGGCTCTGTAGGAGCGTATTGCCGGGCATGCGGTAGGTGAGGGCGCGGGTACTGTCGGTCTGCAGGGCGGCGACGATGAGATCCTGCATAATCTCGATCTCGGCCTTTCCTTTCAGCCCCGGCTCGGGTTTTTCGATGGGCGGCATGGCCTTTGGCACATCGAGCCAGTCTTCATCCTTTTTGAGGCGGGTCTCGATGTCGCGGATGCCCTGGAAGTATTCGTCGAGCTTATCGCTGTCGGTTTTGGAGAGGCCGCGCTGGACGCGCTTGGCTTCAGAGAACACGGCGTCGAGAACACTGCGGTTTTCTGCGATAGCAGCCTGCCGCTGCTCTAGGGGCAAATCATCGGCGGAGAAAAGTTTGTGGAAAACCCGAACGGGATCGTCCTGTCCGGCAACGGGCTTGCCGCGCTGATCCCAGGCGAGGGAGAGGCCTGGACCGTGTCCCTGAAGTTCGGAGGGGTTGAGTTGAAGCGAGGTAAAACGAGTGTCCTTTCCCAATTGTTGGGCAACAACTTGGTCAACCGAGATGCTGTTGGCCATGTTCTGGCCGGGCTTGGAGTAGCGATTGGCTCCAGTGAGCCAGAAGGTGCTGCCCCAGTGCGCTTCGTTGCTGTAGTGATTGGCGCAGCCCTGCACCACGGTGATGTCCGATTGGTGACGGGCGAGCGGAGAGAGGCCTTCGGAGAGTTGGTAATCAGCACCGGTCATGTTGACGTCGGGGAACCAGGTTTCCTTGGTCACACCGAAGCCCATACCGAAGAATACGGCGCGCTTTGGAGGCGTGACCGGAGAGGTTGAGGCGGCGGAAGTAAAGCGGCGAAAACCAATGGATTCAAGGGCAGGTAATGCGATTAGCGCTCCGGTTCCACGGAGGAAATGGCGGCGATTAAAGGAAGATTTCATGTGAGCGAGTGCCCTGAGAGCAGTGTGAAAGTGCCAAGGTAATATGACGACAAAGTTCTGTCAGAACAGGTCCGCAATGGGGTGGGTTATTTGGACAATAAAATACAGTGGAAATGCGTGATAGGGTAAACGTTTTGGCGGGAAAGTAGTGAAATAGGCGAGAGGAGAAGTTTGACCGAAGATCCTTCATAGTTAAATTCTGCAGATGCCTGACCTACTCGAGTGGCTGGAGCCGTTCATGCCCTACCTCGTCAAATATGGACTTCCGATTTTCATTGCGGTCGCCGTTTTAGGGGCGCTCGCCAAAGCGATTATTCGACCGCTCAAGCGTCAGAAGGCGATCAAAGAGGCGGCTCAATTGCTGGGGCTTACCTGTGTTGATGAGCTGACGCCTGAACTGGCCGATTTGCTCGATTCCTTTTCGATCATCGGGGGGACGGGTTCACTCAACCATTTCATGGTTGGCGTGGTGGACGATACTTCGGTCGTCATCGGCGATTACCATTACTACTCGGAGGGATCTGGGAGATCACATGGGCAGAGAAACGGCAAAACGGTTCGTCAGACTTTTGTGGCGTTCCGCTCAGAGGAACTTCAGGCTCCCGATTTCAACCTTCAGCCGGAGAATGTGCTCCATCACATGATGGAGGGGTTCCTCGGCAAAATGACCCAATACGACGTCGGAAAGGATATTGATTTCACCTCGCACCCGGTCTTTTCTGGTCAGTATTTTCTCAAAGGGGCCGACGAGGCAGCGATTCGGGCACGGTTTCAACCGGAGATTCTGGCGTATTTTGAAGCGCATCCGGGATTAACAGTCGAAGTCCGCGGAGACGGACTGGTATTCTACCGCCACAGTGAGCTGGTCGAGGGAGGAGGAATCCGAACCCTGTTGGCGGATGCTCTCGGGGTGCTCCAGCTTTTTCGCGTACGGGCAAGCTGACGGGGCGACGCCCGCCCCGCGAACCAGCTGACTTTCCTAATCTCTCTGTCGGCTCAGAGGAGATCCTCCCGTGCAGCGGAAAACAGCTTCCGGGGAAAGTTGAAGCTCCTTGATGTCCGAAACGGGATTACTACTGATATCGGCGTTGATCATTTTGATTTTTGCCTAGGGGTAAATCTGTTCTGCAGTATCACGGGCTAATATATTTTGGAAATTGAGTGATAAAGCGAGAATGAGAAAAAGTTTGAAGACATGGCCCGTTTCTGAATCTCAGCTATTGTTTGGATTAGTTCAATCCGCCATCATTTTAAAAAAACGTCTGGTATTCTTCTCACCTCAACTCAGTGAACGTGACTGTTCAATTTAGAATATTATCCTTAGCGCGAAGGTCGCGATTTTATAAAATGGCAAAAAGTAAAAAAATGAAAAATATCAAAATTATTTCAGTGTTACTCATCTCTTTTTTCTCACCGTCAGATTTCTTTGCACAGGAAACGCCCGATTTACTCTCGCTATCAAAAATCGAATCCCCTCCGTATGTGCGCTATTTTGAAGGTGACAGCTTTAAAAGTGCGGCTGACCTCATCACGGAAATAAGGACGATGCGCAACTGGTGGGGGAAGCTTTTTATGATGCCGCAGTCAAAGGGCGAGAAACCACTTCCCGAAGGATATTCGTGGGGCGAGGCGAAAGTTCTCGCTGAAACCAAAGATTTTGCTGTGGTAGCGGTGTCCGTCTCAAGCTACGAAGACGGCTATGCCTGCCATGTCTGCATTTGTTTGAGCCGGAATTCCGATGATAAGCGGCTCCGTATCACGGATTTTATCATCAGACGTCCTCTATTTGGTGGAGCCACCGCGAGCTTCGCCATGATTTATCCCGAAATATCTTCCAGCCCGCAACTGGCGATTTCTACTTATTACGGAGGCAGGAGATCCGGCAATACGATCCATGAAATTTTTCGAATCGGAGATCGCTACGGTGATCAAGTTTGGATGCCCACACTGAAATTTGTCACCCAATATGATCAACGAGGTCTATCGGAAGAAGCCACGGTGTCGGTATCCGGACCAAATCTCCTGATCGAAATCCAGCGCGAGACCGAAACCGACTCGAAAAAGAATACCGTCACTCTCAATTGGGATTCGGAGAAACTGGTTTTCCCCGACACACCGCTGCAGGGGCAGCTAATCCTGATGCGGTAAGAAAGTATCAAACCGAAGGAAAGCAGGAGGAGGGGACATTGTGACGGCAAGGTTTGCACCCCCTTAATCTTGGTAGGAGCGACGCACTGATAGGAACTCCTTGTAAAAGCAAATTCCTATCTGTCAGTGATGCCAATCCTTGACCTCAAACCCGGCGCGATGTCAGCGTCGTTGATTCCATATGCGTAACCTTGCTTTAGTCTCTCTATTCCTAATAATCGGAACCTCTGTCACCGCCTCGGATTTTGAAACGGTAAGCTCCTTCCTTGAAGACTCGGTTAGAAACAAGGTAGTGGCGGGAGGTGCCCTTCTCATTCTCGAAGCTGGAAACGTCACCTATGAATCGGCTTTCGGCTACGCCGATCTCGAAAGTAAGAGAGCGTTTACGGTTGGAACGCCGGTCATTATTGCTTCGATCAGTAAGCCAATACTAGGGACTCTCGCATATCGACTGGCAGATCAGGGAAATCTGAATTTGGGAGCCCCGATTACTCACTACCTTCCCGCCTACATTGACGCCAGACTCGAAAGCGGCGAGAGTCTTAAACGGCCTCCTACGATCATCGAACTGCTAAGCCACACGGGAGGCACAAGACTGGCCGAAAGAAGGCTTGGGCGCCCATGGTTTGCAACTTGGACGCGTGGCCTCCGCCTCAACGAGGTCGTCAACGGCTATGTTGGGAGGATTCCTTTCGAATCACAACCCGGAACCAAATTTGCCTATAGCGGAATCGGGACCGATATCGCTGCCGGCGCGATCGAAGCTGCCGCTGGCACCCCGCGCAATCAGTTACTCACTCAGGAATTCGCGAACCCGCTCGGGATGCAATATACCCGGTTCAGAGATTCAGCTGCAGTCGCCGCACTTCCGCCACTCCCGACTCGCTACTACCATGGAGATAAGGGAGAATTATTAGTCTACGATGGTCTCCCAGTCCCACCGACTAATACCTACAGTTCCTCCGGAGGGTCGATTATTTCGACAGCCACCGATCTTGCACAATGGCTTGTGATGATTCGGAATCGCGGACTTCATCGAGGTGACTCATTTCTTTCAACAAAGGCCATTCAGGAAATGCTTACGCCAGTCTCACCTGGAAATCGAACCCGAGGGGGCTTTGCAATTCTTCGGGAAGACGATCACGGAACCGCTCTTGCCATTGGGCACTCTGGGTCTTCCGGTACCTACTGCTGGTTAGACTTTCAAACTGATGTGATCGGGATCATGCTAACTCAAACCAAGGGATCCGATATTAAGACCTTCCGACTCGAACTCGTGCAGAAAATCAACGCCTGTCTCGCAGAGAAATGAACCCCTTCGAATGGCTCGCTCATCACAGGCGGACAAGAATGGGATTGGCTTAAAGAATTACTCCGTGCAGTCCCAGAGCCGAACCGAATCAAAGAGAATACGACAGCCTTCGCCGCCTTTGAAAGTGAAACGGGGGCCATGCTGGTCCTTTTCGTTGATGATGGTGACGCCTTCATCCTCGTAGGTTGCGGAGTCGCCGTTGACGCTGATGACGAGGGTTCCCTTCTTGTACTCGATGATGAGGTCGATCCACTCATTGAGCGCCATCGCCGAATCTTCTTCGATAAAGATGGTGCCGTTCGGCAACCTGACCCGGTGTCCACCTTCAGCGGCGATGCCCAGGCTGATCATGTGGTGACCAATTTGGAAACTGGGGCGCCCGGGAGTGAGTCCCGGCTTTTTAAATTGGTAACGCAGGTGACAGACGAATCGCTCGGGGATCTTGTTGAGGTGTGTCACCGGCTCCAGTCCGAGGTGGTGATCGCGATTGAGCTTTTCCATCGCTTCCTCGGCGTTTTTGAACTGTTGGCTCACCACGAGTTGTCCGTCCTCGACTTCCGTGCCTTTGGTGCCCCAGCGTTCGCGATTCAGTTCTCCGTCGAAGTCGTCGCTGTAAACTAGGGTGCCAGCTTCGAAGAGTTCCGATTCGAAGGCGGGTTCTTCGGCAGAAAGGGGCGAGCTAACTGCCAGGGCGGGCAGGGCGATCAAGGCTCCAGCTCCGCGGAGAAAATGGCGACGTTTCAGGTGGTTGTTCATTTGTGGGGGGGGAAGTTTGAGAGTTAGGGTCTACTTCACGTAGCGGACGGGAAGGGCGGGTTGCTTAATAGCGGTCAGTTGCACGTCATCGACGTAGTAGCCTCCCAGGTCTGCGGGGGTGGCGGCGCCACTGCCCGAATTCGCGTTGACCGAGATCAGGGCGAGATTCGCTTCGGAGTCGAGCAGGCAGGAGGCGGAAAGCGTGGACGTTTCGCCGGGCGCCAACCTCAGGGCTTTGTTGCTGAGGGCAACCGCTTCGCGTGTGATGTTGGGCCAAGCTTTGCCGATCGAATCGGGTTCGGCTTGGTAGAGTTGAATGGTGATGGTGAGTCTTGATTTGGGCAACTCAGCATCAGTCGGTGCCGCTTCCCGACGAAAGTTGGCGGAGAGCTCGAGAGTGAACTGGTCCTCTGAGTTTTCCGTATCCCATTGCTGTTGCAGCGAGGAGAGATCGATCAACTGGAACACATTGCAGGCTACGGCGCCGCCGCTGGGCTTGCCGGTCACGTTGGCGGTTTTGAGAAATCGCAGCTGGTGGTTGCCATCCGCATCCACGATCACCTCGGCAGGGTCACCGCTCCATCGGCCGAACTCAGTTGGGAAACCGATCGGGACAGCACCTGACATGGACTCAAAGGAACTGCCGGCAACGGGAACGACGCGGACTTCGATTCGTGGAGAGTTCACGGCCCAGACCACGCCGAGTCCGGTGAGTCCTATAAAGATGCCGGCGATAATGGCGGCGGCGAGTTGGCGCGGCCAGGCGAGCGAGTGGATGCGGGTGTTATTTTTCGCCTCCACCTGGGGAAAGGGGATAGGCTCATGATCATCCAATTCGAGCGTTTCATCGCCGAGAGCCCCGTGGAGGCGGGCGGCCTTGAGGTAGTCAGTTCGCACAGCCTCATTGCTGACGATTTGATCCGAGAGCGCCGCGGCTTCTTCTTCGGAGGTCAGTCCGTCGAGGTGTTTCTGGATGAGGTCTTGCCAATCAGTTGAGTCAGTCATGCCAATTCGGAGTTGAGCTGTTGTTCGATGCACGCCTGCAAATCACGGCGAGCACGTTGGATCGTTTTGTAAATTGCTTCGACGCTGCGATTTTCGCGCTGAGAAAGAACCTTGGGGCTGTGACCTTCGTGGTAGTAGCCCTGCACCAGTCGGCGCGGCTTCTCGTTCAGTTTGCCGAGACATGTAGCGAGATGCGCCTCGAGGCCAGAGTCGAATGCTTGCGTCCCCTGCATCTCTTGCTCAAGGGCTTCGATCGCTTTTCTGGAAAGCTGAGCACGACGCGATTCTCTCGCGAGGAACCGTCGTGTCTCGATACGAGCAAATCCCATCGCCCAGTTTAAAAAAGGGCGGTCGGAATCGTAGGTATCGAACTGACGCCATAAGGCCACGGCCGTTTCCTGCAGGATTTCTCTGGCGTCAGCCCGGTGCGGAATTGAAACGAGAATAGACCGCAGCATGACCGGCTCGCTCTCGAGAAGTAAACGGGTAAATTGTTCCTGATCATTGCTGGAATTAGCTTGGGGCATCGCAGAAAAAGAATTATTTTCTTCTCAGGTCCAGATAATGATAGATTATTGGACAAAAAATGAGGCGAATTTGCGTGTTTTAGACTTCAGAAACGGCTGTCGAAGGCTTTTACTTGCAATTTTCTATTTCAGATCGAAGAAAGCGCGGGTAAACCGTCAGAATTGCCTGTATTAAGAAACTGCACAACTATGGCGAATTTTGAAATGGATGGCGGAATCAAGATCTACCTGCGGGAGATCGGTAAGACTGCCCTGTTGACTCGCGAAGAAGAGGTCGAACTAGCAGATCGCATCAAGAATGGCGATAAGGAGGCTCGTGCCCACATGATTAAGGCGAACCTTAGGCTCGTCGTAAAGATCGCACAAGACTATGCGAACTATGGACTGCCTCTTCTGGACCTGATCTCTGAGGGCAATATCGGCCTGATGAAAGCGGTGGAGCGCTTTGACCCCAATAAAGGGGGTAAACTCTCCACTTATGCCGCGTGGTGGATTAAACAGTCCATCAAGCGGGCGCTAGCGAACCAGAGCAAGACGATTCGTCTTCCTGTCCACATGGTGGACAAGATTTCTAAGATGCGGCGCGTCGCCATGGTACTCAGTGAGGAGCTTGGGCGTGAACCGACGGATGAGGAATTATCGGAAGAGATTGGAATCGACCGCGCCAAGCTTTCCCATCTTAAAGCGGCGGCGCAGCGGCCGGCTTCTTTGGATGCCCCGATAGGGGAGGATGATGGCACCCAGTTTGGCGAGATCATTGGCGACGAGAAGGCGCAAACTCCTCTTGAGTTGCTGAGCCATAAAAATATGCACATGCAACTCGACGATCTCCTTGAGGTTCTCGATGAGCGTGAGCGAAAGATTGTCGATGCACGATTTGGTTTAGGTGGTGAAAAACCAAAGACTCTAGAAGAAGTGGGTCGTGAATTTGGTGTTACTCGCGAGCGAATCCGGCAACTTCAGAATATTGCCCTCAAAAAGCTGCGTCGCGCTCTTCAGAAAAAAGAAGATCCTGCCCCGCGTCCTCTCGGCCGGGCCGGTGAATCTGATGATGATTTCTTCCGCGACGAGTAGGGGAGCTTGCCTTCAGATTGATTTCGCTTTGCCTTCTGTGGTTACTTTGCTCCGCGAATTCTCACGGTCTGACTGAAGGCGCCATTTCCCGCTGCATCCCAGATCCCAAATTGTATGCAGGTTCGATCACTCTGGCCGAGCACCTTATTGATGATGGCGCCTTTTCCGAAAGAATGGGTGTGGGAAACCCACCCTCCTCGAATCTCGCAGCCACAAAAAATTGAGAAAGTTGGCTAATTTATTGGCGAAAGGAACTAAGTTTTTGGAAAGTTCATGCCCCGATGGTCGATCAAGTCCCAGATTCATCCCGATATGAAGAGTTTGTCTCGCTCTATGTGCGACACGAACCGGCGGTGTTTTCCTTTGTGCTTTCCATGGTGCGAAACACAGCCGACGCCGAAGATGTGGTGCAGCGGGCCAGTATCACGATGTGGCGCTGCTTTGATCGGTATGAATCGGGAACCAACTTTCGAAACTGGGCCTTTCAAGTCGCTAAAAATACGGCGCTGAACCATCTTACCAAACAGCGGCGAGACCGGCATGTGTTCGGGGAGAAGTTAATCGAGTTGTTGGCCGTGCAGGTTGAGGAACAAGCGGATCATCTCGACGCGCGGCGTCGAGCGCTGGATTCCTGCCTCGAGAAGCTGCCGGAGGAAGAACATGAGATGGTGGCGGGTTGCTATGCGGAAGGATCATCGATTCGTTCTTTCGCGGAACAGGTTGGTGAGAGTGCCAATAAGATTTACAAGCGGTTGAACCGGGTGCGGCGTCAACTGCACCGCTGTATCGAGCGCCAACTCGGGCTGGAGGAGGCAACAGGATGAAAGATCAGGAACTGCAGGACTGGATTGATGGTTCTTTCAACAGCGTAGCGACGGACGCTGAATTGGAGTTGTTAGAGGAGCGGTTGCTCCATGACGAAGTGGCCCGGAAGCATTATCTCAATGAGGCCAATCTTCATGCGTCGCTGAGGCGTCGGTTCTCCGCCGGGGAGGCGCGACTGTCCCTCCTTCTGGATCCACCGAATGTGGGTCGTCTCTCTTTCTCCCGACGCAAAGTCGTCGTTGGCCTAGCTGTTGCTGCCAGTGTTGCTCTGATCGCGAGTTTCTTTGACCGCTACGTGGCCAAGTCTCCGCCGACTGCTGTGATCGCTCATGTGATCGGGGCTTATGACGAGGATGGGGCGACCTATGAGGCTGGTGATACAGTGAGCCCGGGGGTATTTAAAATTTTACGGGGAGTCGCGAGACTCGACTTTTCGAGCGGTGCGAGAGTATCCGTTGAGGGTCCGGCTCAGGTCGAAGTGATCGATGAGATGAAGGTCATATTGAACCAAGGTGTGGTCACCGCGACAATTCCCGAACCTGCGGTTGGCTTTGTTATTGATACGCCGACGGCTCACGTTGTTGATCTTGGAACTTCATTCGGAGTTTCGGTGGATACGGCAGGACTAACGGATGTTTATGTGTTTGACGGCGAAGTCGAAGTCAGCTCCCGCGACGGCCGGAAAGCCGGAGCGGTCGGAAAGCTCTTGCGGGAGGGGGAGGCTGTTCGAACGGACGGTAAATCGACCCCGATCGATACGCTCGCCTACGACGTCTCTCCGTTCGAGGCGACGTGGCCGGTCAATTCTGGTGTCCTGCAAACGACTGGTTCGATGCGCTTTGTGACTCCGGGACCAAATTTTCATCCGGGCAATCACGTGGACAACAAACATATCGTAGTGTTTCCGGAACGGCGCGGATTTGTTCCGGCTGAACCGACCCACGTCGACATGGTCGACCCAGGACGATATGAGAGGCGCCGGAACGAAGAGTTGCCCGTATTGCTGCCCGAGCAGCGACTGACGAGTTACCTGCTGCAATTGAATGCTTTTCCTGAGGGTGAGAAACCTAACCGGCGTCGAAGTGTTCGGGGACAAATCACCTTTGCTAAGCCCATTGTCGGAGTCGTCATGGCCAATCGATTATTAAAAAAATCAGAGGAAGTTTTCGGGATTCCCGGTGTGGAATACCCGGGAGCTCGAATGATTGAACCCCGACCCGAGGGCGATCAAGGCAGGGGCTTCGACTCGGTAATTCTTGCGGCAGACCGGCGGACGCTCTTAATCGAACTCCAAGAAAATCCCGGGAACCTCGATCAGTTCCGCGTTCTTGTTGAAGCTGAATAATCAACCTATGACACGTCACCCCCGTTTTCGTTCATCCTTCACCCTAATTGGGCGCCGGATTCAACCTTGTTCGATTCTGCTAGTTCTCACTTGTTTCCTAGTCGCGTCTTTCTTGGCGAAAGCAGAGCCGGTTTCAAAACCGAACATCATCGTGATTCTAGCGGATGATCTGGGCTATTCGGATCTCGGCTGCTATGGAAGCGAGATCGAAACGCCGCGTCTCGATGACCTTGCGGAGAACGGACTTCGCTTCACCCAGATGTACAACGCAGCGCGCTGCTGCCCGTCACGCGCCAGCCTTCTCACCGGTCTTTACCAGCACCAGGCGGGAGTCGGTTTCATGGTCTATGCCGACTGGGGGGAGGGGTATGAAGGTTCGCTCAACGAGAACGGAGTCACTCTGGGGGAGGCGTTGAAGGAGGCAGGCTACACGACCTTCACGAGCGGCAAGTGGCATGCCGCGGCGCACCGGGATCCTCCGGAACATTCACTTCCCGAGAATCGTGGCTTTGACCGCTCAACGGTTGTCCGAACACACATCGATAGCTATTGGAAGGTGCTCAAAAATTGCGACATCTATCAGGATGGAAAGCTTTTAATCCCCGGAGACAACGACAACACGACGTTGAAGAATCCCTACCAACCGGGAAAGGACTTCTACACAACGGAGTACTTCACCGACGTGGCCCTCGAATATATCGAAGATGCTCTGACGGAGGGTGATAAGCCGTTCTTCCTCTATCTCACTTACAACGCCCCCCATTTTCCTTTAGAGGCGCCAGATGAAACGATTGCTAAGTATGAGGCTTTGCTCGAGAACCCAGAGTGGCTCGCTGACTTTGGCGAAGGTTGGGATGAGATGCGCGAGAAGAAGCTTGCGCGCCAGAAGGCTTCTGGAGTGGTTCCGAAGGGGCAGCGTCTGCCGGATGTTCACTATTTTAATAACGTGCGCATCATGCCAGGGATGCAGACGGGTACGGATCGTAATCTGCTACCGGAGTGGAAAGATCTGCCCGAGGAGGTCAAGAAAGAGGCTCGGTTTCGCCGGGCGATTTACAATGCACAGATCGACAACATGGACGAGAACATCGGACGCGTCGTCGATAAGCTGAAGGAGGAAGGCGTTTACGAGGACACCCTGATCCTCTT
>PBSY01000034.1 GCA_002726915.1 Verrucomicrobiales bacterium | reverse complement strand
GTCTTTATCTCCGACCATCGCCCAGATAGGTAGGTCGACCATGCTATTGATTTTGCTAAGGTCAGGAATAAAACCTTTTGGAATGATCGCCGCAAAGCGGTCAGGATAATGCATAGCCCATTCCCAGGTGCCTTTGCCTCCCATGCTATAGCCCATGCAGTAGAGTCGGTTGGAATCCACTTCAGGGTTCTCTCTGAGAATTTGGTCCAACATCCTCTGAAGTGATTTCGGATCCCATTCGCCGTCGCTTTGCGGTTCAACGAGCATGGCCTCAAATCCAGGATTCTCTGTTTTGAGCAATTGGTTGATCGCGCCCTGCCACTTCTTTTGCTCAATGTCCCGCCGGCCCCCGCCTGAGCCATGAAGGGTCACGATAAGAGGGAGTTTCTTTTTTGAAGTCTCGATGGGGCGATAAAGCAAGACCTTGGGTTTAAGTCTTACAAAACCGGAGTTCACGTTTTCCGGGATTTCCACGACCGTGACGCGGCAGTTGCCCTGAGTTTCGGACTGTTTGCGCAAGCCTCCTTTGCTTTTACCTTTCTGGGCAGTGGCGGGTAGGGTGAAGGTGGCGAGTGTGACGAGGGCAAAGATTAGGGGGTATTGCATAGGGAGGGAAATCGGTTGTGACTCAACAGAGTAGGGCGAGGGACTTCGCCTTGTCATATTTATCTTCATCGGCAGATGATTGGTTTCTATTGTCCTGTTATCTCTTCCAGCGTCAGTTTCCCATTTTTATCAGTATCCAGCTTCTGATATCGTTCGGTCAGGACGGGAACGTTTCGTCCTTTTGGGTTTATAATAAACTCTTCCAGAGTGACAGCTCCATCCTTGTTGCGGTCTCGGTTTTTGAAGAACCCTTCCGGCGGTCGGCGTCTTTCTAGAGGCGTGGGAGTTGCTGCCTCAGGTGCGGAAGGAGCCATTTCGAGGGCAGGGCCGCCCGGCGACTGAACCGGAGCGGGGTAGGGGGTGGCTTCCGGTTGATCGTAGGGTAGTTGGTATCTTGGGTCTGGCTTGATGCCGGCCGGAGCCCCTGCAAAGGCGGGAACCATTTTACTGCCACGTCCGGCTGGATCATAGCGGGCGCCCGGGAGCAAGCTGTCCGACCAGTTATTGAGAAGTTTTTCCATCTCCTGGAGGCGTTCCGGATGTTGATAGGCGAAGTTGGTGATCTCCGCGGGATCTTTAGCGACATTGAAAAGCAGGGTATGATCTTTATCCCGCCAGAGTTTCCAGTCTCCTAGTCGAATGGACTGACCTGAGTAGAAGTCCCAGAACATGGGCAGACGGCGCTCAATCAGCTCCGTTTCGCCAGTTAACCGGGGAAGTAGATCGACGCCGTCGAACTCGACAGGGATCTCAGCGCCTGCGGCAGCGAGTGTCGTGGCGGTCATGTCGAGGGCAGTCACCATTTCTTCAATAACGAGCCCGGGAGTGATGGTGCCTTTCCAACTGGCGAACATAGGGACGCGAATACCGCCTTCATGCAGGGTACCTTTCGGCCCTCTCATGGGAACATTGTTAGAGCCGTTCCAGCTTCCAAGGGCGCTGGAATTAAATTTGCCGGGTGCCCCGTTGTCGCCGGCAAAGAGGATCAGGGTGTTTTCCTCAAGTCCATGTTCCTTCAAGGTGTCGACGAGTCCACCGATCGAATCATCCATCGCTTTGATGAGAGCAAGGCCGCGACGGCGGTGTTCGTCCTGTTCTTCGCTGAATTGGGTGTAATCATGGGGAGGGAAGTCCACGTAGTAGGGATCGGTTTTCTTGATCATGGGGACGTGAGGCCCGTAGATTGGAAAGTAGAGGAAGAAGGGCTTGTCCTTGTTCCGCTTCACAAAGGCTTCAGCGTATTTACCCTGAACGATGACCCGGTTTTCGCTGGCATGAGAGACCTTCTGATGAGGGATTAAGTTACCTTCGAGATCGAAGTTGGCGACACCTGCGGTCATGGGGGCAACCCAGTATTCGTCGAAGCCGCGGCTGCGCGGATCCGTTTGTTGCTCGGGATCGTCATTCAATCCGCAATGCCACTTGCCGGAAAAGCCGGTCACGTAGCCGAGGTCCTTCATGCGATCTGCGATGGTCAACAGGGGTTCTCCCGCCATGTCGGTTCCGGGAGGATATACCCGCGGAAGGGCGCCTTCTCCGGCCCCTGCGTCAGCGTGATTGTTTGAAAAGCCAAACTCATTCTGAATGCGCCCGGCCAACAAACCGCAGCGCGAGGGGCGGCACTGGGGTGCGGAGCTGTAGCCGGCCTTCATCAGGGCGCCGCCTTCGGCGAGCGCATCCATTTGTGGCGTGTCCACTTGAGGGTCAATGCCGTGAATACCAAGGTCGGTGTAGCCGTGGTCATCGGAGTAGATGATGATCACGTTTGGTTGGTTCTCAGCGGAAGTGTTGGGTGAGAAGAGCGAAGCCACGGCGACAACCGCGGTAGCTGTGAACCAAGTAGCTGGTGTGGTGGGGCAAGGATTCATAATATTGGTGACCGTGTTGAAGAATATCACCGCCGATTGAGGATCCTGCCTCTTTTTTTACCGGTGTTAAGGTTGGATTCGGAGGACGTGTCTATAGCGTCCAGTGCCCGGACGGGAAGTCTGACCTTACTTTTCAAAGTTCTCCTAATGAAGCGCATCAGTGAGATGTTAAGGCGAAGTCCGGTGAACCTGTAGCGTTGCATTGATTGAATTGCATGAATACGACCAGTTCCGATTCAAGAATCGCTTCAGTGGCAGTGCCGGTGGTGGGCCTTGGGAGAGGAGGGCCAGTTTGCGAGTCTGAGTGGTGAAGAGTGATTCTGTCACCGAATTACTTCGATTCAATTCTCCGGTTGCTCGTAGAGCTCCGCTTCCGATCCGGGTCTAAAGACAAACGTGCTCACCCGGGAACCAAAGCGAACGTTGACGGTATTGGTTTGCTGATCTACTTCGTCGTGCAGAATTGAATTGTGAATCAAGAACGCTTTGCCCGGCAATTCCACGATTGCGATCTCCTCGTAGATCCAGAGGTGACCGTCGTCGATTTCTTGTCCGACCAACGTTAATTCGATCTCTGATCCATCAGCCGTTTTAAGGATAAATTCTTTGGTCACGTATTCAGCGAAGAGCGATTGAGCTTTCTCGGAATCAATCAAGTCAGCCGGTTTCTGTCCGGTCTGACGGAGCACATGTTCTGCATCGTGAATGCTGATGCGGTGCGCAATTTCCAGGTTGCCTGTTCTCTCATTGAAAAACACATCAGACAGTGATGCTTTTTGTTCGTGAGCCGAAAGCATGAGGCTGGCTAGAGAGCACCAGCCGGTCGCAAGAAATAGAACCAAGGATCTGCTAGCCCTCTTCATTCTTTTCTTTTTCCTCTTCATCATCGTCGTCGGTCTTCAGCTTTGTTTTGCTGTCCTGCATGATGTCTCTGCGAGTCATCCCGCTGCTCTTGTTCTTGTAGGCTTCCACCCGCGAAGGAATGATTTTGCGCGGATAGCAATTATTCTCCACGACAGCGTCGGCAGTTTCCCAGTCGGGATCCACTTCGACACTGACTAGTGTCTGTTTCTCATCGAGAACGATGAGTTTTCTCACCTTCTTGGGATTTCTTCTCCAGATTTCGGCGGGGATATTCAAACTCTTGGTTTCTCCGTCGCTGAATTCCATTTCGAGCAGGATCGGCATGACAAGACCTCCCACGTTTGAAAACTCGAGGACGTAGTAGTTTTTGTTTTCTTTCACCGCTCTTTCGAAGGCGGCGCGCTCCCAGTCTTCAAGATTCTTGAGAAAGCTGCGATACTCATTTCGTTCCTTGTTGGTCACCGTGTAGATGTCGTTCTCGTCGTAGAAGTCCTTGATGTCGCGGTGACGATCAATCCAGGGTTCGAGCGCTTCCTCTTCATTGAGGCGCACCCCCACCTTGGTCGGTTTGTCGGCTTCCTCCTCCCGCCGACGATTGAAATCAATGTCAGGGTCCTTGGTGTCGAGTTTGAGCTGGTAAATGCGATCGATGGAAATATCGACATGGTCAGTCGAATAGAACCATCCCCTCCAGAACCAATCGAGGTCGACTCCCGAGGCTTCTTCCATGGTGCGGAAAAAGTCGGAAGGAGTGGGGCGCTTGAATTTCCAGCGTTGGGAAAAGGTTTTCAGCGCATGGTTAAAAAGTTCACGACCCATCACTGTGTCGCGAAGAATGTGGAGAGCCGCCGACGGTTTGCTGTAGGCATTGGGCCCGAACTGCAGGATCGAGTCCGACTGCGTCATGATAGGAACCTGATTCTCACTAATCATGTAGGGGACGAGATCCCTTGGCAGTGAACTCGACCACGGCAGATCAGGATCCCATTCATAGCCAGCCACTGAGTCAAGGAAGCTGTTGATGCCCTCATCGATCCAGGTCCACTGACGTTCGTCGGAGTTCACGATCATGGGGAAGTAGTTGTGCCCCACTTCGTGAATGACGACCCCAATTAGAAACAGTTTTTCTGAAAGGGTGTAGGTCCGGTCACCGTCATCCTGAAGCTTGGTTCGAGGGCCATTGAAAGTGATCATGGGATACTCCATACCTCCAACAGGGCCGTTCACGGACTGGATCACGGGGTAGGGGAAGTCGAATGAGAATCTCTCATAGACCTCCATCGTGTGAATGATGGCAGGCGTGGAATATTTCTTCCAGAGATCCCCACCTTCCTTGGGCCAGAAAGACATCGCCATGACCGTTTCGATTTCTGCGTTCGGCTGCTGGTAACCCTGCGCGTCCCACATGAACTTTCGTGAAGAGGCCCAGGCAAAGTCCCTCACATTCTCAGCGACAAAGTGCCAGGTTTTGGTGTCTTCCGGCTGAGAGCTCTCGTTTGCCAGGGCTTCATCCGGCGTCACGATGAAGACCGGTCGGTCGGCGTTCTCTGATTCAATCAGTCTTTCCTTCTGTATGTCTGTCAGGACATCATCTGGGTTCTGCAGCACGCCTGTTGATGAGACGATGTGATCATCAGGAACCGTGAGTGATACATCGTAGTCGCCGAATTCGAGAGTGAACTCTCCGCGGCCGAGGAACTCCTTGTTGTGCCAGCCTTCGTAGTCCGTGTAGGCCGCCATGCGGGGGAACCACTGGGCGAGCAGAAAGATATCGTTGCCGCCGTTCCTCTTATCATCGGGGAAATGTTCATACCCGGATCGTCCCCAGATCGCATCTTCTTCGATGATGTTATGCTCCCATGCGATCGTGAAGGTAGTGGATTCGCCGGGGGCAAGAGAAGCTTCGGGATCAAGTCTCATTAGGGTTCCGACGTTAGTGTGATCGAGGGGATCACCGCCTTCGGTCGTCACCGACAGGATTTCGAATCCATATTCCCGGTCCGCGAAACCCTGCTGACGACGCAATTCGCGAAAACTCATTTTCGCCGGTTCGCCTTCTCCTGGAGCAGAGGTGGAGGGGCCCCGGCCTCCGATGCCCCCGAACTCGAGGGTTCGCTCCTTGATGGAATCCTCACGGAAAATATTTTGGTCAAGGTAGACCCAGAGGAACTCGAGGGTATCCGGAGAGTGATTGTGATAAGTGATCGTTGCCTTCCCTTTGATGCGTCGTGCCGCCTCGTCCAGTTCGGCCTCAATGACATAATCGGCTCTTTGCTGCCAGTAATCGTGGCCGGGCTGCCCTGCAGCATTTCGGTAGGTGTTCGGCGTTGGCAGAGCTTCGTCAAGTTGACGGAACTTATCTTCGAACTGTCCCTTGGTTTGGCGGATGGCCTGGGAGTAGGCGGAATTTCCAAGAAGGGACAACAGGCTCCCAAGTAAGCAGAGGCGCAGCAGGTTCATGATATCTAGCGGTGGCTACCTTCGTGAGCTTAAGAGGGAAAGTCGAGCGGCAAGACCTATTAATCGCTCCAATTCTTGATGACCTCGCCGCCCGGGCCGAGCAGGCGTAGATTACTAATTTCAGCGGCGCCTTCCCCGTCCGTGACGTCAATGCGCAACTGATAGATTCGCTCTTCGGTTTTTAGATCTATCCGAATAGGTTGGGGACTGTCGGTTCCGCTGACGGCAAACTTATGGTTTTCGCCTTTTGGTAGAACGGTCTCTCCATCAGTGGTGAAAAAGATGTCACCGGTGCCTGTGGCCTTTGTCTTGAGATTGAAGTGGAGTTGGTAGGGGCCGGGTGGCATCATCTTGATGCCCCGTAGGTCCATCGTAATACCCGGGTCCTCACCGGTGAAAGTGAGTAGCAGAAGGCCGGGACGTTCGACTAGCTCTGTGTTTTTACGAGCGCGGATCTTATCGGGTCCTCGCGGGCTCTTCTTTTTTGAGTTGGCGGCTAACGGCTCGGCTGAGTCGCTGAACACAGTCCATTCCCGATTGGTTTTTGGTATTCTCGCAGGGGCCATTGTGGCGTTAGCGTGTTTCTCAGAACGTAAAACGTTCTTAGACATGTCTCTCCATTTGCTGATCATCTGCTCGAGACGTTCCGGCTCAGATGAAGCGAGATTGTTCAGTTCGGTGCGGTCCTCGCTGAGGTGATAAAGCTCCCACTCCTGGCCTTTGAAGTTGACTAACTTCCAGTCACCGTCGCGCAGTCCATAGTCGCTGGAAAACTGGAAGTGGATGGGCTCTTTTCTTGATAGTTCGCCTCCTTCGAGAAGAGGGCGCAGAGAGGTCCCTGATACTGGACGCAACTCGCGATCAGGATGTGACAACGGGACCTTGGCACCTGCAAGATCCGCGAGGGTAGGCAGCACATCGATCAGATGCGCTGGCGTGTCGACGATAACTCCAGCCATGGGAATCTTCAATCCGGCGGGCCAGTGAACGATCCCCGGAGTGCTGATACCGCCTTCGAACTGGTTCTGCTTGTAGAATCGGAATGGGGCATTGCGCGCCCAGGCCCAGCCTGTCGAATCTCCCAGTGCGACGTCACCAGAAGTGGGGATGGCGCCCGGAACGGGACGCTTCCGGTCATAGGGGCAGGCGCCGTTGTCACTGACGAACAGAATCATGGTGTTCTCCAAGTCTCCGTGTTTTTCCAGATCGTCGACGAGGCGGCCGACTTCCTGATCGACCCGGTCAATCATGGCAGCGAGGGTGCGCATACGGTTGATCTCGTGCGCCTGCTCCCAGGGAACGAGGTCGTCCCAAGCACGCACGTGGGGTGGGCGGGGGCTAGGCTTAAGGTCCGCAGGCAGGAGTCGAAGTTCCTTTTGTTTTGCGATCCGGGCATCGCGGATGTGGTCCCAGCCCTCAGTGTAGCGCCCTTCGTATTTGGCGTAGTCCTCGGGTAGAGCATGCAGCGGGGCGTGAGGAGCATTAAATGCGACATAAAGATACCACGGGTTCTCGTTCTCGCGGGCTTCTTCGAGGAATTCGAGCGCGTAGTCGATTTTTGCCACTGTTGTATAAAAAGGCTTGTCGTTGAGCGTTTTGGGCACCTTCCAGGTTTCCCCGTTGAGGCGGAAGGTGTTGTCTCCAGTGAAGAAGTTGCAGGCACCACTGAGATGCCCGAAGTATCGCTCAAATCCGAAATCAGTGGGTTCCTTCTTGAGATGCCACTTGCCGGTCATGGCGGTGAAGTATCCAGCATCGCGCAGTACTTCGGCAGAAGTTACGGCGTGGGCAAGGTTAACATCGCCTGCGGCAATGCAGTATTGTCCTGTCAGGAGCGAAACCCGAGATGAGTGACACTTGGCGGTGTTGTAGAATTGTGAGAAGCGCAGTCCATTGTGGGCGAGCGCATCGAGGTTAGGGGTTTCGATCTCACTTCCGTAGCAACCGAGGTCGGAATAGCCGAGATCGTCGACCATGATGACCACGAAGTTGGGGCGGGAGGAATTCGAGTCTTGATCAGGGTTCGCTGTGGCAGCGACGGGACCAAGGAAGGATAAGGACAGCAGGAGGTAAAGTAACCTTGGATTCATAGCAGGAATATTCAGGGTGCTGAGGCAAGGGTTTCTTCTGAGACCGTTGTCTCCTCTCCGAGAAGATGGTGAGCGAGAAAGGTTTCAATGAGGTCATTAATCCGGGGAGGGAAGCCTCTGCCGTGCCCGGCGCCTTCCACGGTGATCAAGGTGCTGGAGACCCCGAGTTCGTCGAGCAGCTTGTCGAGGTTTTGAGACTGAGGAAAGGGAACCAGTGGGTCTTTGGTTCCGTGGACGATGAGAGTGGGGGCGTCGTCCTTCGAGACGTGGGAAATAGGGGAAGCGTTTTTAGAAATCTTTAGATTTTCCTGGATGGGGCCGCCGACGAGTTTGCTTTCAGGTGAATCGGGCGCGTTGTGATCCATGGTGGAAGGGTAGTCTTCGTAGCCGCTCATGGCGTGGAGCTCGCTAGGGCCGAAGAAGTTGATGACGGCCTGGACGGAGCTGTCTTCGTTGTCATGGGAACCGAGCTCTCCTTCGAGGCCGTCAACGTTGTGGGTCACACCGAGCATGGCGACAAGGTGACCGCCGGCGGAAGTGCCCCAAACGGCGATTCGGTCTGGGTCGAGGTGATACTTAGCAGCGTTGCCTCTGAGCCAACGAAGGGCGGCCTTGCAGTCGTGGATCTGTGAGGGCCAGACAGCTTCGTCTGTGAGGCGATAACCGATTGAAGCGCCGGCGTATCTACCGCTTTCAATAAATGGGGCGAGACGACGGCCTGCTCCGTCCTTGCTTCCATTCCGCCAGCCACCGCCGTGGATAAAGACAAGAAGCGGGAGCGGCTTCTCAGCGCTGTGGTCCTTGGGAAGATATAGATCAAGAGACTGGCGGGGATTGTCGTTATCGGCGTAGGGTAGATCTCTGATGAATTTGATGGAATCAGGAAGACCGGAGTTCCCGGGGCGGTTGTTGTTTCCTTTACCTTTGCCCTTAGTATTGCGATTGGCACCGACAGCGGCGTCTTCTTCCCGGGAAATAGAACCATCACCGTTCTTGTCGACGCGATCAAAGTTTTTGCGGAGCGCCTCGGGGAGTTCTTCGCGGGAGAGTTCCCCGTCTTGGTTCTTGTCCCAGTTATCGAATCTGGAAGGCTGAGCGAAGACCAGAGGGGTGAGTAGAAGGAGGAACAACAGGAGAGTGAAAAATTTAGGTTTCATAGAGGGTGTTTCAGTCAGGGTTTCGCGGGTTTGTAAGTATGGTGGAGAACGTCTAAAATAGGAAGGGCTAATTACTTAAGGTGATGCGACGCGAAGTTCAGCCGCGCGACACCGAAGCTTGGCCGAATCCCCATAAATTCTGTCCCCTGTGCCCAAGACGGAACGCCGTTTCCTTTTAGACTGTAGTTTCAGTAAGCTAGCTTTATCTGTGACGCTTTTGATTACAATTTGCAGCCGGGGTTCCTTCCATCTTTAACTCCTAAAACTCAAGTGATGAACCTACTTACAAAGAATTACTTTTTGAGACTATTGGTTTCAGTGCTCGTTCTTTTTACTGACGCTTCTCTTCTGGCAGAGGAGCCTCCTGCTAAGCCTAATATTCTCTTCATCTTCAGTGATGACCACGCTTGGCAGTCAATCGGAGCCTATCAAAGCCGGCTTAAAGACATCGCCAACACGCCGAACATCGACCAGTTGGCCAGGGAAGGAATGCTGTTCAGAAAATGCTATGTCACCAATGCTCTATGTGGCCCGAGTAGAGCGACTGTTCTGACAGGCAAATATGGTCACCTCAACGGTGTGACATGGAACAAGAAAGCCCGCTTCGACGGTTCGCAACAGACCTTTCCCAAATTGATGGGAGACCGTGGCTACGAGACGGCTGTTATTGGTAAGTGGCATCTTGGGACAACCCCGACAGGATTCGACTACTTCGACGTGATGAGCGGGCAGGGGAAGTATTACAACCCTTCGCTAAACAAGGGTAATATCGAGGGTGTTCAGGAAACGAGAAAGGTCAAAGGTCACAATTCCAATGTCGTGGCGGATCTCAGTATTGACTGGCTCAAGAACGGAAGGGACAAAGAAAAGCCATTCCTCTTGATGGCCCAATTTAAGGCGACTCACCACGGTTGGGCTCCGGCGCCTGAGGAGTATGGCCTCTACGATGATATTGTGGTTCCGGAACCTGACAATCTCTTCGATGATTTTTCCACTCGGGGAACTGCTATTCGAAATCAAACTCTGACCCTCTATGAAGATTTGAGGGAGAGCCTTCTTTTAGGCGATCCTGGCGAACTCGGAACCTTGAATCCCGGGCAGCGGCGGGCCTGGGAGGCGTATCGATCCAAGGACAGAAATCCGTTCGAAGCGATGGATCTTGAATGGGGCGACAGTAGCCGAGAGCTCTCCCGTTTCAAATATCAGGTCTTTATGAGAAACTTCCTCGCAACCGGGGCGGGCATCGATCGGAACGTGGGAAGAATCAGGGACTTTCTTAAAGAACATGACCTCGCCGACAATACCATCGTCATTTATATGGCCGATCACGGGTTTTTTCTCGGCGAACATGGATTCTTCGACAAGCGCTTCATGTACGAGGAGTCCTTGAGGACCGCCTTCATCGTTCATTGGCCAGGAGTTGTTGAATATGGGGTCGTCAACGACACTGACATGGTTTCCAACCTTGATATCGCAAGCACCTTTCTTGATATCGCCGGGATCGAGATTCCCGATGATATTCAGGGTGAAAGTCTCGTTCCGATTTTGCAGGGGAAGACACCTGTCGATTGGCGGAAGACGTTTCTCTACGAATACTTCGAAATGGCGAACCACAATGTACCGCCGAATACCGGTGTTACCGATGGGCGTCGCAAGTTGATCTACTACAACAAAACCCATGAATGGGAATTCTTTGATTTGGAGACAGACCCCCATGAAATGAAGAGCCAGTATTATAATCCTGAATACAGGGAGACTATCGAGGGGCTGAAGCAAGAACTGAAAAGGTTGAGATCAAAATATGAGTGCACTTCGACGATCAATTTTGACTATCAGATTCAATGGCCCTATGAGAAATAGGGAGTGCCGCTGAAATATTGGCCCGTCATCAGTAGACCATCTATCGCCTCATCTCCCTTTGGCCATGTTGGCCTGTAAATAAAAAAACAAATCTTATGAAACAGCTCTTTACGATATTCCTCATCTGTTTTTTCGGGAGCGTAGTTGCCGAAGAAACCAAGACTCATGAACTCTACTTGCTTCACGATGATGAAACCCAAACCGTTTCCGTTTACAAACAAGGCGAGAAAACTGCATTAATTACCCAGAACGCCAAGGAGAATTTCCGCCCTTATTTGCACCCTATCATTGCGCCAAACAAAAAAGAGGCTCTAACCCAATTCAGTCCCGGTCACCACAAACACCAGACAGGTGTCTACTGGGCGTTCACGAGAGTGAATGGCCGTGACTATTTCCATCACCCTGAAAAAACTCATTGGAAGAGGAAATCAGTGGAGCTTTTAAAGAAGCAGGGCAGCAAGGTTGGCTGGAGGACTGTCTATCACCTGCTTGCTGAAGATGGAAGCCCGGTCATGGAGGAATCACAGAGTTGGATGGTTTCCCATGCGAGGGGAAACTACACCATGGATTTAGAGTGGGTTGGCCGAGCCCTTAAAGATTTAGCTGTCGAAAAATACAACTACGGAGGCCTCTTTTTGCGCATGCCTTTTGAAAAGGGGGCAGATGCCGAGGCGAGGAATGCACAAGGGCAGAAAAATGAAGCGACCGAAGGCCAGCGGTCAGACTGGGTCAATGTGGGAATGGAAATTAAAGGGCTTAATAGCTGGGGTAATATCACTGTCTTTGACCATCCCAATAATCCACAGCACCCTAATTATTGGCGCGTGGACCGTCAATTTGGTTTTGGTCCTGCCAGCGCGCGAGGCGGCAGTTGGGCGCTTAATGAGGGAGAGAGTAGAATCTACAGACATCGCTTACTTGTTTACACAGGGACGCCTGATCAAGATTTGATCAATCAGACGTGGGAGGAGTGGGTTAGAGGTAAGTCCGTGGCCGAAGAATAAGGGCAGTGAATTTAATTCATGAAAGGATTTATCCAGCCGACCACCTTTATGCTGGTGATCTCACTGGGCATTAGCTTTGGTCGTCAGGGGATCGCTGAAGATGAATTCTGTGAGAGGCCCAATATCCTCTTGATCCTCGCGGACGACTTGAGTTGGTTTGATATCGGCTGTTATGGCAGCAAAGACGTTAGGACGCCGCACATCGATCAGCTCTCTCGTGAAGGTATGCGGTTTGATCTTGCCTTCACGGCAACCGCCATGTGCGCGCCGACGCGTCAGCAGCTATACACCGGAATGTTCCCGGCAAGGAATGGGGCCATGTCCAATCACTCAAAGGTTGAAGCTGGCACGAAGAGCCTGGTTCACCATTTGGGGGAATTGGGATACGAGGTCTTCCTTCGCGGGAAGACACATTTCGGACCCGAAGCGTCGTTTCCGTTCGAGCGAGTCAAAGGGAAAGGGCTCCCCAAGACAACAGAGCCGTTTTGCCTCGTGGAGGCTTCATCCAAGCCTCATAACCCGTGGCCGGAAGTAGAAGGGTATGATCCTGCTACCCTGACGTTGCCGCCCTACCTGATCGACAATGAAGAAACGAGAATCGCGATGGCGCGATACTTTACCGAGATTTCTCAGCTGGATGGTCGAGTTGGTGAGCTGCTCAAAGGACTGGAGGCAAGCGGACAAAAAGACAACACGGTTGTGATTTTCACCAGTGAGCAGGGGTCCGCTTTCTTTGGTGGTAAATGGACTTGCTATGACCGCGGGCTTAAAACGGGTTTCATCGTAAGGTGGCCCGGGAGAGTGGAAGCCGGAAGCTGGAGCAATGCTCTGATTCAATACGTGGACGTGGTGCCGACGTTAGTCGAGTTGGCCGGGGGCGATCCTGCGACCATTGACACGGGGCGACGAGGGGCTCCGGATGGGGGGAGAGGGTTTGATGGGAGGAGTTTCCTCTCCGTTCTGACCGGCGAAGCTCAGTCTCACCATGACTACGTCTACGGGGTTCATACCATGCAGGGCGCCTGGGTCGGTGGGCCGTATCCGATTCGTTCGGTGCGAGACGATCGTTACAAGTACATCTGGAACCCGATGTATGAAAAGCGCTTTTCCAATTTCCTCATGGTCGAAGATAAGCTGAACTGCTGGGTCAGTTGGGTTCGGGACGCCAAAGAGGATCCGCATGCGGCTGCCGTTCTCAACCGCTGGGTTCAACGGCCCGAGTTCGAATTCTATGACACTCGCAAAGATCCCTATGAGCTTTCCAACCTGATCGATGATCCACTGCACGCCGAGAGAATCGCCGAGCTCAAGAAGGCGTTGTCATCCTGGATGGACCAGCAGCAAGATAAGGGGATCGAGACGGAACTGCGCAATAAGGCCTACGAGGGGCCCTGGGTTGGTCGCAAGGTGATCGAATGATCTCGATTACGACTTGGGTTTGGCATGCGAAGCCGAGAGCTTGCGAAACTTGGCTCCCAAGCCTCGATTAGTGAGGGCGAGGATGCCCTTGGTATCCTCGAAACGGGAGTGCGCGGCTACTCCTCCTCTTTCAGCACTTCTTTGAGCGCTTCGATCATTTCTTCGCTGTCGGGCTCTATGTTGCTGCCAAAACGGCGCAGCAGTTTTCCATCTCTACCGATTAGGAACTTCTCAAAGTTCCATCCGACTGGGCCGACCTGATCCGGATTTTCTGCACTTGTCAGATATCGAAAGAGCGGGAGTTGGTTGTCACCGTTTGTCTCGATCTTGGCAAACATGGGAAAGGTGACGCTGTATTCCCGTTTACAGAATGCTGCGATCTCTTTGTTGGTTCCGGGCTCCTGCCCTCCGAACTCATTGGTCGGAAAACCGAGGATAGTAAAATCGCGATCTTGCAGAACTTCGTAGAGTGCTTGCAAAACCTCATACTGATCAGTCACGCCGCATTCGGAGGCGACATTTACAATTAAAACAATCTTCCCAGCGAAGTCCGAAAGGGGGATATCTTCGCCGGAAATGCTGACCGCCATGAAGTCATGTAAGGAGCCTTCTTTTTTCACTTCTTCACCGCAAAGGGACCAAGCAATGCAAGTAAGGGAAGTTATGAAAATTCGGAATGATTTCATCCGAAAGAGGGTAGGGAAACGATGGTAAATAGCAAATTCGGCGATGAGCGATGATTCTCTCCCTAGCCTGTATATCATCCCAGATTCAATTATTTGAATAAATTGCCAAAGCCTTTTCCTAGGAGCGAAATTCTTCCTCAGGTCTGGTCTTTGCGAGGGCCAACTGCTGGACAAGCTTGAGACCCATGCCACTGTGGGTGCATCCGGATGAGTGACGAAACCTGCTACTTGATCAGTGACAACGGGTCTTATCGTCCTGACGCGACGCTTAGCCTTCGACGCCTCGCGGATCGCTTGGGATCACGGATCGGCGAGATAGTCCATCCGGTGTCACTGCTTCACTCCACCAGAATTTCGCCAGACAAGCTAGACGGAAGGGCAGCCGAGATATTCGAGCCCTTCGTTATTAATAAGCTCAAGGAGGGCATTCGCCGTTTTCATGTAATACCGCTGTTTTTTGGGCCTAGCGCAGCAATTCTCGAATACATGCCTCAACGCGTGGAGGTTTTGAGAGCCAGTTGGCCGGACCTCGAGGTTCGCATCAGCCCCTGTCTCGTGAATCCGGAGGATTCAGGTGATGAGCGAGTGGCCAGGATCCTCATCGACCATATCTATGCGGCCCGTCTGCAGCGGAAATTCAAGACGCCTTCAATCGCGTTAGTCGACCATGGTGCGCCTCGAATTAAGGTTACCGAAGTTCGTGACCATCTGGCTAAGCAAGTCCGCAATTTGCTGCCTGAAAGCGATTTTCCTGAAGTCAGGGCGTGTTCTATGGAGCGTCGCGACGGCGACAAATATGCGTTCAACGAACCGCTCCTAGAGCGGGTTATGGGCAGTGAGGGCTTTGATAGGGAAGTTATTGTCTCGATGCTCTTTGCGTCTCCCGGACGACATGCAGGTCCTGCTGGAGATGTCGCCGGAATCTGTGAAGAAGCGGCCAAGGTTCACCTAGAGCTTGTGTGGCAGATGACCGAACTTGTAGCAAGTCATGAAGGAATTTTAGACGTCTTGTTCTCACGATTTACCGAAGGCCTGACATCTGAGCCTGTCTCTTGGGAAGGAGAGATTCCAAACTGGGCGGCCCCTAAATAAATCTCTTCAAACATGGGAGGGAGTTCTATCGCGGGCGTGGAGCCCAAGCTTGATTGATAGTAATTTGCTCTTTTAAGGAGTTTTATCGAAGCGTTGGTCAGTCCGGGTTTGAGGAGGCGCGAGCTTGGGAAGAAAGGGTCTTAGGGTAGGGGAGAATTGGGCTGAACCGCATTGTCGGGATACTTGCCGTCAAAAACCATCATCTGCTCTCTGGTCTCGATAATGACGAATGATTCGTCGATTTTCTGATCTTCGCCCGTGACCGACTTGAGATCTAGGCTCAAGTGCTTGGCAAGAAAAGGATAAGCTGCCATGCGTTTTGAGGGGCCATAGTCATGCTTTTCCTCCGAGAAATGGGCATTGGCGACCTTATCGGCTGCACCATAAAGCTTGTAGATGTGCTGGACGAAGGGGAACTCGACGCGCGGGGTGTTCAGAGTCCAGTCGCTGCCATTAGAGATAAGAAGCTGAGGTCGGGGAGCGGCCAAGGCGGCGATTTCCACATTGTTGGTCTTGTGGGTGGCGCTCCAATGAATCGGCATCCCGCTTTCACAATTGCAGCCACCGAAGAAGTGGGCGGAGACCTGGCAGACCGGAATGGAGACCGCCACCCGCTCATCGAGGGCAGAGAGGATAAAAGTCTGGGTGCCGCCTCCAGAGCATCCGGTCATTCCGATGCGCTTGGAATCGACGTTGGGCAGGGTGAGAAGAAAGTCGAGAGCGCGCATGCTGTTCCAAGTCTGCAGGCGAAGGATTTCGGGCGAAGCCCGGTGGTCCCAACCAGCTTCTTCTGAGTCGCCATAGCCCATCATGTCGTACTGGAATACGGCGGCGCCCATCCGTGCTAGGACGGCGCAGCGAATCTGACGTGATTCCCTGAAGCGTCCGCCGTGCCCGTGGGGACAGAGAATTCCAGCGAGAGCCCCCTTAAAGTTGGTGGGGCGGTATAACGTTCCGGTGACATAGAATCCTGGGGAGCTTTCAATGGCGACGTTTTCGGCTTGGTAACCCTCGTAAGTGCGTTTCTTTCTGAAACGGGGATTCAGAGGCGTGCGTTCTGGTAGGGTGGTGAGCTTAGCCCCGGCTAGGATGCCGGCCTTCACCGTCGCCTTGCGCTTTTCCCAACTTTCGAGGTCAGGGGTGGCGGCCTTAATTCCGGCCAGTTCTTTCCTAGCCGCCTTCTGATCTTGAGCGCGGCCCTTACGCAGTCCCTCAGAGAAAAGATATGAATGAGCCAGGATTCCCAAAAAAACCGCTATGGCAAAAGGAAGCTTCACCCGCTTAGAGTAGGGTTCAATTCCGGTCAAATCAAGACAGGAGATATAGAACCGATCCCTAGCTCACAGCGATACCACCTGCTTTCTGCCCGGCTTTTCGGTCCTCATTCAAACGCATGAAACGACCCCAAAGAACATGGCATTGAGTCGATAGAGGATCCTACACTTCATAGTTCTTGGTCGGCGTTCATCATCTCTTGGAACCCGAGCGCGAATATCTGGTTACAGAGAAACTGCTTAAACGCCCCTTTAGTTTGGCCAAAATGAATTGGCTGGAATCCGATCAACGACATTCTTCATAGAACCCCTACCATTCTCCTAGCTTTTCCAAACAATTTCGGTTTGTTTTAGCCGCAGGATTCTTAGAAGCAGAGATATGAAAACTTTCCTCGCCCGCCTTGCGAGCCTCAGCCTTATCTTTTCTTCTTTCGCTCTTGCGGAGGAACAGCCGAACATCGTGCTGATCATGTGCGACGATATGGGGTATTCGGATCTGGGATGCTACGGCAGTGAAATCAAGACCCCCCATCTTGATAGCCTGGCCGAAGGGGGATTCCGTTTCAGCCATTTCCGGAACACGGGGCGCTGCTGCCCCAGTCGTGCCTCCCTGTTGACCGGGCGTCATCAGCATGCGGTGGGCATGGGATGGATGACCGCAGTGGATGAACATCGTCCCGGCTATCGAGGGCAAATTAGTTCTGAGGTTCCGACCCTTGCCGAACTCCTCAAAGAGCAAGGCTACTCGACATACATGTCGGGGAAGTGGCACGTCACTGTAGACGGAGCCTGGAAGCCTGAGGGCAGCACACCGAATGGAAGCTACCCAACCGATAGAGGCTTTGATGAGTTCTACGGAAGCCTGAGCGGTGGCGGCAACTACTACCGCCCCAAAGGCGTGCGTCGAAACGAAACGAGCATTACCGAATTTCCCGATGACTACTACTACACAGAGGCCATTGATGAGCACGCCGTCGGCTTTTTGAAGGACCACGACACAACCATGCCCTTCTTTCTTTATCTTGCTCACTACGCACCACACCGCCCTCTGCAGGCTCCAAAGGAACGGGTGGATGCCTGCCGGAAGCGTTATGCAGTTGGGTATGATGCGTTGCGAGAGGCGCGCTTTGAAGCTCTCCGACAACTCAGCCTCATTCAACCCGACCCAGTACTTCCGGTTCATCATCGTGAATACCGAAAGGAGGAACGCCCGTCATGGGATTCTCTTGATTCTGAGACCCAAGAGAAGTGGATCACAGAGATGGCCACTTATGCTGCCATGATCGAGATCATGGATGAAGGCATCGGAGAGATCATCGAGGAGATTAAAAGCAAGGGAGAGTTCGACAACACTCTCTTTCTCTTTCTCAGTGACAACGGCGCGACCAACGAAGGCGGTCTCGTTTCGCAACTGGCTGCCGAATTGAGCAACACTCCCTTCCGTTCCTACAAATCAAAAACCTTCATGGGAGGCATCAGTTCTCCACTCATCGTCCACTATCCGAAAGCGCTCAAAAAAATCGGGTCCGGCATTGTCTCTGCTCCCACTCATATCACTGACATTCTGCCCACCTGTTTGGACCTCGCCGGCGCAACCTATCCAGAGACCTTTAAGGGTGCCGATCTGCTGCAACCTGCCGGAATCAGCATCGTCCCTGCCCTCAATAACAAGCCCCTACCCGAACGCGACTTCTTCTTCGAGCATCAAACCGCCTGCGCTGTGATCTCGGGAGATTGGAAGCTCGTGCGTGCCAGTCAGGGCGGGGCCTGGGAGTTGATCCATTTAAAAGACGATCCCTTTGAGCAGATAAACCTCGCCAAGTCGCACCCCAAGAAAGTTTCGGAACTGGAGAAAAAGTGGACGCAATGGGCAGACCAAAATCATGTTCTTCCCCTGAGTCCATCAGGACTCTTCTGGAACAAGCGAGTCGACAAATACACGGAGCTCAATCCAGACCAGAGCGGCCGCGACTAATACCAACTCCAGAAAAGATTCGGGGCACGCCAGCCAGTCTATCCGAGTATGCGATTAAACACATTGTTCATCCCGCGCTACACCCGTGGATCCGGGGATGGAGGGGCTCCAATCATGGTAAACCCAATGGACGTGCGAGCAATTAGATCACCCTTTTAGGGCCGACCATAATTTGCCGAGGAGAAATTCCAAGGCGACGCACGTTCATCTCTCACCTCTTGCTGTCGGAGTCGAAGAAGTTTCCCACAACAACCAACCCCCTCTCTTCCCCATGTCTTTCGCCCTACCCGGGTTCCCGCGACCCTTCCGGTAAAAGCAAAGTCCTAGCATTGGCGCAGGGTCATTTCCTTCTCGATACTTGAAGCCGCTGTTCTTGAAAATAATTGCCATTTGAAAGATTCTAGGAGATTCTCTGATTCAGTTTAATCATGTCTAAAATGTTGGTTCGACATACTTTGCTTCGCGGCACTGGCGTAGCCATGTCACTCCCCTTGCTTGAGGCAACAACCCCATGTCTTCCGCCAAACCCAGGCTTCCGCTACCTTTCCGCCAAAAGAAATTTCCTAGCAGCTTTTATGAAAATTCATCTTAGTTTATCATTATTTTTTACCGTAACTTCTTTTACATTTGGTCAAACCACAGGACCAACAGAGGCACCCGCACTAAACATTGAAATTGTAGATAAAAATGTTGAGCTTCATTGGGATGATACTCACTCATTTGATTTACATGTCTCTTCAAACTTATCTGATTGGGAAAATACAAATGTCAGTACTAGCCCCTACTCCAGAGAAGCACTGAATGTAAATGAGTTCTATAAACTTGTTGAATCTGCACCAGAGCCAGACACTTCTGCACCAATAATTACCCTAAACGGTGGCTCCACGATCAATTTACTTCTTGGTGAACCTTATTACGTGGAGCGAGGGGCAACTGCTTTTGATGAGATTGATGGCAAGGTAGAAGTCAATGTATCTGGGGTTGTTTACACCTCCAGACCTCAAGATAGCCCATTTACAATTACCTACACTGCAACTGATGCTGCTGGCAATACCTCTACTGCTACGAGAACAGTAAATATAATAGAGCCGAATTGGTCTCAACTCGGAGATGATACCGATGGAGAAGCTGAACAAGATGGATCAGGGATCGTATCGCTCTCAAGCGATGGCACAAGACTTGCCATCGGCGCACCTGCAAACGATGGCACCGATCAGAATTCTGGCCATGTTCGCGTATACGAATGGTCTGGAAATACATGGATCCAAATGGGTCAAGATATCGATGGGGAAGCTAGGCGAGATACGTCAGGGAGTTCCGTATCGCTTTCGGGCGATGGCATGAGAGTTGCCATCGGTGCACCTGAAAACAGTAAATCATTGGAAGACTGGGGATCTGGCCATGTTCGCGTATACGAATGGTCTGGAAATACATGGACCCAAATGGGTCAAGATATCGATGGGGAAGCTGAACAAGATGGTTCAGGTGGTTCAGGGTCCGTATCGCTTTCAAGCGATGGCACAAGAGTTGCCATCGGCGCGCGTAGAAACGATGGAGGAGGTTTCAACTCTGGCCATGTTCGGGTCTATGAGTGGGACAACGGTACATGGACCCAAATCGGTCAAGATATCGACGGGGAGAAGGCGGACATTTATGCAGGGGTCGTATCGCTTTCGGGCGATGGCACGAGGGTTGCGATCGGTGCAGCTGGATCTATAATGTTGCATACAACTGGACAAGTTCGCATATATGATTTGATTAATGACACATGGACCCAAACCGGTCAAGTTATCCATGGGGAAGATTCTGGGGATAAGTCAGGTGGCTCCGTATCGCTTTCGAGCGATGGCATGAGAGTTGCCATCGGCGCGCGTGGAAACGATGGAGAAGATGGGAACCCTATTATAGGCACAACTGTAAATGTTGGACATGTTCGGGTCTATGAGTGGAGCAATGAAACATGGACCCAACGTGGTGTGGTGATACAGGGAAAATGGACCCAAATCGGTCAAGACATTGATGGAGAAGTAAAAGGAGATTCGTCAGGGGATTGGGGTTCCGTATCGCTTTCAAGCGATGGCACAAGAGTTGCCATCGGCGCGCGTGGAAACGATGGAGGAGGTAACGAATCTGGCCATGTTCGGGTATATGAGTGGGATAATGGGACATGGACCCAACTCAAGCTGGATATTGATGGAGAGGCAGCAGAGGATTCTTCAGGGGTCGTATCGCTTTCGGGCGATGGCACGAGAGTTGCGATCGGTGCACCTTTGAACGATGGAGATGATCAGAGTAATGCCGTGAATGAACCTGGTGAAAACTATGGCCATGTCCGGGTATACGTATTGCCAGAAGAGATAAAAATTAAAGAAAGCGACCTTTTCACAATTAGCCCTAATTCATCTTGGCCAAATGTCATATCGCTAACAGAAATTGCCAATGGAGCATCGAGTCAATTAGAACAAAAACTAATGATTAATGTGGTTGAGCTACCCGTTGGAGGTGCTGACTACCGAATCCTTAGAAATGGGCCTAACGGGAGGTGGATTTTCACGACCGGTGCGCTTACATTAGGATTAAATGTAATCACTGCTCCACCCGATACATTTAATCGCGCGGTGAGGGTTCAGTTTAGTATTGGAACAGTGAAATTTAATACTCTTGCCGTACAATCAGTGCTAAGTAATGGATACGTACTCAGAGGAAGTCTGCTTTTCCCTAAGGAATAATACAACCCCCTCTCTCCCCCATGTATTCCGCCAAACCGGGTTCCGCGATCTTCCCACCAAAAGCAAATTCCTAGGAATTTCCTAGCAGTCAGTTCGCCCTCAAAACTCGTTGCACCCCCTGCGTAATGAGACACCCTCAGGCATGTCAAAGTTTTCGTTAGGATTCAGTCAGTTCTTACTAACTCCTCTCATCCTAGTTATTCATCTCTCGACTCTGGATGCGGCCGAAGTTTCCCACGCACTGGAGAACCTTGAAAGCAGCGGAGTCTGGATGACTCCTCTGAGCGATAGGCAAAGAGAGCCAGACCTGAACCTACGAGCTACCGTCTGGTTTGAAAAACAATGGCTTGGAGATGGAGAAGCCTATGAGCGGCGCGCCAAGGAATTCTCTGCCAGTAAGCGTCGCGAATTACGCCTCCGAGTGATCGCCGCCCTTAAAGCCGGGAGCCAAGAGGCCCACGCGAATGCCTCCACCGAAATTGGGAGGCTGCTCTCACGGGGAAGCATTAGTGACTTCGAAACACACTGGATTATCAACGGCTTTTCTTGCTCTCTGAAAAGCGAAGATCTCCCCCTTCTTGAAACGATTCCAGGCGTTCGGAAAATCTTCATTCAACCTGTTAGAATTCAGCCCAGATTCAACTTACCGAAAAATGAGTCTCAACCTACCTTGCCCTTACCAGAAAAGCCGTCCTTACAAAACTTCCCTTGGTATATCGAGAAATTGAAAGCTGATCAGGTCTGGAAGGAATTTGGTCTGGCCGGACAAGGAACTCTGAACGTCATTCACGATTGGAACTTCATTTTCTCGGATCACTTGCGGCGCAATGTCTATCGTAATCCCGGAGAGACTCCCGACAACGGAGTGGACGACGACGGCAACGGCTACATCGATGATGTCCATGGCTACAACTTTGACCGCCAGTCGGCTGACCTCTACACCCTCCCTCTCGCCCACACCCCCAACCCCAGGAACCGCTCCATTCTGCACGGCACCAGCTGTGCCACTATTGTCAGCGGCGCGCAATCCCTGTCTGGCGGCCCTCAGTTCGGAGTTGCCCCCCTCAGTCGCTGGGCTGGAGTGATTAATCGCGGAGGCATCGAACGCTCAGTTGAGTGGGCTATTGAACAAGGCGCCGATACCTACAGTATGAGCTTCTCGCGCGACTACCATGGAGACTACCAATCGCACTGGCGCAAGGTGATGGAGCACGGTTCTTTCTGCGGTGTCTACTTCGTTTCTGGCGCTGGTAACCGCCGCCGCGAAGCGGAAGAACCTTTTCGCATGAATATTCCACAAAGTATTCCCAAAGCCGTCTTTGCCGCTGCTGGCATTCAGCGGGACCTCGGCAAGACCAGTTTCTCCTGCGTTGGTCCGGTCAAATGGGACACTGAACACTATCAAGACGGGGTGGTGCAAAAGCCGGAAGTCTGTGCTTTCAATTTTAAAGTCCCATGCCTTTACCCGAACGGTGAAGTTGTCCCCGATTTACTGAATGGTAATTCCTATGCTGGTCCCATGTTTTGCGGGGCCATTTCCCTCATGCTATCCGCTGACCCTGATCTTCTCCCCTGGGACTTGCATGACATTATCACCAGCACCGCTAGTGATGTTGGCCCCGAGGGGGTGGACCACGAAACGGGTCACGGCCTCATCAACTGTTATGCTGCGGTCTCCGAAGTGCTACGGCGAAAAAACTGACCGGACGTAAATGTCGGACGTAAGGAGGGAAGGTTTGCGCGGCAACGGGTGATCTTATCAGGGTGAATCCCGTGAATGGATAACGCCCCACTCAGGCGGGGCGCTATAAAGGAAATTATTTTGTATCCGTTGTGGCTGCCTAACAGCCAGAATCTGATCCATCGACCCCATGTATTCCGCCAAACCCTGGTCTCCGCGATCTCTCGGCCAAAAACATTCCCGACGTTCTCAGCCCCAATCAAAGCGAGGCGCTCCTCAATCATTGGAAAACTGCTCGAGCCATGCAGGCTGCCGAATACAAAATGGAGATGCAAGTGATGGGCATAAACAAGTAATCATCGATTCTTAGACCGAATAAAAATTCAATCGGAGTGGCTCCGATATGAGGGCAAAAAGATCTGTCGCCGCATTGCATAGGGCGTAAGCAATGAAGTTCCCCGGTGGGATAGGTGGTTTTTAGATCGTGGTAGACGTTTGTAACGGAGGCTAGACAGCACGCTTTGGGTCTTTATGCGTACAGGCAGGCTACTTTGTGTCACTAGAAAATAATTCGGATTTGAAGTCGCTTATTGCACCTTGTGCCAAGCCTCAATACTAGCTTGCATCTTGCTGACGATCTCAGGATGTTTAGCTGAGAGCTCATTTTTCTCAGCTGGGTCATTCTTGAGATTATAGAGTCTGACGGGATTCTTGTCCCATACATGTATGTTCCTATAGCCAGTGGTGTCCTTTCCGGGATAGCGCAGCATCAGTTTCCAGTCTCCTTCGATGCTCCAGAGATACTTGAGAGTCTCGTCAGTGTTACCAGGAGTCATATTGTGAATAGCGTGACAGACTCCAAAGATTTTTTTACGCTTAGCTACAGCCGCTTCATCAAGTAAGTTGACGCCCTTGAGCTCGATGAGAGCCTCGGCTTTAGTTGCAGCAAGAATCGTTGGAAAGAAGTCGATGGCGTGGGCAAAGTGTTGGCTCTTCTTCGCTTGTAGTTTCTTTGGCCAAGAAACCATGATGGGCGTGCGGATGCCATTCTCGAAAGGCGAGCCCTTCGACCTCTGAGCAAAGCGTTTCCAGAGTTTCTGGTGAGGGTCGTTCGAATTGCTACTGGTGGCTGCCCACCCATTGTCACAGATATAGAGCACGAGGGTGTTCTCAGAGATTTCCTTTCTATCGAGATGGTTCAGCAGAGTGCCGCAGGTTTCGTCAAACCAATCACACATTGCATAGTATTTGGCTACATCTTTTGCCCTGTCTGGTTCAGTGTATTTATCCAACAATCGTTTTGGAGGATTATGTGGAGTGTGAGGTAAGAAGGGGGCATACCAAACGAGAAAGGGCTTCTTTTTCGCTATCGCCATATCGATAAAATCGGTGACGGGCTCCATGCCGTTTCTTCCAATCTTTAGCCCGATGTCTCCATGTCTTCCTCCCCTCTTGGGGTCTCCATGAGTCATGCCATGAGTGAAGCCTCCAGCACTGAAGTGACCTTCCCACCATTTACCAGACTGGTGGGCAAGGTAACCTTGCTTGACAAGTTCTTTGACGAAGGTCGGGTGCTGGTGGAATGCCTTACGCAGTGGAACATCGAGCTCAGCTCTTTTATTATGGCCATTTACATCGTTGCCTGAGATGCAATGTTCAAAAGGCTGCTTGCCCGTCAATATAGAGGCTAGTGAGGGTCTGCAAAGCGGGGAGGCTACGTAACCTCGTTCATATACGATACTCTTCTCGGCTAGCTTATCGAGGTGAGGCGTTTTGATCACTTTGTGACCCATGAAACCATAGTCCGTCCAAGCTTGGTCATCACTGAGAATGATTATGATGTTAGGTGGTGTTTCCTCGGCCTGAGATGAATCCGTAAGAATGCTGGTTAGGGCGGATACAAGAATAGCAACTAGCAAGTTTTTATGGCGTTTCATGAGCTGGCTACTAGGAACTTGCTTTTGGGGGAAAAGGGTTGAAGGAGTATTTGGATAGGCACGAGGGCGGATTATAACATGAGAATCCAGCCTCTTTAAATTGAATAAAAATCCAATCGGAATCGCACCCATATTAAGATCAAAAAATCTGTCAGCCTATAGCATCGGGCGCACGCCGGGTATTCTCACGCTAGGGCGGGGAGCTTCAGATGGCGGGAAGGGGTCTTGAAGCTTTCTTTAAGGGGCTCCTTGCGCCTCATCCGGAAAACTTTCTCACACTTACAAGTGTTCCGAGTAGAGTTGAGGTAATCAAGGTCAGAACCATGATCGTAAACTTTTGGATTTGATCTTCGGGGAAATAAACTACACGCAAAAGAACCATGAAATTAATTCTATTTCCGATCGTCCAGATCTGCTTGGTCACGCTGGCAGTCGCCGAGCCAGAGAAGGATTCTAGAAAGCTCGATGCATTGGTGAAATTTGATGCTCCTGGAGTTTCTCGAATTATCTCGGTAGAGGAAACCAATCAAATCCCTAGCAGTAATCCCGCTGCGGACAAGGCCGCGTTCGAAAAGGCAACCGCAGGCGCTGCGTGGGCGGAAGTTTTTTCCGATTCCTGCACGGCGGATTGGAAGGAGAAGTGGTTTCTCGACGGTGAAGTCGGCACAGTGACGAACAGCCCGCAGGGCATGACCCTGACGGCCGGTCCGGAATTCAAAAACGATGCCCATCACATGGTGCTGTGGACGAAGCGCAGTTTCGAGGGCGACCTGAAGATCGAATACGAATACACCAGGACCGATAAGGCACCCAACTGTGTCACCATCCTCTACATCCAGGCGACTGGGAGCGGCAAGGGACCTTACGTGAAAGACATCACGAAGTGGAACGAGTTGCGTAAGACCCCTGCGATGAAGACGTATTACAAGCATATGCATACCTATCACATCAGCTATGCGGCTAACCCCGGCATAGACAAGGCATACATCCGCGGTCGCCGCTACATACCGGACAGCCAGGGATTGAAGGGCACGGCACTGAAGCCGGATTATTCCACACCCAAGCTGTTCGCCACCGGAGTGAAACACCACATCACGGTGATCAAGAAAGACCGTGATCTATATATGCGGGTCGAGAATCCCGACCAAGTCGTCTACTGCCACATGTCCAACCCGAACCTGCCCTTGATCACCGAGGGGCGCATTGGGCTACGTCACATGTTTACACGCTCGGCGCGCTATGCGAATTTCAAAGTGAGCCGGCCGGTTCCGGAAGGCAAAGTCGGAGCAGACCATAAGTATGACAATCAAAAGTAGTGATATGAGAATCGTTTTAGCAATCGCATTATTATTGAACCTGGCTGTCTGTGAGGCTCAGGAGAAGGTTGTGACAGTCGGTCTCATAGGCGACTCCACCGTCGCGGTGCAATCCGGGTGGGGGCCAGCCTTTGCGACGCGGTTTGATCATCGTGCGAAGATCGTCAACTATGCGAAGAATGGAGCGACTCTTCAAGCCCTGTCAAAGAAACTGGATGCCCTCGTCCGGCTCAAACCCGACTACGTCCTGATTCAGTTCGGCCATAATGATCAGAAGAGGTATGACACGGCGGGCTACAGCGATCACCTGAGGTCGTACGTGGAACGGATCAGAAAAGCGGGAGGCAAGCCGATTATTGTCAGCTCAGTGACCCGTCGTAGCTTCGATAAGAACGGGAAGATCGTGTCCAACTTGGTCAAAAACGAAAAGTACAGCTACAAGGGGAAGCTGACAGACTACGCGAATGCTGCCGAAGCGGTGGCGGCAGAATTGAAGCTGCCATTCATCGACCTGCATGCCGCCAGTATTGCGCATCACAACAAGATCGGCCGCGAGGAGAGCATGACCTATAATTTTAAAGAAGGCGATAACACCCACTTTAACAAAAAAGGGGCGAAAGCGATCACGCATTTAATACTCAAAGAACTCAACACAGTCGTTCCAGAACTTGCGGCATACCTGAAAAAGTCAGGGTCGACAAAACAGGACGATAATGCCGACAAGCTATTTGATAGCGTGCTGAGCGCCAGGAAGGTCTGGCCGCTGCAGGGCGGCTTCGCACATCTATGGCTGAACAGCGACCTGGCAGTGGGTAACCGCCTCATCCGCGAGGCGCACCAGGCGATCATCAAGAACGAGGGGGGGACGGATACAATGACCGCGGAGATCGCCGCGTCCGAGCATGTGAAATGGCAGATGCGCACGTGGAACCGAATCTACCAGCTGTTCAACGATCGAAGTCGCTTCCATCCCGGACGACTCGACAAGGAAACGCAGGCGATGATCGAGCAAATGTTCTGGTTTTACGCCTGCGACAAGAGCCGCATCGAGCGCGCCGCACCCCAACATGTCTGGAGCATCCATGGTTCCGAGAACCACGAGATGATGCACTACAGCAATGCACTGCTTGCTTTGCAAGCGCTCAAGGACAGCCCGGCCTACAAAGACCGCAAGTTGCCCGACGGCAACAGCGTCAAGAAGCACTACGAAGCTTGGAACGCCTATTACAAGCTCTACTGCGTCGAGCGAGCCAAGCATGGTCTAGTGATCGAGATTTTTTCCGCCTACGGCAAATACACCATGCCGGAACTGCTCAACATGCACGACCTGGCCGAGGACCCCGTGCTTCGCTCAAGGATGGGGAAGCTGCTCGACCTGATTTGGGCCGACTGGGCGGTCGGACAGCTCAACGGCGTGCGCGGAGGCGGCCGACTGCGACTCTATCAACACGATCCCGCGAAACCTGAATCTGCCTTCCGCTGGGGAACCCACGACGTGTGGCTGAGCATGAGCCACTTCCTGTTCGATAGCGGACCTTGGTGGAATCCACGCTCTTATCACCCCAATCCCATCATCGGGTATCCTTGGGTTTTTGCCACGACGCGATACCGCCTGCCTGAGGTGATCAAAGACATCGCGAAGGATGCGGGGGATCGGGGGGAATACAATTACATCGCCCGGCGCATTGCCAAGCAGCAGCGGATGGTGGCGAAGGACGTGCCGGTCATCGACTCTGGGTGGTATGCCTTTGACTCAGAAGATCCCAGAATGGTGAGCTACGATCACTGCACGCCGGACTACGTGATGGGCTCGTTGCTGATCGATCCCACCCTGCCACGGGTAAGCTCTAACGACTTTCTGAAAGGAAAAAATCTTGCAGAGGGCTATCCCGCATTGACTTCACAGAACCGCTACCACGGTATTACCTTCGCTTCGGATGTGAACGCCCGAGTGGTTCCCCAGTGTGAAGGGTTGGGAAATCATAAAACCTATGGTCAGCAACAGGCGGTGCAACACGACAATGTCCTGCTGGTGCAGCGACACGCCAAGGCCAAGACTACCGGAGACATGCGTATCCTGTTCGGCCTCAAGGGCATGAAGGAGGGTCTCGTCGAACGCGACGGCTGGCTGATTCTTAAGGAAGGCAAGGCATGGCTCGGCATCAAGGGGTTTTCACAAACTAAACCCAATCAATCCTGCGG
>PBSY01000033.1 GCA_002726915.1 Verrucomicrobiales bacterium | reverse complement strand
GCTGAATCTCGACATAGCCGCGCGCAATCTCTTCGACCATCGCGGACTCCGGGTTTCGAACGTGCTTGGCAAGTTCGACGGCGGCGAGTCGCTCAGAGCTGAAGATGTAGTCGATGCCGAAGTGTTCTCCGAAATCTAGGAAAAGGCTGTCGCGTTGCACTCCGGCGTGGACGCGCGCAATTGACTTCTTTGCACCGAGCTTCTTGGCAACAGATGCGGAAACAATATTATTATTGTTATCGCTGGTGAGGCTGAGAAAGAGATCGCATTCCGCCACACCTGCATCAATCAAAGAACTGATCGAAGTGCCATCTGCTGAAACGACGCGGGCATCGATCTGATCGTTGAGATGCTGCGCAACCTCTTCGTCAGATTCGATAACCACGATGGAGTGGTTATCGGCTGCGAGGTTCTGCGCAAAGTGGGTGCCAATCTCGCCGGCGCCGACAATGATAATATTCATAGGTGACAGTGACCTCAGTATTCTAGACTCGTGCTGGCTGCGATTCAATGCCTGATGCACGCTGAATTAAAGGCTATTTTACGAGCGCTTTTTCGATTAAGCCAGCAATCAGCACCCAGATTTAGATTCCGATTCTTTCACAGGCCTCATCAAACTGTTGATTCTGACGAGCGTAGGACGGATAGCGATCCTCTTCTCCTTTTGGAAGGTAACGCCAGTGCTTATACATCCAAAGCCACGGAGCCGGGTTTTCGCGGATGTGGGGCTCAAATATATTCCAGCACGCTTGAGCAATGGTTTGTTCGTTATCTTCAGGACCGAACTTCAGAGCCTTGAATCCTTTGAACACGTAGGAGCCGTCATCACGAGGTATGCAGATTCCGGGGATAACCGGGAGGCCCGTTCGTTTCATTAGTTCGGCATGGATCGAGGTTACGGAAGTCTTTCGACCAAAGCATTCAATGATGGTAGCAGCTTTTGACGGAGGAATAGTCAAATCAGTTAGGAAAGCGGCATTTCCTTTGTTTTGGAGGCCTTTGAGGAGTTGGCGAAGAGCACCACGCTGGGAAATGACTTTGTGGCCTGAAACTTCGCGGTTCCTTTTATAAATTTCTGTCAGGCTTTCATTTTTAAAGTCTTGCGCCACGATCGTGAATGAGTAACCACGGAACCCCATAGAAAGGGCGAGCCATTCAAAGTTACTGTAGTGAGGGGTGACCCAGATCGCGCCCGTCTTCTTGGCTTCGTTAATGGTGTCCCAGTCCTCGGTTTCGATGGAGCAGTAGCTATCGATATTTTCGGGGTTGAGGCGTTTACTCCAGAATTGATCCACCACCGTCTGCGTAAAGCTCTGGTAGGAACGTTTTGCTAGCTCGCGAATTTCGGCATCGGTTTTCTCTTTGCCGAAGATCAGGGCGAAATTTTCAATGGCTGTGTTACGCCCTCGTTTGTCTGCGGCAAAGCCGAGGAGGCCTAACCATTGACTGATCCCATGCGCTATCTTGCGCGGCAACAGGGGTATCAGCGTGTAAAGCATCTGCACGCCGAACCATTCCAGCTTGTAGCGCATTTTCTTCCAGATCGACATCGCGAAAGAATAAGACAGCATTTAGAGTGATTGCCAACCATGCATCATCAGACATTCGTTTCGCTCTTTAAAAAAGTGCTCTCGACGCCGACGGCCCCTTTTCACGAATACCAGGTTGCGGGTCTCATCCGAGAGCTAGTCGAGGCAATGCCTCATGTGACACTGAGTGAAGACGATTACGGTAACTTGATTGCCTGTTACCGACGTGGCCGCAAGCGACCGAAGTTGGCTTTTGCCGCCCACATGGATCACCCAGGGTGGGTGAAGTTTCAGGGTAAGCCTAAGTTTCTTGGTGGGGTGCCTGAAGAGAGGCTGGATCTTGAGAAGGTAGAGTGGTTCGGCAATTTTGGGATGTGGAAGCTGAAACCTTTTGACCTGAAGAATGGCATAATTCATTCGAGGGTTTGTGATGATCTCGCGGGTTGCGCCTCCATTTTGGCAATGTTCATGGAGCTGGAGGCAGCCGGGGCGGAAACGACAGTTTACGGCCTTTTCACTCGGGCCGAGGAAGTGGGCTTCATTGGCTCCATCGAAATGGCAAAACGGTGGCCTCTTGGCAAAGGGGTCTGCTTTGTTTCCCTTGAGACGAGCGCGGCTCGGGGAGGAGCTGAACAGGGAAGAGGGCCAGTGATTCGGGTCGGCGACCGAATTAGTGTGTTTGATGATGCCGTCACTGCGGAACTGGTGGATGCGGCAACGGAAGTAAAAGTCCCCTATCAGCGAGCGCTTCTAGACGGTGGTGCCTGCGAAGCCACGGCGATGAATCTTTACGGTGTAGCTGCAGCGGGGATCTCTTTGATCCTTGGCAATTATCACAACTGTCCGCCAAAGGAAGGGATCAAAGAGGAGTTTATTTCCCTCGCTGATGCCAAGAGTTTGGTCAAACTGATCACTGCTACTGCCATTCGGATGTCAGATCCGAAGGCTTTCCCTGCTTCCAAAGCTAAGCTGCGTCAGCGTCTTGAGAAAAGGGCTCGAGCTCACCAGAAGTATGAGCGAAGGGCCCGCAGAGATTGGGGTTGAACCCTAATAGGGTTGGGATTGGGAGAATAAAAAACCAATAGTCATTTATTAAGTGACGAACGTTTGTTTATTTGAAGGTAAATAGAAAAACAGCGGTTATTTATTAAAAAACTTGTGTTTACTTATTACTGGCTCAAAATTAATTCGTCCGACAATTCGTGAGTACTGTTTTGAATACTGATTCGTCAGAGTCATCTTCCAATTGGAAACGAGCTCGCCGTCCCGAGCAAATTGACGCGCGACGCGGCGCCATCCTCTCGGCTACCCGCCGTCTCATTGATCATGGAGGTATTTCGTCGGCAGGCTTAACTTCGATTGCGCAAGAAGCTGGCTCATCGAAAGCGAATCTTTACCGTTACTTTGAGAGTCGAGAGGCCATCCTCCTTGAGCTCTTTGAAATTGAGGTCGCCGTCTGGTCCAAGGAATTCGCGGGACTCCTGCAAGGCCTGCCGGTGGGGGCCGCTGTATCGGAGGTGGCTCAAGCTCTTTCCGATAGCCTCAATGATCGAAAAATTTATAATAGCCTGTTTGGCGTCCTTGCTTCTGAGATCGAGCCTCGACTGTCAGAAGAGTTACTGATCCGCTCAAGGGCAGCCTTGAGGGAAGCTTTTGTAGGCTTGCTAGTTCAACTTCGGAGAGTTCTACCTCATTTATCCAAGTCACAGTTGAATGAATTCCTGACCATGCACGCGATGTTTCAGGCGGGCGTATGGCCGCATGCATCGCCTGGAGCGAATCTGTCCCGCTTAATGGAGCGAGAGGAGTTCTCTGGAATGAAGATGGACTTCGGTGAGCGGGTGCGTTGGCATGCGTTGATTCTGCTTCTCGGGCTCGAATCAGTTTCCCAGCCCCGGATCCGCCCAATGTCGGATTAACCTCATCCAAGGTAAATCGCCAAGATATCCATTTCTTCGCTGATGCTTAAAAACGGGAGGCCCAACCGCAGCAGGAATAAAGTGCGGGGATAACCTCCCAGATCAACCAAACGCGGTTAAAGGGGTATTCTCTGGCGATGTTGAAGTTGTTGGACTACACCACCTGTCCACCTTCAGGAATAAATTCGTCGCCATAATAGAGACGATACCGGCCGAGCCGGGAGCGGAGCTTGAGCTCGCTGTCAAAGGCCTTCGACATGCTGAGAGAGTTAAGGGCGCGGCGCTTTTCTCCCTGAGAAATGGCGCTGCCTTCTTTGAGGACCATGGCGTGAGTAATGGCTGGAATAATTTCTTCAACGTGGTGAGTCACGAGAATCAGGGAGCGGAAAGAACCCTTTTGAGTGAGCTCCTCGACGAAGGTAAGGAAGTGCTCACGAGCAACGGGGTCAAGTCCGGCGCAGGGCTCGTCCAAGACGAGAACGTCCATGCGTTGTGCCATAAGGGCACGTCCAATGAGGAGTCGCTGCCGTTCTCCTTGTGAAAGGTGTACCCATGGTTGATCACGAAGGTAAGTGCAGTCGACTTTCTCGAGAATCTTTTCGGCCGCTCTGACTTCTTTCGGGTCCCCGCTCTTTTGCCAGTAGTTGACCATAGCGTGACGGCCGGACATGACAATATCGAGCGCGATCTCAGAGGGGTCAATGAGTTGGGAAATGCTGCTGCTGACAAAACCAATTCGCTTGCGCCAGTCGTCCCAACTCTGGGTCTTGGAATTAACGGCGTCTTGCCTTCCTCGCATGTGAACTTCACCCTCGGTGGGGGTGAGATACCCCATCAGAATATTAAGCATGGACGTCTTGCCCGACCCGTTTCCGCCTAGCACTACCCAGTGTTGGTCGCGTTCTACGTTCCAGTTGATGTTCTTGAGAATTTCGCGTCCATTCCTACGAACGGTAACGTCTTCTATTTCGAAAACAGTTGCTCCCATACCGGAACGTTAGAGCCGAGTCGGTTCTATTTCTAGCGCCTTTAACGTCGCGTAAAAAATCAGTTCGGCTGCCGACTGGGTCATAGTTCTGTATCTGATGTTGTTGAGTAGATTGGAGGCTGAAGCCGAACAACTATTGCGAAAGTGAATCAACCATCGGTGATGAAAGTAGAGACAAAAATCGGCGAGAAAATCGTGATTGTGTAGTTTTCAGAAATGGTGAAAAAGCAAAGTAACAAGGCACGAGCATGGAGTGGACATAGCGGGAGCCATGAAGCAATCGGACCCATAAAAGCAGGCCACCCTAGCGATAGATGACGAGGAGGATTTTGAGATTGGACCGCCTTCTGGTCCTGCGCTGACCGAGGCGATCACTGAATAAGGCGTCGTCAATTCTGATCAGAAAATCCCCAAGATCGTTCGCGCCGCATTTTTATCAAAGTGATGGAACTCAGCTACCAAAAGACGTTGCAGATCACCGAATGCGTCGGATATGGCATGCCCATCACCAGGTTTAACCTCTAAAACTTATCTTATTCCCTGTTCTTCGAATCGATCCAAATTGTCAACGGGCCGTTATTGATCAATTCAACTTCCATCATACCTCCAAATTCACCGGTCCCAACGGGTTTGCCGAGGCCTGCCTCGAGAGCCCCGACGAATTTTTCGTAAAGAGGCAATGCGATCTCAGGGGAGGCCGCCCGTTCAAAGCTGGGTCGCGTGCCTTTTTTTACGCGCGCGTGGAGGGTAAACTGACTCACTACCAGCGCGTCTCCGCCGACATCGAGGATAGAAAGATTAATCTTCCCACTTTCGTCTTCGAAAATTCGTAGTGAGAGTAGTTTTCGGATAAGCCAGTCGATATCCTTTTCGCCGTCCTCACGCTCAATTCCAAGCAGCAGCAATATTCCAACACCAATTCGGCTCTTTTTAGTCGCCCCAATCGTAACCGAGGCCTGATTGACCCGTTGCAGCAAAACTCGCATGAAGACCTATGGTCTCGAATCTGTCACTTTAAAATAGTGAATTTACATAAGGATCACTATTACTAGGCTTTGCGCCTTGCCGTCACGGTGGTATATTCGACGCCGCCTCAGTCATTGCTGACGCTCTTCTTTCAGACCGCTTCACTATGGAAATCCTTATCTCTGCCCTCCGCTTCATCGGCATCGTTCTTCTTGTTATCATGATGTTCAACATCATGATCGTCGTTCACGAATGGGGGCACTTTCTTGCCGGCCGCTGGCGCGGTCTTCACATTGACCGCTTCCAGATCTGGTTCGGTAAGCCGATTTGGAAGAAAACTGTCAATGGAGTACAATATGGACTCGGAAGTATTCCGGCGGGCGGTTTCGTTTCGCTGCCGCAGATGGCACCGATGGAAGCCATTGAAGGTGCGGTCGAAGGGGAGGAACAGGAAAGCGTAACAAAGAAAGACCTCCCTCCCATCACACCGCTCGACAAAATCATTGTGGCGTTCGCTGGGCCTCTCTTCAGTTTTCTGTTGGCGGTGGTATTTGCCTGCATCGTCTTTGTGGTCAAACGCCCGGTCAGTGAAGCTGTTTCTTCAACAACAATCGGGCACGTCCTCGAAGTGGTGGAGAACGGGGAGGGCGAAAAAGTGGAATCTCCTGCTTGGAAAGCTGGCCTACGCCGTGGTGACAAAATCACTTTTGTCGACGGGAAAAGTGTGAAGCGATTTCAAGGAATGAATCAGTCTATTATGTGGACGGTGATTTCGAGCGATAACCAGAACATCAAGGTCGACTTTATTCGAGATGGGAAAGAAAGGTCTGTCGTAGTCGAGCGCCCTGCTGCAGCAACGCACGCCGAGGTCGAAGGTCCTTGGTTTAAGCAGATTTGGGCCTACCTAAGCCGGCGGCCCCCGCTTAGAACGATTGGCATCTACCCCCAGGTGTCGCCGGTGGTGGTAGCAACGCTGGAGAACAGTCCCGCGGAACAGGCAGGGCTAAAAAAAGGCGACCAGATCCTCAGTATTGACGGACAAAAAATGCCTGATCCCCAAGCCGTCGCTGAGTTTGTTTGGACCGCTGGTAAAGGTCACGATTTCATAATTAAGCGTGGCAACAAAGAGGTGAACATCGCTATCATACCCCGCGTCCCGGAATTAAACGGCGACAGCCCAAAGATAGGGGTCGTTCAGTGGAGTAGCGATGGGGTCAAGTCCCTCGAACGGGAAAACCCCATCACTCAGGTAATTGACAGCTTCAACGCTATCGTAAAAACGCTGAAGGCGGTCTTTTCGCCGAAGTCTGATGTTAGCGCTGGGCATCTCAGCGGTCCATTCGGCATCATGGGCCTCTACTACGACCTTTTCCAAGACAGTGAAGGGTGGCGTCTGGCGCTCTGGTTCAGTGTGTTGTTGAACGTAAATCTCGCTATCCTCAACCTGCTCCCTTTCCCAGTGCTCGACGGTGGTCATATCGTCATGGCAACGGTGGAGTGGGTCAGTAAGCGTCCGATTCCTACTAAAGTCCTCGAGGTGGTGCAGACTGCTTTTGTTTTATTCTTGTTAGGGTTTATGGCCTTTGTCACACTCAAAGATGTTGGTGATCGATTGCCCCGAGGAGAAACGAGCGTGGATGAGCTACCGAAAGACATACCGGCTTTCCTTCCTCTTGAAGGTTAGTCAGACCAATCGCAACGACGCCGACGCGACGACAGCGGCATGAGCCAAAGCTACTCCCCCTCACCACTTAATACCGAGCGGCGCTTCACGCGCGAGGCTCAGGCCGGGACGGTTGGTATTGGGGGTGATAATCCGATCCGGGTGCAGTCCATGTTGACGAGTGACACTCGCGAAACTGAGGCTTGCGTGGAAGAAGCGCTTGGTCTTGCCAGCGCCGGTTGCGAAATTGTGAGGGTAACTGCCCAGACAAGAAAGATCGCAGCCAACCTTGAGAATATTCATGCTGGCATTCGGAAACACGATATAGGCGTTCCCATCGTAGCGGATATCCACTTCAAGCCTGATGCTGCGATGGAAGCGGTTAAGTGGGTCGAAAAGGTGCGGGTCAACCCCGGTAACTACGCGGACAAGAAGAAGTTCGCCGTTATCGAATACACTAACGAAGACTACGCAGCAGAACTGCAGCGGATCGATGAAGAGTTCACCCCACTCGTGCTGGAAGCGAAAAAGCGAGGCGTTGGCATGCGCATCGGAACTAATCACGGTTCCTTAAGCGATCGCATCATGAACCGTTTCGGCGACACGCCGCGCGGGATGGTCGAAAGTGCGCTTGAGTTCGCCCGTATAGCCCGCAAGCACGACTACCATCAATTTGTCTTCTCGATGAAGGCCAGTAATCCCAAGGTCATGATTGAGGCTTACCGACTGCTCGTGGCCCGGCTCTACGAAGAAGGTGATGATTGGAATTATCCGATTCACCTCGGTGTGACCGAAGCCGGCGATGGTGAGGACGGCCGTATTAAGAGCGCGATTGGAATTGGCTCATTACTTGTCGATGGGGTGGGCGATACCATTCGCGTTAGCCTGACTGAGGATGCGATTTATGAAATCCCGGTCGCGAGAACTCTCGTGAATATCATTCGTGAAATTAGGAATGCTGGTCAGGACCTTTCTATTGACCTGAGTTGGGAAGATGTTCCTTGGAATCCTTTTGAGTACGGGCGCCGTCATTCAAGCAAGATCGAGGTGCAAGGCATCCCCGTGGGAGGGGGTGAAACTATTCGGGTCTTCACTTCCCGGGATAAGTGGAACGCGCTGGCTCACAAACTCGACCAGATGGGCGAGTTTCAGCCAGAAATCATCATCGATGATGCACAGGTTATCTCAATTGACCCCCGTGACGAAGCTGCCGTGGCCGAATTAAATGCTCAGATACAGCCTCGGATGGTCACGGTAGAGGACGGTCTCGATTTCACTGTAATTTCTGCGTTTCGACTCCTTGCTGCCCGCGTCGATGCAAGGCATCCCATTCTCCTAAAAGACGTGCTTCATCCCTCTGATAATTCTGAGAATGACTTCCTGCCAACACTTCTGACTGCCAGCATGAACATCGGCTCACTCTTGTGCGATGGTATCGGTGATGCGGTCCTCGTGCAGGGCGAGCAAGCCCCGGGTCAGTCATTGCGACTTTCCTACAATATTCTACAGGCGGCCGGAGCACGCATCTTCAAGACCGACTACGTGGCCTGCCCGAGTTGCGGGAGGACCCTTTTTAACCTTCAGACAACGACCCAGAAAATCCGCGAAGCAACCGGTCACTTGAAGGGTGTTCGCATTGCAGTGATGGGTTGTATCGTGAACGGTCCCGGTGAAATGGCGGACGCTGACTTCGGTTACGTGGGAGGCGCGCCAGGGAAGATCAATCTCTACGTTGGTAAGGAGCCGGTGAAATTCAATATCCCCGAAGACGAGGCGGTAAATCGTCTCATCGACCTGATAAAAGAGCACGACCGCTGGTTTGAAGCTCCCGAGCCAGTGGGAGCCTGAAACTCACTTCCTCTCAAGTGTCACAACGCACTCGAGGTGCCTTGTTTGGGGAAAGAGGTCAAATGGTTTAATACGAGTTATTCGGTAATGGCCCTTCACATGCTCAAGGTCACGAATTTGGGTGGCCGGGTTACAACTGACATAAACAACACGCTTTGGAGCAAACTCGATGAGTTGATCCAGGAATTCTGGGCTGCTACCTTTTCTGGGAGGATCAATTACCACGGCGGTCTTTGCCGGGTCAAAGCTGACTTCGGCGAAGATGTTGGCCGCATCTCCCTGAAGGAAGCGGCAATTCTCAATTTTGTTCTGTTTCGCATTCCGATGAGCCCAGTCGATCGAGGATTCGCTGATCTCAATACCAATGGCTTCTTTAAACTCTCGGGCTGCGGTCAGGCAGAAGAGCCCTGACCCGCAGTAAGCGTCAACGAGGTAATCAATATCGCCTCCTTTGAGAGCTTCCTCGCGGACGTGCTTAGCAAACTCGTTCAAAATGTGAGGGTTATTCTGGAAGAATTCGCCCGCGTGGAAGGAAAATCGTAAATCGCCCACCATTTGTTCACACATCTCGGTTGGATCAGTGCAGACGTATCCGCTGACCGAATCGCGCAGCAGGAGCGTGGCACCTTTCTTGTAGAACGCGGCTTTTTTCTTGGCCTCGAGGCGAACTTGAGGAAGCTTTTGGTTAATAGTTTCGGAGGCAATCGGACACGATTTTACATCGATAATTTGCTGGCGACGGCCAAAGAGGAGAAAGCCAATTGGTCCCATTTCGCCGTCGTTGGGTCGTTGGAAGTGCGGCGTAATCTTAGATCGGTAACTGTAAGTGACGGGGGATGGGTGGACCGGATCGACTTCGTGTTCAATTCCGGCCATGCGCCCAAGTAATTCAGCTACTTGACGCTGTTTCCATTCCAGTTGCTTGTTATAAGAGAGGTTTTGATATTGGCATCCTCCGCATTGCGAAAAGAGCTCGCATTTTGGAATCACCCGATCAGGACTCGGCGCTACCACTTCCACAAGGTCAGCCTCCGAATAGGTATTCGAATTGCGGAAGACGCGAGCCCGGACAGTTTCACCGGGTAGAGAGAAGGTCACAAAAACGACCCAGTCATTAACTCTTGCGACTCCTTGGCCAAGGTTGGTCAAGGATTCAATGTTGAGGGTGAGTTCCTCGTGGTAGTCGAAAGGATGAGGATTGAATTTTCTTGGTTTACGTGACATGGCATTGAAGATGCTTGGCAAACTACCTAATCTTCCGTTCCCTGCTTTGGAAAAATAGAAAAACACATACAGTGATCTACGATGCCGTCAGAACCAAGCACTTACACCACCGACCCCAATGAGATATCCCAGATTCTCGACGCTCGGCATTCAGATCCTTTCGGTTTTCTTGGGCTTCACAAAAACCCTGCAGGAACGGGTCATGTCCTGCGGGTGTTTCGGCCTGGCACGGTCAAGGTGACTGTCGTTCCTGAAAATGGCGATGAGGTCGAGATGACAAGTCTCGATCAGGCGGGTCTTTACGAATACCTCTTTGAGAACAAGCCACAAAAGTTTTCATATCAGTTGCGCTATCAGTTTGGAGAAGACCTATCAGATCCGCAGTTTGACGTTTATTCATTTGGTCCGGTTTTGGGGGAGCAGGACTTGCACTTCTTTGCTGAGGGAAATCACCGCTACCTCTGGGATTGCCTTGGAGCCCAACTTTGCGAGCAGAAGGGAGTCGCTGGCGTGTCTTTTGCGGTTTGGGCGCCGAATGCCTTTCGTGTCAGCGTTGTGGGTGACTTTAACGCATGGGATGGTCGTGTTCACCCGATGCGCAATCACAATGGTGTTTGGGAGATTTTTATCCCTCATATTGGCGGGGGCGAGCATTACAAGTACGAGATTGTTGGTGCAAGTGGGAATCTCTGCAGCAAAAGCGATCCGTTTGCCTTCTTCTCGCAGCACGGCAACCAGACTGCTAGCATTACGTTCGACCGGTCCCAGTATAAGTGGAGTGATTCCGAGTGGATGGGGAAACGGGCCGAGACAGATCTCTATCACTCTCCTATTTCGGTCTACGAGGCACACCTCGGTTCTTGGAAGCGACGCGTTGATGAAGAGAATCGTTTCCTGACCTACTCAGAGTTTGCTGATGAGTTGATTGGATATGTCCTTGAAATGGGCTACACCCACATTGAACTGATGCCGGTAGCAGAGTTTCCCTTTGACGGTTCCTGGGGATACCAAGTTTGTGGCTTTTTTGCTCCCACCAGTCGCTTCGGTAACCCGGATGACTTCCGCGCCTTCGTGGATCGCTGCCACCAAAAAGGCATTGGTGTCATTGTCGACTGGGTGCCCGCACACTTTCCAAAAGATGACCACGGCCTTGGCTGTTTCGACGGAACGGCCCTATATGAGCATGCTGATCCACGTCAGGGTGAGCATACCGACTGGGGCACCTTAATCTTTAACTATGGTCGCAATGAGGTCAGGAATTTCCTCATCAGTAACGCGATGTATTGGTTGAAGGAATTCCACATCGATGGCCTGCGAGTCGATGCGGTGGCGTCGATGCTTTATCTCGATTATTCTCGCAAAGAGGGACAGTGGGTTCCGAATCGTTTCGGTGGCCGTGAGAATATCGAAGCAATTGAGTTCCTCAGAGAGCTTAATAAGGCGTGTTACGACGAAAACCCCGGCATTATGACAATCGCCGAGGAATCAACCGCGTTTCCCGGCGTTTCCCGTCCGGTTGACAGCGGTGGTCTTGGTTTTGGTTTCAAGTGGAATATGGGATGGATGAATGACTCTCTCAGCTATATGAGCCACGAGCCGATACACCGAAAATATCACCATGGCATGGCGACCTTTTCGATGATCTATGCCTACCATGAGAATTATGTTCTTGTTCTGAGTCACGATGAGGTGGTTCATGGTAAAGGATCGGTTGTCCAGAAGATGCCAGGTGACCGCTGGCAGCAGATGGCCAATTTACGATTCTTCTTTGCTTGGATGTTTGCTCACCCCGGCAAGAAGCTGCTTTTCCAAGGGCTCGACTTTGGTCAGTCGGGAGAATGGGATTATGCGCAGAGCCTGCCATGGGATTTGCTCGAATATGCTGAGCACAAAGGTATCCAGCAACTAGTGAAAGACCTCAATCGTCTCTACACCTCAGAGCCGGCACTTCACGAGTTGGATCATGCCCCAGAGGGGTTTGAATGGATTGATCACGATGATGCCAAGCACAGCCTCTTTTCCTTCATCCGCCGCGACCGCAGTTCAGAAGCTATTGTTGTCGTTGTGAATGCGACGCCCGTACCTCGCATTGGTTACCGCTTAGGGGTGCCGGAAGGTGGATTTTACGAAGAGATTTTTAATTCTGACTCGCAAGTCTACGGCGGATCCGATATCGGCTCCGGCGGAGGCATTCCGGCGACGGAGCATCCAGCACACGATCGAGCACAGTCCATTCAGGTCGACATCCCACCCCTTGGCACCGTATTATTTAAGCGGCGGGAGGTGTGATTATCGCCCTCTCCCAAATTAAAAGACGAAGAGCCGAATGGCTCTTCGTCTTGGAAGCTTGAGGATACTTAGTCTTAGTAGGCGTCTTGGTAGCCGCGATTGCGATAAGCGCGGTTTTTGGACATCTCAGATCCAACGGCAGCCCCGACAGCACCGCCAATTAGAGCACCGGCGCCGTCTCCGGCAATGGCTCCGATTCCGGCGCCGATGGCGCCACCTGTCACAGCGCCCCGTTCACCGGGCGTGCAGGCAGTTCCGATAAGTGCGATGAGGCCCAGTATTGAAAAGGTGAGTGTTTTTTTCATATCAGTGTTGAAGAGAAGATGGAATTAGTAATTCTGCTGGTAGCCGCGATTGCGATAAGCGCGGTTTTTGGAGATCTCAGATCCAGCTGCTGCGCCAACAGCGCCACCAATGAGGGCACCGGCACCATCTCCGGCGAGGGCTCCGATTCCGGCGCCGATGGCACCACCAGTAACGGCGCCCCGTTCACCAGGAGTGCAGGCAACACTAATTAGGGAGGCGGCGCCGAGTAAGGAAAATGTGAATGCTTTTTTCATAGTGTGTGTCTAGAGTGACGAACGGTAATATCGATCTATTCAATCTAATGTTATGAATCGCAGGCCCGCCTCACAAGGGGAAAACGACATAATCTTGAGGAGAAACCCGACTTTCTCAGAAATCTATTAAAGCGAGTTCGGAAGAGGGATTCGCGAACTCACCGGAATTTCTTTTCGGTAAATCCATTCTCGACAGTCCCTGTCTCAAAGTTTATTGAAATCAAAGCAGAAGGAAATGTTTTGTCCTCCAGCAGACCCGAAACCGTAGCACAGAATATGGCGGATTTTCCAAGCAGCGAAGCCCCCCAAGTGGGGATTATTATGGGCAGTACTTCAGATTGGCCGACGATGTCGAAAGCCGCTGAAATATTGCAGGATTTTGGTATCCCTTTTGAAGCCAAGGTGGTTAGTGCCCACCGGACTCCTGAACTGCTCTACGATTATTCCAAAAGCGCCAGGGAGCGCGGCCTTAAAGCCATCATCGCCGGAGCGGGCGGTGCGGCGCACCTTCCTGGCATGGCTTCGGCCATGACGATCGTTCCAGTTCTCGCGGTGCCTGTGAAGTCACGCGTCCTCAATGGTGTTGATTCTCTGCTTTCCATTGTCCAGATGCCGGCCGGCATCCCGACGGCAACCTTTGCTATTGGAGAGGCAGGTGCGACAAATGCCGGGCTCTTTGCTGTTTCCTTGATCGGAAATGAAGATGCCGGCATGGCGAAGAAACTGGCCGACTACCGCGAAACGCTTCGGGCCAAGGTGGAGGACTCTGAGTTGCCACCGATCGATAACGCCTGATGAGCCAGACGTTGCTTCCAGGATCGACTATCGGAATCTTAGGCGGTGGCCAACTGGGCCGCATGCTCACGAGCGAGGCCCAACGGATGGGCTATCGGGTTGTCTCGTGGATTGGGGGAGCTGATTCTGGACCGGCCGGTAGGGCGGATCTGGTGATCGAAGAACCCTTTAACTCGGAAGCCGGCCTTACTCGCTTTATCGAAATGGCGGATGTCGCCACAGTTGAATTTGAGAATATTCCCCGCGAACTGCTCGATAAAGTAGCTAGCGCCTTACCCTTGATGCCGGGCGTCCTCGCCATTGCAACCTGCCAGCATCGTGAGCGGGAGAAACTCTTTCTTTCCGGTAATGGTTTTTCTTGCGCAGCATTTCAGGTGGTCGATTCAGCGGAAACGCTGGCGGAAGCACTGACTCAATTGCCTGAAAATGGAGGTATTCTCAAGACCGCTGAATTTGGTTATGACGGCAAGGGTCAGCTACCCGTGACCAGCGATTCTGATCCAGAGGAAACTTGGTCTAATTTTGACGCTCCGCGAGCTGTGCTCGAGGAAAAGATCGACCTTGCTGCTGAACTTTCCGTGCTCGTGGTGCGGGACCAGGAAGGGCGAACCGTTTGCTATGACCCTGGTGAGAATATTCATCGAGATCACATCCTCGACGTCACCATCGTGCCGGCTCGAGTTGGGGAGGCGGTCATAAAAGAAGCGCGACGAGTATCACTCGGCATTGCGGAAGCGCTCGAGTATGTCGGTATTCTCGCTGTGGAATTTTTCGTCTCCGGCGACGGGCGGCTTATCGTCAATGAAATGGCACCGCGTCCACATAATTCCGGGCATCACACTATTGATGCGAACGAGGTTTCCCAGTTCGAGCAGCAGTTGCGCGCTATCACCGGTCTTCCAGTGGGCAGCGCGCGGGCTCATAGCCCGACCGTCATGCTAAATCTTCTCGGTGATGTTTGGTGCGAAAACGACGACCCCCCCGATTGGTCGAACGTACTCAACATGCCCGGCGCCACGCTGCACCTCTATGGTAAGCACGAGGCCCGAAAGGGGAGGAAGATGGGGCACGTAACGTTCACGGCGCCGACGCTGGAAGAAGCACTGGCGAATCAGAACCGAGCGCGTGAAATTTTAGGGATTCCGGTCTTGCAGTAGCGTGGGGGTGTCTAGGACAGCGGCTTAGGATTGAAAATCGTCGATGCGCGATCACGAGTGTTGGTCTCAGCCTTGAGACATTCATGGTTTTTACCGACATCATTAATAGGAAATCGCGAACGAGATCGAGAGTCAGAACACGGTGAACGGCTGCGTGGCTATTGGCGCCATCGAGCATCTTTATTTTTATCCACCCGTGCCCTTGATCGCAGGTAATTTAGCGATGAAGTTTAGTTAACACAGTGGCCCCCCAATGAAGGCAACACTCCTAATAATAACGACCGCGATTTTAACCGTTGAACCAGCGCGTGCTCTGGCTATGGAACTCACTTCGCTGTCGCCCGGAAGAAATGAAGTTGAGGTCAGACATGACGGCCAATCAAGGCGATTGATTATCACGACACCTAAGAACTATGGCCGCAAGGATCCTTATCCAGTATTGTTTTGCTTTCATGGCGCTGGTGGCAAAGCCGAAGGTCAGAGCCAAAGATGGAGCCATCACGCAGATAAGCGCGGTCTTGTTGTCATAAGCGCGGAAGCGTTGCAGCCTCTTGCTAAATGGAACTTCAAAGATAAATTCCATGTTGAAGACTACGATGATGTTGGATTCGTTGCGAAAGTAGTTGCGGTTTTAATTGCAAAAAAGATCGCCGATCCGAAGGCCATCTATGCAACCGGGCATTCTAGTGGAGGGTTATTCTGCTACCGGCTAGCCAAGGAAACTGCCCTGTTTGCTGCTTTGGCACCGATGAGTTGCGGCATGGTTAAGGGCGCGCATGACCCAGACGAAAAGACGCAAGCAGTTTCAATCATGCAGGTCATTGGGGACCAAGATAAGAGTTTCAACGGCTCATCCAATCCGAAAGTGACGATGTACTCGGCATCGGAGCGAATAGATATCTGGCGGAGGTTTAATCAATGTGGGTCCGATCCTCAAGTTGTTAACCAAGAGGACACGATAATTGTTTACACTTACACGAACCAATCCGGCCAGAAAGTTGCGCTCTGCAAAGTGAAGGGACAAGGGCATCACCTCAGAAGCGATCTCAGGGATGGGGCTGATTCTATAGCACTAGAATTTTTGCTAAAATACAAAAGAACGTAGAGGTGTCGCATCTACTTTTGGTGAAAAGAGCGGCGAAGACGAATCGCTGCCTTGCGTAGGACGGGTAGCTCGAGCCGGTATGAATCAGGCCTTCCCGCCAAATTCTGACATTTTTTTCCTTACTTTGTTAACCTCGGAAAGCGCAGCGGCATTTATCTAGGTAAAAGATTTTCTAATGAATGAGAACGACCAATATAACAACGAATTTGTAGCCTTGCTCACCGAGCATCAGTCTGCCCTTCGTTATTATGTCGCCTCACTCTTACCTGGTGATTCGGCGGCGGTTGACGTTGCTCAGCAGGCCAACGCGACAATTTGGAGAAAGCGGGATAACTTTGAGCTCGGCACCAATTTCAAGGCGTGGATTTTTAGTATCGCCCGCTTCGAGGTGCTGAATCACCGAAAAAAGTATCAGCGCGACCACGTTGTTTTTAGTGAAGAGATGGAAGATCTCATCGTGAGTGAGCTTCCTGGCCGCCCCACGGAAATGGACCTCAAACAGGAGGCTCTGACAGCTTGTCTCCAGAAGCTTAAGCCAGCGGACAGGGAGCTTATTCAGCACCGCTATTTTGAAAATACCCCCCTCGCGGAGTATTCCTCACAAATAAATCGCAGTGTGGGTAGCCTCAAAGTGACCCTTCACCGGATTCGCAACCGCCTCCTCCAGTGCGTGGAATCCAAGCTTGCAAAAGGAAAGGTTCTTGGATCATGAATTCGGAAGAGTACAACCAATTAATCGACGAGCTTCTCGATGGCGTCATTGCTGATGTCGACTTTGTTCGGCTTGAAGCGGAAATGCACCTCAACCCTGCGGTGCGCGAAGCCTATTACCATCGACTCGAGTTGGCAACTCTGTTGGAGATTGATGCTGAAACCTATCAGCAGGTTGCGGAGAAGGAGCACAAAATAGTCGATTTTAGAGTGCTTCTAACGGCGACCGGCACCAACTGGAGGGCTGCGGCGGCTATAGCCATTGGAGTGATTCTTGGCGGAGTGGGTTGGTTTTTAGGGCCGTCGAAGCATCAAATAGTGGCTGATGAGGGTGAGTCTCTTGCTCGCGGCTTCGCGGTCGTTGGCGAAACTGTGGATGCAATCTGGAACGATGGCATCCAGTTGAAACGTGGTGACCTCGTACCTGCCGGTGAGTTGAATCTCGCCGCGGGAACAGTACTGCTCGATCTTTTCAGCGGTGTGACAATCGTCATCGAAGGTGAAGCAGAATTTGAAGTAATCTCGTCTATGGAGATGTCGGTCGACCTTGGAAAGGTGCAGGCCCGTGTTCCAGAGCCAGCCGAGGGTTTTAAGATTCGCGCAGCCGGCGGAGAACTGGTCGACCTCGGGACGGAGTTCGCAATTGACGTCACGCGTGAGCATGCTGAAATCTCGGTCATTAATGGCGAGGTCGAGTGGTATTCCCCAATCGAGCCCATGGTAACGCTCGTCGGAGGCGAGTCCGTCCGCCACACCATTGGTCAAGGTTCTGCTCGCAGTGCTTTCAATCCGAAGTTACTCACTCTCGTTGGCGATCGTGTGCAGGAACTCTCAAATCAGCGCACCAACAACGAGGATCGTTGGTTGGCTCACGCTGAAGAGTTAGCGCGTGACTCGCGGGTTCTCGCATACTTTCCAATGAACCAGCCCGGTCACTGGCAGCGCATCTTGCGCGACAAGTCTTTAGGGGCTCACGACGGTGCCATCGTTGCGGCCCAACGGACCCCGAGCCGCTGGGGAAACGATTTTAATGCGCTCGACTTTGGTTCAACCGGCAGCCGCGTTCGGTTAAATATCCCAGGTGAGCATGACGCGATTACTTTCTACTGTTGGTTGCGCATCAACAGCCTTGACCGTTGGTATAATTCTCTTTTCCTGACTGATGGCCATGAAATTCACGATCCTCATTGGCAAATCATGGAGGACGGGCGTCTTTTCTTTTCCGTGAAAGCTCAGGAGGCTGAGAGGAAGCAGGGAAAAAAGGACAAGCACATCGCTTTCTCGCCAGTAATTTGGACTCCGGAGATGGCCGGGCAATGGATGCAGTTGGCTGCCGTTTACAACACCGACGACTGGACCATCACTCACTACGTAAATGGCGAACCTGTCTCTATCGATCGGATCGAGGATGAATCACTTCGTTCCCCAGTGGTGAGCATTGGTGCGGGTTCAATAGGAAACTGGAGTGATCCGTCCCGCGATGACCCTGAGTTTGCTGTTCGCAACCTGAATGGATCTATTGACGAATTTGCGATCTTCTCCGAGGCGCTTACTGCGTGGGAGATCAAAGAACTCTACGAAACTGGAAGACCCTGACAATTCTATGAGATTTCTCAATGGTCGAACTTTTTTCGTAGCGGCACTGACCCTGGTTTCTTCTGCAGTGACGGCTGTCGATAAAGTTGCTTCGAAGTTCAATGGGGCAGATCGACTATTTGCGCTCAAGGTGCAGCCTCTGCTTGCTGAAAAATGCAACGGCTGTCACGGAGAGGACGCCGACGATGTTGATGCTGATTATAACATGTTGACTCGTGAAGGTCTGCTCGCCGGTGGTGAAACTTTTGGAGATCAGGTCATGGTGGTGGGTGATGCGTCCAAAAGTTTTTTCATGGAGGCGATT
>PBSY01000032.1 GCA_002726915.1 Verrucomicrobiales bacterium | reverse complement strand
TGCCTCTCATGGACGCTACGTATCGCGAGGGGCCGTCGAAGCATTTGGCGTAGGGATCAATCAGCAGTTTGTTGAGATTAAAGTAGTAGCCCGCTTCAGGATCCCAGGTGCCATCGACACGATAGCCATAGGTGCTGCCGGCAGGGATTCCAGTCACGGCGATGTGATTGACGTCGCGGGTGGAAGCGGTCAGGGGAATGCGGTGGGTTTCCTGCCAAGGTTTCTTAAGATCGGTGAATAGGCAGAGCGTGACCGTGGTGCCATATTGGGAGGCGACGGCAAAATTAACGGTGTTGTCGTCCAGCGCCGTGGCCCCCAGCGGAAAGGCTGAGCCGGACGAAGTCTGGAATTCCGATGTTGTAGAAGCGCTCAAAGTGCTGTGATCGCGTGAGAAGAACTGGCAAGATATCCAGTATCAGGATTCACGCCAGTTCCAAGGCAATCACCTCTAAAATTTCGAAGTTTTGCCGGGAAATCCCCAAAAACGTCTAGGGTCTACCGCAGGCTACCTGAAGCGCACCGTCGATTTCAAGGTTGAGGTTGAGATAGTCATGACGCTTTCGACTCGCCGACGGGCCGCCAGTTGGTAGCCACGTCTTGTTCGCTCTTATCGGTGGTCGGGCCATCCTGCCTCGCGTTCCAGTTCTTCGATCATTCGTTGGCGGATTTCCGCTGATTCAGGAACTTCCCCCTTGTTGAGCTTGTCGATGCGTTCCCGCACAGCCTGGCGGTCGGCCGTCGCATGTTTCTTGGCTTGATATGAGTGTTCTATCTCGTCAGCTCGGGTGGCAATCTCGATGGGATTGTCTGACTCACGGAGGGCAACCTCCCAGTCGTCGCGGGTGCGCCTAAAATTGAATGGGGAGTATGGATTATCGTGGTTCTGGACTATCCATACCGCAATCTTCGTCCATTCATCCATTGAACGGCGTCGAATCGCGTTGAAAGCAAAAATGACCAAAGAGGTGGAACCGGGATATGGCGAAATGCGGAGTTCCTCACACCTTACCATCCCCTTGATGAAATCGAATGCGTCACCGAATGGGAGATCCACTAGGAAATTAAACTCATTGAATCGTCCCTCAGCGAGATTCTGGAAGTAGGTGCACGGTATCGTCCGTGCCAAGGCAAGCGTCTGGTCATCGTCCGGATCGAAGCTCCGACCGATAGCGATAATCGTCTGAGTGTGCTGCTTCATTTTCTTGAGCGAACGTCAAAGGTGAGACGCGTCTTTAGGCGTTGCCTTTACCGCCTGGTTCGGCTTCGGTCACGGATTCCAAAAAGATGCGATCCGAGAAACCCCCTCGAGCTTTTTTCTTCTCTTCCTTAATCCGAAAAACATAATCAAAAGTTACACCTTCTGTTGAAGCTAATCCATCAACAACCTCCAAAATATCAGCAAGTTCCTCCGACGAGGGGCTTCTAGTAATATCCGATAAACCAATACCATTCTCCGATCACGAGGTAGCAGTCCGCAGGGTTCTTCGTGATTCCCTGAGTCCATCCATATGGCTGGATGCCAGCCGCGACGCGCAATCTTCCGATGTTGAATTCTGGCTTCAGAAGCGGGAGGGCTAGAAGGAGCGCAAGGGCGGAGATTCCGATTAAAGATCCGGCTCCAATTGTTTGTTCCCATTTTCTGTTTTCAGCCACCTGATCCCCTTTTTACCGAACAGTATTTACGCCTTGTTCGCCGATTTCGTTTCTACCAGTCCTCGGTGTAATAGAGAACCTCATTCCTTTGCAGGCTGACGACCATCCCCATGCTCTTGCCGTGGTTCCAGTCGCCTGACCCCGCAGCATCAAGGATAAAAATCCGGTAGTCGCTTGGGAACTTGTATGTGCCCTTCGCCAAAGTGTGCGGGTGCGTGCTCCATAATCCATCATCTCGCTCATTGATGAGAGTTACAGAATTCCCTCCGTCCTGATGCTGCTTGGCGGACTCCGTGGCGTGATTGTAGAGCACCTTCAGTTCCTCTGCGGGGAGCTCCATCCTGAGCTGAACGTGTCCACCTCCCTGGAGAAAACTTGGGCACGAAGAAAACTTTACGTTGCGAGCATTCGCAGGCACCGAACTAGGAAAATGGTCGATCAGTCCGCTTGCCTTCCAATCCGCCAACACTTCTTCGTACTTGCTTACCGATTCAATCGGCTCCAGCGCCTTGTTGAAGCTGTAAACCATCCACGCAAACCCCAAGACAGCCACGAGCACCAAGGCGCCTAGAATTCTGCCGATCCACTTGAGAGCACGTTTCATTTTTTGACCGAACGTTTGAGGCATGGCAGCCCGATCCGGGAGCGCGCGTTCGACACAGGACAAGGGTTTGAATTACGTTTCATCTTTCGACTCAGTGCCGGTCAGCCGTTGCTCTCCATGCGCTTGTTCGACATTGTTTCATTCAAGCTGTGGCCACCCTTTGTTCGTTCTGCCAATTTGCAACACTCCATATAGAATCGCAACTCCAATTAGGCCACCGAACGCTTGTGCGGGACTGAGACCGATTGCCAAATTGACGACTAGAACAATACAGGCTGAAAAGGTGAATCCCCAAAACCCCCATTTCTTCCATTTGAAGAGGGCAATCGCACAAACCAGATTGAGCACGCCAAAGGCAATTAGAACTGGAAATGCCCAGTCAGGCATATCCGGAAGATTCTGCCGTATCGCTTCTCTTCCTACGATATACATGAACGCGCTGGCAGAGTTCGCGATTATTATGAATACCAAATATGCAGTTAGGCAACCATGTCGCTGTTTCGGCTGTGAAGGTTGAGACTGTGTGGGTACTTGGTCCATGGATTCAGATTCGCTTCTTTTTGTCGAACGTCATAGAGCTCCAACTCGATCCGGTGCGCGGTGGTGGAATGATAGGGCAGGTGAGGAATCAGAAAAGAACTTTCGACTCGCGGCGGGCAGGCAGTTGATCATCCGCGGCTTGTTAACCCTCGTTTCTTGCGGGTCGGTGATCACGGCGTGATGCGCGAAGGCACTCGCGGAACGTGGTTAGAATCAGGAGAAGCCCAAATGCCAGAAATAGCAGGCCAATGTTCTGCAAGACCTGTTCCTGCGCAGCATATGACGTATCTGACCGAGGCGAAGGATAAACTTTTACGTTAATAAAGGCAATCGACTGGGCCGTAGCAGCAAACACCGAGCCCCCGATCGTCGCAATAGAACCGATAATAAATGCATGTTTTGTCTTCATCGTATTTTGTCTCTCGTATTTGTTCTGGCTAACGTCATAGCACACCAACCGTCTGACGGCAGCCACGCGTTGACTGTGGGTTCGCTGTGGTGCTGACGCAAAAGGCGCAGTTGCGGGTGCCCGGCTGCCCGGTTGCCCGATAGGGTGGAACCGGCGCCAGCATCCGCACGGAATTAAGGGTCTTTCTGCATTGAAATTTGCAGTTCCTCCCCCAGAATTCAGCCTTTGCGAACTGCTGTTTTACTATGGACGAAAAAGAAACCAAGAAGTTGTTCTGGGCCTGTTTTGTCGCTCTCGTGGCGACCTCATTTGTGTTCGGTCTCCGCGCCAATATCATCGGCGACTGGCAGACCGATTTCGGACTTTCTGAAGCTGACAAGGGAACCATCCTCGGTGTGGGACTTTGGCCCTTCGCGATCAGTATCATTGTCTTCAGCCTGATCATCGATTACATCGGCTACAAAACGGCGGCCTATTTTGCGATGGGGTGTCATATCGCCTCTCTGCTTCTCACGCTTTTTGCGAACGGACCGACTGCTCTTTACTGGAGTGTGTTCCTCATCGCCATCGCCAACGGCACCGTTGAAGCTTTCATCAACCCGGTCGTTGCCACGATTTATAAAAAGGAGAAATCGAAATGGCTCAACATTCTCCACGCCGGTTGGCCGGCGGGTCTGGCACTTGGTGCGCTAACGGCAATCCTACTGGGAGATGCCAGCTGGAAGATCAAATACGTGATGTGTTTCGTGCCGGTGGTGATCTACGCCGTGATGATTATCCCGCGAAAGTTCCCAGTCAATGAGCGGGTTGAAGCCAATGTTTCCTATCGGGAAATGCTTGGCCAGGTTGGCGGTATCGGGTTCTTTCTTCTGACTTGGCTGCTCGTATTGGGGGTATCGCAGATTCTAGCGAGTTTGAATCCTGACTTCGTGGTAGGTGGGATCGTTGCAGTGATTATCGCTGCAACGGTTGCCGTTGGAGCCGGTATATACACAAAGAGTTTCGGGAACTGGATGTTCCTACTCATTCTTCTCACGATGGGGCCGTTGGCTACGACTGAACTGGGCACTGACAGTTGGATGCCCGATCTGCTCGGCGCTGACTTCACGCCGGCTCAGGCGGGGTGGATCTTTATTTACGTTTCGACCATAATGACAATTCTGCGTTTCTATGCGGGTCCGATCGTGCATAAATTTTCACCGATCGGTCTTCTTGTGATTAGCGCCATCATTGCGATTATCGGTTTGCTCTTCCTTTCTAAGTCCGCTGGATTTGTGATCCTGATTGCCGCCACGGTTTATGCGCTTGGCAAGACCTTTCTATGGTCCACCACGCTGGGGCTAGTATCCGAGCAGTTCCCGAAAGGAGGAGCGCTCACCCTCAACGGAGTTTCCGCTGTCGGCGTGCTTGGTATGGGTATTCTAGGGGCCCCGATAATGGGGGGTCTGCAGGATAAAGGAATCGACCGTGACCTGAAGGCGGAACATCCCGCGATTCATGAAAAAGTGGCAACGTCGCCGCGCTCTCTCTCCTTCCTTGGCGAAGTCAGGGGGGTCGATGAAGACAAGGTGAAAGACCTCTCGGAAGCGGAGCAGGATATCGTCCGCGAGGTGCGTTATCCGAACAAGAAGGCCGCCTTTGTGCAGGTGTCAGTCCTTCCGACCTTTATGCTGATCTGTTACCTTATCCTGTTCTTCTACTTCAGAGCCAAGGGCGGATACAAACCACAGGAACTTTCAGACGGGGGTCACTGAGCCTTCTTTTTAGATTCATTTCATGCCAAGGGGGGGGTAGGGCTCTACACAAAAAACGAAGCCCCCTTGTATGAAACAAGCAACCCGGTCGACAAGCGCAGGAAAAACCCCCGTAAAACCTGCAAAAGATGAAGTCAACCGGGTTGCTGTCTGGTTTCAACCCGTTTGTCGTCCGGTCTGGATACCGACTGACGTATCACTAATAAGCACTAGGTGTGCCAAGTCCGATTTAAATCAGAAGTCTTATGATCGAAAACATTCAGGCATCTCTTGAGATCCGTGATGCAAGTCCGAGAGACATTCCCGGCATCCTTAAAATGGTGGCGGAGTTAGCCGAGTTTGAACAGCTTAGCGATCAATTAGTTGCGACAGAAGTAGACTATCAGGAAAGCCTCTTTGGGGACCGTCCTGCCGCCGAAGCGCTAGTCGCGACGGTATCGGGAGAGCTGGTCGGCTATGCGATTTTCTTTTCAACATTTTCAACTTTTGTTGGTCGCGCGGGCCTCTGGTTGGAAGATTTGTATGTCAGACCTTCCTTTCGAATGGCAGGAATCGGTAAAAAGCTGCTTAAATCAGTGGGAGCTATTGCTGAAAAACGGGCTGCGGGACGCTATGAATGGTGTGTGCTCGACTGGAATCAGAATGCGATCGATCTCTACACTCAGGTCGGAGGCGAAATCCTTGATGAGTGGCGTATAGTTCGGCTCGACCGGGCTGCGATCGAAGCCCTTCCGGAAAAATGAGTATTGCTGAAAATCTAAGCTTTGTTGAAGCCGAGGTGTCTGATGCAGCCGCGAGAGTTGGGCGCCTCGCAGACGAAATTACTCTGATCGCTGTTAGCAAGACTTGGCCTGTCGATGTGATTCAGGAAGCAGTCAGCGCCGGTCATCGCATTTTCGGAGAAAACAAGGTGCAGGAGATTCTTGAAAAAGTTCCAGCAATGTCGTTTGAGTTGAAGTGGCACCTCATCGGTCATCTGCAGAAAAACAAGACGCGCAAGGTTCTGCCGTATTGTGCAATGATTCACAGTGTCGATTCGCTTGGCCTAGCCTTGCAGATTGATCGCATAGCAGGAGAACTTGGATTAAAGCCTGAAATTCTATTGCAAGTAAACGTGGCTCGGGATGAGGCCAAGTTCGGTCTTGTAGCTGAAGACCTCGAAAACATTGTGTCGGAGGTCGCCCAACTTGAACAGGTCCAGCTCAAGGGATTGATGACTGTGCCAGCGTTTGATCCCGATCCTGAAAAGGTGCGACCTCATTTCGCTGCCTTGAGAGAGCTTAGGGATCAGTTGACCACTTCGACGGGAGTGGAGCTTCCTGAGTTATCTATGGGAATGAGCCATGACTTTCGCGCGGCGATTGAAGAAGGAGCGACCCAGATCCGGGTGGGTTCTTCAATCTTCGGGCAGCGAGACTACTCTCGTAGCTGACCCCCTAGGTGTTCCTCGAAGGAACAGCGTCAATGCGTGGATAAAGGCGGTATTTCGGCGTTGATCCGTCTTTCGTTTTTCGACAATATCTTGTCTCATTCCCTAACAAATCGCGACCATGGCTAATAACTCCAATCGATCTGCGGTGCCTTTGCTGAGCATCATGATGTTTCTTCAGTTTTTTACCTGGGGGGCTTGGTTCGCCACCGTGGGTCAGGCTCTGGGGGCTAATGATATGGCAGCTAGCACTGGGGCGGCCTATGACTCGGCTCCATTGGGAGCCATTTTCGCCCCTCTCTTTCTTGGGATTATCGCTGACCGATTTTTCCCGTCTCAGATCGTGATGGGAGTCCTATTCCTCATTGGGGGAGCACTCCTCTGGATGGCGGAAGGGGCCGCAGCGGCCGGAAATGCGGTGCTGCTCAAGTATCTTTTCCTTGGTCACATGCTCTGTTACATGCCGACCCTTGGTCTGGGTAATACGATTGCATTTTCAAATCTCAGCCGGATCGAGTTTCCCAAGATTCGCGTTTGGGGAACGATTGGCTGGATCGTCGCCGGACTGGCCGTGGGTTTTCTGGGATGGACGTCCTCGCTTGCGATCTTTAAGCTGGCAGCAGGTTCTTCCATCCTGTTAGGGATACTCTCATTTGCTCTACCTCATACGCCGCCCCCGGCAAAAGGACAGAAGCTCGACCTGCGAGCCATATTGATGGCTGATGCTTGGAAGCTGCTAGCCAAGCCGGGCTTTCTAGTTTTTATCCTTTGCTCGGGACTGATCTGCATCCCGCTTGCCTATTACTATGGCGTTACGGCCCAATACCTTGCTACGACCGGATTCGAGCAGGCGGCTTCCTTTATGACGATCGGTCAGATGTCCGAGATTATCTTTATGCTTCTAATCCCATTCTTCTTCCGTCGTCTTGGGGTAAAGTGGATGATTCTCGTGGGAATGCTCTCTTGGGTGCTGCGTTACCTGCTCTTTGCTTACGGCGCCCCAGATCAAGCGTTCTGGATGATCATGCTAGGCGTGGCTCTGCATGGAATATGTTATGATTTTTTCTTCGTAACCGGGTTCATGTATACCGATGCGGTGGCTCCGAAAGAAGTGCGAGGCCAAGCGCAGAGCATGTTGGTGTTCATTACCCAGGGATTGGGAATGTTTATTGGTTACGGCATTGTTTTCGGACGTTGGGGAATTTCAGGGCAATTTGAAAAAGTGAGTAACTATGGAGAGCTCAATGACGCGGTTGCAGGCGCTCGTGAGACGGCTGACTGGTCAGTGCTTGAAAAGTTTACCAACATGTTTGCCAAGAGCATGCCAGAAGGAGTCGACACGGTTTTACTCACAGAAACGATGGATCAGTGGAAGGATTTCTGGATTCTTCCGGCGATTATGGCTGCGGTTATTGCGGCTGTGTTCTTTGCTGCTTTCCGAGACAAGACCGATGTAACCGACGAGGATGGGGTGATCGAGGAAGGCTGATTCTATTTGGTATTCCTCTTGATTAGCAAAAGTGAGGCCTTCACGAGGAAGGTAGTCAACAGAGCAGGCCGAAGTATCTTAACCTGTTAAATGAAGTATGAAGTGGCGCATCGCGGGCATCAACTTCGACCATTTCCACATGGGCGATCTGCTCCGAATGGTTTATGAGCATCCGAATGCAGAGATTGTTGGAGTAGCGGACGAACAGTCGCAGCGAATGCTTTCGGCGCGTCAGAATTTTGAACTCAAAGAGAAAGAAGTCTTCACTGACTACCGGCAATGCCTTGAGCAGACGAAGCCCGATATTGTGATCCTGTGTCCAGCAGCCGCGAGGCATGCCGAATGGACCGAAAAGGTTGCTCCATTTGGAGCACATGTTCTCATGGAGAAACCTTTTGCCTCGAACCTTTCGGAGGCAGAACGCATGGTTGCAGCCATGGATGATTCAGAAAAAAAACTCGCGATTAATTGGCCCCTAGCTTGGCATCGGTCTCATCAAAAGACGTGGAATTTGATTCAGGATGGGCTCATTGGCGAGGTTCAGGAAGTTCATTTTTATGATGGTAATCGCGGTCCGCTATGGCATGGCGCCGATAAAATTGAGCGAGAGCCTACCGAAGAAGAAAAGAAGGCAGGCTGGTTTTATCGAGCATCTGAGGGCGGCGGAAGCCTTCAAGATTACCTTGGCTATGGCACCACACTTGGGACATGGTTCAATGGAGGAAAGAAGCCAATCGAAGTCATGGCAATCTGGGATCTTGAGAACAGCGGACTCGAAGTCGATGAACATTGCATTGCCGTGGCGCGATATGAATCAGGGCTCTCGAAGTTCGAAACGAGGTGGGGGACCTTCACCGATCCGTGGTCACATCAGCCGCAGCCAAAATGCGGGTTCATAATTAAAGGAACTAGGGGAACGATCTCCAGTGGAGACTACGACGATTATGTGACGGTGCAGTTGAGAGAATGTCCGGAAGGGCGTCGCGTTGATGCTCCCACGTTGCCATCGCCGAAGTCTAATCCAGTTGAGTATTTAATCGATTGCCTCGAAAATGAGCGGGAGATAGAAGGGCCCCTCAGTGTGGCCATGTCGCTTGTCGGTCAGCAGATTGTAGATACTGCGTTTGCGAGTGCTCAGCAGAAGCGAGTAATGCCTTTATTAGGAAAATAACTATTTTCCTGGCAACTTCCACACCGGGGAAAAATCGGTCCCTTCTTCCAGCATGGCGTCGACGATCCGGCGCATCAGTTGGAGACTTGGGCCATCGTTGGGGACAGTGAGAAGAACGTCGCCGAGGATGGCAGAGGCTTGTCGAAAATTTCCAGATTCAAACTGGTTCAGGGCGGCTTCGTATTGAGAGACTACCTGGTCCCATTTATCTGGTGTTCCTGGAAGTTCAAGTTCGTGCAGGTCAACCGAGGTGTGAATATTCTGAACGCGAACCTGACAGAGGCGTCTTGTTTTCGTATCGTCCGGAAGCTGTTCCGCGGTATTTCCGGAGATGAGTAGGGAAGACTTGAGGAATTTAGTGGCCCCTTGTACGCGGCTGGCCAGATTCACAACGGTGCCAAGTGGTCCGTATTTAAATTTACGATGAGTGCCTACGTTTCCGACCAGCGCTTCACCGGTATTGATGCCAATACCAACTTCGGTTTCGGCTCCGACGATGGGATGCCATTTCTGATTTAGCTCGTCGAGCGAATTCATGATCCCAATAGCAGCGCGGCAGGCAAGGTCTGCGTGATTAGGTTGTTCGTTTGGAGCGCCCCACATAGCCATGAGTTCGTCTCCGGTGTAGTCAACTAAAACTCCCCCATGTTCGATAACGATGGTGGAAAACTCACCCATGACTCCGCTAAGCCAATCAATTGTCTGAGCGGGACCGAGTCGTTCGCTCAAGGTGGAGAATCCGCGAATGTCGCAGAAGAGGACAGTTACTTCTGCCTGACGCGCTTGCATCTTCATTGGATCCGGGTTGCGGGCAAGTTCCCGAGCGAGATCGGGAGTGAAGTGCTGCTCGAATACTTTCTCCCGAAGACGTTTCTTTTCGAGACTAGCGTTCAGTCGTGCAAAGAGTAGTTCAGTACGGATGGGGCGGGAGAGAAAATCTTCGGCTCCAATCTCGATACAGCGCACAGCGTCCTGCTCCTCTTGGAGTCCGGTGACTACGATAACGGGAGTGTGGCGGAGATGGCCGGTTTCACGGAGCTTGGCCAGCACTTCGAAGCCGTCCATCTCGGGCATCTGAATGTCTAGAAGGACAGCATCATAGGCTTTGTCAGAGATGCGTTGAATCGCTTCTACTCCATTGACCGCAAACTCTACTTTGAATCCGTGGGTGGTTAAAAGACGTTCAAGGATGGTGCGGTTATCTTCATCATCATCGGCGACGAGAAGAGTGCCTCGCGAGGATCTCTCTGAGGATTTGGGCGCTGATTCTGCAGTAATGGAGGATATTGAACTGATGGCCGGTTCAATGATTTGAGCCGTTCCCGATACCGCGGCCAGACAGGTTTCGAGGGCTGCAATGATTTCTGAAGACTTTTTGCCAATTTCATCGGGTAGAGCCGCCATTTGAATCAGTTGGATGATTCCGAAAAGGTGATTGAGTCCGTTGCGGGCCTCGTGCCGGGCATGGCTAAGATTCTTTTCGAAGTCTTCAGTGCCCCAAACGGCTCCATCGTTGAACCAATCCTCAATTCCGTTTCTGAAAGTGTCGGCTTGGCTTTTCAGCTTTTCGAGATCGGCGATTAATTGGACATCTTCCACAAGGAGGGACGTTCCATTCGAACCAAAGTCATGGATGAGACGGCATAAGTGATCAGCAGCGGGGATGAGATCCTCGCGCAGTCGTTTGATGCGATCCTGACCAGTCACGTTCGTCATGAGAATAGTGTCGCCGGATCACGGTCGACGGGCCAAGGTAAAAATTAGCCGCTTATGGGGTTAAAAAACGAGAGGAAAAAACTCGCCTAAGTCAGATACCTGATCATGACGTAGTCGTCCATCACAAACCCTCCTCCGATATCGAGAACATCTTCGGCTTCGATACTGAAACCGAGTGATTGGTAGAATCCAATCGCGCGTGAGTTTTTGCGATTTACCCTCAGTCTTAGAAGCGGTGTTCCTTCTTTGAAAAGTCGTGCGAAAAGAAGCCGTAGCGCCGCTTTTCCAGAGCCGCTCCCTTGAGCCTCGGTCAAAACATAGCATTTATGGAGAACGCAGGGCTCACCACAGATGATCGGGCCGGCGGCGATAAACCCTACCGGCTTGTCATGGCAGATAATCCATTGGTAGATCACGCCTTCAGCGAGATCCTGTTTTATGGCTTGAGGGCTATACATCAATTCCAGCATATAACTGGTCTGTTCAGGGGAATTGATTTCTCGGTAGGCCGTAGGCCAGATCTTAGCCGCCATTTCATTGACAAGTGGCAGCTCGTCAGGTGTTACCGAGGTAAGCTCGACGGACTCGAAGAGGGACGTCATTCCTAATCATACACGATTTTTTCTGTTTCGCGTATCCCCCTGTTTGGCAATCGCGTAAACCAACATGGATAGCGGTAACTCGCGCCTTTGGCGCAAGCAGCAATCAATTGACTTCTAGCAAAAATCATCTTTTATCCACGCGGCCATGAGCGACGAAAACAACGAAACAACACATCCCGTCCTTACTCTCCTTGGGAAAGTCTTTATCTTTGCCATTCCTGCTTCTCTCGTCTTGATGCTGGGCGCCGTCGGATTCGCCTTTATCAGCGGATCAGGCGTAAAAGTGGTCGAAGAAGGTGAAGCTGCGCAAGCGGGATCCGCTACAGTGGCAACGTCAGAATCCGCTGCCATAGCTACGAGCGAACCAGGTGGCCTAGAATCAGCGGTTGCAGGGGGTGATGTTCCTGAATTGCCTCAAATGGAGCTTGGAAAAGTTGCCTATGCGACTTGTGCCGCTTGCCATGGTCCAGACGGGGCTGGGCTCAAAGCAGGCCCCATGTTGATGGCTCCTAGCCTGCATGGGTCTGATCTTCTCCTCGGTGATGTTGACACCGCTCTCTTAATTATTCTCAAAGGCATTGCCAAAGAAGGCATGGATTACATGGGTATGATGGCTTCGCTGGGTGCTGGCCTCGACGATGAAAAGATGGCAGCTGTGCTGACATACACCCGGAATACGTGGGGGAACAGTGCCTCACCCGTAACGGTCGAGCAAGCGGCGGCCGCCCGCGCTAAATTCGCCAGTGTAGATGCTCCTGCTGGGGTCAGACGTGCCGATATTCAGGCGATCGTTGACGCTCACAAGTGAGCTTGCTTGTCGAGACTCTCTACCGAGAAGCGGTGGGACGGAATTGATTGAGGTCGGCCCTGTAGTGGTAGCCAGCTTCTCTCAATTTCTGAAGGAGACGCTCTTGGTCGAGGTCGTGGAATTTGCTCAGATCTTCTAGATCGTCGAAGTCATTTCTCAAAGCAGTATTCAACAGACCAAACAGTAGATGAGAGTCTATCGTTTCGAAGGAAGTGAGCTTCATCAAGCTTTACGGAGGAGAATCGCCTCAGTGTCAAAATCCTGATTGAGCACGTCACTTAGGATAACGACTGAATCTCCCGCGGCAATCTGGCCTTTCTTTCTCAAAAGGTCAATGGCGTGGCGGATGCTCTTTTCCGGATCCTTGTTGAATTGCATTGGATAAGAGAAAACGGCCCGGTTCAGATTGAGAGCGCGAACCACAACTTCATCGGGGGAAAAAGCGTAGATATTGGATCGGGTGGGGCGTTGATGGGCGGCGTAATTGGCCAGAACGCCGCGAGCCGTGAAGATGATGAGATGGGCATCTTCGAGGGAGTTGGCGAGGCCGACTGCTGATTTCACGGTGTGTTGCTTTTCGGTTCGGAGTTCGATGTCCTCTGAAAAGCCAGCTCCGGGTTCGCGCTCCATGCGGCGGGCGATTCGATCGAGTACCTCGATACATTTTACTGGATATCGCCCAACGGAAGTTTCGCCACTGACCATAACAGCATCGGCCTGTTCAAAGATTGCGTTGGCCACATCAGTGACTTCGGCACGCGTTGGAACCGGGTTTTCGATCATGGACTCCAACATGTGAGTCGCGACGATCACCTTGCGACCGATGCGAGCTGACTCTTTTACGATAGCACGCTGGATCACGGGAAGTTCCTCGATGTGAACCTCGATGCCAAGATCTCCGCGGGCGACCATGACGGCGTCTGATTCCTTGATGATTTCGGAGAGATGCTTAACGGCTTCTTGGTCCTCAATTTTGGAGATGATGCGAGCATTCGAATCCAGTTCGTCGAGCTTTTCGCGAAGAAGACGAACGTGTTCCGAGTCACGGACGAAACTGATCGCCACATAGTCGACCTGCTGCTCTGCGGCGACCTCGATGTCCATGAGATCCTTTTTGGTCAATGCCGGAAGATTGACCCGGATGCCCGGAAGATTGATGTGGCGCCTTGAACCCATTTGCCCATTGGTGAGAACCTCGCAGGTGAGTCGTCCATCATCGATGCGATTAACGCGAAAGTGGATTTCGCCGTTATCGACCAGCATGACGTCGCCGACCGAGACATCTTCGTGGAGCCCATCATAATTCGTAGTGACTGAGATGGGGCTTTTGGGCTCTAGAGAGGCGTTACGAAATTCAACGGTGTTTCCTTTCTTGAGGTCCATCTTGCCATCAACATCCCCGGTTCGAATCGAAGGACCCTGAAGATCAATCAGGGTGGCGACGCTGATGCCTGTTGCGTTGGACTGTTCTCGAATATGTCCAATGATCTCGCGGCACCAGCGGTGAGAGGCGTGGCTCATGTTCAGTCGAAAGACGTTCGCACCGGCCTCAATGAGCTGGCGAATCATCTCGGGACTTTGGGTGGCAGGTCCGAGTGTGGAAATAATCTTGGTCTTGCGTCGGGCCATGAAACGAAAGCGACTCTAGGGGACTACACATTCAATGAAGAATGCGGAACGACGGTTTCAACAGGAAGGGTAGGCGGCTTGCGAATAATTGCTACCGTGGGTGCCCAGTCCAATTTTTTTTGGCAAAATCGGAACGTGGAGGTTTTGAGGCTCAAGATTGAACCGTCGTGGAGGCGGGAAGATTGTGAAGAGTAGTGACTTATTTTCCTTTTACCAGGTATCCGAAAGCTGCGGCGCCTGCGACCATGAAGATGACCGCGATAAATATTCCCAGGAAGATTGCCATAGGATGATACTAGCCAGACTTATGCGAAATTCCAGCACGAATATTAATCAGGCCGAATTGACTTGGGGATCAGTCTCTTTCGAATTACGCTCGGCTTTCTTGGCCGTTTTCTTCGCTCGATCATCTATGTAAAGCCAGATCCCCATCAGCAGGAAGATTCCCATGACACCCCAGCTTTTGTAAAGAGAGTTCCATACCCCCTCGGTGAAACCATAGGAGTGAAGACCGACGCCAAGGTTATTTACGCCCCACCAACTGAAGGTGACGATGATACCCAGAATGATGCCATTCATATGGATGCCAAGATCTCGAATCCACCCAGCCATGCGTCCGTGGAGAATGACAAGGGTCCAAATGCAAATCATGAGCGCTCCATTTTCTTTAGGATCCCATCCCCAGAATCGGCCCCAACTGTAGTTGGCCCAGATGCCACCTAAAACTGTGCCGACGAGTGAGAAAAAGAGACAAAAACAGACCACCCCGTAGTTCATCCGTGTCAGCAGCTTTACGAAGTCTTTCGCTTCCTTTCCAACAAGATTGAGAACGAAACGTGCTGCGAGGTAGAGCATTCCAATAATGGCAGAGACCAAACCAGCAGCATAGCCGATGTTGATGATGGTGACGTGGGTTGCGAGCCAGAAATTCGTGTCTAGGACTGCCACAAGCTGTGTGATTGTGTCGGTCGCCTCTTTCGCCTCATATTTGATCGAGAGAAACATGCCCAGCATTCCGCTGACGATGGCGATAAGGGCGCCAACTCCAATTCTCGTGAAATACTCGATGATCAAACCGAGAAGAACGGCTGTTGCGGTTATGAAGATCACGGTGTCATACAGATTGGTGATCGGAGGTCGATCCCGGATAATACTTCGGAGGGTGATCCCAGAGATATCGAGAAGGAGCCCTGCGAGAGCAAGGAGACTGGCAATCAGAACCATGACACGACCAAATTTGCTTGCTGGAGAGAACCAGCTGGTTGCTAAGATGATAAAGCCAAAGACAAAAAGGTAGAGAGCGTAGCTAAAATATTTTCCACGGTAGAGATGAACTTCGAGGGCAGAATGTTCTCCTTCTCCGCGAGCGTCCGCTTTGGCACGTTGGGAATCGGAGAACGCTGCAAGCGCGGCGCTGAATGTTTCGGTTCCCTGAGTGCTGGCCTCAATCACGTTCTGAAGCTCCCTCAGCTGTTCGACAGCCCAGGGTCTTGCTTCTTTCGACTCTAGACCCTCCAGCATGGCGTCGCTCGCGGATAACCAGATTTCGTTGTCGTTCTCCTGTGGGGGAAAAAGATTTATACCTCGCGCGGAGTTGGCGTAGAAGAAAAAGAGTCTCAGGGCGCTCGTAAACATGCGAGCATCTTCATCTCCGTTGTCCGGCTGTTGAATCGCCCGGCCGAGTTGCTGGATACTCATCTCCGGCATTTTGTCGATTATCGCAACGGGATCAAGCGTAGCAGCGAGCGCTACCATTTCCTGTGGTAGAATGTTTTCGTTGACGAGGAGCTGACCTTTACGTGCAAAACTGAATTGTCCGACAAGGAACTCAAAGGCACTGATATTGCGGCCGAGAGTCAGGATCATGCCCTCAATTGGATCTAGCTCATATTGAGGATCCTTTTCACTTTCCGTATGCTTGCGCTGTTTCTCGCCATACTGGGCACTAAGCTCAGCGAGTTTGGCGCGTCCGGAAACGATTTCGTCGTAGGAGTATCGGTCACGCTTTTCCTTGGGCGAAACCCCGATCTGAACTATGGCAGCAGAGTTATCCACCACGAAGACGGGGAGTGCCTTAGCCACGTTGCCACGAAAGAGGACGTCAAGCATCCATTCGCTGTAGTGTAGCTCGTGGGTTTCACCATCTTTGGTTCCGAATCTGAGTGAGGTCTTGCCGCTGAATTGCAACAGGGTGAAACGGGAATAACTATAGATCGGTTTCACTCGACCTGATTCCTGCATGAGGAGATTTTCAAAAGTTTCGACCACTTTTGAATCCCATGGGTCATAGCTCCCGAGTTCAACTTGGGGAACTTCGCGGGCAGACGTCAGACTGCTGATGCCGACGATCAAGGTTAGCAGAAGGAAAAATTGCAACTTCATGAGGCAGCCTGAATGCGTTTTTTACGAGAGCGAGCCATGTAGTCTAGTAACATGATAACGAAATGGACTCCCAGACCGATACTGGTAACAACGAGCGCCCAGAGAGGCCACTGGTCGGCAGGATTATTTGCTACGGCAAACTGAGAATACATGCGGTCTCCTGGTTGAGAGCCTGCCGGGCCGAAGGATTCCTGGAAGAAAGTGTAACCTTCGTAGCGCATAGGCTCGTTCATTTTAATCTCCAGAGGTTTCGCTCCTTTGTCGGTTTCGAGGCGAGTGACACGACTTTCGTAGTTTCGAGCCATGCTGATGCCCGGGTGACGATCGAATATGAACTCATCGAGTTGAACTTCGAAAGGAATATGCCACGACTTCTTGGCGATTAAGGCACCAAATTTTTGGCCTTCTAGTTCGAACACGAAAGGCATGGGGCTTTCTCCTGGATCGAACCTGAAGGAGTAGGCTGAGAGGATCGCGCTGATATTATCGCTGTCGCCAGACTTGGGCTTAAACTCGACATAGCAGCCTGGGATGTTGGCCGCAGCTTCTTTGGCTTTTTGTTGTGGTAGAAGCTTAAATCCATCGATTTCGCGTGCTGCTGACCCAGCTGCCATTGGCGCTGTGATCGGAGTCGGTATTGCGTTGGGCGAATAGTCCGAAACTATGATCTCAAATGGAAGATCGTCTGTGGTGTAGGAACGGGGAGAGCGAGGGCGAATCGAGGAAAGCTCATCAGCGGGTAGGATCCATACCTCGTCGGCAGAGGCATCGTCATTGAGCGGCATCACTTCGAGTTGCCACTTCCGATAGCTTTCAACCCTGTCCGACTTCATTCCCGGGTAGAGCGCCATGTAGCCGTCGGTTCCGAGGCCCCAAGTGACAAACGCTCCGCCGAAAAGCATCAGCATCCCGATGTGAGAGATTAGCGTGCCTGCCCCTTTCCAGCGTTTTTTCACCTTTACGACCGCTCCAAGGGACATGTTGATGAAGAGAAACGCCATTAGCAGGCCACCACCCGGCAGAAACACTGGAAAATTTCCAATCTCGTCAATGATCCAGACGGAGTGAAAGTATTTTTCCTTTGCAGCGAAAAGACCCATCTCGACCTGTGCCAAGGTGCCAAAAAGGGTCACTATCGTCATAAGTACGAAAACGACCGTTGCCAACTTGAATGAGGTAAAAAACTTGTAGAGAACCTTAAGGAGGCTGGTTTCTTTTTCTTGTGTTTTTTTGTTAGCCATTGAGGTGAGGCTTGTCTGAGAACTGGATTACGGACCGACGTCCAGTGAGTTGGTAAAAATGTTGAAGTTTTTTTCGTTCGCTTCGACAAGCTTCCGAGGTCCCGTCATTTTCACAAAAACCGCGCCAGCTTCGGAGGCGAGGATGAGTCCGAGCATTCTGTAGTCATCTTTGCCTTCGGTTGCACCCATCCCTGAAAATTTTCCGTCCACCGAAATAAATTTTGCAGGTTGTCCAAAAAGCGGCCTAACAGGAAGAGCATCCGCTTCGGCTTGAGTGATGGGGGAAGCACCCATCTGTTGGCGCCAGCGGTTGACGTTAGCGAGAAGCCCTCCACCCATACCCGGAAGGCGAGCAACATAGCATTCCCCTTCGCCATTTGTTCCGAAAGAAAGATTGACGTCACGCATCGGTGAACCGGGTGTCTTTGTCCAACCATCGGGTGTGGAGTAGGTTAGGCCGATTTGGTTTGCCGAATTGGATGTGCCGCTACCTTCTGAACCTGATGGGTTTGAGGGAGTCAGTTGATACCGAAATCGCTCGGCGCTTGTCTCTACAAGCCTGAAGCTGTTTTCGTTCTCCGAAAGTTTCCGGTTCACCAAGTTTGGCCCGGATGCCCCGGAATCGCTACAACTGGTGGTGATCAAGGCGAGCGTGGTCGCTCCGATCGTCAAGGTAGGGAGGGTGAATTCCATGAGCGAGTGTATTCGCATTTCTGGGGTTTTCTCATCGTGATGAGAGCAGACATGCGTTAGTGTTACGATATATAAGCCGACTCTGGCTCTCGGGTTTTCTTGCGGTATGCTGGCTGAGCACCAAAAGCAACCACCTGACTAGGCGTCTTTCTTACCCTTGGCTGGCCGTTTTTCTCCGATGGAGCGGTCTCCGCTGTCTTAGGCTTTGCTTTGGGAGCTACTTTGGGAGCTACTTTGGGAGCTACTTTTGGGGTTGTCTCTCCTTTTGGTTTTGCGGTCGTGGCGGCGGCCGATTTTGGTGTTTCTGCAGGTGTTTCTGCAGGTGTTTCTGCAGGTGTTTCTGCAGGTGTTTCTGCAGGTGTTTCTGCAGCCAGTTCGATGCCAGTGTTCACTTCGAGGTTCACACTCCGTTCGAATGAACGCGCGACACTAGCTTCGACCTCGGTCTGCCAAACATAAACTTTGCGAAGACTTGGCAATGTCGCAAATGTGTCGAAGACACCGTTACCTACTTTGGTGCTGTAGAGATTGAGATACTCAAGTTTGGGAAGGCCCGTAAGACTGGCGACACCATCATCGGTCACGGCCGTGTTCTCGAGGTGAAGGCGCTCGAGATTGATCATACCTCCGATTGCTTCCATACCTATATCGCTGATCTGACTCCGCCCGAGATCGAGCCAGACAATACGCTCAGCAACAGGCTCCAGAATGGAGAGCTGCTCATCCCCAAACTCCTTTGATGCATTGATCACGTTGATGCGAAGACGATCATCTTCGGCGGAGACCGGCATAACGGAAAAGTGATGCGCTGCAGCTGCTGCCTTTACGTCGTTAAGACGCCGGGTCTGCTCTTCAGGTTCGAGAGTATCCCATACGGAAAGAGAAACAACGGTATCGGTTCCGTCCGTAGCTTCCAGATCGGAGTGAGTGTAAAGTGAAACCAGCGTGTAGGCAGATTTCTCAATCGACGGAGCTTCTCCCAGCTCGGCAACGGTTAACTCCTGCGTCGCACCTGCGTCGATCCATGCGCGGAGGATCTGAAGTTCTTCGGCGGTGAGGGGATCATCGTCCGGCGGCATTGCCTCGTCATCGTCCCGAGGGAG
>PBSY01000031.1 GCA_002726915.1 Verrucomicrobiales bacterium | reverse complement strand
GTGCGGCCGAAGGTCTCTCGTCCGGCCGGGCTTGTGAGAGAACATGATCTGTTCGGGAAAAGACTCTTTCACTACATATTGAAGGCGATCCTGCCCAGAACCCTTCCAAGCGAAAAGAAGAACAATCTGCTTCTCGAAATCAACCGTCTTGGAGATCGCGGCAAGTTCTTCTTCATCGAAATACTTGGCTCCATTCTTTAGGGACTTCAGAACGATCGGTTTCGTTCTGGACGCATCCGTGAACACAGCTTCCTCAGCACGTAGATCCTTCAGCTCCGTGATTGGCTCATGATTTGCAGGAGCTGCAAACAGCCCACCCACAATTGTTAAAAAGGAAACGACGGCTATCAAACGTGTTTTCATCATGGTTGGGACACATTAAGTTGAGAATTCTTAGAATTTTCTGCAGATCATCCAAGCATGAGACACGGCTGACTGGGAGCGCAAGTACAATGCAGGACAAAGGTTGGAATGGTGATGAATTATTTGAAATCGAGGCGGGTCAGTCGTCGCTCTCCATGCGCTTGTTAGCATTGATGTTGTCGTCCTCTGGAATGTCAGACTTGGGGCTAGGCAGCGCGTGGACATGATCGCCAACCGTGAGCAATGATTAATCGCCGGAGAAGTCTGCTTCGAGCCTCATTCCGTCGATTGCCTCTTTGGCGTCTTTATTAGTTTCTTCGGTTAGCTCCTCTACCCGCTTGTTCTGCTTCCGCTACTTCTATGGTGAAATCCGCATGCGGAAAAACCGGATGGGAGCGTCGTAGTCGACCGGTATGCTCCACAGCGCTCCATCGCCGGCTTTCGCGTCACCTGTGGGAATCCACGTGTTCAGATTCGTGGTGAATTCAAACACATAATTCCTGTCAAGCACGGTGCGTGTGGATACCTGCCCGTCGCCGATGTGAAGCTGGTCGAGCACCATTATTACCAAGGTCTTCTCGAGTCCGGCGTTGTCGCGGATACGAAACGCGTTCACGCCCACGTCCCCCGCTTGGGGACTACCGAAAAAGCCCCCGTTGGAGGCGGACAACCAGGCGGGGCCACTGTTGACCTCTGCTGCGATCGCATGGGTGAATGCTTCACCGACCTGCACGTCCGCAGTCTCTACCGAATCAGCCGTGCCCGATTCAATGTTCGGCCAGGCACTCCATCGCTCATAGCTCGCCGGATTGAGTTGTGGATCGCTTCCAGTGGGCTCGACTTTGTAGATCGCCTTGTTCTGGTTGCCGATGCCGTTCTCATCTTCCCACGAATAGCCGTTTACCGCCACGATCCCACGGAACCCCTGACCTGCTTCGTTGAACAGCTGCGTGAGGGCTTGCAGCTTGGCATTGCCGATCTGCTTCATGGCGTCGCCCGCATCCCCGACGAAGATGCAATTGGCGTGCATGGGATACGCGGCCCGGTGCGCCTGCACGAAATTTTGCAGATCGGAAAACCCGCACTGAGTTCGCAAGTAGGCCTTGATGTCATTGACGTCGGACCCGTCATACCCGGCATCGCTCATGGCTTGGCCGATGCCCTCCTCGTTGAAAAACTTGAAGCACCACGTGAAGTATCCGGTTTGCTCGCTGATCCGCTGGAAAAAATTCCCCGAATTGGACTGTGTATCGACGTCATTGAAAAAGAGTCCCATTCTCGCCCCGTGCATCTCCAACCCATGCGTTTTGAGCCAGTCGTCCGTCTTCCCGTTGATCTGCTCCGCCCACGTCTTCGCGAGATCCATGCTGTAGAAGAGCCGGTCGGGTGAAATCCCGTTTTCGCCTAGGCGGATTCCGCGAAGCCAGTGATCGAGGCGAAGGGAGCGGGCGCAGTTGATGAATCCAGCGAAGTCATCGACGAAGTGCTGCTCTTTCGCGGCATCGTTGTTCGGGTAAAGCCGCTGGTGGCCATGAAACCGGAACGAACCCAGAATCACGCCCGCTTCGCGCGCTTCCTCCAAGCCTAGCAAAAAACGCATCTGCGCCGTGTTGCGTTGATCGGGAGTGAACTTTCCGTTCGAAATTCGCGCCGCCGTCAGATTCTCCAGCGGAAAGTCCGCGCTGCGCAGAAGATTGTTACGGGCCTCGATATTAATCGTGCAACCGTTCGCGCCCGTCCGCTCGATCGCCTGCGCCCACTGGGCGTGAGTCAGTCCACGCATCTCAGGCTGGATGGTCGCCCTTGTGGCTCCGTTGGTGCCCGCGAAGTACTTTTCCCACTTCGTGCGCAGCCCATGAATGTCGTCCGGCGTGATGAGGGGAGACGGACGAGCGATTGCGTCCGTAGTCTCATAGCTTACAACCAGCTCCGCTGCCTCGTAGGAAATGTAGTCGGACTCCCCATTGTTGTTGTCGTCGGGGATGTGATAAACTCGGAACTGCGTGTGACCGTCGACGTTGATTCCGCGACGCCCGAGCGCTTCCAGGGTGCCTTCCGACCAAGCGCCATTCGATGTTGGCTTGGACATCGTGGCCACTTCGGCGGCATCGGCCCGCGCGTCGAAATCACCGGCTCTCAGCGCGAGGTTGCCGTTGAACCCGCCCGACAGATTGATGTCCGCATAGGCGCCGCCAATCGCGTCGAATGGATTGCTCCCTGACACTCCCGAGCGGCGAAGACGCAATACCGCGCTGGTCACTCGGGCGTTGCTCGGCAAGGAGGAAGTGTTGAACGAAACGATACCTTTGATCTGTTTCCGGAAGGCCGTGTCACCCACTTGAATCTCGCCTCCGGCAATGGTGTTGTCCCCGTCTCCGACGTGTGTGTTTTCGCCGGATTCCTTGATGTAGCCGCTCCTTCCTTCGCTCAAAGGGAAAACGACGGTCTCCGCCGTGGCCCGGGCCGGCAAGAGCAGACATCCCGCGATTCCAATCGCTCGCCACATACTACTGTTATTCATGATTTTTTGTGCTTCCTGCTGCAGAACGTCAAAGTGCACTCACGCGCGAAGCGCGTTGATGTGCCACGTTTTGTTCGCCAACTCTGTTTGCATGCCGTCGAATCACTCAACGCCAAAGCCTTGCTCTCTCATCCAGTCTGCGTGTTGTTCTGCATCTTCGAGGCTTTCGTGAAAGCCCCCATCACCCCCCCCAAAATCTCGTTCTGCGTCTTCAAGGGCAATCTTGAGGGACTTGAATGGCCCGCGCTCACCATGTTCTTGAGGATCATAATAGAACTCGTCTTTGATCGAGTAGAATGAGATCGGGAATGGACCGAAACTGCCGACCGAGTAGCAGCACCGAAGTTCTTTGCGTTGTTCATCGCTCTCCATAAGGCGAATGACTTTTATTGATCCGAGGCCTGCAGAAGACCAAGAAGCTTCTGGGTTAACTTCAGCTTAAACGTGGCTACGTCAGTTGCGTATACACTGTAAAAGGACCCGCTTATGCCCGGTCCTCCATCTTCGAATACATCCACATCTACTCCTTCAGCCGACTCATTTAGAGCCTCGAGAATCGAGTAGTGGTCCAACTCAGCAATATAGTCACCCTCATGCCATTTCTCTGGAATTTCTGCAAAGTTGAATAGCTTTCCCCTGAGAGAATCTTCTTCAAACTCCAATATTGGATTCTCTTCGGGCATGCTATTTGGGGTGAACAGTATTATTACACGACTCAAATATCAGCCGGCATTCTTTCGCCAGTTTTCCTGAGTCACTACTTTAGGATTCAGTTAGAGCCGCCTCGCCTGTCAGGTCAAGCGATTCCGCGGATTTCGGGAGCCAAATTCGACAGCGTGCACTCCTTTACTTTTCTTTGTGAAACCGCTGGATTGATTCACGCCGGTCTTGAACACGAATGACAGATTTCGCCAAAAACAGGGCAGAATCATCCAAAATACGTGAAGCTTCGCTGCATTACGTGGATTGCCGCAACGGACCTAAACCTGTTAAGTAAGTGACTTTATCCTGTTGGATCTCTTCATGAAAAATATACTAACCTTGATTTTGTCCCTCGTCGCAGTTGTCTTGGCGACTTTCCTGACGTCACCGCTAAATGGGGCCGAACGTCCCCACGTGATTCTCATCATGGTGGATGATATGGGTTTTTCTGACCTTGGTTATCACGGTGGAGAAATCGACACACCGAATCTGGATGGGCTTGCTCATGGAGGAGTGCGATTTTCGCAGTTCTATAATTCCGGCCGCTGTTGTCCCACCCGGGCGACCTTGATGACCGGTTTACATCCGCACGAGACCGGAATCGGTCACATGACTCAGGCACCCGGGAGGCAGTATGCTGAAGGAACGCCACCCGCTTACCAAGGTTACCTCAATCGTGAGTGCGCGACGATTGCGGAGGTCCTGAAGGGAAGTGGCTACGCCACTCTAATGTCGGGCAAGTGGCACCTTGGCAATAACGCACCGGACCGCTGGCCGCTGCAGCGTGGATTCGACAAGTATTACGGCTGCATCTCCGGAGCAACCCGCTTCTTTTACCCAGAGGCTCCTCGTGACATCACCTTCATGAACGAGCAGCTTGAGAAACCGGAGAGCACCACCGATGAAGCCTACTATACGACGGATGCTTTCACTGACTACGGGATGCGTTTTATCGGGGAGCATCTCGATAAGAAATCCGACGAGGATCCGTTCTTTCTCTATCTGGCCTACACCGCCCCTCACTGGCCGTTGCAGGCCTTTGAAGACGACATCGCCAAGTATCGCGGTAAGTATAAGGTGGGTTGGGACAAACTGCGCGAGCAACGCTTCGCGAAGCAGATTGAGCTAGGCTTGATCGATGAGAAGTGGTCGATGTCCCCGAAGGTCGAGAGCATCCCAGACTGGGACACGCTTGACGCAGAGAAGCAGGATGAGATGGACCTCAAAATGGCCGTCTACGCAGCGATGGTTGATCGAGTGGATCAGAACATTGGAAAGCTGATCGATTTCCTGCAGGAGAAAGAAATCTTCGAAGACACGCTGATCATGTTTCTTTCTGACAACGGCGGTTGCCAGGAGGGTGGCATGTTAGGGCGTGGTAATTTTTATGATATTGAGAAACGCAACCTGGAGAGCGCCAACAGCTATGGTGAAGCGTGGGCGAACGCAAGCAACACGCCGTTCCGTCTCTACAAGCATTTCGTGCATGAAGGCGGTGCTGCGACGCCGTTCTTCCTGCACTGGCCGGCTGCTATTAAGGCTCGCGAAAGGTGGTATGAAACGCCGGCTCAGTTGATTGATCTGGTGCCGACGATTTTGGATGTCGCCGGAGCTGCCCATCCTGAAACGATGCATGGGAATAAAATACCGTCACTCGATGGTATCTCCCTGCGCCCCTCGTTTGGAGGTGATGATCTTGGACGTGAGGATCCGATTTTTGTGGAACACGAGAACAACGCGTTCATACGCGATGGAGACTGGAAGCTAGTCGGTAAAGGCGTCGCTGCCGGTCCGGGGGTCGACGAATCGAAGTGGGAACTCTACAACATCGCTGAGGACCGCACCGAGTTGAACAACCTCGTGGAGCAAAAGCCGGAGCTCTTCAAGAAAATGGCGGCGCAGTGGGACGAATGGAGTGTGCGTGCCAAGGTATATCCGAAAAAAACCAAGGGGACGAAAAAGGAAACGGTGGAGGTAGAAGATGAAGTGGAAGGTCATCCCCACCCGCCACAGGTGACGGGTCGTGCGTTCACCGTCAGTGCTGAAGTGCGTGGCGGTGCCAAGAAACCACTCAACGGAGTGGTGGTGTCTCATGGCGGCGTTCGCCAAGGTTATGCGCTGCACTTCATTAATGGTAGACCGGTTTTCTCGGTTCGCGAGAAAGGCAAGTTGACCAAAGTGGTCTCACCGCAGGCCTTTCAAGGCGAAGTGAGGGTGGCGGCAACCCTGACTGATGAGACGATTTCTTTGAAAGTGAATGAAAAGGAAGTCGCATTGGTGAAGTCCCCGGGTCTCCTCACCGGTCAGCCAGGGATCGGGCTTTATTCGGGTCTTGACTGGAAAGATCCGGTCGGTGACTACCAAGTTCCTAATAAATTCGGTGGCCGAATTTTAAAGTGGAATTCAGAGGTATTCATTCCAAAGGTTGAGATGCGTACGCCGTGGGCAAAGGATGCGGTAACGGGAAATGCATGGAATCTTTATCCCCGTCCTCAGTTTCGACGCAAGAACTGGACAAATCTGAATGGTCTCTGGAACTACGCCGTTACAGGCATTGAAGCGGAAGCCACCCCTGAAAAGTGGGACGGTGAAATCCGAGTTCCCTTTGCGATTGAGGCCCCACTTTCCGGCGTGGAGGAGCGATTCACTCCGGAGGATGCCCTCTGGTATCAGCGTAGGCTTGATCTAACAAAGAAGGAAGGAAAGCGCTACTATCTCAATTTCGAGGCGGTGGACTACCATTCGACCGTCTGGGTCAACGGTGAAAGAGTGGGTGAAAACCGGGGTGGCAACATGCCCTTTAGTTTTAATATCACTGACGCTGCGAAATCAGGCGAGAATGAAATCACGGTCCGTGTCACGGATGCTACTGACCAAAGAGGCACCTACCAGTTACATGGTAAGCAGCGCCTCAATCCTCGAGGTATATGGTACACTCCAGTGTCTGGGATCTGGCAGACGGTGTGGCTAGAGGAAACCCCGGAAGTGCATCTGACGAATGTGAAGATTACTCCGAAGGTCGGTGGGAGTGTTACCATTGAAGTTGAACACACCGGAACGGAAAACACCGAAGTTTTCGTCGCTGCCTTGAAGGGTGAACGCGAGATAGTGGAAGCAAGCTCTACCGTTGGCTCAATGCAGCTTTCTATCCCGAATCCGATGCTGTGGTCACCAGATTCGCCCTATCTTTACAACCTAGACATCAAGGTGGGTGACGATGTGGTGAGATCCTACATGGGCATTCGTGAAACCGGTATCGAGAGAGACAAAGATGGGCATCTCCGTTTCACCCTCAACGGTGATCCAATCTTTCATTGGGGCACGCTCGATCAAGGCTGGTGGCCAGATGGCCTGCTGACTCCGCCTTCTGAAGATGCGATGGTTTCGGATATCAAGTTTCTTAAATCGGCCGGATTCAATACGATCCGAAAGCACATCAAGGTCGAGCCGCGTCGCTACTACTACGAGTGCGATCGTATTGGTATGTTAGTGTGGCAGGATCAGGTTAGTCACCGCGCTCCGGTCGATGATCCGGAATGGACGCGTTTACTGCCGGATCCGGAGAAAGGAGTCTGGCCTGAGAAAGATCATGAGCACTTCATGAAAGAGTTAAAGCTGATGATTGACACCTACTATAACTATCCCTCTATCGTTCAGTGGGTTCCTTTCAATGAGCGTTGGGGGCAGCACAACACGACCAGGGTTGGAGACTGGAATAAGCAGTATGACCCGAGCCGCCAAATCAACGTGGCAAGTGGTGGTAACTTTTTCCCTTCGGGTCATATCGTCGATGCTCATTGCTATCCACATCCGGAGTTCCCTTTTGATCAGGACGGTGGTCGCTTCGATGGCTTCGTCAAAGTCATGGGTGAGTTTGGTGGACATGGTTTCCCCGTCGACGGACACGTTTGGGATCCCAAGACTCGCAACTGGGGTTATGGCGGTCTACCGGCTGACAAGGAAGAGTGGATCAACCGCTACCGCACTTCCATCGGGATGCTAAAAGAGCTCAAGGACAAGGGCATTGCTGCAGGGATTTACACCCAGACCACTGATGTCGAAGGTGAGATTAACGGACTTATCACCTACGACCGTGAGGTGCAGAAAGTCTCTCCGGATCAACTCGAAGAGATCGGTCGTGTCCTTTTCGAATAGGCCTGATTTGCCCAGAGGAGGCGCCGTAATATCGGTTCTACGCTCGCGAGATCAGTTGCGGGTTTGGGACTTGTTAACGTTCCTCCTAGCTTAAAGGGGCCGTTGTATCGTATTATTTTTATTAATGAAACTACATCGCTTTGAGCAAGCTCACGTCCTGCCTATCTCGCTGGAGACAGCTTGGGAGTTTTTTTCGGACCCGAAGAACCTTGATGATATGACCCCTCCAGAGTTGGAGTTTGAAACCTTGTCTGGGAACGATGAATTGATGTTCCCTGGTCAGATCATCGTACACCGAATTGGCTTGGCACCAATGGTTAAAATGCTCTGGACGACCGAGATTACCCAGATGGCTTTTCAGTCTTACTTCATCGATGAACAACGATCGGGTCCCTATCGCTTCTGGCAACACCTTCACCGTTTTGAAGCCTGTGAGGGTGGCACACGTGTCGTTGATAGGATTCACTATGCCCTGCCGTTTTTCCCCTTCGGCGAATTGGGTCGTCCTTTGGTCCGAGGCCGGCTAAACCGGATCTTCGGGTTTCGGCGTGCATGCCTTGAGAAGCGTTTTGGATCCGCGTAGATGAATCTCGATCACCGTGAAAGTAATTGGCAGGTTTACTGGCTCAGGAGGGACTTTCGCCACTTTTGCGCGAAGGATTTAGCCCAAGTAGGGAGCCTCGTAGTGGGTTTGTGAAGAGACCGCACTACCATAAAACTGGGTCTTTCTTCTTTGTTGGCTGCCTATCTGACCGTGATTTTACCTCTCAAGTTGGAGGACGAATGTTAAGGTGGCTGAAATTTATTAGCTTTGTAAATCTTTCTCCAACTCTTCGATAGCTTTGAGTGTGCCAGCAATCGTACCAAAGGTTGGTGCAAACATCCAGCCAACGAAGGGAATCATCATGAGTAGCAGGTAGCCAGAACCCAGCCCAATGGAGAGGGACTTTCGTTCTTTGACGAAAGCATCGCTGTCGGCTATGGAGAGCCCCCGGTTCTCAAGAGGGAAATCCATCAGGCCGTAGCCAAGAAAGCGTGACTGGGTTAGGAACATCCCGATTGCGGATATCAGCGACCCTAACACGGGTACGAATCCGCAGGCAAGGAAGAGAATGTTGGCGAGCAGTTCCCTCAGGATATACTGCAGGTTGATCCGCGCGCTTCGGCCAAAGGACTGGCCGACGGTGAGGCTGGTTTTAACAAAGTCTTTACCTTTAACTGCCTTGAGGGTTTCTTCTGCGATGGTGCCGAGGAACGGAGCGAGAAGAATGAGGGCAAGGTGTTTATGAATAAAGACGAAGCCGGCCACGAGTGCGAGAAAGGTGAGAATCGCGGTCGTGATAGTCACGGTCTTGTCGAGCCACTCCCACGGAATCTTGACAAGGCCGTCGATCCATTCCGAGATGCCTCCTGCGGCAAAGTAGATCGCGGTGACAAGGACAAGGCTCAGCAACAAGCTGACCACGCCCGGGAGTATTAGAAAGGGCCAGAGGTGATACCGGAAGAGGGCCCTGGGAACCCTTAGG
>PBSY01000030.1 GCA_002726915.1 Verrucomicrobiales bacterium | reverse complement strand
TGGCTCTGGCTCTGGCTCTGGCTCTGGCTCTGGCTCTGGCTCTGGCTCTGGCTCTGGCTCTGGCTCTGGCTCTGGCTCTACGTGGATAACGATCCCGAGATCATCCAGCAGAAACCTCGTTTCAAGATAGGTGACGCCCACATCAAGTTCTCTGCCCAGCAGTTTCTGGATTTCAGAGAGTTCCGTGCCCGCATCGGCCCACGCCCGAATCTTGGCGATCTGTTCTTCGGAGAGAGATTTGGCAATACTCATTTCCCAACCCTGTCACTGTCTGCGTAAAGTTCCAGCGCATTTCACGTCTAAGGGACGTATATTGAGCTTTCTGCAGATGGACTGGGATTATCAATACCGAATCGAACAGACTCCCTGGGATAAAGGCGCCCCGGCTCCCCCTTTGCTGGAGTGGCTCAAAATTTTTCCAGAAACCGTTCACGGCTCAATCCTCGTTCCGGGGTCGGGATACGGCCACGACGTCAGAGCCCTTGCCAGTCTGACTCAAAGCAAAGCTATCGTCGGGCTCGATATCTCAGATTTGGCAACCCGCCTTGCCAAGAGTTTCCCTCGAGCCCGAAATGAGAGCTACCTAACGGGTGACCTCTTTGATCTTCCCGCCAATCACCACGGCGCTTATGACTGGGTCTGGGAGCACACCTGTTTTTGCGCCATTGATCCGGATAGGAGAGACGCCTATGTCAATGCGGTCCACGGGGCCCTGAGGCCAGGCGGACAGCTCCTCGCTGTCTTCTTTCTGAATCCCTATGATGGGGAGCATTTTCCCAATGGAGGACCTCCTCACGGAACCAATCTCGAAGAACTGGCCAACCGTTTTGAAGATTCAGGTAAATTCCGCGTCGAGGAGTCTTATACCCCCCGACTGGCCTACGAAGGGCGCGAGGGCCTTGAGCAGGTCATGCGCATGACCAAACTAGTCTAGCGCGATCACATTCCAATAAATCGTGTCCCGGGCCCTGACTGCTCTTGCTCGAGAAAGGCACCCGCCTCATAGGTGACGGTGCAGTCTTCGGCTGGATGAACAAAGCCGCGAAAGTGCCCCCCCGCTTCAATCTTGTAGGTGTTACTGCCTCCCGAGTGAGCGACGAGAGAGCCACCTTTTTTAACGACAAAATGGCAATTACTGCCACCCGCACCAATGATCTGAGCACCCTCAGGAACAATATAGGTCACTCCAATTTCATCTGGATAAAACTGGGTTCCCTCGACGATAATGGTGCCGGCATCAGCCACAATGTCCATGGTTTCGCACTGTGTCAGCAAGACCGGCGCTAACAGCACGACGAGAAATCTCAAGTAAACTCTCATAAGTAAAATGTTGATTGCGGAGATTTATGGGATTGAAGCCCAAGCTTGTAGCGGTTAACGGTGGCGCTTCAAGCTTCAAACCTCTCCATGAAAGCACTGACCCTTACCGCTTACAATGAGTTTAAATTCGGAGATGTCCCCAATCCGGAGATCGCCGATAACGAAGTTCTCATTGCCGTGAAGGCCTGTGGTATCTGTGGTTCGGATATTCACGGAATGGACGGAAGTTCGGGCCGACGTCAGCCCCCAATTATTATGGGTCACGAAGCTTCCGGCGAAATTGCCTCAGTTGGAGGTAATGTAACGCAGTGGAAAGTAGGCGACCGGGTCACCTTTGACTCCACAGTCTACTGTGGTGACTGCCCGGAGTGCAAATCCGGACAGATCAATCTCTGCCCTACCCGCAACGTCCTCGGGGTTTCCTGCGACGACTATCGCCGCCACGGCGCCTTGGCTGAATACGTCAAAGTTCCGGAACACATTGTTTGCGCAATTCCTGACGACGTATCATACGAACATGCTGCTTTTGCAGAGCCGGTGTCCATTGCCCTCCACGGGGTTAACCGCCTGCCGCTTAAGAAAGGTGACTCTGCCGTCGTCATCGGCGCCGGCCTAATAGGATTGCTCGTTATTCAAGCGCTCAAGGCAAAGGGTGCGGGTATTGTCATTGCTGTCGATCTCGACGAGAAGCGTCTTGCTCTCGCCAAGGAACTTGGCGCAGACCACTCTCTCTTTTCTTCGGAGGATGTTCCTGAGAAAGTTCGAGAGGTAGTGGGAAACGAAGATGGCGCTGACGTGGCAGTTGAGGTGGTAGGTTTCGAACCCACTATCAATCTAGCCATTAAATCGGTTCGCAAAGGAGGAAGCGTTAGCTGCGTCGGCAACTTGAAAGCAGATGTCTCTTTTCCGCTGCAAGCCGTCGTTACCCGCGAACTTAGCATCTTCGGGAGTTGTGCGTCTGCCGGCGAATATGGTGAAGCCGTTGCTTCGGTAGCCTCGGGCGACATCAAGGTCGAACCCTTGATCTCTGGTGTGGCTGATTTGTCAGAGGGCGGCGATTGGTTCCATCGTCTCTACAGGAATGACGAGGGACTGATGAAGGTTATCCTGAAACCTTGATACTTTCGTGAAATCTATCACTTTCATTCTCGCTATGGGCTTCTCGAGCCTGTTGCTTCAGGCCGGGCCAACTCCGAAAGAAGACTGGACTTATCTCGATAACGGGAAAATCCGTGTCGGAGTTAATCGATCTGCAGGTGCCACCCTCGGATGGTTGTCGCTAAGTCAGGTAGATTTCAATTATCTTAACCGCTTCGACCTCGGGCGCTATGTGCAGCAGTCATGGTATGGTGATAGGGACGACAGTGACTGGAACGGCAAACCATGGCGATGGAATCCTGTTCAAGGCGGTAACTGGCAATACCAACCTGCCAAAGTTACCAAATTTAAAGCCTCCCAAAACCGCCTTAATTCGACTTCCACCCCGGTTCACTGGGCCAATGGTAAAAGTCTCGAAGAAGTGACTTTTCGTCAGACTCTCGAACTTCACGATCACGTAGTGGCCATCGAATTTGAAATGACTTATCACGGCGAACAATCCCACGCGCCGCGCCACCAAGAGTTACCGGCAATCTTTCTGGACCACACTCTGAAGCACCTTCATTGCGTAAAAAAGGGAGAAAGCGGTTTCATTTCCTTCGTCCCCGGATGGCCAAATGAAAACGTCAAGGTAGATCGTGACTGGTTCGTTTTTCTCAATGATGCAGGTCACGGTATCGGAATCTGGGCTCCTGGGACCGAGGCACTAACCTGCTACCGCGCCCAAGGCGGGGGAGCACCACATCACAAAGGTGCTTGTTCTTACCTAGCGCCGATCAAGACTATGGCGATTAAACCTGGTTTTATCTATCGCTACCGGGTCTTTTTCACCATCGGTTCCATTCCCGAAATCAAACATCGTTTTCACAAGATTGCCGCCCCTATAGCTAAAGCTCCATTTCGACCATGATCGAGCAGGCCTTCTTTGAACGCGATGCGCTCGTCTGCGCGCGCGAGTTGATCGGCTGCGAATTCGTCCACGGAACGACCGGAGGAATTGTGATCGAGACCGAGGCCTATAAAGAATATGGAGACGAGGCTTGTCATCTTTTTACCCGGCCATCCGCCCGCAAATTCGCGGCAAAGCATCCCGCGGGAACCGCTTATGTTTACCTAAACTACGGCATACACTGGCTCACTAACGTTCTTTGCATCGATGCGGATACCGGAGACAAAGGATTCGTTCTCCTCCGAGCTCTCCACCCGTCCCGCGGTATCAGTCTGATGAAAGAGAGAAGGCACAAAGAAAAAAACCAGGACCTTTGTTCAGGCCCGGGGAAACTCACTTCCGCTCTCGGTATAGGCCCCGAGCAGCACGAACAGAGCACCACCGTAGCAATGACGTTCCAATTCCAGAAAGGGATTTCAACATTCGAGATCGCCGAAGACCGCCGAGTCGGCATCACAAAGGCCGTCAACCTTCCGTGGCGCTTTCTCGCCAAGGATCACCCCGGAGTGTCGGTCGCCCATGGAAAAGCCTGACGGCAACTAAAGGAAAGACATCGACCAAATTCCACAAATTGCCTCACCCACCAATGCTATCTTTTCCGCTGGCGAAACTGGCAAAAAAGCGGCATAGGAATGCCATGTCGAATTCAAGCTATTTCGTTGTCTCCCGCGAACAGCACGAGGATCTTGTGCGCGCCGCCTACATGCACCGCGGTTATCGCGAAGATGAAAGTGCTTCAGCCGCCCGAATGTGCTTTGAAGCGTCTTGGCATGGCATTCGCACTCACAATGCACTCAAGGCTCTCCACCTCGATGAACTCTTCGGCAGCGGAGCCGGCGGCTGCATACCTGAAGCGGAAATTGAAGTGAAGGAATCCCGATTTCCTGCCGTTCAAGTATGGAACGCAAACCGAAAGTTGGGCCAGGCGGTGGCCTGCGAAGCGATGGAAACCTGTATTCGCCTCGCTGACGAGTATGGCTGTGGCACTGTCACTGTCGACAATGCCTTCCATTACCTATGGGGTGGAGGCTACGTCATCGATGCTGCCCGGCGTGGCTACATCGGCTACACTAACTGCACATCAGCACTCGCTGAGGTCGTTCCTTTCGGCGGCAAATTTCCTACTCTGGGAACCAACCCACACAGTTGGGGGTTCCCGACTATGGACGCTGTAGGTTATCCTGTCGTTATCGACTGGGCCACCTCAGAGATTGCGATGGGCAAGGTGGAGCAATACAAGCGAGAAAACAGAAAACTCGAGGCATCCTTCGGCGTCGACGAGAACGGGCAAACCACCGATGATCCCTTTGCGGTTAAAGCGCTCCTGCCTTTCGGTCGACACAAAGGCTACGGTCTCGGCCTCTTGAACGAGCTTTTCGGAGCCGCGATTGGAGGTTCCCTACCCACACTGCGCGGGCGTAGCAACCTCGCGGAAGGCACCGGTGAGAAAACCACAACCACCTTCTTTTTCCAAGTGATTCATCCGGACGCCATCAGCATGGACGACTTCTCCAACGGTCGTGACCAGGCACAAAATATTACTGCAGTCCTCAATGACGTCCTCGGCCATGGCAATGAAAGCTGTATGCTGCCAGGCACGATCGAGGCTCAAAATGCCAAACTCAGCAAAGAAGCAGACGGCCTCCTTTTCACCGAAGCAGAGGTCAAGGGCTTCGCCGAGTTGGCTGAGGAATGCGGAGTGAATTCTTCTCCGTGGAATCCAGAATCACTGCGGACCTTCAAAGCATAGGCTTTACTCCTCAGAGGCGTTAGCTCACCGTTTAGTGGTGGTCATTCTGGTGACTCCTTAACCATCATGCTGACGGCCGACCAACTCATTGATCTGGAGGACCTCATTGTCGCTGAACTCGAACGCATTCGCGAAGAATCGAGTTCGAACGAAGAAGAGCGTAAAGCCATCGCGCCCGATGTCGCGATCGGCCGGCTTTCCCGCCTCGATGCAATGCAAATGCAGGAAGTGGCGAAAGAAGCTGAGCGTCGACGCGAAGAACGCGTTTCACAATTGGAGCTTGCTCTAGAACAGCTTGATTCCGGCACCTACGGCCGCTGCGAACTTTGCGGAGACGACATCGGCTACGAGCGGCTTGAGGTAACCCCTGAAGCCACTCGCTGCAGCCTGTGTGCCAGCTAACTAAAAGTCCAAAATCGTTCAGTTTTTGATACGCCAAAATATCGTCTGTCGAAGCGACTGAATCTACTCTCGCCCTCGCCATGCGACTCCGTGTCGTCGCCGGTGAGCAACGGAAAAAAAGGAAGCATGGCGGGAACCGTCAAGACGGTAAGGCACTCCATAAACAAAACTCTCCCATCAACGAAATACTCTTTTTAGTAGCGCTCTGAGAAAACCTTCATCCCGCCCGTCCCAACCTGACGGGGCCGACGGAACTTCATCTTGCACGTTGAAAGGACCAGGAATCGGCCCATAGGCTACGAACTTAGATCGGTCTTGAGGTCTCGGAATCTTCCAGTCAAAAACGCTCACACCATTGATTCGTTGACGTCGGTAGTGCCGCCCATCACTTGATCCAAACATAATCGGCAAACCATCAAGTTTATGCCGCCCAAGGTAAATCATGACGTGAGAGATTGGCGGGTTTCTTTCTTTTACCGCATAGGTCCCCTCCCAGAAAAGAAGATCCCCGGGCTTTAGCTGATCAAAAATGGGATCATCCAATGACCCTGCCCCACGGGTCGAGATCAGACTTCCGTTATCATTAGCCCACTGGTAGATCTTGTGAGAAGATCGCGGCACCTCACTCACCCCAGCCTGAATGAGCGTGTATTGAATCGCTCCGGAACAATCCATCCCTCCCAAACGGGGCGAGTTGGAACCAAAACGATAATAAAGATTCTCCTGAGTCAGTTCCAGCGCCTTTTCGATCAGAAACTGAATTTGCGGTGGCTGACTCGCAAACTCCAAGAGATCAGTTGGCCTTATGGTGGCAACCACTGCGGAATCATTCGCCCTCAACGGCAGAGCCAGCAGGATCAGCCCAATGACACAGGCAGGCTGTAGGACACCTTTCATCCCCCATGGTATACCCATTCTCAAAACGCTCAACTTCACCGATGCTGAAGACTGGCAAGTCTGATCATTCTCGCTATCTTACGACCATGCCTTTCCGAATTTATCGCACCGCAACTTCAGTTCTGATCGAGAGCCACGAAGCGCCCGACATCTTTCGGGAAGCACCCAAAGACTTCTGCTTCAATTCACTCTTCAATTCCGAGGAACCAGCAGGCTGCGTTGCTTCCGCATATGAGTCGGGCAGCAAAACCAATGCATTAGACTTTAGCAGCCTGATGGCTCCGATTCGTGATCAGGAAATCTGGGCTGCGGGAGTGACCTATTTTCGGAGCCGGACCGCCCGCATGGAAGAGGCAGAAACGGCTGGGGGCGACATCTTCTACGACAAGGTCTACGATGCTGATCGACCCGAACTCTTCTTCAAAGCTACTGCTCCTCGAACGCGGGGTCACGGAGACAAGGTCGCGATTCGATCCGATTCGTCCTGGGACGTTCCGGAGCCTGAACTGACTCTCGCCATTAACAAACACGGGAAGATTTTCGGGCATACCATAGGCAATGACATGAGTTCGCGTTCTATCGAGGGAGAAAACCCTCTCTATCTCCCCCAGGCCAAGGTTTACACTGGTTCTTGTGCGATCGGCCCCTGCCTTCTTATCGATGATGTGCCAGAGCCCGATACGAAAATTGCGATCGAGATTACCCGTGGAGGCGACGCTGTCTTCTCCGGTGAGACTAAGCTTTCTCAACTCAAGCGAAGTTTCGAAGAACTCGCAGAGTTTCTTTTCCGTTCGAATGATTTCGCCAACGGCGCCTACCTGATGACGGGCACCGGCATTGTTCCTGAGTCCGATTTTTCCTTGAAGGTCAATGATGTTATATCGATCACAATCGAAGGAATCGGTATTTTACAGAACGAGGTAGAAATAGTTTAACGTTAGCCAATCACTTTGCTGATCTCTGCCATTTAACTCGTGGAAAAAACCAGATCCGTGACAGCAGAATCTCCATCTCCTAAACTCGCGGTCCTAATACCTCCCCTGATTACTTTCGTAGCTGTTTGTGGCCTTTTATTACTCGCCAGCGTCTATGACCAGCTGCCAGTCAAAGCCCCCGAATGCCGCCTGAACTCGACTTTCGGAGTTCCCTGCCCAACCTGCGGTGGAACTCGAGCCCTACAGGCGCTCACTCAAGGCGACTTGGGACAAGCCTTTCAGTTCAATCCATTAGTCGTGGTTGGCACATTGACTTCGGTAATTTGGTTTGCTCTCGGGATTCGAAGTTACTACCGAGGAACCAAACCAGCCCCGATCGCCGAACAGAATCAAAAGCTCAAACGGACCGGGGTCGTTTTGCTTGTCCTCCTTGTCATCAATTGGTTCTACCTCCTTATTTTTCTGGAGTAAAAATAGAAGTTACCGACCAGTTTACCGCACCTAGCGAAGCAGAAGATGGAACCGGTTAACCGACTGCAGCCTCGGCAGGAAACCGGACCTTAACGATTCCTTCGATTAAGCCCACGACCTCCAATCCTCTAGGGTTCGTTCGCATGAGAATCATATTCCTACCCTGTATCCCTTCCTTAATTATAATCTACCCAGGGAGCCACTCAGCATTGTCTCGCTTCCCACATAGCAATAACCTGACTATGAATCTATGAGCAGACTCCACCCCCCCAAAAAAGAATTCTGCTAAAATTCAGTCTTAGCCGATCGCCCTAAAAATGGCCTGCTTCTCTTGTTTCCGAACCATTTAACGGCTAGACTCGACCCTTATTCTATCTTCCACGCATCACCATGCCGAAAGTGTATCTCAAGACCTACGGGTGTCAGATGAACGAACGCGATTCCGAACAAGTCGCACAGATGTTCGTTGAGAGAGGTTTCACGGTTACGCCAAAACCAGACGATGCCGACGTCATGTTGATGAATACCTGCTCAGTTCGGGATCAGGCCGAGCAAAAGGCAATCGGAGGAATGAATCATCTCGGGAAGTATCGAAAAAAGAATCCTAATATCGTCTACGGCTTCATGGGCTGTATGGCGCAGAGTCGGGGTCAAGAACTCCTCAGGCAATCTCCTCATGTCGATCTGGTAGCCGGAACTCAGAAGTATCACCGCGTCGTCGATCACGTTGTCGACTTGATGAAGGCTAAGGAGGAAGCTCAAATGGACGACTTAAGACGTCCTATTATTGATACCGAGGAAGAAGAGGACTCCCAAAACACCATCCGTGACCACGTTGACAAGAAGCATGGTGTCAGCGAATTCGTCAGTATCATGCAGGGGTGTAACATGAAGTGCACCTTCTGCATTGTTCCTTACACTCGCGGTGGTGAACGCGCCCGACCAATCTTTGACATTGTTGAGGAATGCAAACGCCTCACCGAACACGGCGTTCGCGAGGTCACTCTGCTCGGACAAATCGTGAATCTTTACGGACGACATGAGTTCCCCAAGGTCGACGGAAAAAGTCCCTTCGTTCAGTTACTTGAAGCAGTGCACGAGATCGATGATATAAAACGGATCCGTTTTACGTCTCCTCACCCGATCGGCTACAAAGAAGACGTCATTGAAGCCTTCACCTACCTTCCAAAGTTGGTCGACCACGTACACTTCCCAATGCAGTCAGGATCTGACCGCATTCTCAAGAGGATGCATCGCCCCTACAAGGCCCAGCGCTTCATCGACATCTGTGACCGAATGAAGCAAGCACGCCCAAATATTGCCATTTCGACGGATATCATCGTGGGATTCCCTGGGGAAACAGAGGAAGACTACCTCGAAACAAAGAAAGCCGTCGAACACGTTCAATTCGATCAGGCATACATCTTTCGATATTCCAAACGCAAGGACACTCCTGCTGCTGAAATGGATGAGCAGTTACCCGAGCATGTGAAAGAAGAACGAAATCAAGATCTGCTCAAATTAGTCAACGAAATCGTAGAGCGGAAAAACAGCGAACATGTCGGCACAACCCAGCAAATTCTCTGCGAGGGACCGAGCCGATACAACAAGGAGCGCCTTTCCGGGCGCACTGAAACCAACCGAATCGTGATTTTCGACGGTGACGCTCCCCGACTGGCAGGCGAACTCCTCGACGTGGAGATCACTGAGAGCACCGGCTATACCCTCTACGGTGATCTGGTGTTGAAATAATCAGATTTACCGCGAGCCTTGTCCGACCCCAATCCATGCAGGCAATCTACGATTTTCTTTACAGCCCCGGCCTTCCTCTCAAGCCAGTGGGGCTAGTCATAGGTCTCTGGCTGGTAGCCTCGCACGTGTTCGCCTTGGTCAAGCCTGAGGTTGTCAAACCTCACCTGAAAAGTTTCCCCAGAAATGAAAAAATTGGCATCCCCCTTGTCATTTTTTGCTTCGCCTGGGGATTTGTCATTTGGTCCTGCATGGACCTCGGGGAATTCTATAAGATCGAGCGTGTCGTTCAGGTTGTCATTGCCGGTGTCTGTATCGGAGTTATCGCCCTGGTTAGAGAGTTTCTCGCAGTGCGCGCCCTCGGATTCTTCCTTATTCTCGTCGCAGCACCTCTGCTGGACGCTGCTTTTCTTGAGGAGCCAAAGACGCGCCTCCTGCTGGTGGCTCTGGCCTACGCCGGCGCCCTCAAAGGGATGTTCTGGATCGGCATGCCCTACCTCTTGCGTGACCAAATAAACTGGCTACTAAAAGAAGACGTCCGTCTCAAAGTCGGCGCTCTCGCTGGAGCCGTCTACGGTATGCTGCTCGTTATTTGCGCCCTGCTTTTCTGGTAGGCTATCAAATTGGGGCGCCCGGAAGTGCAATTCTGCGCAACCACATTGCGCACTGCAGCACTTGATATTTTTTGCAGGTTAGCGTCAATTTCCATATGTCTTCGCCTTTTATCCACGACGACTTCATGCTGCAGTCCCTCGCCGCGAAGGAACTTTACCATCACTTCGCCAAGGACGAGCCTATCCTCGATTTCCACAACCACCTGCCGCCTGATGAAATCGCAGACGACCGCCGGTTCGAAAACCTATTCGATATCTGGTTGGCCGGAGACCACTACAAGTGGCGTGCCATGCGAGCTAACGGCATTTCGGAAGAGCGTATCACCGGCGACGTCTCCCCTCGCGAAAAATTCGACGCGTGGGCCGAGACCGTGCCGCATACCCTTCGCAATGCGCTCTATCACTGGACTCATCTCGAACTTAGTCGCTACTTCGATTTCAACGGGCTTTTATCACCTGCAACCGCAGACGAGGTTTGGGAAAAAGGCAATGCGCGACTATCGGAACCAAACTACTCGTGTCGCGGTCTTCTCGAAATGAGTCAAGTACGCGCCCTTTGCACCACAGATGATCCCCTCCATTCCCTAGAACATCACGAGGCCATCGCCAAAGATCCCAACATCAACACGCGAGTATATCCTACCTTTCGTCCCGATGCCGCTCTATGGGTTGACGATGCTAATCATTTCAACAGCTACGCCGACAAACTCAGTGACGTTAGCGGTGTAGACTGCTCCTCTCTCGCCGGCTTCTGCGATGCCATTCGAGCCCGCCACGACTTTTTCCATGAAAAAGGAGGAAGACTTTCAGACCATGGACTGCATCACTTGTTTGAAGGCGATTGTTCGCAAGATCAAGCCGAAACCATTTTCAACAAAGTCCGTAGAGGAAAGAATGCTGACGAAGCTGAAACTGAGGCCTTCGGCTCTTACCTGATGCTTTTTTTCGGTGAACTCGACGCCTCGCGTGGCTGGACCAAGCAGCTTCACATCGGTTGCGAGCGGAACAACAATGAGCGTCTTTTCAAAACCCTTGGCCGCGATATTGGGTGCGATTCCATGGCAGATCTGAACCACGTTGCAACAGTCGGAAACTACCTCAGCAACCTCGATAAGCGGAATCATTTGCCGAAGATCATGCTCTACAATCTCAACCCCAAAGATAATTACTCCCTCGCCGGAATGATGGGAAATTTTCAGCAAGCGAAGCCCGGAGAGCCTCCTTGCCGCCTCCAGCTTGGAACAGCTTGGTGGTTCCTTGATACCAAGGAAGGAATGGAGTGGCAAATTAATGCATTTTCCAACAACAGCCTACTTTCTCGTTTCAATGGAATGCTAACCGACTCACGAAGTTTTCTCTCCTTCACGAGGCATGAATACTTCCGAAGGATCCTTTGCAACGTGATTGGCAAGGATGTTGAAAATGGCGAAATTCCTCGCGACATGGAACTGGTCGGAGATATGGTTCGTCGAATCTGCTTTCAAAACCCTGCAGAGTTCTTCGGACTGGAATTACCTTGAGCAACTCTCAACAACAGCACGCTGACACCATCATTATCGGCGGTGGCGTTGCAGCCCTTTGGACAGCCAACGTGCTGAAGAAGGCTGGGCAGTCGGTCTGCGTCCTGACTAGCGGGCCTTTGGGTGATGGCCAGTCATTAGCTGCCCAAGGAGTCATCCACGGGGGTCTCAAGTATGCCGTCGGAGGTAAGCTGAACGAAGCATCACAAGAACTGGCTCATATGCCGACGCGCTGGCTCGATGCTCTGGATGGGAGGGGGGCCGTAGATCTGAGTAAAGCCGAACTCCTTTGTGACCATCAAATTCTCTGGAGTCTGCCCAGCGTCGTCAGCCAAATCGTCAGCTTTTTCGGCAGCAAGGCCGTCCGAGGGCGTTGCTCAATAATTAAGCGTGAAGACTATCCCGCCGTATTCAACTTCCCCGAATACAAGGGCCAGTTATTTCGCATCGACGAACCCGTTGTGGATCCAGTTTCAATGATACGTGCACTGGCAGATGGCGTGACTAACGAAACGTGGCAGGTCGAGTGGGACAAAAATTCGAGGCTAGAATTCGAGGGAAATCAGATTTCAGGAATCGTCCTGACTAATCTCGACCATTCAATAACTCGATTGACCGCAAATCATTTTGTTCTGGCTGCCGGTGCAGGAAACGGCCCGCTTCTAGAGGCTCTCCGATGGAGTAAACCGCAGATGCAGATTCGCCCTCTTCATCAGCTCATCATTCGCGATGACAATCTACCAGACTTCTACTCCGTGTGTGTCGGAAACGGCTCAAAGCCCCCACTCGTGTCGACGACACACACAGATCGAGCCGGTCGAAAGCTCTGGTATATCGGAGGGGAGATCGCGGAACAACGAGGAGTTGCCCGCAGCGCTACTGAGCAGATTCAAGCCGGAAAGTCACTTTTTAAAAAATTGATGCCCTGGTACGACCTCAGTGAAGCCGAATGGTTCACCTGCCGCGCTCAACGAGCCGAGCCCCTAACCAACACTGGTGATCGACCACCGGGTGCTTTCTGCGAAAAGAGAGGAAACACCTTTATTGCCTGGCCTACGAAGCTAGCCCTCGCTCCGAATCTCGCTGAACAGATTCTTAGCCAAACTTCGGCTGACAGCACTGTTAATCCAATCGATCTGTCTCTCCCCCGACCCAAATTCGGAACACCTCCGTGGGACCTACCATGAACCAACGCCCCATCCACACGACCGATATCATGGTCAGCAGTCTGGGCCTCGGGACGGTAAAGTTTGGCCGTAACCAGCAGGTCAAATATCCCAAGCCCTTTGAACTACCCTCCGATAAGGAGATTTGTACATTACTCGATCTCGCGCAGGAACTAGGCATTAATCTTCTGGATACGGCACCTGCTTACGGAATCTCCGAAGAACGGCTGGGGCGACTTCTCGGCTCCCGACGCGACCACTGGGTTATCATGTCCAAAGCCGGTGAAGAATTCCTCGATGGGAGGTCATTTTTTGATTTTTCACCCGAAGGAATCACGAAGAGTGTCGATCGAACCCTCTTGCGTCTGAATACAGACAGGATTGAGTCACTGCTGCTTCACTCAGACGGCAACGACCTTCAAATTCTGAACGAATCCGGAGCGGTAGATGCTCTTTTTGCCCTCAAAGATGAGGGCAAAATTCTCTCGACCGGTATATCGACAAAAACCGTGCAGGGTGGCTTACGAGCGATAGAGCTTGGTCTCGACTCAGTCATGGTTACCTACAATCCGTGGCATACAGCAGAGGAGTCAATCCTTGAAGCAGCCGAAGAATCCGGAACCTCTGTTTTTGTTAAAAAAGCTCTTGGGAGCGGCTGGTTCGATAAAGAATCCACTGAAGATTCGGTCGAAACCTCCTTCCGATTCATTTTCGAACAACCGGCCTCAACCTCTATCATCACCGGCACGGTAAATCCGCGGCATCTTCATGAGAACGTCGAAGCAATGTTACGCGCAGAGTCAGAATCCTAGAAAAAGCGGTTGGGTTGTCTCAAAGTTAAGGCACGTTTTGGACCCCACCTAATGGAACAAACCAAGCCGATATTTTTCGACAGCCACATGCACACTCCATTGTGCAAACACGCTGAGGGGCATCCCGTCGAATATATGGAGCGCGGAATCGAGCAAGGACTCGCGGGCATCATTTTTACCTGCCACAGCCCGATGCCAAACGGGTTTTCTCATCGGGTCAGGATGGCTCAAGAGCAGTTCAACGAATACATCAACCTCGTTGCTGAAGCTGAATATCAGGCCCCGGACGATTTTGAGGTTCGCCTCGGCATGGAGAGCGATTTTTTTCCTGGTATGGAGGAATGGCTTGGTGAGTTACATGATTCCGCGGACTTTCATTATATTCTGGGGTCTGTTCACTGGCACCTGCCGGAATACCTCGACACTTTTTGGCGTGGTGACCCCGAAAGTTTCAGAAACCAGTATTTTGAACACCTCGCTGAATCGGCGGAAACCGGGCTTTTTGACAGTCTGGCCCATCCTGATCTCGTGAAAAACGCTAGCCCTGACGAATGGGATTTCAGCAAAGTCCAGCCACAGGTCGAAAAAGCTCTCGATCGAATCGCTTTTACCGGTGTGGCGATGGAGATAAATACTTCAGGAGTGAACAAAGCTTTTCCAGAGATGAATCCTGGACCTCAGATGCTTTCCTTGATGGCTCAGCGGGATATTCCTATCGTTATCGGTTCGGATTCTCATACTCCGGGAAGAGTGGGAGAAAATTTTTCCGCGGCACTCAATCTTCTAGAGAAGGCCGGCTACGATTACGTCAGCGTTTTCCGCTATCGCAAACGCAGTGACATCCCTATCTCGATGGTAAGAGAAAGTCTCACTGTAACCACTTGATCAGAGCCGGGATTCGATTTCGTTGATCTGACGCAATAAATCGGTCATCTTTGTGACCTCGCGGTGATAACCAGCGGCATGGTTCTGAATGTAAAATTCATTACGACGAACCTGACACTCGGCAAGCTGGCGACGCAAATCGTCGATTTTAGACATCAACTCCTGACGATCGGGCACAGATAGCGCTTTGGGCTTTAGGCCAAGCTCTGGCCCTGCAGGACGGACCTCCTGAAGCCCTTTTGCCAGAACCGCCAACTCCAACTTTTCAATGGTTGTCTCAGGTAACTTCTGTTCTCTACGAGCCTTTTTATTCGCTGGCATGACTTTTGTAAAAGTGCCCTCGTGTCCATAAAAACTGAGGTCAACCGGTGGCTCAAAAAGCGGTGCAGCAACGTAGACGATTCGAAAGACACAAAGGCAAAAGATCACGGCAGCGGAGATCTTTAATGCCTGAAACTGCCATTCGTTAAACTCAATATTCATACTCGAAGGGCTATCCTTCTTGCCCCGAGTCCCCACCTGCGAAACGTCCAAACCTTCCTCTGAATCGTCGTCGACGAGTTCAAAGATCGACTCGTGCGCGCAGACGACGAGATTTTCATGATCAAGCCACCGATAAAAGTTCCACAAATCCAGTGTGGTAAATTTGCGAGGGAAAAAGCGATATACTTCGCGCGAAGCCTGCTCAAAGGTGCGAATACCGTCAAAACGCTTCAACATTTCCAGCTGCCAGAGGCTTAGCGAAAATCGTTGCTTATCAGGCAACCGCTCGGCAACGACGTGATCACCAGTCACCTCGAAACGGAACTCCGATCGCACTCGAAAACGAAGCGGAAGAACTTCACCAAGGTTACCGGGTAGTACAGTGCTCACTGAGTGCGGATTGTTAAACTTACAAAAATTATAGTACTGTTTATAATCTAGTCTACCGGAAACTTCATGTTTTATTAACAGGTCAGGCCTGCTTGGCTAGCTTCTGTAGCATGGGCTTGAGTAGACCGGGCTCAATTTTTGGAAACGCTGATATCAGTTTCGCAAGCTTGCCGGCGATCACCGGCGCAGCATAGCTACTACCCGTTTCAACTTTGGTCCCCCCCCCAAGCCAGGGTACTGTCACTCGCTCTCCTTTCGCCATGAAGGAGACCATTTCCCCGGTCCTCGAAAAGAAATCGCCTTCTTCACAGTCGATCCCTTTCACACTGAAGACACTAGGAAAGTAGGCGGGCCACTCACGAATTCCAGAATCCACGTTACTGCAAGCCGCTACCACCTGCACCCCCTTCAGGTAAGCCTGATCGATCCACTCCTTGTAATCCATGACAAAGCGCGCCTGTCCGCGACAACCAAAGCTGCAGTTGATTACTTGGTATCCCCTCGCAATAGCCTGGTTGACACATTCTGCGATCACGAAATTACGCGCGTGATTCCGACTATCGAGTGCCCTGAAACTTCCCACCTGAACTCCGGTCGCTTCTTTGAGGAGCAGACTCGTTACTGCGGTACCGTGTCCATAAAGATCGTCCCCGGTATTTTCTTCGATCTTTATGTTTACCCCATCGCAGGACACCGCGATGTCGTCCACGAGTCTCAACCCGTTCAAGCCTGAGTGCGACAGATCCACTCCGGAATCAATAATCGCAACCTTGACGCCCGCTCCATTTCCCGTCTTCAGAGCTTGGCTAGCCTTCTGAAGATCGGGCCAACACTCCAACGCCTTATCCAGCATCGTTAATTCCAAGGGCGAGCGATTGCAATGTTTCGTTGATGAGCCTCTCCGCCAGATTAGTCACCTTGACCAGCTCTGTAACGTCGTTTGAACTGAACCCCTGCTTGGCGTTCACCGTATCTATCTCCTGCAACTGCACACACGAGACAACACCACGGATGCCGCGCGCAAAGTAGAACGGAACCGCAATCATAGCGGTTGTGTGTTTCGATATTTTTTTATCCAACGTGTCGTCGTGACCGTGACTAGTCCCAATATCATTTTCGCAGTATGGCTGCTGCTGAGCGAAAACCATCGAAATAATCCCGCTGCCAACGGGTTGTTCAAAACCAACCAAGGTGCTGGCATCGTTTCCTGAATTGTAGACGGCGACCAAATTTAATTCTTCTTCATCGACTAACCAAACAGTACCTTCGCAACCTCCGATTTTCAGAAATGCTTCACGCAGCAGTGCCATGCAACCATCATCGAACACTCTAAAGAGGTCGGCAGCAGAACTAGACTTGATCCAGTTTTCAAGGTGCTCCTCCAGATCAACACCCAGCTTGGCAAGCTCAGGCTTTCGAAGTAGTTTCGCGCACGTTCCTGTCATCCGGTTTTCCGCGTCTTCAGGCCTGAGACTGGAGGAGCTTCACTAACTCATGAAGAGCCTTTTCATTGCCGAGTATCTTTGGGAGCAGGGCGTCACGCTCGTCGTCACTCAACCCACCCTCGGCAAACTTGCTTAGCAGCACTGCCTGTTCTTCCGTGAGAGGCGAAGAAGCGTGGCCAGAGACTTCTGGCCCTAGAGTTTCAAGGAATTGGGCTAGCACTGCGAATTCGTCATTCATTTTCATAACAAAGGAAATAATCTTTTTACTCCCAAGAAGGACGCACAGTCCCCCATACTTATGCAAAATAGAGGTTTCTTTTTTCCAAACAAGATAAGTCTGCAAGACGGACTAAATAAACTGACTTATTCTATTTATGGTTAATTTTGTTTTTATATTGAGGGCTTTGAACACTGAATCTACCATCGAGAGGGAAAGTATCCCCAATGGCGATGTTATGTATCTAGGGGTAATAAAGCGGTATTACTATTAAGCCAGTGCCGCATTTACTTTTTCAGAAAACCGTAGCGACTCCCCGCGGTAAAAAAGCGCGTTCAAGGCAGATTTTGCAACGCAAAACGGCCCGATACCCAGACTCTCATCCGATGCACCGGGCCGCCCCGTTCCGCACAAATTTTCGCAGCTTCAGTGAGTTTGATGGCTAGGATCAAAATATCCTCACAAAGCCTACAGGGATGGCGTTAATCCATCTCCAAATCCTAGCTTACCACCCAAACTGGACGAAGCAACCAAAATGTGAGAAATCCTGCTATTTTTGCGACTTAATTTTAAAAATCCTTTGTGATTTGGATGCTTAAGTCGCTTTCGGACTCAAAACTTTCGCGGAATTTTGATAAATAGCAGAAAAATTCAGCCATGCTTGATTTTTCACTCGACACCCCGTTGCAGCCCTTCATTATAAAGATCGATTTATCATTCTTGAGAATTAACTTCTTAGGTTTGATAATTGCAGCACTATCCTTCAAAACACCCTGCCCTACATGCGCCTGAAGTCCCTTGAGATTCACGGATTCAAATCCTTTGCAGACAAAACCAAATTAGAATTCCACGAAGGTGTCACCGGTATTGTGGGACCCAACGGATGCGGCAAATCGAATATTGTTGATGCAATGCGTTGGGTGCTCGGCGAAACATCCGCAAAAGCATTGCGCGGAGGCGAAATGGCGGACGTCATTTTTAACGGTACAGACCGAAGAACTCCCTTGGGCATGGCGGAAGTCACCTTGACCCTGTCGGGCTGTTCAGGCGTTCTAGATACAGAGTATGATGAAGTTTCTCTCGGTCGCCGCGTCTTTCGGGACGGCAAAGGCGAGTACCTCATCAATAAGCAACCGTGTCGATTAAAAGATATCCACGGACTGTTGATGGATACGGGTATTGGGCGCTCGAGTTATTCTATCATGGAGCAAGGCAAAATCGATATGCTCCTAAGTTCCAAGCCAGAGGATCGGAGAGCCGTTTTCGAAGAAGCAGCCGGCATTACCAAATATAAAACTCAGAAGAAAGAAGCACTTCGTAAGCTCGATTATACCGAGGCGAATCTCGTCCGTATTCGTGATGTCATTGCCGAAAATGAGCGCCAAATTCGGTCACTCTCCCGACAGGCATCCAAGGCCAAACGTTTCCAGACATTCTTCCACGACGTCAAAACCCTCGAACTGCATTTCAGCCATAAGCAGTGGCGCGAAATCAGGGCGGAAAAATCAGAGCTAAACACATCGGTCAGGAATCTACGCTTGCAGCAGGACGAGTTAGAAGACGCTATCGAAAAGCGTCAGGCTAAGATGGCAGCAGCAAGAGTTGAATATCAGGAAATCGAGTCAAGGCTCAGCGAGCTTCAGGGCGTGTTGGCCGGCCTAGAAAATGAAATCTCCAACGCCACCAATCGCATTGAATTCAATGGGGAGCGAACTCATGAACTAAGCGTTCTCATAGAAAAAAATGAACGCGACGTCAAAGAGGCTTCCGAAAAAAGCGAAAAGCAGGAAACAGATATTGAAGGAGCCAACCGCCAGCTCCGCACCATCGAAGAACGTATTGAATCAGAACAGCGCAAGGTAGAAGAACAAGAAGCGGCCATGCAGGACGCGCGGAATGCGCGTGAGGAACTGAATCAAAAACTTCGGGATCTCGAAGAGGAGCGTAGTCAGTTGAAAAGTAAAATTGCTAGTTTGGGGGCTGGAATTGAAACAAATCAGCGCCAGATCGAATCTGACCAGCTCCGATCAAAGCAACTAACTGACGAAATTTCGCGACTCCACGAAAATCAAGGTTCTCGCAACGAAGACTCCAGTCAGCTCAAACAGCGCATCAGCGAACACCAGTCTTCAATTGAAGACTATGAGGAAAACCTCGCGGCGATGGAGCAGAAGTATCATCAAGCTAAGCGGGCTGCCAGTGACATGCAGAACGACCTTGGAAGCTTGCACAAACTTCATGCCGAAAAGAAGTCACGCCTTGAGGTGCTAGAACAGCTGATTGCTCGTGGGGAAGGGTTTGAGAAAGGAACACAAGAGGTTCTCAAAGGGCTTGACGATCCCAGCTATTTCAATTCCAGAGTTAGCAGCCCTCTCTCCAATCATATCCAAGTCGATACGGAGTATGCTGAAGCGATTGAGGCCGCTCTCGGGCGACGCCTGCAGGCGGTCGTCGTTTCCGATGTCGAAGTGGCAGAGAAAGTTGTCTCCAAGCTCCGTAAAGGAAGGCTCGGACAAGCCTCTCTTATCGCAGAAGGTCACCTGAAGAAAGGTTCCCTGCCCAAACAGGGTCAGTCACCCCTAGGGGCTATCGGCTGGGCATTGGATAAGGTTTCTGCGTCCACGGACGTTAGGCCACTAATTGCTCAACTCCTATCGAACGTGCTCATCGCACAGGATCTCAACACTGCGCTTCAACTCCGGGAAGAGCACTCTGATACGGCCATCGCCACCCTTGATGGTGAGTTTATCACAATGGAGGGAATTATCCATGGTGGTCAAACAGGCGACGAGTCCGTCTCAGTCCTAAAAATGCAGACCGAAATCAGGGAGCTCAGGCGTGTGGAACAATCACTTGCCACCGAAATTGAAACGCGCCAAGATCGTCGAGACGACCTTATAGAACGAGTTGACAAATTTGAAGATCTCCTCTCTCAGGCTCGTGAACGCCTTCAGCAGCGCCGGATCGCGACCTCCACTCTCGAAGGTAAGCTGGCCTTAATCGAGCGTGATCTTAACCAACTGCACAATAAAATTGAAAGCCTTGACTGGGAACGGAAAGAAGTCGACGAGCGCCGAAATAAAATCGGCATAAAACTCAATGGAAACATTGATGAATGCGAAGAAGCGAACGGCCGCATCGATCGATTAGCCAAGGAGGCAGAACAGGCTTCAAAACTTCTCGAGGAAGCACGTATTCGTGAAGAAGAGCTCACCGAACAGGTCACGGGCGCAAGAACTTCGCTAGCGGTGGAACAGGGCACCCGTCAGAACCTTGAAGAACAACGTGCTCCAATGACCGCGAGGCTAAACGAGCTGAATGAGTTAATCGAGCGCCGCAACGAGGAGACATCCTCCTTCCGAAACCGCATCGAACAATCCAATCTTGAGACGGAGGATCTTCGGGGGAAAATCGAAACCTGGCAGACCGACACTGAATCTTCGAAGGAAGAACAAGTGAAAATCTTAGTTGAAAAGAACAGCTACGCCGCCCGTATCGAAGAGGGAGAAAAAGAACTCACTCAAAAGCGCCGAGACGTTCAACAAGTCGCTGAGCAACGGGGTAACGAGGAAGTAAAAACCGCCCAGATCGATATCAATCTTGAAAATATTGAGAGAAACTGCCGCGACCGTTACAGGACCGAACTCGAGCTTTTTGAGCCTGATAGTCATGCACTTCTAAACGTTATTGACGAACGGGTCAAAAACTCGCGAGGTCTCAACCTCACTACGTTAGAGACCACCGAAGGGAATGCCCATGATACCGCGGAAACATTTTTAGAGGGAAGTAACGTGGCCGAAGAAGAAGCCGATCTGCAGATAGAGGATCCAGGAGAGCCAAACTGGGATCTTGTGGAAGAAATGGTGACTCAGCTGCGAACCAAGCTCGATTCCATGGGCCCAGTCAATATCGATGCAATTGAAGAATTCGATGAACTCGAGGAGCACTACAAGTTCAACGTCCAACAGCTTGAGGACCTCGAAAATTCCAAAGAGGAACTGCTGAGGATGATTGCGCGGATCAACCGGGACACACGAAAGATGTTTTCTGAAACATTTGAAGCCATTCGAAAAAATTTCCGAGATATGTTCAAAGAGCTTTTTGGAGACAAGTCCAAAGCTGATCTCCTTCTCATGGACGATGGCGACCCTCTGGAATCTGGAATCGATATCATAGCGAAGCCACCCGGTAAGAAACTTCAGTCGATCAGCCTGCTCTCTGGTGGCGAACGCTCCATGACAGCTGTCGCCCTTCTCTTCGGCATCTACATGGTCAAACCCTCTCCATTTTGCGTCTTGGACGAGTTGGATGCACCGCTGGATGAAGCCAACATCTCGCGCTTCATAAGAGTCCTCGACCGATTTATTGGAGGAAGCCAGTTCGTCATCGTCACCCACTCGAAACGAACCATGTCACGAGCTGATGTGATGTATGGTGTTTCCATGGAAGAGTTTGGTGTTTCTAAAACAGTCGGTGTCACTTTCTCCAAAGCCAAAGAGGCGAAAGGACTCAAGCAGGCTGGTGTTGGCGGCTGATATCTAAAAAGAGTCGAAAAAACAGGTTGAGAGCCGTGCGCTGTTTGCACAGAGTACATTATTGTGCTTAGGACCCCACAGACACTGGCTGCAGGATTTGCCTTCTTACTGAACCTCGGAACCGTTGCCTCGAGCGAATCTGGACTCTTTGAGAGCGACCAGCTGACAGTGCAACTGATCACTGATGTGACAGCAATTAATCCGGGAGACCCATTCCTAGTGGGGCTTCTTCTAAAGCCGAAAGAGGGCTACCACACGTATTGGAAAGGTCCCGGAATCGTAGGAGTGGCTACCGACCTTAAATGGCAACTGCCGATTGGATTTAGCGCGGGAGACATCATCTGGCCTGCTCCTGAGCGAGTCGATATGGTCGGAATCAATGCGCACGGCTACAATGGAGAGATATGCCTTCTCGTCGAAATTGACACGCCTGAAAAAATTGAATCCGAATTGGTAAGGCTAAGTGCGAAAGCAACGTGGATGTGCTGCGGCATTACTTGTCACCCTGGTTTCGCCGATTTGGAACTTATCCTGCCGGTCAATTCATCTGGAACACCAGCTCACCGAATCGAAGAGCGCAGACTTCTCTTTCAAAAAACGCTCGATACTGTTCCTCCAAAATCCCCGGATAACTGGACAACCTCGGCCGAACTCGTGACACGTGATACTTTCGAGTTGAAAGTTATGGTTCCTAATCTAAAAGGCAAGAACGTCGACAACATCTACTTCTTTTGTTATGACCTTCAGGTCAATTCCGACATATTGCAGAAAGCTACCCTGACAAATCTAAATGGTTCTCAAATTTCCTTGTCTCTCGCCCGCTCCGACTTCGCGCCTGACAGTCCCGAAACATTGGAAGGAGTCATCTATCATCCCGCGGGCTGGCCAGGCCTCAATTCCAACTACGCTGAAATCTCTTTCGACTGGCCCGCAGGTGACATCCGAAAATGAGCCGCAATAAGAAAGACGCCCTTCTCCCAGGTGAACGCTGCGATTCCAAGTGGTGTTCAGTGAGAAGCTCCGGGATCCATGGTCGGGGTCTATTCGCTACCCGAAAAATCCCGGCGCAGACCAATATCATCGAATATAAGGGAGATCGTATCAGTAAAGATGAGGCTAACGAGCGGGGTTGGGCTCAAATCGACCACGCCAAGGACACCGGAGACGCAGCCGTCTACATTTTCACACTGAATGACGAATGGGACATCGACGGAAACGTTCCCAGAAATTCGGCTCGGCTGATCAACCATAGCTGCGAACCTAATTGCGAAGCCTTCATACAAGAGGATCAAATTTGGATCGCCGCTCTTCGAAAGATACAGAAAGGAGAAGAGCTGTTCTTTAACTATGGTTTCGACTTGGAAAACTACGAAGAACACCCCTGCTATTGTGGTACTGGGAATTGTGTTGGCTACATCGCGGGAGAAGACTTCTGGCCCGACCTGCAGAAAAAACTAGCTGCGAGGAAAGCCGCCGAGACTCGCACCAACAAATAGAAAGAGGATTGAATATTCGATACTCTTGCAGCGACTTTAACGAAGCGTCGGATGCTCACCGCCTAATTTACCCCTCGTCCTAGGCCGACACCGTCTCTGCACTACCAATCGCTTATCGATTATCACTGGAGGGACTGATACCAAAGTGAATCTCAATTCTTTGCAGAAAAACGTCAGCTTCCGCGAAGCAAAAGAAGACGCCCCTCCTGACAACATCACAATCTGTTATTATGTTTAAAGGGTAAGGTTAAGGCAATCGCAAACTCTGCCCCACACGAATTACGTCGCCGGTAAGGCCGTTCACCTGTTTCAGTTGGTTGACGGACGTGTTGTAGCGCCGTGCGATCGAGTAGAGCGTATCGCCAGACTGAACCTTGTGGTAGGTCGAGGTACTCATCGCAGTTGTTGGCGGCGCATCTGCTGCTGCAGTTCTGACTCCCTCTCTGGGGTAGGGTGGAGCGACTGGGGCGGCAGGCTGAATTGCGACCGGCGGTGGCACCGACACGTGCGAACGAGGAGCCACAGACGTTTGTGAAGCTGCCAAGGCGTCTGCTGGCTCAGGATCCGGAAGCACGTAAGAAGAGCGTGCTCTGCTCTTGTCTTTACTCCTCACCCAATCCTTCCGGTATCCCCCCGCATCATCGAAGGGATAGTCCTTCCTGACCATCCCATGTCCATCTGGAGTTTTTAACGTGTTCGGATCATACTCAATATCCTGATAGGATCCGCCCACTGTCCTGCACTGTGTCAAAAACAATGGTAGAGTCGTCACAAAAATAACATAGAGAAGGGTTCTTAAACCCGACGATTCCTTTATTTCCGAATTCATAATTTACCGAAAGGGACACCGCCCTAAAATCCATACAGTCGGCCAACCAATGTCTTAAACTACTGCACCCTTCTAAAATTTGGAAATACTATCAAATCTAAAATTTCGTAGCCAGTCATTTCCCACGCAGTCATTCTAGTTCCTCAGTCCTAAAGCATCTTCGCTTTATTCTTGCGCTGCCATGCGCAGTTGGCAGTCAACTCAATATAACTTCGGAAAATCGTCTGCGACTTTTCCCAGCCACAATTTCATATCGCCTAACATCGACATCGGGCTTTACCATAGTTGTGCATTTCACTTCTAATTCGAGACAGTAAAATACTAGGTATTGCTCTCGACTTCAAAATAAACCTAGCTCGTTCGCCTCTACATCAGTGAACCGCACTGCTGAGGTGAGATTAAGAAAAATCTCAGTCTCTTCGCCTACGTTCTAGCCCTCCTTGGAGATTGTACTCGAGGTCTTTTTTGCCTCAACCAAATCAGCAACGTCGATACTATCTACGTTTGCTTAAATGCACCAATTTGGCTACTTTTCGTGTGGCTACCCCTAGTGATTTAAACATGCATACCACGAGCTGAATGGCTCATTCGAAAGCTAAAAATTCATCAGGAAGAGGGGCACTAAATGTCATTCTATCGCTTGTCCCGGGATGGGTAAGCGATAACTGGGACGCATGCAGCATCATTCGATTAACTTGGACTTTCTGTCGCCTTGGCTGTCCGTATACGGGGTCCCCTAGGATTGGGCAGTGAAGGCACTCTTTGAGGTGAACACGAATTTGATGTGTCCTGCCTGTATGAATTATACATTCAACCGAAGCCCACTTAGCCGTCGAATCCGAGCGTAAGACCCGAAAATCAGTAATAGCCTCTTTTCCCGCTGGTGGCTTCAGCACTGCCATCTTCTTACGATTCACAGGATGCCTTCCGATTTGAGTGATGAATGTTCCGCCCTCACTCGCAGGCACCCCACTAACAACTGCTCGGTAAATCTTATCTGTTTCTCTACCTGAAAACTGCGCGACGAGCGAATGGTAAGCACTCTCGTTTTTTGCCGCCACAAGACAGCCTGACGTATCCTTATCAAGGCGATGCACAATGCCAGGGCGATCATCGCCCGCCATTCTGCACAACTGCCCTTTACAGTGATGCATCAGTGCGTTCACGAGGGTCCCGTCAAGATTTCCGGATGCGGGATGAACGACAAGGCCATGCGCCTTATTCACCACCACGATGTCTTCATCTTCAAAGATAATCTCGATATCTATTGCCTCGCCCTCAATCTCGCTGCGGCTCACTTGAGAGATCGTTGTCTGTATTAGTTCGCCTTCGACCAATGCATGCCTCGGCTTAACTTGTTTACCATCGACCAAAACTGCAGCATTCTTGATCCAGGACTGAACTAGCGCCCGGGACGTAGCCACCCCCCGACCCTTCAACGCCTCTGGAAGAAAACGATCGAGGCGTTCTCCGGCAGACTCACCAGGAACAGAAATCTCAACGACACTCGATGATTCAGTCTGTGAACGAACACTCACGCTTCCAGCTTACTTCTTTCTCAGCTATCTTCACTAAATTCTAGTGGGTTGTTGTCTAATTTCTTCTTTTCAGGCGACTAAATCCACATCCAACCCGAGGTGGTCTCGTTCAGGTTTTTATAGCTTTTCCCTCCAATTACATTTCGTCAATTGTCCTGAAAAACCAGCGGTAATCTCCTCATTCGCTGCGATCAGTTACATCTTCGCCGCAGTTGTAGTAGCTTCGAGATGCCGTGGCCGAGGAGCAAGATGCAGTTTGTATTTAGCACGGATTTTTTTCTAAATAGCGTTGGAGGATTACTTATTACAAATCCAACCCCGCTGCACAGAGCTTTTGGAAATCTTCCCACTCTAGCTCAAGATCAGCATCTGCCTCTCGAATAAACTGCATTGTCTGTAAAGCAATCTGTTCCCTCGATGAGGTCAATGAACGGCTTACTCTCGTCTGATCACATTGCCACATTCGGGCGATCACTGTTTGGCTAATTCCGTAAAGATAGGATAGCTTCAACATCAAGAGGGAACTGGGATCCAGTGAATCAAAGGCTGACTTGATGGCCCGCCCCATCAATTCCGAAAGGTCTTGATCGAGCAGATCTTCCTCAAGAGAATCACCTTCCAGTCGATCAAATTGATCAACACCCTTTTTCTCATCTTCTTCGTAAATCGGCAAATCACCACGAAACTTATCGCGTCGTTTCAAGTCCAACCAGCGATTCCAAGTAATACGAATCATCCAAGTCGACAAAGACGCTCTTCCCTCAAACTTCTCTAAGAGGGGGCGTGTTTCCCCTTTTTTTCCCGCGCCAAAACACTCTGCGATAACATCCGCTACGAGATCTTGAGCCTGAACTTTATCGAGGCCTCGGGACATCATGACCCGTTCCAGCATCGGTTGATATTCTTTCTGGAACGAGGCAACCGCCTCCTCGTCCCCGTTAACGGCCCGGTTTACCAGATCAAGGTCGGCAGCGTGCTTCAGCGGTTTGATCTCACTAGTCGATTCACTCATCAATGTCGGGATTACCTAACAGATTGTATGCTAACCATCAAACAGGAGAGCATTGCAGCAATCGAGCAATTTTTATACAAAATATGGTTCAACTGTTCCTCTCAAACCAATGCTACAGAGCTGCCCGAACCACTGCGGTCGTCTTCGATCACGACTCCATCTTGGAGGTGGACCCGCCGATCCACTCGGTCAAGAAGCCTGTCGTCATGGGTCGAAAAAAGGAAAGCAGCTCCACAGTCCCGGTTTATCCGTCGCATCAAATCGATGATCAAATTAGCGTTCTTGGTATCGAGATTAGCAGTTGGCTCGTCAGCAAGAACAAGAAGTGGATTAGTCACTAAGGCCCTTGCAATCGCGACCCGCTGCTGCTGCCCCCCACTCATCTTAACCGGACGGTGCCCCATACGGTCACTAAGATCTACCTCTTGCAACAGACTCTCAGCTCGCTCGCGAGCTTCCGCTACTGAGACGCCGGTGACCTGAAGCGGTAGCATGACATTCTCCAAAGCCGTCAAGACAGGGATGAGATTAAAATTCTGAAAAACGAACCCTATCGAAGAGTTTCTCAGATCGCTACGCTCCGCATCAGTTAGATCTGTAACTGAAGCTCCCTGAATCAGAACTTCACCAGAAGTAGGAGTATCGAGCAATCCTATCAGATTACAGAGCGTTGATTTACCTGAACCAGAAGGGCCCCAGACGGCGATAAACTCCTTTTCCTCAATCTCGAGGCAGACCTCTTTCAAAGCGGTGACTTCGGTGTCTCCAAAATGATAAGTCTTCTTGAGTTTTTGGGTCTGAACAACTTTCATAGAAGGTCAATGACAATTACGTTTGCAGTCTAGTCACGCCGCCACAATTTGCACGGGAGAAATGATTGAACCCTATTTCTTAATCTTTTGGGCCGTATGGCTCGTTCTGCTACTACTCGCGGCCCTGCGAGTCAGCAGCTTTGGAGCCGCCCGCCGCTGGCAGGATCGAAAATGGAGAGACCGCGATCGCAACCAGCAAGCCGCAGCTGTGATCGTTCCAGTGAAGGGATTCGACATTCAGGCCACTCCACGCTTTTTCGATACCCTTCTAGCCCAAGACTATCTCAATTATCGCGTCATCGTGTGCTTTGAATCATGGGACGATCCGGTTGCTGAGTGGCTCCAAGAAAACCTTGGACTTTCCGTATCGAACCCCACTTTGACACACCCTGAGCACTGCAGCGGGCTAAAGAGCATCACCCTTATTTCTGCCGGTCCAGCCCAAAATGAAGGTCAGAAAGTTCACAACCAAATTGCAGCCTTCCGATTACTTAAACCAGAAGACAAACTCATCGCTTTTGCCGACGCCGATATCGTTTTTAAGTCAAATTGGCTTATCCAACTACTTGCACCCCTAAATCTCAGAACCCATCAACTCGCCACCACTTATCGCTGGCTTGTCCCGAAGCGGCCTACTCTACCCAATCTATTTGCCAGTGTCATCAATGGTTCAATTGCAACCCAAGGCGGCACCGAGTTACTCACCGTCTTATGGGGTGGATCAATGGCAATGAGCCGGGAATTATTCGAAGATCTCAACATCCCAAAGCTTCTTTCAGGTTCACTCAACGATGACCTCAGAATTTCAAAAGCAGCTCGTAAAGCCGGAAACCGCATTGCTTTTATTCGCTCTCTGATTCTTCCCACTCCTATCGATTTTACCTGGCGGAGTTTCTTCGAGTTCGCGAAGCGTCAATACACTCAGGTTAAATTTTTCAGCCCGATTCTCTACGCGGGCGTTAACTTCGTTCTTGGATTTTACGCCCTCGGAGCCCTAAGCCTCGTTGCCGCGCTAGCCTATGGCTATTTTTACGCTTGGATACCGATTGCTGCTGCCTGCGTAATCGACCAGATTCGGGGGCTCGCTCGCCAACAGGTCTACCTTTCGCTCTTCCCTGAAAAAGAAATTCGTCAAAAATTGTTTCCGACCTGCTGGCTCGAACATATGCTCACTCCCGTTTGGATGCTGATGCACCAGTTCCTGCTCGTCAGCACGTGGGCTCAGAATAGAATCACTTGGGCAGGGATTCGCTATCAGCTCCTTGCTAAGGATAAAACCAAGGTTCTTCATCGCTCTGACCCGACGCGAAAACAATCAACCCGCTAGGAAAGAGCAAAGCTTGCCCTGTCCAACCCAAGTCACAATCGATGTTTGTGCTCGATATTGGACAGGTCGATACAATCCGCCCGTCAAACTCCTGCCCTCCATAGTCAGTCCGCCTTTTCGCTTATCCTTCGCTTTACTTTTCGGTTCCACCGCATTCATCTGCGA
>PBSY01000029.1 GCA_002726915.1 Verrucomicrobiales bacterium | reverse complement strand
GGCGTAGCTGAGCCACGAGGAAATTCGATGGCAGAAAAACGACTCAACTTCAGCAAGGATTTGGACTGGATGCGCTCGGCGGTTGTGTGCGAACCGCGCGGTCACGATGCCGTGGTGGGAGCAATACTGTGCGAACCCAGTGAAGAGGATTGTGTTGCCGGGGTGATTTTCTTTAATAACGTCGGAGTCTTAAACGGCTGCCTTCACGGCACCATGGGATTAGCAGTGACTTTGAAGCATTTGGGCAGGATCGGTGAAGGCAGTCATCGCATCGATACGCCCACCGGTGTGGTGACAATTGAGGTTAGAGACGATGGCTCGGTAGCGGTGGATAATGTGAGGAGTTACCGCTACCGATCAGGGGTTGAGGTCGAAGTCCCCGACTGGGGAAAGGTTGAGGGAGATATCGCGTGGGGAGGAAACTGGTTTTTCCTAGCTGACTCTCCTGTGAAGCTGCGGGCAAGTGCTGCAGGCATCGATGAATTAACCCGATTTTCAATGGCTGTGCGTCGCCAGCTGGAAGCCTCCGGAATCACAGGAAAAGACGGAGGAGTGATTGATCATATTGAATTGTTTGGTCCTCCCGCAGATGACAAGGCTGACGGGAAGAACTTTGTCCTCTGCCCCGGGGGAGCTTTTGATCGATCTCCTTGTGGCACTGGCACTAGTGCGAAACTGGCGTGTCTCCATGCAAGTGGTAAGCTTAAGCAGGGTGAGCAATGGCGGCAGGCGGGTATCCTCGATACGGTTTTCACCGGCTCGGTCAAAGAAGCCGAAGAAGGCGGGGTATACCCCACCGTTACCGGTTCTGCCTTTGTTATCGCAGAAGCCAATCTGATCATTGATCCGCAGACGCCGTTCGCATTTGGTATTTCTTTTAGTTGAATTTTGGTTACAACATCATTATTCGGACAATACTCAAACTCTCTTTAGCAATGCAGAACAGCGTATTTCAAGGGATCATTCCGGCACTGATGACCCCCTGCTCAGCAGAAGGCATTCCCGATCACAAAGCGCTCGTGGAGACCGGTCGAGGTCTGATCGAGGCCGGGATGCGGGCGGTGGTTTATTGTGGATCGATGGGGGATTGGCCGCTCTTGACGGACAAACAGCGACAGGTCGGAGTTCAGGCACTGGTTGATGCTGGCGTGCCTACCGTCGTTGGAACCGGCGCGCAAAATACGCGCGAGGCGGCGGCTCATGCGGCTCATGCCAAGCAATGTGGCGCCGACGGGTTGATGGTGATCCCGCGGCTGCTGTCTCGAGGAACCTCCCCCTCAGCACAGAGGAACCATTTCGCGGCGGTTCTGAGCGCAGGCGATGATCTCCCAGCAGTCATCTACAACAGCCCCTACTACGGATATGAAACAAAGGCTGACCTCTTTTTTGAACTGAGGAAAGAACATGAAAACCTTGTTGGTTTTAAAGAGTTTGGTGGGGCCGACTCGCTCACTTACGCGGCGGAGCACATTACCACGGGAAACCCTGATTTGATCTTAATGGTGGGGGTTGATACGCAGGTGTATCACGGTTTTGTAAATTGTGGGGCGAAGGGTGCCATCACAGGGGTGGGGAATGCGTTACCTCGTGAAACGTTGAGATACGCGGAGCTATGCGAGCAGGCGGCGGCCGGTGATCCTGAGTCAGGGGTGTTGGCGCGTCAACTAAGTGACGCCTTGAAAGTCCTTTCAACCTACGATGAGGGGCCAGACCTCGTTCTCTACTACAAGGCATTGATGGTGCTGGAAGGGAATTCGGCCTATCAGCATCAGATCAATGCAAGCGATCAGCTTTCTTCGGGCCAGTTCGCTTTTCTCAAGGAACAGTGGCAACAGTTTCGGAACTGGTGGTCTTCGTGGCCCGGTGCTGAAGCATGAGCGAGGAGCGCGCCCATCTTATCGTTGGTGGCGGAGTGATCGGACTCTGTTGCGGCTATTTTCTCTCGCGTGCGGGACATCGGGTCGTTGTCATCGATCGGGACGAGGCCGGGCATGAGAGCTGCTCCGACCGTAACTCAGGTATGGTAGTGCCAAGCCACTTTACTCCTCTTGCCGCACCTGGTGTAGTTTCCCAAGGGCTCAAGTGGATGCTAAATCCGCGCAGCCCGTTTTACCTGAGGCCACGCTTGGATGCTAAACTCTGGGCTTGGTGTTGGCAGTTTCTCAGGCACTCCAACCGAAGACATGTGGCCAATAGCCGCGAACTGTTGCGGGATCTTAGCCTGGAGAGTCGGGCGCTCTTCGAAGAACTCTCTATAACGCTCGATTTTCCCATGGTGAAGAAGGGGCTGTTAATGCTGTGTCAAACTGAGGAGGGATTGGGTGAGGAATCTGAGGTGGCGAGAATGGCCAACGAAATTGGGATTAAAGCTGAGGTCTGCGAGCCGAAGCGCCTCGCCGAGTTGGAGCCCGGTGTCAAAATGAAGGCAAAGGGTGGGGTTTGGTATGAACAGGACTGTCATCTTGATTCTGAACAATTTCTCGCCGCTTTAAGAAAAGGAATCGAACATCACGGAGGTATATTTCGTGGTGGAGAAGTGGTGAATTTTCGATTTGGAGGACAAACAGTTACCCATGTTACCGATTCGGTCGGCAATGAAATCGAAGTGAGTGGGGTGACTCTCGCGGGAGGGGCTTGGAGCCCCTGTCTCGCCAGTCGATTGGGACTTAATCTGCCGGTGCAGGGTGGGAAGGGCTACTCGTTCACACTGACGAAGCCTCACGAGCTGCCGCAACTCTGTTACCTGCTGAAAGAAGGTCGGGTTGCCGTCACTCCTACTGGGAGGCGTTTGAGGGTTGCCGGAACGATGGAGATTTGTGGTGATGATCTCTCTGTCGATCAGGTTCGACTTAGTGGGATCATTGATTCTTTTTGCCAGGTTTTTCCTGCCTATGCCTTTGATGACTTCGAAGGGCTGAAAGCGTGGTCGGGATTGCGCCCCTGTTCTCCGGACGGCCTGCCGTATGTGGGGGCTGTTGAGCGCTACCGTAATGTGACAGTCGCAACGGGGCACGCTATGCTTGGGCTCAGCCTTGGGCCGGTGACGGGGAGGCTGATACGCGACTTGGTCGCAGGCCAGGCTGCCGACGTGAGGTTAGCTCCAGAGCGATTTTAGTCAGGCCCGTTTGCGCTTGATGAGAAAAGAGATGCCGTAGACTGCCGCGGCGCATAGAACAATGAAGGGTCCCGTGGGAACGTTCAGCTGGAAGCTCATGGCGAGACCGCAGGTGTTGTAAATGAGTGTCAGGGTGATTGAGACCAGTATAATGACCCAGAGTTGTCGCGAAAAACGTGACGCAGTTGCGGCAGGCAGGATGAGTAAGGCGAGAGAAAGGATGATGCCTGCGACTCGAACCATCAGGACCATGCTGATTGCAGTGAGCGCGAGAATGAGTAGAAAATAGGCGCCGGAATTGATCCCTCGTAACCGCGCAAATTCTTCATCAAAGCAGACCGCAACAAGCTTGTGATAAAATAGAGCGACGAGGATCAGCACGAGCAATCCAAGGGCAAATGTGGCCGTCACGTCGCTGCCTGAGGTCACGAGGATATTTCCGAAAATATAACTCTCTAGATTGGGTTTTTGGCCGGGAGTGTAGTGAATAAAAAGGATGCCTGCTGCCATTCCGAAGGCCCAGATTGCACTGATGATGGTATCTTCCCGTTCACTCGCTTTGAGGCTCACCCAACCAATGATTGCGGCAGAGAGTAGAGCGGCAATAAGTCCCCCAAGCATGGGAGTGAGCCAGGCAATATCATAACTGCGCCCGAAGTAAAATGCGGCCCCAATACCTCCCAGCATACTGTGTGCGATTGCTGCTGCGATGTAGCTGATGCGGCGTGTCACAACGAAGGATCCAACCGTGCCAAAAGTGAAAGCGGAGACGATACCCGCGAGAAGGGAGTATCGTATCAGGGGAATAGTCTGAACGGCCTCGATGAATTCAGTCATGCTGACAGGCGGAGTGGTCTCCTTGGCTGTGACGGGTTTGACGATCGTGTTCGATGCGTTGAGCCCCGCTGTAAATCTCCTTTATCACCTCGCCAGATAGGGGAAGGGTATGGCGATGAACTCGGCGATTGACGCAGAGCACTGAATCACCCACGGCTGCAATGAGATCCAGATCGTGGGTAACCAGAAGAATAGCGATTTTTTCTTTTAGCTGAGCCAGGGTATCTAGCAGCTTCTCCTCAATTGAGAGATCAATGTTAGCAGTGGGTTCATCTAGTAAGAGAAGCTTGGGTGCGCAGGCAAGGGCACGGGCGATTAGAACGCGCTGCCGCTGTCCTCCCGAAAGATCGGAAAAAGGCCTTTTAGCGAGGTCGGCGAGAGAAACTTCCTCGAGAGCGGTCATCGCCACTTCCCGACACGCTCTTGAGTAGTGACCCACTTTGAGTTGATCGAGACGGCCCATAAGAACGATATCAAGAGCGCTGATGGGGTAGAGTGGATCAAAACGCATCGCTTGAGGGACATAGCCGACTTCAGGACGTGCTTTTAGAGGCGCTTTGCCAAGGATGTTCAGTTCTCCTTGGGTTGGTTCGAGCAGTCCAAGCATCAATTTTAGGAGAGTTGACTTGCCTCCACCGTTGGGCCCGATAACACAGAGCGATTCTCCGTCGTGAATCTGGAAATTCACGTTTTCGAGAACGAGTGGTTTCTGGTAGCGGAAACACAGATCGTGAGCCGAAGCCATAGGAGGCTTGGGTGATTCTGATGATTCAACGGGGTCCACTCGAAAAGGTCACGGGGTTAGAAACGGTGTAATGGGTACACCTGCTTCTGACTGTCGCTTGATGAGTGGGGAATTGCACGCCTTTTGTGCAAGTGGTCTGCCCTACTTTTTTTGCTGTGTCATTCGCTTCTCATTAATATGGAGCAAAATCTCGGCAGTCGCTTTGGCGTCACAAAGCGCTCGGTGATGACTTTTTAAATCAATCTTAAAATGCGCGCTGAGGTTAGCGAGAGAGTAGGAGGGTAGCCCAGGAAAGTGACGCCGCGATTCAACCACGGTGCAGAGGGTGGGGCACCGAAAATCCTGATCGATCCGCTCATATTCAGTCTTGATGAAGCCATAGTCGAACTTTGCCCTGTGCGCGACAAAAACAGCACCGTCAAGAAACGCGCGGAACTCGCCGGCAATATCAGCGAAGACGGGAGCCTTTGCGACCATGTTATCGGTAATACCTGTCAGGGAAACGATGTTACCTGGGATGCGGCGTTGGGGATTAATCAGGGAAGACCATTCTTCAATCATTTTCCCATTACGAACTCGGACGGCTCCAATCTCGGTAACACGGTTCCATTGTGCATTACCCCCGGTGGTTTCCACATCGACGACCACGTAGTCTTGCTCCGGATCGACGATCCATTCGACCCGCATAACTCCAACAGGGAAAGCAGCTCGTTTGAGGCGTTCCAGTTGAGCCAGTTGATTGCGTCGGAGCGAATCACCTTCAGCTTTAATTTCAGAAAAGCGCACTTGGTTCTTTTCGATAATCATGAGGTCAGGAAATCCGTTTCGTCGCGCCTGCCATTGCTGAGTGAGGTCTCTGAGGACGTTTGAGAGGGCACCATCAGGGGCGAGTTGGACAAGGCGCGTTGTCAGCGCAAAAAGGTCGTCCGACCAAGAGACCAAATGGTTGGGCGAACCGTGATGTGAGGCAAATGTTTCACGTAGCCTCTCGACCACGGAGTTCGGGATGGCGAATTCTGCAAGCTTCGATTCGATCGCGTTTTTGTGATTTTGGTAAAACTGACCTGTTCCGAGATCTTTCGATATTCGATCAAACGGATTGTGGATCACGACATTTTCATCAGTAAAGAGGAGATCCCAGAAAGTGAGTCCAAATAGCTGCGACCAGATCACATTCTCGGTATGCCACGCTTCGATCCCTTGGTCTGCCAGCATACGAATGACAGCGCCTTCGGGATAATTTCGTTGGGATTCGTCAAGTAAAACAACGGGGGATTCGCGGAGTAGTGATGTCAGGCGCCCGACCTTCTTTTTGTTGAATTTCCGTTCATAAAAGTCTTCAGCAAAAAGCAGCTCCTGGTCGCAAGAGGGATTTTCGATTAGCCGGGAAAGAAAGGCAGAAGCTTCTCTGCTTCGCCCCTCTTTCATTAAGAGACGCACTGTTCGTTCAGTGGAGGGGAATTGGTCGGAAAGTTGGTGGATGGCAAGGGCGCGAGGGTCGTTGTGCCGCTCGAGCCAAGATCCAAGCTTGTTGAGAACGCGCCCGCGAAGAGTTGCGATTTCCAGATCGTCGTTAGTTGGCCATTGAGGGGCATCTACGATGAATTGTTCAATCCGGTTTGTGGTCGTCTCGCAAAGCTCTTCGAGCAGTTTATGGTAGTGGTAAGCGGAAAAAGCGATTTCACGGGAGTTGAAGCGGGGTTTGAATTCCTGCTTGAATCCGTGGGTCTTCATGACGCCGAGGTCTCTCAAGGTAAACTCGTTTAAACTTGACTGAAGCCGTCCGAAATAGAGGAAAAGAAAGTAGCCGAGCTCCTCGATTTTTCCTTGAGCAAAAAAAGGGTCGATCGTTCCGGAAGTGCAGATCGTCTCAAAGGGTAGCTCGGCTAGTGAAAACTCGATCAACTCTGATTTTCGGGCACTACTGACACGGGGGAGCTTAACTTTGGGGGCGAATTCGTGCTGACGAATTTGTTTTGCGATCGCATCGCGTGTGTGAAGACGAAGAACTTCCCGGTAGTCGCTTGTCTGCACCGTGCGGACAAAATCTGCCGCCCGGAGATCATTGATGGCGCTGGGTATATCATTAATTTCCTCGTAGTGCAGGTAATCACGCAGGAAGACATTTCCCTTGCGATTGACCAATCGAACGTAGAGGCAGCGTGCGTCGAGGTTCAGAGCCTGAAAGCTTTCTGCGAAACGGCGATGGTCGTCGGCGATGACATGCGGATATCTCGATAGCACAAATTCGAGCATCTCCTCGAAATGATCGAGGTAGTAGCGGGTCTTGAGGGTGACGGCAGGGCGGGGGCTCACGGGGGGAGAACTTAAATGTTC
>PBSY01000028.1 GCA_002726915.1 Verrucomicrobiales bacterium | reverse complement strand
GAGGAAGCCAGTCAAGGTTATTACAAACGGCGCATGTCATCCCTCTGTTTTTGAGAGACGCCTCAGCAAGGAGTTGGATCCGGCTATTAAGCCGCCTCTTTCTCATCATCATCACCGTCATCGTCAGGTGATTCGACATCTTTCTCGGCCGAATCTTCTACGATTACTTCGGCTTCACAAGTGCCCTCAACTACTTCCCGATCCAGCGTAACCCGAGTGAATCCATCCTGACTGGGAGCATCAAACATCACATCAAGCATTAGCTTCTCGAAAATCGAACGTAGAGCACGAGCTCCGGTGCCACGCTCGATAGCTTCTTCGGCCATTGCCTCAAGACCGTCATCGGTGATGTCGAGATTGACGCCATCCATGGCCAACAACTTGCTGTATTGCTTGACCATTGCATTCTTCGGTTCGGTAAGGACTCGAATGAGTTCATCGGTCTTGAGCGGACGAAGGGTTGAAACAACTGGGAGTCGTCCGACAAATTCCGGAATGAGGCCGAAGCCATGAAGGTCTTCCGGCGACACGTTGCGCAGTTGTATTTCAATTTCGCTCTCACTGGCAACCTTGGTAACTTCATCACCAAAGCCCAAAACCTTCTTACCAAGGCGACGGCCCACAATTTCCTCAAGCCCAACAAAAGCACCTCCAACCACAAATAGAATCCGCTCCGTATTGACCTGAATATATTCTTGTTGCGGATGCTTACGACCCCCCTGCGGTGGCACGTTGCAAACCGTACCTTCGAGCATTTTCAAAAGCGCCTGCTGGACGCCTTCACCAGACACATCGCGAGTGATGCTCACATTCTCGGTCTTTCGCCCGATCTTATCGATCTCATCGATGTAAATAATGCCCATCTCGGCTCGCTTCACGTCGTAGTCAGCAGACTGCAGAAGCCGCAGGATGATATTCTCGACATCTTCGCCAACATAGCCCGCCTCGGTCAGGGTCGTGGCATCAGCGATGCAAAATGGAACATTAAGAACTTTGGCCAAGGTCTTGGCAAGAAGCGTCTTCCCTGAGCCTGTAGGTCCGATCAAGAGAATATTACTCTTCTCGATCTCGACATCTTCGAACTGAGAAAATTTGCCGTGAGCGTGAACCTTCGCGGGAGCGGAAAACTGCTGAAGGCGCTTGTAGTGATTGTGAACTGCGACCGAAAGGACTTTCTTGGCGTGTTCCTGGCCGACCACATACTCATTCAGTTTGTCGAGCAATTCAGCAGGCTTCGGGACGGACAGATCGGTGGATAATTCCGCTTCTTCTGCTTCTTCGTGCAATTCCTTATCAAGAATACCCTGGCAAACGTTGATGCAACCGTCACAAATGTAGACCCCTGGTCCAGCGATCAATTTTTTAACTTCTGCGTGACTTTTACCGCAGAAAGAACACATCGTAAGGTTTGAAGCTTTTGCCATGAAATAAATTAGGAGAGGAAAAAGTGGTGGAGCTTACACTGCTCTGAACCCAATGATAACCTACGTATCAGCTAAGTAAAAGCCAGTCAGGATTTAAATTTTTAGAATTACAAAACCCTCTCAAATAGACCTTTAAGTTCGGTAATCCTTTCCAGCGTATGATCAGCTGGTGCCCCGACCGGTTTATCGCCTGCGATTCGAATGGTTCCGGTGAGACCGGCAGCGCGGCCCATTGCGATATCCCGATCAGCGTCTCCGACCATCCAGGATCGACGTGGATCGATTTGAAAACTTTCAGTCGCAGCTAAAATCATCTGCGGGTCGGGCTTTGGCTTGTTCTGGCAGTCAAATTCGCCGGTGTAAGCATAAATCCCGTCAAAGGCGGAACCAGAAACCGCCAACTCTCTCTGCATGAAGCGATGAATGTCCTCCAGATCCCCGGGGGCCATCAACCCCTTACCGACTCCTTTCTGGCTGGTGACCAAAATAACCAACCAGTCTCTATCTTTGAGCCAACGAATCGCCTCAGCGATCCCCTCGTTGAGATGGAAGTCTTCGAGTCGCAGCACGTAGCCTTGGCCGGGCGACTGATTAACAACACCGTCCCGGTCAAAAAAAACGCAGCGCCTCTTATTCACTTCAATAGAAGTTGTTTCCCATTCTGTCGCAGCGTTGACAGAAGCACGCTCCGAAAGCTGACGCACACGCAACCCCCTCTCGGTGGCAGCCTCAAAACTTCGGGAAAACGTCTCACCGGTGCTCCACGGAATCTCTTTGAAAAGAGATTTATGTGGCTGTGTCAGGCCTATTAAATAGTATCCCCCGTTGGTGGCAGGTCCAAAAACGACGTCGTCTTTGTGCTCAAGATTCGGCCAAACATTATCCCAGACTTTCTGATCTAGTTGTATACACCTGGTCCCAATGACTGCTAACTTTGCAGCTGGCTCCGACTCATACACAGCCGCAACGGCCGTTCGGAGAAGCTGGCCAGTATCACCATCTGACCGCGAATACCAACGCGTTTCGCCTGGAAAGGCATGCAGCATGGGCCAGAGCCATTCACGGATTACTGCTGCCCTCTCCGTTGAATCGTAAGCTAACGCGATAATGTCAGGATTAGCCGACTTCACCTGTTCTATCACGCGAGAGATGATTCGTCGGTCTACTTGGGCAGCGGACTCGTCGCTAATACTTTCGCCGAGTCGAGTCTTTACCTTTCCCGGCTCAGGATATTGCAAGTAGACGATAATCACTCGTTTCATGAGGATGCACCGAAAGGAATCGAATATGACTTTACCCAAGCGGCGTCGGAAGTGAGCGTCACATGATTGAACGGAATAGGGCCACCCGAGATGAAATCACAGAAGTCACCCTCCGGCCAGGCGGTGAACTCACACGCGGGACTCGACACGCCCGAATTCAGAACACCGTTCCGAAATAAGGTCAATCCTCGATGCAGATGGCCGGTAAAGATTCCTTTGAGTTGGTTACCAGCCTTGTCCTTCAACATCTTGAGAACCTCTTCACGATTGGTGATTAGAAGATGCTCATCGATCCACTTAGACCCGGTTTCCAACATCGGATAGTGAGAAAAGACAGCCACGGGTTTCTCACCTGAAATTTGATTCGCCAACGCCTCAATCTGCTCTAACGAAACGACGCCGTAGGCTCCTTCACTCGGTGGAACTCTGCCGTCAATAACGAACAACTCATACTCCTCGGTAGACGGATGGGTGATGCGATAACAGAGTCGATCCGCAGACTTCGGTAATAGAGACTGGTGTTCGGGAAAAGTTAACGCTGCTCGCATCATTGGAACCTCATCATGATTCCCCGCTGAATAGTAAACCGGCAACTCCAGACCTGAAAGAACCTCTTCGGCCAGAGCGTAAGCGGCCGGGTCCGGATCATTCACGACGTCTCCGGTATGAACAATCAAGTCAGGCTTGAAGGGAAGAACGTTGATTTGCTCAACGAGTGCACAAGCGCGTTCCCACGAGTTAGCGCCGCGAATATCGAGCGAGTGATCAGGTCCAATGTGGGTGTCGCTGATATGGATGATTTCCAGAGGCATTCAAGATTCGGTGTTTCTGAGGCCGTTTCAAACGGTCGTCGCCGGGAAATATTCGAAACAGGCTGATGTTATTTGCACCGGAAGCGGCTCCCGCGCAGGGCGTAGGTTAACATGCGGGCTTAGTCCCGCCACCGGAAAAATTGACCCCTCAAGACAGGTCTGGGGCGATATTTTCTTTTGATTCTCGTGATTTATCCAACGACTGATTCCCATGAGTGAACACAAAACCACCCTCATCTGGAACCGCGGAGATAACGCATTCAGCTACAAGGAATATCCGCGCACTCACCAGTGGACCTTTCCTCGCAGCGGGCAGAGCCTGAAGGCAGCGGCAGCTCCTGAATTTCTCGGCGGCCCCGATTGTGTCGATCCGGAAGAAACCTTCACCGCAGCTTTGACCAGCTGCCACATGCTCACCTTTCTGGCCATCGCCTGCATGAGCGGCTATGTCATTGAAAGCTACGAGGACAATGCCGTAGGCCATCTCGAGAAAGCCGATGATGGCAAACCTTGGCTCGCCAGGGTGACAATGAATCCCCGGATTGTCTTCTCTGGGGAGAAACATCCGTCACCAGAAGATATCAATAACCTTCACCATAAGGCCCACGCCGAGTGCTTTCTTGCCCGTTCCGTAAAAACGAAAGTGACTTGGAGTTGAGCGAATGCCACCGAATAGGGTTGAGTTGAACACTTAATCCTACCGAAATTGTGCGCAAACCGTTAAAATCCCTCTTCGGAGGGATTTTTTTTGCAAGAAATAAGGCGACATATGGCGTTCTTTAGTCATTTATTACATTTTAAAGCACTTTTGCGCAGGAAATGAAACGACGCCAACCTCTGGAAATCGCTCTTGCCATCAATGTGGGGGTGACTCACCTCGAGCGGGTGGTCCGGGGAATTCGTAACTATGCGGAGCGTCATACCGATTGGCGTTTCCTGATCAACCCGGAAACTCACTATCTTTCCCCGACCGCCCTCGAAGGCTGGAATGGCGACGGGGCCATTGCGCTGGCCAACAATCCCGAGGACATCCGGGTTTTAAAGTCTCTCAACTGCCCAGTAGTCAATCTGTCAGGTGCCTTTCCTGATTCTGATTTCCTACGCATTCGACCAGACTACGATCGCATCGGTCGTATGGCAGCATGGCACCTTCTGGATCGCGGCTACAGGCGATTCGGATTCTATGGCATCACCAACGTCTGGTATTCTGAGGGATACGAAGCCGGATTCCGCCAAGAGCTCTCAGCTCGAGGGCTCGATTGTTCAGTTCTAAATGTCGCAGCCGCTCTTGGCTCAAACACCCGCTGGGACATCGGACAAGGTGAATTGGAACTGTGGCTGGGCACGATTACCCCCCCTTTTGCTGTGATGGCAGCCCACGACCCCCGCGCTGCCATGGTGATCCGTGCGTGTGAGCGAGTCGGACTTCGAGTCCCCGAAGATGTTGCCGTCATCGGAGTCAACAACGACACCGTCGCCTGCGAATCCTGCCACCCCCCTCTCAGTAGCATTGAACGGAACGATCACGAAATCGGCGAAGAAGCTGCCAGATTGCTGAATCGTCTGATTCAAGGGAAAGAAGTTTCGACCGAAGAGAAAATTGTCGCCCCGGGAGCAGTTCAGGATCGCCAATCAACCGATAGTCTCGCCGTTGATCATCCGGACCTGCTCAAGGCGATTGAATACAGTCGCGAACACTTCCGTGAACCGATCGGAGTGGCCAACATCGTCGAAGCCAATCCTCGCTCCCGCCGATGGCTGGAAGATGCCTTTGTCGAAAATCTGGGATGCACCCCGCGTAATTTCCTTTTTCGCCTCCGTATCCGCGAGGCGCAGAAGCTTCTGACTGACATGCCTGACATGCAGCCGGGCGAGGTCGCTGTCCAGTGCGGCTACAGCGGAACTAGGCAGCTTAACGCTCATTTCCGGTCGGAGTTAGGAATGACGGCGAAAGAATTCACCAAAGCGGAGCTTTAATAAGGCACCCACTTTCGACCAATCTCCTGCGGTAAGGTTCCAAATTGGCAAGCGGAGGCGCCTGCCGTTCTGATGCCAAATCGAAGGCTGAATTTTATTGCGGAGCGACACCCTAAATCATAAGTTTTCGGCTGCATCCCGCGCGGATTTCACGTCAAAAAACCCACCAAAAACCACTAAAACCTCTAAAATAAAATGAGTAATATCGTCCCCCTTATCAGTTCCGGCACCGTCGGTCCTCTCGGCGTTCTTCACCTCCCCCGCCTTTGGCTCAAAGCCTCGCTCGGCGCCGCCGGAAAGCTGCACTCTGACTACCCCGCTTGCGGTGCTGGATACGACCAAATGGTTCTTAATGGACTTGGCATCGACAAGAGCGCCTTCGAAGCATTTATCGTTGAGAGCAACCCGTCCTACATCGAACTCGAAGCGTGGGTCCTTGACCAGAAGGGTGGTTCTCTCGACCAAGAGGCCGTTAACCAACTCAACGCCGACATCATCGGCTACATTCACGACGACGATACCCGTGCTGAAATCCTCGGCGCAGCGGGTCGCAATGATGACGGCACCATTAAGGATGCAGTGAATCTGAATAACCTCGACGACTGGGCTATCTTTCACGACCAGGAACTGAAGTAATCGGATCCGAAATTAGTTCGATTTTAAAAAGCTCGATCTCGCTGAAAAGCGTGGTCGAGCTTTTTTCTGGCAATCTCTCCCAACAAAAGCGGTTGTGTTCCGTTCGTGACACTGGTATCGCTCTCAAAAATCACACTCGTACATTATGATCATCGCTCCCAAAATCCGCGGCTTTATCTGTACTACAGCGCACCCGGAAGGATGCGCATCTAACGTACGTTCCCAGATCGACTATGTGAAGTCCAAGCCAGCACTCGCTGACAGTCCAAAGAAAGTGCTGGTGATTGGCTCATCTACCGGCTACGGGCTGGCCTCTCGCATAGTTCCAGCCTTTGGAGGTAACGCGGCCACGATCGGAGTTTTCTTCGAAAGACCTGGAACTGAACGTAAAACCGGCAGTGCTGGCTGGTATAATTCCGTCGCTTTTGAAGAAGTTGCTCATGAGGCAGGCCTCTACGCCAAGAGCTTCAACGGCGACGCTTTTTCAAACGAAATGAAGGCAGATGTCATCGATACGATTAAAGCCGATCTAGGTAAGGTTGACTGCGTTGTCTACAGCCTTGCCTCTCCGCGCCGGACTGATCCGACTGATGGAGAAACTTACAAGTCCGTTCTTAAGCCCATCGGAGCCCCTTACAGCCAGAAAAACTTGAATACCGATTCCGGCGAAGTCGACAGCGTCGCCATCGAACCCTGCACCGACGAAGAAATAGCGCACACTGAGAAGGTGATGGGCGGCGAAGACTGGGAAATGTGGATAACAGCCCTCGATAAGGCCGGTGTTCTCGCTGATGGTTTCTCTACCGTCGCCTACTCATACATTGGTCCTGAGTTGACCTTCCCGATCTACACGAATGGAACAATTGGTAAAGCTAAGGAGCATCTTGAGGGTTCTGCTGCGGCAATGAATGAAAAATTTGGAGACGCCACCGCTTTTGTTTCGGTGAATAAAGCCCTCGTCACTCAGGCAAGTTCCGCAATTCCTGTTGTCCCGCTTTACATTTCCCTTCTCTACAAGGTAATGAAAGAAGCTGGTAATCACGAGGGATGCATCGAACAGATCCAACGTCTTTTCGCCGATCATCTCGCCAACGACGGCGCTCCCATTCTGGACGAAAAGAAGCGTATTCGTATCGATGACTGGGAAATGGAAGAGCCCATCCAAACCGCCGTGGCCGACGCTTGGGGAAAGGTGACTACCGAAAATCTTTCAGAGCTCTCCGACTTTTCAGGATACAAAAAAGAATTCCTTCGCCTCTTTGGATTCGGCCTAGCCGACGTTGATTATGGATTAGAGACCAATCCTGAGAGACCTCTCCCCTCCCAATCTTAACGGGTCCTAATTTCTCACAACCTTGGCTATCTGTTGTATTTATTTTTTCAGATAATCGTCCAATTATCTGTATAGCCCGACTACTCAAAGGGGAACCAAGCCCCACTAATTATGATTGCGGTGCTGCTTCTGCTAGGAAGGTGGGTCAACTCTCGCCCTGACAAAAAACTTAGCAGTGCGTCAATGGCCCGCCATTTGGGGTTCGACGATGCTACCGCCCTAATCCGGTCATCCCTCGACGCCCGGTTGGTATAAATCAACGGGTTGAAAATTCTTCCCAGGCCTTGGCAATACCGGCGCTCTCCGCATTCCCTTTGTGGAAGATAGTGCGATAGCGAAATGTCAGCGACTCACCGTTCTTGAGCACGTAGTCGCCCGCGTTGTCCGGGGCGTCTTTCTCAAAATGCCCTTGTCCAAAAGGGTTCGCGGTGAACAGCCCGTAATGGCGTGCGTGCCACCAGGTGGGATGCCTTAAATTTGAAGGATGGTCCATGATCGCAATTCCGACCTCATTTCCGGCTCGATCAACTCCGAAGTAATCAACCCACTTAGCTCGACTGCCCCAAGCACCCCGTCCGGTCACACCTTCGCTATTAACGATCTGTCCTTTTGCATGCTCCCCTTCGAGTCGAAGTGTTGGTAGGGTTCGGATTGACCAAGCCCCTTCTTTGTCGTCACTGATTGTGACGTCTCCTGCATCTGCAGTCAGGGTGATCGTCACATCCACTACCAGCGACCCGCCCTTGGTGAAAAAAAGCCGGAACTCTCGCGCGTCAGACATAATGCGTTTTTCCGGATCATCAAACACCATCCATTCTGACTTCACTCTGAAAACGATATCATCAGCTGAGCTTTGTACATAATTCATTCCCGTGTGACGAACTACACCGAAGGAGCGATCTTTTTGTTTGCTTTCATCATGAGGAAAGTGCCAGTAGTCGAGGCCATTCACTTTGCCGAGGCCATACCACATTCCTCGGTGATGAACATGATCATCCGCCTCATCTTCGAAGCCTTCCTTCATCGGCCAATGACGGGTCATATTCTCACCCGTTGGACCGACCACTGGATAGAAGTAAGGTTTCCCAGCCTCAACACCTGAGTGGTAACTAGTTACATGATTTCCTCCGTGGAAAATCATGATCGGATTGGTTCCGCGAATACTCCAACCCCCATTTAAATCACCGACCGTCTGAGCTTTGCTGAGACACGGCAAGAAGGTGATAAAAAGGGTGGAAAACCGTAGTATAGAGGCAGAAAACTTCATAGGGATAGCTTGAAAGCTTAGAAAGTATCTCAACTCTTGCTCATCCCCACAAGCGCTCATACCATACGTTAACGAGTCTCTCAGATTTCTCTTTTTTGTATATGTTCGATACCCGTGAAAAACCTCGAATGGTGGAACGCGCCTATCTTATAGGAGCCTTCTTCAACCGAGAAGACGAAACCGTAGCTAACAGCCTCCTCGATGAGTTGGCCGAACTGGTGAAGACGCTAGGTATTGAGATCATCGCCAAGCGATGCATTTTTATCCGGACACGGAATAAACGATACCTGACGGGGACCGGAAAAGCCGCTGAACTTATCGAAGATGCGATAGACCTTGGTGCCGATTGCATCGTCTTTGACAATGAGATGACACCCTCTCAGCAGCGCACGTGGGAGAACGAGGCCGAAATGACCGTGATCGATCGGGAGGAAGTGATTCTCGATATTTTTAAAATGAGGGCTCAAACCAAGGAAGCCCGGCTTCAGGTAGAACTCGCCCGCATGCAGTATTCCCTGCCACGCCTGGCTCGGATGTGGTCTCACCTCGACCGCCAAGGTGGTGGTGGTGGTGGTGGTGGCAAAGGAGCCGCTCGCGGCGAAGGCGAGCAACAAATTGAAGTCGATCGGCGTCTCGCCCGTAAGCGCATTGATCGAATCAAAGCTGAACTCGATGACGTGCGCCGCAATCGACAAACTCAAAGGAAACAGCGCAAAGATGAAGGTATTTGTCAGGCCTCCATCGTTGGTTATACCAATGCCGGAAAGAGCTCTCTTCTGAATGCGCTTTCGGGTGCTTCCGTTCTTGCTGAAGACAAGCTCTTCGCCACTTTGGATCCAACGACCCGAAGAATTGAACTACCTGACGGGCAACCCATCCTAATAACTGATACCGTCGGTTTCGTTCGCAACCTTCCACACCGTCTGGTTGAATCATTTAAAGCGACCCTAGAGGAAGCTGTTCTTGCTGACTTTCTCATCCACGTCCTCGACGCAAGCTCTTCCGAGATTTTATCACTCTACGAAACAACCGTTAATGTCGTCAAAGAACTCGGAGCCGGAGAAAAACCTTCGATCATTGTACTTAACAAGATCGATTTGGTCGATGTCGATCGCCTCCACGAGCTAGGAAGTCATTTCGATGGCAACCCAGTTTTCATCTCAGCTCACTCGGGGAAAGGTTTGGACAAACTAATCCATCACATTAATGACATGATGGTGGATCGTGTCTACCGCCTCCAACTGCGGATACCGCAGGCACGCCAGGATCTGGTAGCGCTTCTTTATCGCGAGGGTAAGATCGTTAGCGAGGACTATGAGAACAACGATATTCTCATCAACGCCGTGATTCCGCACAGTCTGAGACATCGCTATGATAGCTTCGCGGAGCCCAAAAAAGCAGATAAAGAGTCAAGGGTCTAGTCCAGAACTTCACGAGAGAGCGGTGTAGATAGATATTCCGTCGCTCACCTCGCGCAGGGCTCCAACCGGACCTACTTAAACTGACTTTGCGGCTCAGAATAAGTTTTTAAACTTCTCCACCCAACCCCTTAACTCGATATAGGACGGGACTCCAATTCGGCCAATTCCGACTGGAACCCACCGCTGAGAATAGGAAATCGACACCAAGTTTTGGGATCTAGGTTCTTGTCATCGACATGAAAACCGGGAGCATATCGTTCTCGCTTCCACTGAGTTCGGCTCCATAGACGAAAGAACTTTGCTACCCAATTTCGGAGCTGTTCTTTATCGAAGTCAGATTGGGATTCACACATCAGTTCCCAGACCTCGACCGGCAACTTTTTATCTCTGATCGCGAGTTTCTCAATGGCATCCAGTATCGTGTAGGGCATCAAATCAGTTTCGTCAGTTTGACCCTCTTCGCTAGGTCGGAGTTCAGCTGTCGGAGCCTGGACATTGATCACCTCAAGTTCGGGGATTGTGGCGATATCGGGTGCGGAACCTTCCTTCTCCATCCAGCACAACCAGTCACGCAGGAAAGCCTTGTCGATTCCGGAGATAGGACTCAGCCCGCCACTGGTGTCGCCATCCATGGTCGCGTATCCTACGGCAGCTTCAGACCGATTACTGGTCGAGAGCAGGAGTGCGTTGCGGATGTTCGTCAGCATCCAAACTCCGGGAGCCCTGACTCGTGCCTGTATGTTCTGAAGAGCGATATCATCATCATCCCAATTCAAATCGCGGCCGATCCCTTTTTCGACCATCGAACGGTAGCCTTCGACCAGTTCGTCGACATCCCATTCCTGGTAACTGGCTCCGATTGCTTTGGCCACTGCTTCAGCTGCATCGCGAGTGGTCTTAGAACTATTGCGAGTGCTTTGATAAACGCAGGCAAGTAGCTGTTCCATCATCGGACGATCATCAAAACAAATGTGCTCCAGCCTATCGCGGAACATCTTTTCACCAAGTTCCTGATTACCAAGATCGGCCATCAACTTCACTAGCACAGCTATTGCAGCCGAATCTGCGCCGCCACTGAGAGAAATGACGAAACCACCTGAGTAGCTTTTTCTGAGGTAGTCAAAGAGCCCTAGGGCCATGACCCGGGAGAATTCTTCCTCCTTAGGATCTGCGACGTTGCTCACCTCTGACATTGGCGTTGTCACCGCCCCTTTCCACTGTGGGAGAAAGTCTACCTTTACTTCCAGCGAGTCCGATGCTCCAACGACTGGACGATGGCTCACCTGGCGCGCTTGGTGCATGCGCGTCAGGTTTAGATCGATCGTCGCTGCTGTTACGATATGATCATGGAATGAAAATCTCTTCCCCTCAGCGACATACTCACCACCAGCGGCAATGACAGTTCCTCCGTCGTAGATAACCCGTCCCGCTTCATTGCCAAGTAGGTTGGCATAGACATAGCCACAAGCAAAAGCGCGTGAACCTTCAAGCACGAAACGTTCCCGCACCAGCTGCTTACCAAAAGCAAAGTGGCTTGCGCTTGGATTAAAAATAAGGTCAACCCCACGCTGAGCTAATCGGGTGCCGGGACGATTCGCTACCCAGGCATCCTCACAAATTTCGAAACCAATTCGCACTCCACCTACTTCAAAAAACAGATCGCCTACCGGCAGCGTTTCACCCTCAAAATTGATCGTTCCTACATCGCCCTCTGACCATGGTTTGAACCATCTTGGCTCGTAGTGCAATCCATCTCCAGCAAGGTTCTGCTTCGCCACAAAACCGAGGACGTTTCCATCGGCGATCAGGGCCACCACATTATAAACCGAACTCTCATACCAAAGCGGAAGACCAACCGCTACGACGATACCGCTGCACTCTTTGGCTAAACAGTTTAATGAACGCATTGAGCGCTCGCCCACCTCAGGAGACAGAAACATATCCTCACAGCCATAACCCGTCAGTGCCAACTCGGGAAGACAGAGAAATCCGACACCCAACTCTCGGGCTTCGCCTACAGCAGCAATCGCACGACGACAGTTACCCTCCCAATCGAGAGGGACTTGGTTCAAGCAAGCAGCTCCAGCTACAATTCGATTCATGTGTTTCGCGTGTTCGATAGTTTCAGCCACTTTCCAGAAAGGAGCAACGGCCAGTTTAAATACGCTAAAAACTCGTATTTAGGGATTTTCGGTTTTCAGGGCTTATTTTTGGCCTTACCAAATGTCGCAAATTTGCGATTCCCAAGTCCTGTCATGCCCGATCTCTATCCACTCGCCCGCAAATTGCTCTTTACCCTCGACGCGGAGACAGCTCATCACACGACGCTTTCCATGATGTCTGCTGCCAAATCCTGCGGTGTCCTCTCGTTGGTGGCGGGTCCCCCACTGCAATTACGTCAAGAATCGCGCACCGTCGAAGTGATGGGATTGAAGTTTCCCAACCGGGTGGGCCTTGCTGCCGGGCTCGATAAAGCAGGAACTGTCGTAGGTGCCTTCGGAGACGTCGGATTCGGACACATCGAGATCGGCACGGTCACTCCGCGTCCCCAATCAGGCAATAACAAGCCGAGGCTTTTCCGACTCAAGGAGCACCATGCCGTCATTAATCGGATGGGATTCAACAACCCCGGTATCGAGGGCGTTCTCCAGAATCTCAAACACTCCCGTAAAGATTTCGCCGGTATTCTTGGAATTAATATCGGGAAGAATAAAGACACTCCCAACGAAGATTACCTCGAAGACTACCTCACCTGCTTTGAGGGCGTTTACGGCGCAGCAGACTATGTCACGGCAAATCTCTCTTCCCCAAATACTGCAGGACTTCGTGATCTGCAAAGCGCCGAAACCTGCAGCGAACTGATTAAGCGTCTCCAGGAAAAACGGGAAGAGCTCAAAACAAGATTCGACAACAAACATGTTCCCATCGTCATAAAGATCGCACCCGACCTTTCTGACGATGCTATCAAGTCACTAGCCTTTACCTTCAGTAATTCCGGTGTCGACGGGGTCATCACCACGAATACGACTATCGATCGCGACACCGTTTCCAGACACCCCCTCGCGGACGAGACCGGTGGTCTGAGTGGTAAGCCGCTGACTGAAAAAGCAACGGAGGTTCTTTCCCTGCTTCGCTCCGAGATGAGTTCCGAGATTCCCATCATCGGCTCAGGTGGTGTTATGAGTGGATCTGACGCCAAAGCTAAGGTCGATGCCGGAGCTTCACTGGTCCAAGTATACTCTGGATTGATCTACAGCGGACCTGCGCTGGTCCACAAAATCCTCGAGGCCCTTTAGAAAAAGGCTCGAACCCCGCTAAAACGACTTTGGCTCCAAAAAAATCCGCCTATTGCAGGCTTCCTCAACGACCGGTTGTTACAATGCTTCCCTGCCTACGAGCCCTGAGTCGTTGATTGCTCAAGCAATCCTTTTCCGAGGCATGGTGTAATCGAGTAACTGACCCAGTCTGTCGCGCATTTGGGCGCGGGGGACGATCATATCCACCAAACCATGTTCCAGCAGGAATTCTGCGGTTTGAAACCCGGGAGGCAGATCCTGATGGGTCGTCTCTTTAATCACACGAGGTCCAGCGAAACCAATCATGCAATTAGGTTCCGCCATGATGATGTCGCCAAGTGTCGCAAAACTAGCGGTTACTCCACCCGTGGTCGGATGGGTCAGGACGGAAATGTAGGGAAGGCCGGCCTCGTGATGGCGAGCAAGAGCGCCACTTGTTTTCGCCATTTGCATCAAGCTGAGAATTCCTTCGTGCATGCGCGCCCCACCGGAAGCACTGACGATAATGCAGCCACGCTTTTCTTCGGTTGCCAATTCAATGGCGCGAGTCAGTTTTTCACCTACCGCAGAACCCATACTGGCACCAAGGAATCGAAAATCCATCACCCCGAGAGTTACCGGATTATTGAGAATACTTCCTCGTCCAGTCACCGCAGCATCGCGCAGGCCGGTCTTCTTCTGGTAAGACTTCACCTTGTCGTTGTAACCCTTAAATCCAAGGGCATCGACGGCTTCCACGCCAGCATCCAACTCCTCGAATGAATCAGGATCAAGCAGCATGGAGACGCGCTCTTTGGAAGTCAGAGTGAAATGATGGTCACACTTGTTGCAGACTCGATGGCGCTGCTTCAATGTGAGTTCATCAATGATTGCACCACAGGAAGGGCATTTGTTCCACAGGCCTTCCGGCATGTCGGATTTTTTCTTCCCAAGTGACTTGATGGAGCGCTTTTTGAAAATGCCCATAGAATCAGAAATAGATGCGATTTCGTGTTCGTAGCAGTGGGGCGAATCCCCTTTACCCGCAAAAATAGCGGGTAATGACATGATCTCAACCGAATTCGTTACCCTCTGAGGACGGAAATAGCAGCGATCCAACTCGGCTCTAGGGCTTCTCGAAGCGCGGCCGCACACTCCGAGACGGTGGATCCTGTTGTCATCACGTCATCGACCAACAGGACATTAAGTTCTTCTTCACTGCGTTTGAAACGTTTGGTCAGACGACTTGACTTCACAACAAAAGCTCCAAACGGATTTCTGAGGCGTTCGCTGCGGTCCAACTGGGCCTGCCTCTCTGTATGGCGAACACGTTTCAAAATATCCCGTAATTCGAGTTCAACTCCATCGGGCGCCTGGCTCAACATCTCGACTGCAATTTCACGAGACTGATTAAATCCCCGCTCCCGAAGCCTTCTCGGATGCAACGGCACCGGAACCAAAATCCATCGTTTACGGTGCAGTCTTTTGTCCTGCCAAACGCTGGATACCAGTGACCCCATGAGCCGCGACAAATGCACTTGTTTCCCGTATTTAAATCGGTGCATTAATTCCCTCGCAACACCACCGCTACGCCAGCCGCTGACGGCAAAATCAAAATCCAGATCGCGATCCTTACAGTTCGAACATTGAAACGCTCCCATCAAAGGAGCCTCATAACCCTGACCGCAGACATCGCAGAATCCGTCTTTAATCGCTGTCAAAGTGGATTCGCAATCCTCACATAAAAACGGCCGTTCCAATTGTCTCTCCGCCGTCAACGGAACATCGCAAGCCCCACAGGTCGGCGGATAAATCCATCCGCTTATTCCCTGCTTCAGGTGCGTCAATCTGCTCACCCCTGTTCCTCCTGTTCCTCCTGTTCCTCCTGTTCCGACTCCTGCTCCATTCGTCTGTTTGACTGCCTGAACCACAGCCACATGGCGAGACCCGTAAAGGCGACCACAAAGAAAGAAACAGCACCAACTCGCAGTGTATCCCCCAGCCAGGGCATCATCGCATCCCGATCAAAGGCCCTTGTTGTAAGCGGGCTCAGGGTCTTGACACCAAAAACCCAGCCCGCATGCAAACCGATTCCAAGCCAAAGTGAACCGGTCTTCTCGCGGGTGTAACCGAGAACCAGACCAATGGCGAACAGAACCGCAAACTCGGAAAGTAGGAAATAGAAATCACCGAACTGAGAGAAGAAGTGCTGAAAAATACGACCAACGAACCAGAACCCTGAGCCCCCATGGACGACATCTACCGAGAGGCTGTGGGGCGGATTAAAAAAATGCAGCAACGCGAACAGCGCCGCCACCACGAAGAAGAGAGGTTTTGGCCTCAATATTTTTGAAAGCACGGCATAGAGCGCTCCCCGAAAGACCAGTTCTTCCAAAAGCCCCACGGCAATTCCTGTGCCCAGTGCTTCAAGCAGGATCTCATAAAGCGACGCGTCTGTGTCGTTCATCAAATACCAGCCCTGAGCAACGTAACCCCAGCCCAGCAGTATGAGACTGGCCCCTCCCACCAAAAAACCAGTGATAAGGTGTCGCCACCAAGCAGGGTTCGGCTCAAGCTTGAGGAATTCCTTCACCGAACCACGGCCCTTCTTCCCGGCATTAAGCCATCGGACCGCAGGAAAAATCATGATAAATCCTCCTAAGAGGATCGCCCGGTTGAAATAGCGCGAGAACTTAGCCCGGTCCATGGAGCCATTGATACCGTCGAACAGCGTCCCCTCTAGCCATCCCTGCGCGACCACGTATTTTCCGCCCTGATAAAGAAATGGCGCTAAGACAGCGCCCAGCACAACCGTTCCGACTGTAAAGACCAGTATTTTGAAGGCATCGGACTGAAAAAATGTCCCGCGTGACATGGCAGCCAGATACGCCCTTTCCCTTGGATTTGCAATCGCTCACTGAACCTGAAGCGCCCGCAGCCACGTCCTACAAATGTCTTTTATCCGTATCCCTTTCAGTGTAAGATCCCACGCCTGCCTGCCTGTCAGGTAGCACACGCATTCACGCCAAACAGACCTTCCTCCTCCTATGTCATTGACCAGCCTACTGCCTCTGTCGCGCTTCTTCTTCCCGATCCTGGCTCTCGGACTACTCTTCTCCCCGTCCCTGGGAGCACAGACCAAATACGGTGAACTCGCTGCTAGCGTCACCGGCATGCTTGAAGAGGAGCACTTTTACCGGCAGGCCTTCGACGACAAAATGTCAGATCGCGTTCTGACCACTTATCTTGAAATGCTGGACTACAGCCGCATTTATTTTACCGCTGAGGATATCGCTTCATTCAAAAATAAATTCCTCACCACGATAGACGATGAGGTTCGCAAGGACGACATTCCTGCGGCAACCAGCATTTATTCAATCTATGAGGATCGAGTCCGCGACAGGGTTAACTATGCGAAGAGCCTCGCCAAGCCCGAGACCTTCGCCTACGACTCCGACCGGACAATCATGATTTCCCGAAAGGACGCTGAGTGGGCGAGTATTGGCGAAGATCATAACCAACTTTGGCGCAACTTGATTGAGGGCGACCTTATCCGTGAAAAACTCATCGCCGAAGCCCTCAAGGAAAAAGAGGCCGAAAAAACCAGCGATGGAACGCCTGAGAAAGACATCTACCAGAAAGTATCTGACCGCTACGACAGGATTCTTAAGCGGGTTAATGAGAATACTACAGAAGACGTAGCCACACTCTTCATCAAATCCATCGCACGTTCTTACGATCCACACTCGGAGTATTTCTCCCAGCAGCAGTACGACAATTTCCGCATTGGCATGAATAAGTCCCTCAAGGGAATCGGAGCGATGTTGCAGAAAGACGAGGAGCAAGGTGGCGCGACCATCGAAGGACTCGTAGTTGGTGGCCCAGCATTTAAGGGAGGTGAACTCGAGGTAAAAGACCGCGTGATTGGAGTCGCCCAAGGGGACGATGGAGAATACGTCGACGTCGTCGACATGCAACTCTCTGACATCGTCGATCTTATCCGTGGTGAGATCGGCACGACTGTTCGCCTTAAGGTCATGGCGATGGGCAAAGGCGAGATGATTAAGCTCATCAGCATTGAACGAGACCAGATTGACCTGAAAGACAGCCTCGCTACCGCTGACCTGATCATCACCAAAGACCCAACCGGCGAAGAGCAGAAAATTGGCTGGATTACTCTTCCCTCCTTTTACGCCGACATGGATGGCGGTAACACGAGCACTACGTCTGACGTGCGTCGCCTTCTCATCCGACTCGCCATCGAGGGGATTGATGGACTTGTCGTAGACCTCCGAGATAATGGCGGCGGTTCGCTCGAGGAAGCGATCAACATGACTGGTCTTTTCATTCGTCGTGGCCCTGTTGTCCAGGCTGTCGACTGGCGCGGCAACAAGACTCAGAAGGCATCGCGCAACAATGAAGCAACTTACGACGGGCCGCTCGTCGTCCTGACCAACCGGGCTTCCGCTTCCGCTTCCGAGATTTTTGCGGCAGCTCTCCAAGATTACGGCCGCGCTGCGGTTGTGGGTGATCAGTCCACCTTCGGTAAGGGAACTGTCCAGCAACTTCGTCCCGTTCTTTCAAATCGAATGCTGCTTCCTTTTAGTCGCGAAGCCAATCAGCAAGGCGCCCTCAAGTTGACGATCCAGACCTTCTATCGAATCGATGGACACTCGACCCAAAGGGACGGTGTGGTGCCTGATATCGTCCTCCCGTCCATGCTTGATATCGCCGATATTGGGGAAGCGTCGCTTCCAAATGCCCTCAGGGTAGATCCGATTCCACCGGCAAAATATACCGATTTTTTTGCCAAACCACTGCCTCTTGAGATTCTTTCTGAAGCCTCTGCCGACCGAATCGCCGAGGGCAGAGATTTTGACTACATTTTAGAATCCATTGCTCGGGAGAAGAAACGTATCGATGAGAATACGATTTCTCTGAATATGCAGCAGCGCGAAGAAGAGGCCGATCAAAACGAAGTCGATCGCGAAGAACGCAAAGATGAACGTATCGCCTACTTCGACGAAGTCAAAGCTGCAGAAGGAGGGCTCTTCACCGTCTTCAAATTGACCCAAGATAACGTGCTCGAGGAAGGACTCACGCTTCGTGATGATCTCTCGCTTGAAGAGCTCAGTGGCATGTCCCGTGGTTCCGCTAATGAGGAGGAGGAAGAGGAAGACAGCGAAGATCTTGAGTTTCCCCACAAGTTCGATCCTTACGAGCGGGAAACAATCCACATTCTGCAGGACTTGATCGCTATTCGCGAAACCGGGAGTCCCGTTACCACCATCTCCGAGGCCAAGCCGGCTCAAAAAGTAGTTACCCCTATTGAAGCGCGTAGCCCTCAGGCCAACTGAGTTACGCGATCGCCGGACCCTTCTTCCGCCTTTTCCGTTGAATCTTTCCCACCCGGCAGGCAGCCGGAATGAACAGTGATTTCGAACAGCCATTCGAAGGTCTTCAGGTCAACCTGAGGCTCCCTGACCTGTGGCAACAAAAAGCCGTCCGCACGATTCGTGACGGCGAAGACGTCGTTCTTTCAGCCCCAACCGGCGCCGGCAAAACCTTCGTCTTCGAGAGCCTGATCGACAGCGACAGGTCTTTCTCTGCCTCAAAGCAAGCGGTCTACACTGTTCCCACCCGAGCCCTTGCCAATGATAAATGGCGGGAATGGACGAAGGCCGGATGGAAGGTTGGGATTGCTACCGGCGACCTCGCTGAAAATCTCGATGCACCCGTCATAGTTGCCACACTCGAAACGCAGAGGGAAAGACTCCTTTCGGGTCAACAGGCACCCGCCCTGCTAGTCATCGATGAATATCAAATGATCGGCGACCGAGCCCGTGGGCTAAATTACGAATTGGCCATTGCCCTTGCTCCTGCTGACACTCGCCTTCTCCTCCTCAGTGGCAGTGTCGGGAATCCAGAACGTATCGCTGAATGGCTCAAGCGACTTGGTAGAAACGCACGGGTCGTCTCCACCCGCGAGCGCCCGGTTCCTCTCGACGAAATACCGCTGGAAGGATTACCTAACCAAGCACCTCGAAAATATAGCAACTTCTGGCAGCGACTCGCCCTCGGGACACTACTCTCGCACTATGGTCCTCTTCTAATCTTTGCCCCTCACCGAAAAGCCGCTGAGAAAATCGCTTGGAAAGTTGCTGAAGCCTTTCCCGACGATAATCCTATCCATCTTGGGAAAGGCGAATTGGAGCAGGCGGCATCTGCCGATCTCACCCGGTTACTCCGCAAGCGAGTCGCCTACCATCACAGTGGCCTTAGTTTTTTTGAACGTGGCGGCATTGTTGAGCCATTAGCCAAAGCCGGACAACTGCGAGTCGTTGTCGCGACGATGGGGCTCGCGGCAGGAATTAATTTTTCGGTTCGGTCCGTCTTCGTCTCAGATACCACATACCAGGATGGCCCCTTCAAGCGAGAAGTAAGTCCTGATGAGCTATTGCAGATGTTCGGGCGGGCCGGGCGCCGCGGACTTGACGAAACCGGCTACATTATCTCCGGTCACAAGAGCCCTCACCTCGGCAACGCCCGTCCTCTCGAACTTCGCCGTCAGAATGAAATCGATTGGCCGACCATGATCCGTCGAATGCACTTCGCAGAAAAAAATGGCGACTCACCTTTCGAAGCGGCACGTGAACTGCGTGATCGCCTCTTTTCGCGACAGCGCATCCCTCTTGGCTTTCGGTCCAACGAGGAGGAAACGGAAGCCAATAATGAGAGCGAGCCTCTCTTCGGATTAAAACCGCTTCGTAAGGAAATCCTCAATGGGAAAGGAGAGTGGGAGCCCACTCGTTCCGGTCGGGAATCCACCGTGCAGCTCTCTCAGGCTCTGAGTCACATTCGTGGCTGCTACCGCGATGCAGAATCTAGCAGCAACCTGATCGCTTCACTCCTTCCAAAACGTTCCCGGCTCACGCGGCTCGATGGCAAAGACAAAGGACCGAGGCGATACGGTTTGGAAATCGCGGTAGCCACCGCGGACGCTAATAATGCCTTCCGGCTTACCAAGTTTGCAGGACAAATCGCAGGTGAAAAAGACGACAAGCAAGCCTACTCGTTCGAAGAGGTGGAAACATTGCTGCCTGAAGCTTTTGCCTCCCATATCGCTCCTGCCGAATTCGAAGCAATCCAGCAACGCGGTCGTCAGCTTTACCTCACCGGTCATTTCCGTAACGCGGCCATCGACGTTTATCTAGATACCAGTGATCTACCACTCCACGATCCTCTACCGCGGAGTATTGAAATCAGGACTGAAACGTATTACACCGACAGTGAATCCGGCAATATGATTGATCCTAAAGTCGGCACTCCAGCGCATGGCTGGCGAAAATTGGGACTGATCAGTGACTGCGGTGGCTCGACACCAAGGGGCCTTATCTTCAGCCTCTTCCAAGGTGGTGAGGGACTTGCTATTGCTGCTGCCCTCGAAGATCCTCACTATCCTATGGAGGAACTGGTCCTTCACCTCGCTAACCTTCGGGGCGGGCACCGCTTCGAACTGGATACCGTGGTTGGCGGTGATCGCCTACTCGAATCGATCGGTAGCGAACGCCTCGCCACCGCCTCCCGACAGGCCTATGGCTCCCTGGACTATGACGGATATCTTCAGTTCGGGCTTCCTCCGGGTTATGGCGAGGGTGCCGCCGAAGTGATTGCTGTTATGCTCAACGGCCAACTCGGCCAACTCCTTGGCAAAAGCGCCCAGCTAAAATTCGGTTCGGGTGATGTCGAGCGCTGCTACGTGGAGTGGCTCAGTCTACTTCGACATATCGAACACGCGCCCAGCCTTGAAAATAAGCGCTGGAAAGAGTTGAAGGCAGCTGCTTTCAAAGAGTTGAAACGCCATGATCGACGCAGTCCTCTAGCTGCCATGCCGGATCTTCCGGCCTCTATTCTGCAAAAACACCCGCAGAACAGTATCAATTACAAGATGCTATAACCACCGCTTGAGGCCTCGGCGAAACTGGCGTATCTATTTTTATGGAAACTCTCTCCCCTAACTCAGCTATTCTCGAAAAGACACGCGAGCTCTGCACGCTCATTCTCCAGTCAGGAGAATATCAGGAGAACGTGGCCAAGATCGAAGCTTTCTTCGCGGACGACGATGCTCAAGCCGACTACCGCGCCTTTGCGAAGCTTGGCGAAGATCTGCATCACAAGCAGCAGGCCGGTGAAATTACAGAAGACGACATCACCGGATATGAAACAAAGCTCGATGAAATCAAGTCCAACGAAGTGACTTCCAATTTCATGAACGCCGAAGAGGCGCTTAATAGCATGGCTTCCCAGATCTCAAAGCAAGTGGGTAAAACACTTGAGCTTGGGCGCTTGCCCACCCCGGAGGACCTCGAAGGCGGTGGCTGCTGCGGAGGCGGAAGCTGCGGAGGCGATAGCTGCTAAGCACGGACTCCCTTTAATAAATTTCTTCGAAAGAGGCAGGTTACGGCCTGCTTTTTTTGTCTAATCAGCTCAGTAAATCACGGGTCGCGTGATCCAGTGCCGTCACCGCCGATTTAATCTGGTCCACGGAGGAGCAAAGTGGCGGCATTAGAGTAAGAGTATCGCCTACCGGGCGTGTCAGTAGTCCATACTTTCGCGCCGCGCGACATACTCGTGCTCCCGTTTCCTTTCGCCAGTTCAACGCATCACCGGTTTGATGATCTAACAGATCAATACCAACAATCATTCCGACCTGCCGAACATCTCCCCAGTGCGGATTTTCAACGGAGGCCAGAGCCTCTTTCAATGAGTTAATCTTTGGTCCAAGGGAGTCGATGACTTTTTCGTCTTCAAAAACCTTCAGGCTGCCCAAAGCTGCCGCACATCCCAATGGGTTTGCGCAATAGCTATGACCGTAAAAGAAAGTCGTCATCTCCTCGTAGCTGCCGAGGAAAGCTTCATAAACCTCCTCAGTAGTGAGGGTTGCCGCGAGCGGCAGGTAGCCTCCCGTCAATCCCTTAGCAAGGCAGATAAAGTCTGGAACGATTGCTTCATGATGACAGGCAAACATCTGACCAGTTCGTCCAAATCCGGTCATAACTTCGTCGAGTATCAGAAAAGCACCGTTGGCATCACACCATTCCCGGAGACGCCTCAGCATCCCTTGCGGCCACACCTGCATCCCAGCAGCTCCCTGGATCAGAGGCTCAACGATCACGGCATTGACCGTCTCCGCATCCTCCGCAGCCATGCTTTCGAGACCATCTATGTCATCGAGGTGACAAGCCGGATACCCGCCAGAAGCAAAGCGTTCACGAAAAACTCCAATCCCACCGAGTGACGCCGCCCCCATCGTGTCACCGTGATAGGCTCCGCCGAAAGCAACGAAATGGGGCCGCGCTTCACCCTTGAGCTGGCGATACTGAACTGCCATCTTGCAAGCGCACTCCACTGCGGTGGAACCATCGTCAGAAAAAAAGACACGAGTTAGACTACCTGCCGGAAAAAGGTTCACCAATTTTTCCCCAAGCTGAATAGCGGGTTGATTGGAAAAGCCAAGCGCCGAACAATGAGCAATCTCTGATAACTGGTCGCGAATCGCTGCATCGATCTTCGGATGCCTGTGTCCGTGAATATTAGTCCAAATGGAACTGTTACCGTCAAAATACTGATTCCCTTTCACATCTGTAAGCATTGCCCCCTTTCCTGAGGCAATGATCAGCGGATCCTCTTCAGAGGAGCACCAGTCCTGCATCTGGGTAAATGGATGCCAAAGGTGCGCCTTGTCGAGCCGACGCAATTCTTCAAGTGAATCACTCATTCTATAAGCTTAATTCCCTAAGTTGACTCCGGGGCGGTGACGGTAACAAAAGCCAGACTTAAACTGACTTTTCTGCACCTTTTGAATTTTTAGGCGATCTCTGGTTTTAATCCAGATCGTCAAAGTGGTAGGGGTGGTCACACCAATGATCATGGCACGAAAGAGGAGGAAAGCCTTCATGTTTGCTTATTAAACGGACTGAGTTTCGAACCAAGATAGTAGATCACGTTAAATTCTCCACCGAATGCGCCATCGCCCCGACAGCTATTGTATGATAATAAAGCTCAATCGTTGTTTCCAATCTTTCTTATGAGCAAAATCATCGCTTTCTCGACAATCTGCCTCGCCTTACTTTTTTCAGCAGCTGCAGGAGAACGTCATCCAAATGTGATTATCATTTTCACCGACGACCAAGGATACGGCGACGTGGGTGTTTTTGGGGCCAAAGGATACGAAACACCAAATCTTGATCGCATGGCGGCAGAGGGACGAAAATTCACCCAATGGTATGCCTCTCAACCTGTCTGCTCGGCTTCCCGGACTGGCCTTTTGTCTGGCTGCTACTCCAACCGCGTCGGCATCAACGGAGCTCTCGGCCCCGGCAGCCGCATTGGCATCGATCCTGAAGAAACGCTGCTTCCCGAGCTCTTCAAGAGCAAAGGGTATGCTACCGCGATGTTCGGCAAATGGCACCTCGGTGACCATGAAAAATTTCTCCCGACCAATCACGGGTTCGATGAATATTTTGGTATCCCTTACTCGAATGATATGTGGCCACAGCACCCGACCGCGAAGCACTTCCCACCACTACCGCTGATTGAAGGCACAGAGCGGCTCCGCTCCGCTGACGAACACGATCAGAAAATGATGACTACTTGGCTCACTGCCCGCGCCGTCGACTTTATTAATCGCAACCGCAGCAACCCCTTTTTCCTTTATGTCCCTCACCCGCAGCCGCACGTCCCACTCTTCGTGAGTGACCGCTTCGCCGGAAGCACTGATAACGGAATCTACGGTGATGTCATTGCGGAAATTGACTGGTCCGTTGGAGAGATTCTAAATGCTGTCAGCACCAATGGCCTCGACGAAAACACTCTTGTCGTCTTCACCTCCGACAATGGCCCTTGGCTCTCTTACGGCACCCACGCTGGATCTTCCGGTCCTCTGCGTGAAGGCAAGGGAACCGCTTGGGAAGGTGGCGTTCGCGAACCTTGCATCATGCGTTGGCCGGGTAAAATTCCCGCCGGAACAGTCTGCGACGCCCCAGCCATGAACATTGATCTCCTTCCTACGATCGCTGGTCTCATTGACGCCGAGTTGCCTGAGCGGAAAATTGACGGCAAAGACATCTGGCCCATTCTCTCCGGCGAAAATGGCGCCAAAAATCCTCACGATTCCTACTGGTTCTACTATAAGCAAAATGAACTTCACGCCGTCCTCGCTGACGGATGGAAACTGGTTCTGCCCCACAGCTATCGCACCCTCGCTGACGAGGAAGGTGGCGATGGCGGCCTTCCCGTCAAGTACTCCAATGATAAGGTCACCTCAATTGAGCTCTATCACCTCGACAAGGACATTACTGAAGCCAACAACATGGCCAAAGATCACCCGGAGAAGATTGCTGAGCTCATGAAACATGTCGAGGCGGCCCGCGCTGAACTTGGAGACAGGCTAACCAAAAACGAAGGTAGCGCCCGTCGGGACCCGGGTCGCCTCACCGAGGCTGAAGGGGAAACGCTCGATCTACTAAACTGGCCCAACGGTAAACCCATCCGATAAGAACGAGTCTAACCCTGTTTTGGTGGAACAAACCAAAACAAAGTGAAGGAAAAATCGCTGCCGGAACGACGGTTTCGTGCCACATTAAAGGTCCAATGCACGTTCAGGACATTTTTGCAAAGCGAACACCGACCTTCTCCTTCGAGTTTTTTCCTCCGAAGACAGAAGAATCGTCACAAGCGCTTTACGAAACCATTTCGGAGCTTGAGTCTCACAAGCCGGACTTTGTCAGCGTTACATATGGTGCCGGTGGTTCCACCCGTGAGTTGACTAATGATCTTGTGGTCCGGATTAAAAATTCCACCTCTCTTGACCCCGTTCCTCACCTTACCTGCGTCTGCCACTGCGAATCAGATATCGAATCGATTCTGGCTCGGTATGCTGAAGAAGGGGTCAACAATATCCTGGCCCTTGGCGGCGATCCACCTAGGAATCTTGAAAACTACAAGAAAGCCGATGATGCGTTTCAACAAGCGGCTGACCTTGTTCGCTTTATCAAGAAATTCTCAGAAGCTGGTAAGCATCCTGACGCCCGTGGCTTCGGAATCGGTGTCGCTGGATTTCCTGAAGGACATCCCGCCACACCCAACCGCCTCAAGGAAATGGATTACCTTAAGGCGAAGGTCGATGAAGGCGCTGACTACATCGTGACCCAACTCTTCTTTAGTAATGACGATTTTCACGACTTCCGTGATCGCTGTGAATTAGCCGGGATTCAGATCCCTATTATTGCTGGCATCATGCCGGTGACCTCGACAAAAGGTATGGAACGCATGGCCGACCTCGCCGCCGGCGCCCGCTTTCCCGCAAAACTGCTCCGCATCCTCCTTGGTGCCAATGACGCGGAGACAGTCGAAAAGGTAGGTATTGACTATGCGACCGAGCAGTGTTCCGACCTCCTAGAAAATCAGGTCAGCGGTATCCATTTTTACACCCTAAACAAGTCGCACGCGACGCGCGAAATCTACGCCAGTCTTGGCATTAGCCCTTCGCCGTCAGTAAACGTATAATTCCAAGTTCTGATGACCAAATTTCCTTGGCGCAGCCTCCTTTACGCGGCCGTGTTAGGATATATCCTACTCGACCTAAAGGTCTTTAACGGTCCGCTCAAACAATCGTTCACTGAGCGCCAAAACGAAGCCATCGCTGCTGCCAAGGAAAATCGGTGGGTCGCTATCGTCAACCGTGAACCCATTACCAGCGATCAACTTGATCTAGCCGTTTCCCGACATCTTTACCAGCGTGGCAAAGGTTACTCGGAAATCCCGGATAAAAATCTCACCATGATTCGTCGTGCTGCCCTGCAGTCGCTAATAAATGATACCTTGGTGCGCCACTACGCCGATGGTGAAAATTATTTTGCTCCCGAAGATGAAATTGACTCCTTTGTTGAAGAATGGGAAACCCAGTTCGCATCCGAGAGCGATCTTGAAAAGCGCTCGCAACTCCAGTCCCTTCCCGCTGAAGAAAGACGCCGAGCATTGGCTCGAATTTGGTCTCGCAAGCGTTGGCTGGAACAGCGCATTGAACCCGGGGTTAATGTCACCGACGAAGAAGTTCGCCAATGGTTTGAGGCCAATCGTGAGACAGGTGTTGGATTCGTCGAACCGGAGAAATTAAGAGCTCGCCAAATTTTTATCAGCACGGTGGAAGCTGACGACGAAGAGCACAAACAACTCATTCATGACATCCACCACCAAATCACTGAGCAGGGAAAACCGTTCGAAGAAATTGCGAAGGAGATGTCGGAGGACCCAAGAACCGCCGCGAATGGTGGCGATCTCAACTGGTTTGCGAAAGATCGCGTTCCTGAAAAGTTTGCCAAACCCGTTTTTGAACTCAAAAAAGGTCAGGTTTCAAAACCATTCAAGACCGAAATCGGCTGGCACATCGTTGAACTTACCGATCTTCAGCCAGAAAAGCCTGTCGAATTTGAACAAGTTGCTGATGAAATTCGCTTTCACCTCGAAACGGAACGCAGCGCCGAAACCATTAAGCAACTGATGAAAAAGCTTCGAACCGTAGCTAACATCCAACTGTTTCCTGAACATATCTAATCCCACGGATTCCCATCATTCGAATGAGACTCAGAAAGCCATTTGCTAACCCATGCAGGATCCATGTCGTTAAAGCGGGCAAAACCCTGCGGTAACAAATGGTTGCGGCCTGGCTCATCACCACGCGATTCAAAAATTAGGCGAAGCTGATTTTCCAATATTGACAGCAGTTGGCGTTCATCGAAAAGACGAATCCTCCTGTCGTCAGAGACGGACATAAGGTAACAATCCCTGCACGCCACCCTCGCGACCGAAACCGCTTTCTTTAAATCCGCCAAACGGACTCGTTGGATCAAACTTGTTAAATGTATTGCCCCAGATCACCCCGGCTTTGATCTGGTTGGCCATCTTAAAAATTCGACTACCTTTATCCGTCCAGATCCCCGCACTGAGTCCGTAGCAAGTATCGTTGGCACGTGCAACTGCTTCAGCCGGGGTTCGGAAAGTCATGACACTAAGTACTGGGCCAAAAATCTCTTCCCTTGCAATGCGATGACTCGCGCTTACCCCTGTGAAAAATGATGGGCGACACCAAAAGCCTTCATCAGGCAAGTCAGCACTCGAGGTATGAAGTTGAGCACCTTCGTCGATTCCAGCGCCGATCAATTTGGTGATCCGTCCAAGCTGTTGTTTCGAATTAATGGCCCCAATGTCTGTATTCTTATCAAGGGGATCCCCTACCCGAAGCGTTTCGATGCGCCGCTCTAACCGTTCCACAAAATCATCGTGTATCGACTCCTGCAAGAGCAGCCGGCTCCCCGCGCAGCAAACGTGTCCTTGGTTAAAGTAAATCCCGTTAATCACCCCCTCAACCGCCTGCTCCATTGGCGCATCCTCAAAGACGATATTAGCCGCCTTCCCGCCGAGCTCAAGCGTCAGCTTCTTGCGAGTTCCAACAGCCGCTGCCGCGATGCGCTTACCCACTTCTGTCGATCCGGTAAAAGCGACCTTATCCACGTCAGGATGCCCCACCACCGCTGCTCCAATTTCCCCGGCACCAGTGACAATATTGACTACGCCAGGTGGCAATCCTGCTTCATCAAAGATCTCAGCCAGATGTATTGCCGTGACCGACGTGGTCTCAGCCGGCTTTAGTACTACAGTATTGCCACAGGCAAGCGCCGGGGCAATCTTCCAAGCCGCCATGAGAAGCGGGAAATTCCAAGGAATCACCTGCCCCGCAACGCCAACTGGATCCGGTGATTTTCCTGGAAAGGCATAGTCAAGCTTATCGGCCCAACCAGCATAGTAAAAGAAGTGTGCCGCTGCCAAAGGTAGATCCACGTCCCGGCTTTCCTTGATCGGCTTGCCGCCGTCCATTGATTCGAGAATAGCCAATTCGCGAGCTTTTTCCTGAATGATACGAGCAATTCGAAATAGGTATTTTCCCCGCTCAGATCCCGGCATAGGCCCCCAAATTTTTTCATAGGCCCGTCGCGCGCTGCGCACTGCTGCATTTACATCGACAGTTTCAGCCTTTGCGATTCGAGCCAGTTGCTTGCCCGTTGCCGGGTTAACCGAGCGGAAATATCTACCGTTCTTCGGAGCGACAAACTTGCCGTTAATGAACAACTCATACTTCGACTTCAGCGGCACTGGTGTCGACTCGGGAGCAGGTGCGTAATCCCACCCGTCTTCAAATTTTAGTTGAGGTTTTGCTTGGCTCATCCGTTAGAAAAATAGTCTGCACTCTGATAGTTACCATCGACGAATTTCGCAAGTTGCAGCTCAACGTCGCCGAGCAGCGAGCTGGCACCGAAGCGGAAGAGCTCCGGAGTGAGCCAGTCATTGCCCACGGTTTCTTTAACCATGACCAGGTATTGCAGAGCTTGCTTTGCAGTTCGAATGCCACCAGCCGGTTTTACCCCAATTTTCCGCCCGGTCGCTAAATAGTGATCGCGCACGGTTTCGACCATCACCAGGGTGACCGGCAGGGTTGCCGCAGGAGACACCTTGCCCGTCGAAGTCTTAATAAAATCAGCTCCGGCTTCAATCGACAACTGGCTCACCAGCCTCACATTATCATATGTTTGCAACTCTCCCGTTTCGAAAATCACTTTCAAATGCGCCTTACCGCAAGCTTCTTTGACCGCAGCAATCTCATCGAACACCTCAGCTAACCCACCCTCAAGAAAGGTTCCGCGACTGATCACCATATCGATCTCAGAGGCTCCAGAATTCACGGCATCTTTCACATCAGCGAGGCGCAACTTCAGAGGATACTGACCCGAAGGAAATCCGGTCGCAACCGACGCTACCGGGATACCGCTACCTTCCAGTTCCTTCACCGCATGGGGCACCTGGTTCGGATAAACACAAACAGCGGCGCAAGGTGGGCAATGATATTTTGCCTGCATAGGTTGGCGCGCTTTACGACACAAGTGCGTCACTTTTCCTTTTGAATCAGCACCTTCGAGAGTCGTCAGGTCCATCATTGAGACCGCCATCTTGAGCCCCTCAGACTTGGCATCATTCTTGATGGAACGCTTCGTGAACTTTACGGAACGTTCTTCCACCCCGACCTGGTCGACGCGAGGCACTGGGAATTTCAAAGCAAAAGGCATAGCAAAATGTGGTGCCGGAACAGTATTCCTAAATCAACACATCCTGACCATATCTTTTACCAACTGAAAGTAGAGATAAAAAAGCCCACGCCATGAGTATCTGACGGTCTCAGCCGTCTCCCCCGGCTCGATCAAGCCTGCGTCCAGATTATGTCGAATCTGTTGACCGGTCTCTTTCTCGATTAAAACCGTCAGGGACTCAGGTTCGACTGTCTTAACCAAAAGATCAGCAACTCCCAATTCCTTAAGCCAGTCGTGATGAGATCCGACAAGATCACCAAACGATTCAGAGAGAGGTTTTTGGCGGGTCAGCACGTCCGGGGAAATTTTCATCGGGCTGCTGAACGGGACATCGGTTGTCCGGATCGTTCGTCCATCACTAAGCCTCGAAGTGACCGACAGGCTGACCCAACCTACGCCGTCCTGCTCCATCAGGGAGATCGCAGCTTCGGCCTTCTCCTCCTCATGCTGGAACAGTCGGTAAAACTGATTCATTCCGTCCCATTCCCAACCGGTGTCAGCGACATACTCGAAGCCAGCTCCCTCCACTTCGTCCGTTAACTCGGTCAGGGCTGGAAAGCGAGAATACCCCGGAGGAGGCTGCTGTTCCAACTGCCGCCGCACAGGCAACCGAACGTGGCGCACGCGGGTCAGTAACTCCACCCATGGCAACATAAACCAAATCATGAGCCCTCCCACCCCGGCAAGAACACTGTCCGTAGGCAGATAGAAAGCCAAAAAGGTCGCTGCGAGGACCCCGAGAGCGCCAAGCTTTCGGGTCATTCGGTGATTAAAACTTCGGAGTGCAACGGAGAATACCACCACACCGAGGACGATAAGCAGTTCTGTCATTGGAGTGTCATGTCGAGGGGAAGGCAACTTAACCGACAACCCTACTCGTCAAAGAGGAAAATCGAAACTTGGACCCAGAGCGCCGCTCTACGGTTGATTGAAACGCGCCATCAATTCCGCCTCGAGATACATAATAATGTCATTATGGCCCGCTCTCGGCACCTCAATAAAAACCACTTTTTCACCACTCTCATCCCTCTCGGCTAGCGACTGACCCATCGTAATGGGGATCAGCGCATCGTTCTCGCCATGAAAAATCGTGACTCTGGAGTTGGAATTCGAAGCAAGCAGTTCATCGAGTGCGACCTCGTTGTCGTAATGGTGCCTTAGAAAAGCAGCGAGAACGCTTCCGACCTGTCGGCGTGCCATTGCCTTCATGCTGGTAAATGGAGAAATGGCAACGACTTCACTCCAACTATGGCGATTGGCAGACTCAAGCGCTACCGCGCAGCCCAGAGAATGCCCCAGCCCAATCGAACGCTTCGCCAATTCCGGTTCGCTCAACCCGAGTTGCCCAGCAACGACACCGAGGGAATCGTCGATAGACTTAAAGATAGATTCAGGACTCGGACTCCCACTGTTGAAGCCATATCCCGGATATTCAAAAAGGATAAATGCCTGGTTGATTGAAGGATCCGCCTGCGCCACGAGACTAACCCAACCGAGAGCAGTCGACCCATTGCCTCCGAACAACCACCAGATTCGGTCCGGCGGAAGGTCATCATCTCGTTTCAGCAGATAAACCCATTGTTTGTTACCTCCTGATTCGTAAACGTGAGCAGTCACCCTCTCCAGTTCCGGTTTATTGGCCGAATAGTTCCTCGGAAAGTAGATTAGTTTGCCCTGCCCCAGGTAAAATGTAAGTAGGAAAAGCAGCGCGACTGCAACCACAATGATGAGAAGCAATTTCATCAACTGAATTCTTCCCGAGAAAAATGACGCTTAGCAAGGCCTAATCTCAGTCCTCTTTGCGACGAAAAATCGCAACATGACGATCGACTGATTTTCCCTCAGTTTTTAACTCACGCGTTTCTGAATTAAACTCTGTCTGAATCAGCTCACCTCCCAGTCGTTGAATTGCTTCAAGGGCTAACTCGTGTTCCTTATCAAAGTAACTGGTAATAATGAGACGCCCATCGTCGCCCAGTTTTGTGAGTGCCTGATCGTAAATCTTTTCCCAGGTCTTGGCTCCGTTCCAGTAGTTTTGGTGACGCATAAAGACGAGATCAAAGTCATCACCCATCTCGCCATGCTCATCCAACTTGCTCGCATCACCGGTCATGAATTCGCACTCGCGGGTGCCTGGACGATCTTTGAACTCCTTCTTACCGCCGTAACGCCGCTGCGCATCGGCAATCTCGCGGGCTCGCACATCGATACCCGTAAGCTTAATCGCCGCATTGGAACGCCCCTTCAACTCAGCAATAAAGTCTGTCAGGACCTCAGCCTCACGGCAGTCCCCGCAGGCGATGTCGAGAACGCGTGCCTCGTCTCTTTTGGCGAGACGTCTTCGCACCGTATCGGCATCGTCTCTCGTGACCTTGCAGAGAATTTTCCGCAAGCGAGTGAGATCTTCCTCAGTTTCAGCCAGATAGTTCTGGGACATCCCTCCAACTATTCCACTTGGTGGGATTTTTGATAGTGCTCTTTCAGCACGTCACGGCCAAAGTCGCCATTGAAGTCACGCCAGACCGCATGCACATGCTCAGCACCATTCTGAGTGTTAGCATACTCCAATAGGAAGGTGGGGCCCTGCACGCGATAATAATGCCCCTCTTTCGGCTCCATCCCCCCGGCCCAAGCAAAGACAATCTTATCGAGGCCGGCTTCCGTGATCGCCGTGAGTTCATCCTCAGCAACTTCAGCACGCACCCGGTTCACATAAACATTAATCAGTTCCATCAACTTAGCTTGCTGGCTCTCTTTTAGATCGCCGTAGGCGATACCGGCATCACCAAGAGACTCCACCATAGGATCGGCTGAGGTAAGGATGTCACGCGGCGCCTTATCCTCAACAATAGCTTCCTTGCGCTGCTTCTTGCTGAGAGACTTAGCAAGCTCGCGGGCTACCTCTTCTTCTCTCGCTAGCACTTTTAGACCCCTCCGAGGGCCATCGTGAATGACGCCGGGATTGGAGGCAAAAAAGTTCGGCGTAACTGAGGCTACCTCGCCGTCAATGATAGTAAAATTAAGAGACATATGGTGCCCCTCAAAAGCCCAAGCCCAGTTCTTTGCGAGCGGATTTCCATAAATAGAAACATAATACATTTCGGTATCGCGTTTCGGGTCCTCGTTCTCCATTTCCCAGAGCACCTGCTCCAAGCTCATGATCTGAGTGGCGGTAAGCATGCCGCGATGGCTGAGTCCCGAAGTAAGTAGCGCGTAAGCGAGGTGACGCTGGTCGGCTTCCATCTCTTTCAGAGTAACGCCTTTGCGAACGCCCTCTCCTTCAAACGGTCTGGGAACGAAGTGCCAATCTTCACGGGCGGGGGCATTCAGCTCAAAGATCGCTGTTTTCTTTTGCTCCTCGCTAAGCGAAGCGAGCCAGACTTGAGCGGCCGTAGCCATATCTTCGGCAGCCTCATGAGCCTTTACCGCAGGGTCGGCAAGCAGGAATAGCGCTAAAAAGAATGTTAAAATTTGTTTCATGGACGGTTAGTTAGGCAAGGAAATCGCTCCGCGGCAAGGGCGCAATCAGTTAACTCCTATTTTAAAAAGCTTCAGAGAATGATCTCCTGCCCGATTTTCGACCGTAATAAGTCACACGCCTATGAAAACAATCCTTCTCACCGGCGCCACCGATGGCATCGGACTGGAAACTTCAAAAAAGCTAGTTTCGCTTGGTCATCGAGTTCTGCTGCACGGAAGAAATCAGGAAAAGCTCAACGCCATCGCGGACGAACTGGCAGGTCGGCCGACTGCTGGCCCCATTGAGACCTATATTGCGGATTTTTCCCGACTCGTCGAAGTGGTGGAACTCGCAGCGGACGTCTCAGAAAATCACGATCAACTCGACGTGGTTATCAATAATGCCGGCGTCTACAACGCCCCCTTTCCATCCACTTCTGACGGATTGGATTTTCGCTTCGCCGTCAACACTATCGCACCCTACCTGCTCACCCAGAAACTGATGCCGCTTTTAAAAACAGATGGGCGAATCATTAATCTCTCATCGGCCGCTCAATCTCCTGTCGATTTTGAGGCACTGCGTGGCCATCGCACCATCAACGACGGTGAAGCCTACGCAGAAAGTAAACTGGCCCTGACGATGTGGTCAGGTGCTCTCGCTACCTCACTGGGCGACAGCGGTCCGGCCGTTGTCGCAGTCAACCCCGGCTCTTTTCTCGGCAGTAAAATGGTGAAAGAAGCCTATGGCATAGCAGGCAAAGATCTCAGCATTGGTGTAAACATTGTCACGCGCGCTGCACTCGACGATGAGTTCGCTTCCGCATCCGGAAAATACTTCGACAACGACTCCGGCCAGTTTGCCTACCCCCATCCCGATGCACTCAATGCCGCCAAGATGGGGGCGATCATCGAGGAAATGGATGAGATTATTGCCAAAAAGCTATCCGACTGAGCCCGCACAAAAGGCTGATGTAACTATTTTAGTTCCCCCTTCGTCTCCCCCAGTGCAAGCTGTCAGCGGGGCTTCGTTGCTCAACATGCTAATTTTGGATACAAAGCGGACTGTCTGCGTGGTGGAAACCGAAATACCAGAGTCCGAATGGGTGGCTCGCGCCGCGAAAGGCGACGAGGATGCTTTTCTGCACCTAGCCAACACCTATCGGCCGCGGGTTTGGGGAACGGCATCCCGCTTCGCCCGCTCCCGTGCCGAACTAGAAGACCTCACCCAAGATCTTTTCGTCAAGATCTGGAAAGGCCTGCCCACCTATCGCTCCGACGCACCGTTTGAGAACTGGCTCATGACCGTAACCGTTCGCGGCTGCTACGACTTTCTCAGAAAACACCGTCGCCGTCGCGAAAGCGAACAACTGGTCGATCCAGAAAAAAGCCGCGAAGCACAGGACCCTCGTCCCAAGCGGGAGGCGAATCGCCGTGAGGCTTGGGAAACCGTTCATTTGCTTCTCGATCAGCTCGGTTCAAAAGATCGAACCGTTATTACCCTGCTCGATCTCGAAGAACACAGCGTGCGCGAGACGGCAGAGTTGACCGGTTGGAGCGAGTCCAATGTAAAAGTGCGCGCACACCGCGCCCGCAAGAAGATGCGACAGATTTACGACGAACTTGGATTGGAAGCCTGATAATCGAAATATGACTACTAGCGATCCTATCACCCGACTTCTTGTTGCCGCCCGCGATTACCTCCCGTTTGGGGAGTCGAGGGAATATGGCTTCGAGACCCGTCTTCGTGTAGCTCTTGCCAAGCAGACACCCACCCTGCCCGAAGTCGTAGCCCGATTTTCTTGGCGCTTTTCATTCGTAGCTGTTCCACTGGTCTTGGTGATCGGAGTGATCATCACACAGCAAACTCAGGGCCACCTTCCCGAAGGGATCGACGGCTTCGTTGCCCAATGGTCTCACTGGGCAGAATTTTTACCGGGCGGATTTTAACTTCATGGCTGAAAAGAAAACCAAACTCAAAGCCGGCTGCGGCATTGCTATGGTCTTCGGCGCCGGTTTCGCCTGCGGAGCCATCGCCCTGTTCACGACTATTATGTGGATCGTTCCACTGAGTGAAGGAATGCGCGAGGACGAATCAAAGCAGTTCATCACCAAGCATATCGCGAAACAACTTGAGTTAACGGAAGAACAACTAAAGCTGGCAAAGCCCATTATTCACGCTGCCATCGACCAGCGAAACAACCGCCGGCGTGAATTCGTTGAAGCCGATATAAAGTTGACCGGGGAAGCGTTCAAAGAGATGAAAGGGATTCTCAATCAGGAACAAATCAAAATGGGAGTGACAATGCTGGAACGCTGGAAGCAGGGTAAAACCCGTCTCATCGACAAGAATTTTAAGTAGCTGGAACACCCTAGCGCAAAAGGTCTGAGGCCCGAAGGCACCACTTCCCAAAAATCTCTTGCGATTTACCTCAATCGCGGCTCTTAGTGCGCTCCCCAGTTGACGGAGAACACCCTCGGTCTTCGTTCTCCGACCACGCCTAAATTAGGCTTTTTTCCGGTAACTCCGGCTTCGTAATCTTCCACCCTCGCGCCCTGTGATCCAGCTCATCTATCGTAAATTCGGCAAGCGTTCTCACATCAAAGATGATCTTCTTTCGGGCCTGACCGTTGCTCTGGCCCTGGTTCCTGAGGCTGTAGCCTTCGCTATTATTGCGGGTGTTCCACCACTTGTAGGCCTTTACGCGGCTTTTATGGTTTGCCTTATCACTTCTGTCGCCGGTGGCCGACCCGGGATGATTTCAGGTGCCACGGGTGCGCTCGCGGTCATCATGGTCGGCCTCGTCAAAATCGGTAATGAGCGTGGCATGGAACTGGGTCTTGGCGAAACCGCTGGCCTCCAATACCTCTTTGCTGCCGTCATTCTCATGGGAGTTATACAGATCGCCTGTGGCACTCTCAAACTGGGACGCTTCGTCCGCTTGATCCCGCAGCCGGTCATGTTCGGATTCGTCAACGGCCTCGCCATCGTCATTTTCCAGGCGCAGTTCCCAATGTTCACCGAGGCCCCAACCACTCCTGGAGCCTCTTGGCTAGGTGGCAGCGCCTTGTTCGTTATGGGGGGACTTGTCCTGCTGACCATGCTGATCAGTTTCTTTCTCCCCAAACTCACTACGAACGTTCCAGCCTCTCTCATCGGTATCGTAGTGGTCAGTCTCATCGTGATTCTCGGTGGTGTCGACACGCTCACCGTAAGCAACATGGCCTCAATTAAGGGCGGACTTCCCGAGTTGGTTAATTTCACCATCCCTTTTAACTGGGACACGCTTGTATTCATTGCCCCCTTCTCCGTTATTTTGGCCGCCGTGGGTTTAATTGAGTCCCTCATGACTCTCACTCTCATTGACGAACTCACCGAGACGCGAGGTAAGAGCAACCGGGAATGCGTTGGGCAGGGCGTCGCCAATATCGTTACCGGATTCTTTGGTGGCATGGGTGGCTGCGCCATGATCGGTCAAAGTATTATTAATATTCGCTCCGGCGGCCGCGGTCGTCTCTCGGGTATTACTGCTGGCGTCCTGCTGCTTTGCTTTATTCTTTTTGCGAGTCCGCTGATTGAGAGGATACCTCTCGCGGCACTTACAGGCGTCATGTTTATGGTTGTGATTGGAACCTTTGAATGGTCGTCGATTCGCATCCTTGGCAAAATACCAAAAGCTGACGCTTTCGTCCTCGTCCTCGTATCCGTTGTCACTGTGGTAACCCACAACCTTGCCCTTGCCGTGATCGCCGGGGTGATTGTTTCCGCACTCGCCTTCGCCTGGAAATCGGCTCAACATATTCATCGAGAAACCGAAATGCGCGAAGACGGCACAAAAGTTTACTACCTACACGGTCCGCTTTTCTTCGGTTCAATCACGGACTTCACTACTGAGTTCACACCTGCCGAAGACCCCCGTGAGGTTATTGTCGACATGATGGATTCCCGGGTCTGGGATCACTCCGGAATCGAAGCGCTGCAAAAACTCGCCGAACGTTACCGCGCCGCAGATAAGACTATCCATCTTCAGCACATCAGCGCAAACTGCCGCCAACTCCTCGAAAAAGCCGGCAGCATGATCGACATAATCGTGCTAGAGGACGATCCCACTTATATCGTGGCGAATCTCAAAAAAGCCGATCGCACGCCTTCGGCTCGTAGCAAAGCAAACTAATTTTAAAAACGGACCGCAAGCCGTCCCGCCCGCAGATATAGCAGGGTCAGGTGAAACACCTGACCCTGTTTCGCGTTTACGAAAACTTCTTTAAATTGACATCATTGTGGCCTTCATTCCGGTGCTATGAAACAGCTGCACGCTTTCTTATTTTCGCTGGGATCGATTTTTACGGTCTCAACAACCTTTGCCGACTGGAATCAGTGGCGCGGCCCGAATCGTGACGGTGTCGTCGTTGGAGGGGAAATGGGATTTCCGGATTCACTGAGCGAAGAGAAACTCATCAAGCTCTGGAGCACTCCCCTTGCTGAGGGCTACTCCGCTCCCATCACCTTGAATGGAAGACTCTACACTTTTGAAACCAAGACCAAAGAAAACGAGATTCTGAGAGCCTTCTCACTCGACTCCGGACGACCGATATGGGATTCGTCCTGGGCCGGATCAATGAAAGTTCCCTTTTTCGCTGCCAAGAATGGAAGCTGGGTTCGCAGCACCCCAACAGCAAATAACGAAGCGGTCTATGCTGGGGGTATGAAAGACGTTCTCGTCAAATTCGACGCCTCGACCGGCGATGAGCTCTGGCGCATTGACTTCACCAAACGTGACGGCACTGATGTCCCGTCATTTGGCCAGGTCGGCTCTCCGCTCTACGACGATGGACACCTCTTTGTTCAGGCAGGTCTCGCTGTTGCTAAAATTAATGCTGAAACTGGAGAAACAATTTGGCGGGCCATGGAAGATCAACGCGCCATGTTCGGCAGCGCCTTTTCTTCGCCCGTTATCGCGACGCTGGCAGGGAAGCGTCAACTCATCGTCCAAGCCCGCCTTAACATAGCCGGGCTCGACCTTAAGACAGGGGAGGAGCTCTGGAATTTGCCGGTCAAAGCCTTCCGTGGCATGAACATTCTAACGCCGACTATCGTCGGCGAAAATCGCATCTTCACTGCGAGCTATGGTGGTGGCTCCTTCCTCTTCGAAATCAGCCAGAAAGATCAGGGTAAATTCAAGATTGATCAGGTCTGGAACAACGAGAAGCTCGAAGGCTACATGGGTAACCCTGCTCTTATTGACGGGTATATTTACCTCCATGGACGGGATAAGAAACTCCACTGCATCGACATGGCCACCGGCGAGGCGATATGGTCTACCGACGAAGAATTTGGCGAATACTGGTCCATGGTTCAAAAAGCCAATCGTATCCTCTCATTGGATCAAAGAGGTGAACTCCTTCTATTTGAGGCCTCACCCGACGAATTCAAACCGCTCGACCGACGCAAAATCTCCCCAAAAGACCCGACCTGGGCTCACATCGGACTCGACGGCAATCGCATCCTCATCCGCTCACTTAGTAAAGTGACCGTCTACCAGTGGAACTGACGTGATTGTGGGATGGTCAAAGTTGAGGAGTTTTTATTCTTTTGGAACGCTCTTATGAAAATTCGCTTCCACGATGCATCAATTCTCAACCCCCTTATCCTCGCAACGATTTTTATTCCCGCTGCCTATGCAGTAGAGCCCGGCACTTGGCCAATTGATCAGCTACAGTCGGAGACTCCTCGATATCACATCGAGGACACCGAAGCGCCGATCCAGTCGATCCTCTACACGGGCGAACCAGCGAATAATAAGGCCACCGAAGTGTTTGCGTTTTACGCTTCGCCAGCAACTCTCGGGACCGCGATGGATGGCGAAACGTTCCCGGGTATTGTGTTAATTCACGGGGGAGGCGGCACCGCTTTTTCCGACTGGGTCTGGATGTGGGCCAACCGAGGCTACGCCGCCATCGCGATGGACCTCGCTGGCAGTCGACCCCCGGCTCCAGCCTACAATGCGAACGGAGGGAAAGTTCAGGACTTTCACCACAAGCGCGAAAAGCGCGCCCGCTTGGAGAAAGGCGGACTCGACCATGGGCGCGAACAAAAATTTGAAAGTATCGGCGGAACTGTCGAAGACGATTGGCCCTATCACGCAGTCGCCAACGTGATAAAAGCGCACTCTCTTATGCGCAGCTTTGATGGAGTTGACCCGGAACGCACTGCGGTCACCGGAATCAGCTGGGGTGGCTACACCACCTGCCTCGCCGCCTCACTCGATGAACGCTTCAAGGCCGCCGTCCCCGTCTACGGCTGTGGTTTTCTGCACGAAGGCGAATCCATTCAAAAGCCCGCTATCGACGCCCTTGGTAGCCGCCGCGAGGCTTGGGTCCGGGCCTACGACCCCGGGAGCCACCTCGGCAAGTGTGAGACCCCGATCTTCTGGGTCAACGGGACCAACGACAAACATTACGTACTCGACAGCTACGCCAAATCCTATGCTCTCGTTCAAGGCGCCAAAACCTTTCGCATCGAACCCATGATGAGGCACAGTCACGGCGCGGGATGGGAACCGATAGAAATTGGGATATTCGTTGATTCCATTCTAAAAAATGGCACTCCCCTACCCGAAGTGGGTCCGCTTACGACCGAGGGTGGCATTATCTCGGCTAATGTATCAGCGAAATTGCCCATCACAAAAGCGCAACTGCATTTCACCACTGGTGCCGGCCTCCGGGCCGACCGGATATGGAAACACCTCCCGGCCAGAGTCGAAGATAGTCGGGTCATAGCCACAGGACTGCCTGCCGAAGCAAACACTTGGCTACTGACCATCACTGACGAACGCGACGCCATGGTAACGAGTGAAGTGGGATTCCGCTAATCCGCGCGCCGCGAATTGAACACCGCTTCCGCCACGACTAAATCACCTGGTACTGTGATCTTCAGATTAGGCTCAAGGTTCTCAACCAACTTCACCGGATGTCCGATAGCTTCCAGTGCCGATACTTCATCGGTAATCAGTTCACCACGTTCGAGCACGGCCTTATAAGCTTCGTGCAGCAATTCGAGCCTAAAAACCTGCGGGGTTTGCATTCCCCAGAGATGATCGCGGGAAACGGCACCTGCCACTTCTCCCTGATCGTTACCACGCTTCAAGGTATCGGCTACCCGATGGGCTAAAACGGCAGCCCCAGTGTCTCCAGCTGCTGACGCACATTTTGAAATCACTTCGGGAGTTACCAATGGGCGGGCCCCGTCATGCACCGCGACCAGATCGGCTTCACGGCTGACACGGGACAGTCCGGCATGAACGGAAAGGTAACGCTCAGCTCCGCCTTCGAGAGTCTCAACAAACTTGTTGAGACCAAGTCGATCAGCAGTGGCTATGATCGCCTCGAATTTATTCAGGGACGTGACAACCCGAAATTCAAATACACTCGGAGTCGCCTCAAAGGCCATCATCGAGCGAGCGAGAACAGATTCACCACCAAGATCAGCTTCAAGCTTATCGAAGCCCATGCGGCGACTGCTTCCGGCAGCGACAATAATGGCAGAAAGTTTCATCAACTCAGCTTCGCCATGACCGCCTGCGACAACGTTTTACCATCAGCGCGGCCGGCGGTTCGCTCTTGGACCAGTTTCATGACTTGTCCCATTTCTTTCCGTGAAGTCGCGCCAACTTCAGCGACAGCAGCTTCCACAATTGAGGCAATTTCTTCTTCGCTTAGCGGCTCAGGTAAATAGCCGTTGAGTACTTTGATTTCGGCTTTCTCCTGGTCAGCCAGTTCAGTTCGGCCGGCAGCCTCATACTGCTCAATCGAGTCTTGGCGCTTCTTTACTTCCTTACGGACCACGGCCATGACTTCAGGGTCCGTTAACTCGGCGTTCGCCCCACCCTTTTCGATCGCGGCATTCTTGATCGACGACTTGAGCATGCGTACGGTATTCAACGTGACAGTGTTTTTCTCACGCATCGCCGTCTTCATGTCTTCCGTAATCTGTTGGGATAATTGGCTCATGAGCTAAACTACGCAGAATCCAACAATTCGCGACGTGAAAAACGACTCTTCCCCTAACCCTTTAAAAACGCCTCTACATCTGGCCGGACGTATCTGGAAAGCCTTCCTCGGCCTTGGCATTGCCACTGCCGGCTGTATCTTTGCCCAATACTTGTGGGGATCCTATGAGAGAGCAGCAGAGATGGACAGCTGGATTGAACTTCCCTGCATCATCGAAACAACCAACATCGACGATTCCCAACTCAACCAGCGCGGGGTGCCAAAATACATTCTAACTGTCACTTACCGCTACTCTCACGAGGGCAAGGAGCGAACCAGTGATCGCGTTAAACGACTGCCCACCGAAGGTAGTGACCCGCGCAAGGTCAAGAACAAGGAAAAGCGCTACCCCGTCGGAACGGAAACAGTCTGCTATGTCAAGCCAGACGACCCCGCCTTTGCGATCCTAAAAAAAGATTCCAAAGCGGGACTGTATTCTATCTGGTTCCCTTGCTTGTTCATTGTCGGTGGAGCGGGAATGACTCTCTCTGCGCTGTTCCGACGCAACTGACTCGCATGCAAACCGGCCTCTTGATAGATCGCAATTTTTGTAACCACCATCCAGGAACTGGTCATCCTGAGGCCCCCGGTCGAATTGAAGCGATCCTCTCCGAGTTGGAAGGAACCAGCCTGATCAAAAGCTGTCCGTCGATCAAAGAGCGAGCCATGACCAACGACGAGGCCTTGCTAGCCCACACCGATGGATATCTAAAGACCGTTCTTAAAGAAATCGATGGCAAAAGCAGCGGCATCCTCACTACGGGAGACACCCACTTTGGACCGGCCTCTCTAACCGTGGCGCGCCACGCCGCAGGCGGCCTGCTCAACGCGATTGATGGCGTCGTCGGCGGGGCCTTCGACAACGCTTTCTGTGCGGTTCGTCCTCCCGGGCACCACGCCACCAAGAACCGTGGTATGGGTTTTTGCATCTTCAATAATGCCGCCATTGCCGCCCGGTATGCGAAGGAGCAATATGGCCTCGAGCGAATCGTCATTATCGATTGGGACGTTCATCACGGAAATGGAACTCAGGACATCTTCTACGAAGACAGCAGCGTCTTCTACTTTTCCACCCACCAGCACCCGTGGTATCCAGGCACCGGATCCAAAGATGAAACCGGTATCGGACGAGGTGCCGGCACTACCCTTAATATACCCCTTCCCGCCGGCTGCGGCATGGAAGATATCGGAGCCGCCTTTCGCGGTTCTTTTACAGAAAAGATGAAAGAGTTTAAGCCCGAGTTTGTCATTATCTCGGCTGGTTTCGACAGCCGATTAGGTGATCCGCTAGGCAATTTCACATTGACCGATAAAAACTTTGCCACTCTCACCGAAATTCTCATAGAGATCGCCGGAGAATTTGCCGCAGGTCGCCTTGTTTCTGTTCTGGAAGGTGGCTACCACGAGGCCGGACTGGCGCTCGCAGTGAAACATCATATCGAAGCGCTGCGCCGAGCCTCATAGATGAGGAGTTGCGGTTTGTGCCCGGTCGCTAGAAAGTAACCTATGAAGCCAGTGATCAGCTTACTTGTTCATGAGCGAGAGGACGTTGTATTCGATCAAATTCGAAATTTTAAGCGATATGTTCCAGGTGTTTCTATAATAATTCATATCGCCAAAACCTTTTTAAAGAATTCGCCCAGACTGTCAGACCGGCTGGCTTCTGAACCAAAAGTGTTAGTGAATCCAATTAGCCTAGATACAGCGTGGGCAGATGGGAGTCAGGCAGAAGCTCATCTCCTCAACCTCCGTTATCTCTTTGAGAAGAGGGAAGCCTTTGATGGGTGTATTTTTCACGCTAGTAATGACCTTTATGTTCGCGGCGGCCTACTCGACTATTTGGAAGGTATCGACGCAGCTTGCCAACAAGATCCGATCAAAGATCCCATCTGGATTGAGTCCGTGCGAAAGGACAAATTGATGACCTATTTACATTCAAAATTTGGGACCAACCCTATTTGGTCAGAGATTGAAGGTTCATTCTACACCCGTAGAGTGCTTGAAGAAATGCTCGCTATAATTGATGAGTTTAACCCGGGATGGATGGAGCGGATTCTCAGGAAAACCCCGTCTATTTTAAGAAGGCGTCACAGAATCAGAGCGGCATTTAAGGGGGTGTTTTACCCGAGAGAGGAAACGATTTTCCCAACACTAGCGAAGCCCTTTCTCTCCACCTATGTGAAACCATTCTGCCTCAGAAAAATCAACCCGGGAGAAGTCGCTTTAATTCAAGATGTAGATCGAATGCAGGCAGGAGAATTCGATTCTGAATCTTTACCTAAGCGCAAGTATTTTGTTCTAAAGCGGATCAATCGTTTACTCGACGATCCAGTGCGCACCTATATTCGAGATCAAATATCATGAAAAAATTAGTTATCGACTTGGATTACACTTTAACGATGGGCAAAGGACCGAATGGCTATGCTGACGCCATTCCCAACGTTCCTGTTATCGAAAAACTCAAGGAGTGTCATGAAGCGGGATTCGGCGTTATTATCCATACAGCCAGAAATATGCGCACATATGCCGGCGATGTTGATAAGATCAAAGAACATACGCTACCTGTAATCTTAAGCTGGCTTGAAAAGCACGAGATACCCTTTGAAGAAATTAGAGTAGGAAAACCGTGGTGCGGCGAGGACGGGTATTACGTGGATGATAAGTCGATTCGCCCCCGTGAATTTCGCGAATTGAGTCACGATGAAATTGTGACACTACTTGAGAGGGATAGATAAGGCGAATACCGGCAAAGCCTGGGGATATTTCGGTAAGATCAGGAGGGGCGATACTGCGTTATGATAGTCATACCAATGGCAGGGCTCAGTAAAAGATTTACTGATGCCGGTTATAAAAAGCCAAAATACATGCTCGACTTACACGGGCGTTCAGTTTTTTGGTACAGTGTATCGAGTTTTAAATATTACTTTAAGAAAGAGAAATTTGTCTTCGTTATAAGAGATGTTCTCGGCACAAAGCAATTCGTGGAAGAATCTTGCTTAGAAATGGGGATATCAGATTTTGAGATTGTAGTTCTTCACCGTGACACCAAAGGGCAGGCCGAAACGGTTTTCCTTGGGCTGCATCAAATCGGCGCTTTTGCAAAGGATCCGGTCAGCATTTTTAATATCGATACATTCAGACCTGGTTTCCGTCATCCTGAAGAAAAAATTTTAGAAAGTGATGGGTATCTTGAGGTGTTCCGCGGCGAAGGCGAGCAGTGGTCCTTCATTGAGCCTGATCCAGAAATGCCTAATTACTCTGTCAAGCGTACGACTGAGAAGAAACGTATTTCGGACTATTGCTCGACTGGATTTTATCATTTTACATCAGGCAAACTCTTTGCGCATGTCTATGCCTGTGAAATAGAAAATAGAGCGCAAGATCTCCCCGAATACTATGTTGCGCCCCTCTACAATCATGCAATCCGGGAGGGAAAGCGGATCAGCTACATTGAAATCAGCCGTGATCAGCTTCTGTTTTGTGGAGTCCCTGATGAGTTTCAGGCTTTATCAAAAATGAATCAGGAACAATTACTCTCCCTTTACAGCTGAGGGCGATAAGAATTTCGTAGCTCAGAAGATTGCCAGTTCAGGACTAATCTCCACCGCCCGTTTTAGGGCATCTTCGGGCGCAACTCTTTCCCCTCATCGTCGATCGGATAGGATGCCTCATGTGCCTCCAATTGAGCGATTAACCCTTTCATCATACTACCGAGTTTCTCCGGACTAGAGCTCGTCAGGTTTGTCGACTCGAACGGATCTTCAGCAAGATTGAATAACTGGTAAGTTCCCTTCGACTGGATAGATCCTCCCGTGTTCTT
>PBSY01000027.1 GCA_002726915.1 Verrucomicrobiales bacterium | reverse complement strand
CTGCTTTTTTGGCAGGAGCCTTCTTCTTAGCTGCTTTTTTGGCAGGAGCCTTCTTCTTAGCTGCTTTTTTGGCAGGAGCCTTCTTCTTAGCTACCTTCTTGGCTGGAGCCTTTTTCTTAGCTACCTTCTTGGCTGGAATCCTTTTCTTAGCTGCTTTCTTGGCAGGAGCCTTTTTCTTCACAGCTTTTTTGGCTGGAACCTTCTTTTTAGGTGCTTTCTTTGCCATGACCGCGGCTGGTGTAAGATGTGCTTTGTTTAGGAGTTAAGGAACGATTCGACCGGATGTCGGACCGCTTGGAGGGCGGAAGATGTAAGGCACAAGAGTTTTTGCCGCAAGGAAAAAGGCCTATTTTAATTACATGGACTGAAATGGCCAAAGCATGGGAATCAGGTAGCTAGCCATCGCCCATAAGGCTATCGCGAGTGGGAGTCCAATGCGACTGAAGTCAGTAAATTTGTAGCCGCCTGCCCCGTAAACATAGGTATTGGTCTGGTAACCGATCGGGGTAACGAAGCTGGCTGATGAGGCAAACATGACCGCAACGACGAATGGACGAGGGTCTAAGCCTAGTTCAGCTGCAATCCCAATGGCAATAGGGGTCAGAAGTGCTGCGACAGCATTGTTGCTAATGAGTTCCGTCAGCACTGCGGAGAGCAGGTAGAGAGCGGCGAGGACAGCGTATGGGCCGAGATCAGAAAACCAGTCTGCGGCCTGCTCGGCCATAATCCTTGCGAGACCAGTACGCTCCAGTCCCATGCCGAGTCCCAGCATGCCAAAAATCATGAAAATGACCTTCCATTCAACCGCTTTGTAGGCTTCGTCAGGGTCAATACACCGCGTAATTAAGGTCAAAATAGCGGCAAAGAGTGCGAAAATCGGGATGTAAGCAGGTAGGACGGCTCCTCCGATCATGAAGGTTAGCAGGGCGAAGACGGCTATTGGAGCCTTACTGTAGCGGACTGGACGCTCCTTTGGTTTACTCAAGTTAACGAAGTCTTTTTCGTTGAACAGCTCGGACATCCGGTCCACGGGGCCCTCCACCAGCAGCGTGTCGCCAAAGGCTAGCTTCACCTCCTCAAAGCGATCGCGGAGATTTACCCCGCGGCGATGTATTGCTAGAATGACTACCCCGAAGCGTTGGCGGAAATTGAGCTCTTTTAGGCTGTGGCCGGCCAGTCGGGAATCTGGACCGACGATACCTTCCATAAGAACTGCCGATTCGGTGCGGACGTGATCAAGACCGAGGTCACCATCAGGAAGTAAATCAAGTCCAGTAGTTTCGGCCAATTCTGCGACCCCAGACGCTCTCGTCTTCATCGTGATTTGGTCGCCGGACTCGAGGGTGAGTTCATCAAGAGGAGCGTGCAGTGGTCGGCCCTCGCGAACGACTTCGATGACTCGAAGGTTGCGTCTTTTGGCGAGTGGAGTCTCGGGAAAGAGTTTTCCGATCAGGGGCGAATCTTTATTTACGTATACCTGCGTGAGGAACTCGTGGGATGCTTCGCCATCGAACAGAGTGGAAAGAGTAACGCGATCAGGGATGAGGCGCCAGCCCCCGAGTATGACGTAAGCGATAGTGGCAATAACAAAGAGGATGCCGAGCTTACCAACCTCAAACATGCCGAATGGCTCCATGCCTGAGTCTGCTGCGATGCCCGAAGCAATAAGGTTGGTTGAGGTGCCTATGACAGTGCAGGTGCCACCGACAATAGCGGCGTAGGAGAGGGGAATAAGAAATCGTGAGGCCTTGAGGTCGAACTTCCGGCAGTGAGCAAGAACGATGGGCAGGAAAATCACAACAATCGGGGTGTTGTTGACGAAAGCTGACAAGAATGCCACCAGCAACAGGAGAACAAGCATGACTCGAAGAGGATTATTTCCAGCGAGGGTTTCGAAGCGACCGGCGAGGAGCTCTATGAGACCAGTCCGTTCAAGGACGGCGCTCATGACGAACATGGAAGCCACAGTAATCGGGGCAGAGCTCCCGAAGACATTGAGAGCTTCCGGTGGCGAGAGCACTCCGATAAGGACGAGGAGAACAAATGCTCCCATTGCCGCTAGGTCTGGGGTGATCCACTCTTTGACTAGCACGATAAACACCACGATAACAATCGCGACCGTGAAGATTTGCTGCCAAAGGTGAATTTCCATTTAAAGTCTGCGTTGAAATACCGGGTTTGGAAGTCCAGCATCGCCGCTTCTGATAACTCCGAAAAGAAAATCTGCAATCTTCTGGATCATTCTATGGAAACTCTTTTTATCGCCCTCGGATCCTTCGCTCTCTATCTGATCGCCTACAATACCTACGGAAAATGGCTTGGTCGCAAGATCTTTAAACTGGATCCGGAGGCTCCTGTGCCAAGCGTTGCGCTGAATGACGACAAAGATTATGTGCCCACAAAGAAATCGATTATTTTCGGGCATCACTTTACGTCGATTGCTGGAACTGGACCAATCGTTGGTCCAGCACTGGCGGTAATTTGGGGATGGGTTCCGGCGCTGCTCTGGGTTTTGTTCGGTTCGATTTTTATTGGGGCAGTGCATGACTTTGGCTCGCTGGTAGTGAGTATGAGGAACCGTGGGCAAACGGTGGGTGATATTGCTGGACGGGTGCTTGCTCCGCGGGCACGAATTTTGTTCCTTTCGATCCTATTCCTCGCCCTAACCATTGTTCTTGCGATTTTTGGTTTAGTGATCGCTGCGGTTTTCAAGCAATACGCGGCCTCGATCTTCCCTTGCCTTTTCCAGATTCCGCTAGCCGTAATTATCGGTGTCTACTTGCATCGCAGAGGTATCAACCTGCTGATCCCGTCGCTCATAGCCCTCGCGCTGATGTATCTGACGGTCTATTTCGGCGATGTCGGATTCCTCGGGCAAATCAACGCTTATCTTGCTTCCTGGCCGACGATGCATTGGGTTGCTTTTCTTCTGGTCTACAGCTACATCGCTTCGGTGCTGCCGGTCTGGACCCTGTTACAGCCGCGAGACTTCATTAACAGTCTGCAACTACTCAGTGTGCTGGCGTTGGTGGTGATTGGTCTTGTTGTTGCAAGTTTGGTTGGCGGAGCTCCAATAGCAGTTGAGGGAGAAATGGTCCGCCAGCCGCTTGAGATCGTGGCCCCTGCCTTCCGGCCCTCCCCCGAGGGGGCTCCGTGGATTTTCCCTTTTCTTTTCGTTACCATCGCCTGTGGCGCTATCTCGGGATTCCACTGTCTCGTTTCCAGCGGAACTTCATCGAAACAAATCGAGTGCGAGACTGATGCCCGGTTTGTTGGGTATGGCTCAATGCTTACCGAAGGATTTCTCGCCGTGTTGGTGATTCTTGCCTGCGTGGCAGGGATCGGGCTTGGGGTTGCCGGCGAAGCTGGTCTGCTTTTTGGAACTGAGGCCTACGATACTCGTTACGGAAGCTGGGGATCAGCTCAGGGGCTCGCTGCCAAGGTGGGAGCGTTTGTTGAGGGAAGCGCCAACTTTCTGAAAGCGCTCGGTATCAGTCCCGCCTTCGCGGTTGCCTTGATGGGTGTTTTTGTGGCTAGTTTTGCTGCAACGACGCTCGACACGGCCTGCCGACTGCAGCGTTATGTGACACAGGAGCTCGCCGCTAGCCTCAAAATTAAGGCACTGACCAACAAGCATATCGCGACAATTTTTGCTGTGTCGCTGGCAGGCGTTATTGCTGCATTGCCGGTTTCGGTAGGAGAGCCGTGGCAATGGGATACTGCTGGTAAAGGTGGTCTAATTCTCTGGCCGTTGTTCGGTGCTACCAACCAACTTCTGGGGGGATTAGCCTTTATGGTGATCGCCTTCTGGATGTGGCGTCGTGGACTACCCGTCTGGTTCGTAGTGTTGCCTATGATCTTTATGCTGGTTCTCCCAGCAGTTGCGATGAGCCTGAACCTGTTCGGCGAGAACGGATACCTGACACGAAGCATCGAGACCGGCAACTGGACGCTCACGGCCTTCGGCTTTGCGACGATGGCTCTCGAAATCTGGATGATTGTCGAGGCTATAGTCGCTTGGCCAAAGGCAAAGGGTGAGTTGGAAACACAACTTGCCCCTCTCCCGACAGACAGGATCACGAATGAATCGAGGCGTTCTCGTTAGATTTGTTTTACCTAGCGGTTTCTAGCTCCGGGAGGACCTTGGCCACCTTTTCTTTAAGCTCCTTACCCGGCTTGAATTTTACTACGGCGCGGGCGGGGATTGGAACAGCAGCATCGGGCTTGTTGGGATTCCGTCCGATTTTGGGTTTTGTCTTCGTTACTTGGAACGCTCCGAAGTTGCGCAGCACGACATCATCATTTGATGCGAGGCTGTTTGTGACTTCGTCTATAAACGTTTGAACAACGTTAAAAACTTCCTGCTGGGTGAGGCCTGTTTCGTTACTGATGCGAATTACGAGATCGCGTTTGGTGATTGTCGCCATAATGATGGGTTGGGGGTGTGATTGTTTGTAATCTCAAATGGCTCAAGAATTTTAATATAAAAACTTTCGCTGTTCGACTAGCACTTAATCAGATGTCTAACTGAATGGCGTGCCGGATATGGGTGAAAGAAGTAAGGTAACTTATCACTTAGTTACGGATATAGTGTAGCCGGAATCGTGCCGATCGTATTAGGTTTGTGTGATCAAGTTATTTAATCGCGAAGATTAGCGGTGCACTAGGAGAGTATACACAAATCTTGATTAGATTGCGACTATGGCAGCGGGTTACGAAGCAGTTTTTTCCACAGAAGGCGCCCTAGTTGGTTTTCAGTCGACTCTTTGCGACTGGTTCGATGAGAGTGGAAAAGACTATCCTTGGAGGCAGACGAGGGATCCTTACGCGATTCTCGTGTCAGAATTAATGCTTCAGCAGACGCAAATCGCAACGGTGTTGGGGAAAGGTTACTACAGGCGGTGGATGGCTCAGTTTGGCGATTGGGAAGCTCTTGCGCAGGCGAAAGAGCAAGACATCCTTAAGGCTTGGGAAGGCCTTGGTTACTACAATCGTGCTAGGAACCTTCAAAAGGCGGCGATTCGGATTTGTGATGATTATGGCGGGAACTGTCCGCGGGATCCAGATGGCCTTGAAAGACTTCCCGGTGTCGGCCGTTACACCGCGGGAGCCGTGGCTAGTTTTGCCTTTGAAGCTCGGGCACCCATTGTTGATGGGAATGTAGCACGAGTGCTCTCGAGACTTTTTAATTTTCGAGAACCGGTCGATACTACTTTCGGGCAAAAATTTCTATGGGACTGTGCGGAGAGAATGACCCCTAGCGAACGGGTGCGAAGCTACAATTCGGCAATAATGGAATTGGGGCAGCAAGTCTGCACCAAGAGAATGCCGGATTGTGTAGAATGCCCCGTTTCCGAATGGTGTCGCGGTAAAGGCAACGAAGGACTGGAGGCATTGCCATTAAAAAAAGCGAAAGTCGCCATCACGCAAAAGAATGAGTCAGTCGTCATTTTAATAAGAGAGGGAAGGGTTTTTTTGGAAAGAGAGGCAGGCCGTCGGAGGAACGGACTTTGGAAATTACCAGAAATCTCCCCTTCTCAGACGGAAGACTTGGAGGAGTTAATGAGCTTCGATTATGCGATCACCCGTTTTAAGGTGAGCCTAAAAGTATTTGAACTACCATCTGCGGTTGAGGGCAAATTCACCGCCGACCGAGAGGGAAATTGGTATAAATTTAATGATGAGGCGTCGCTACCACCCCTTGGTTCGCCTTATCGGAAGGCTATTCGGAAATACCAGAATTTCCATGATGGTTCTTAAAGGGGGAGAGAATAACGGGTAAAACCGGCCGAAATTCTTCTAACTTACTGCTTGTTATGAGGTATTTTTTTTTTAAAAGTATCGGACTCTAAAAACTTTGGAGTTGTTTTTGGAGGTCCTGCTCGCTAACTTACGCCGCGTCGGGATCTTTTCATCTCCCGGAAAACAAAGAATTTATTGTCATGTGGAAGGTATTACTTGTCGTCTCAGCTGTTGTTTTAGCCGGTTCAGGTTATCTCAGTTGGGAAAACATGAATGAGAAACGGGCGAAAGATGTCGAATTGGCATCGACGCAGAAAACTCTAGAAGATCGCCTCGCCTCATTGGAGGCAACCAATGCTGAGATCGCTCAGCTTGAGAGTTCGATCCAGATGCTCAGTGATGAGACTGAAGCTCTTGAGACTGAGAAGATCGACCTCGATGCCAAGGTAGTGGAGGCGGAGTCTAGTCTTCGTGCCCAAGAGTCGAAACTCCAAGCGGACGAAGAGCGTCTAGGGAAAGCTAAGGCTATGGTGGGTAGCATTGCTCAAATCGAAGCGCTTCAGCGTGAGATGGTTCAACTTCGTGCCCAGATAGAGGAGACCGAGATTGAAGTGACCCAGCTCGGGGGTGCTGTTGCTTCCGTTCAGGTTGAAAAAGACCGCCTCGAAAAAGTGGCAGCAGAAATGGTGGCTCTCCGCAGTGACCAAGAGGCGGGTATTATCCGAGGACCATTTGAATCCACCATTCGAGAAGCTTACGATCAATGGGGATTTGTCGTGGTTAACGGAGGCTATGATGCTGGCGTTGTGAACCGTGCACAGTTGAATGTCTACCGTCGTGGACAACCAATCTGCAAATTACTGGTAACTTCTGTAGAAGCAGGAAAGTCGGCTGCCGACATCATCCCAGGCTCTCTTGCCCCAGGTCAGCGCGTCCGTGCGGGCGACAATGTGATCAAGGCGGTTACCGCCAAGACCCCTGTGGTTATCCCTGCAGGTGACGAAGATGATGCTAGTAATGCTGCTCAACCTCCTGCCGACCCTTTCGGTGGTGGTGCTATGGATAGTGGCAGTGCGGCTCCCGACCCCTTTGGCGGTGGTGCCATGGGTAGCGGTGGGGGAGCTCCTGATCCTTTTGGCGGCGGTGGTATGATGGAGGATGCAGAAGCAACTCCCGATCCTTTTCAGTAATTCATTTAACCTTTTTCAACCTCCCAACAGGAATTTGATATGAAAAAATTTCTCATGATCATCGCAGGGGTAGCTATGCTAGGCGCCGTTGTGGTGGGTGTTATCAATAAGAACGACCTTGCAGCGGTTATCTCCGAATTGGACCTTACCAAATCAAAAGTTAAGGACACTACGGAGAGGCTGGGGGCCGCCGAGGACAAGCGCGACGAGAACGTCGAGAAGGAAACTCAGGCCAAGGATGGTCGCAACCAAGCTGCTGCTGCTGTTGAGGGTGTGAGGCAGAGCCTTAAGATTGTAGAGCGCTCTCTCGACGATGTAACGTCCGATTTGAAGAGGGTTGAGATCGAGCAAACAGAGATTGACCTCGCCATCAAGAAAGTCTTCCCGGATGGAAACTTCAAGTCCCCGGAAGATCTTGAAATGACGCTCACCATGCTCAAGGACACCCTGACTGACGAGCAGAATACGAAAGCTGAATTGAATGCTCAGCTAACTTCCGCTTCTCAAGCGAAGCAGGTCCAGGTAGCGAAAGTAAAGGACGAGGAGGAGTTTCAGTTTGAGCGCGCACAAAAGCTATCACTCAATAGTTTGGTGGCCACTGTCATCGCTGTGAATGGCGATTGGGGGTTTGTAATGGTAAACGCTGGTCGCGCACATGGGGTGACTGGTGACGCCACCCTTCTTGTTAAGCGTGGTGAGCAGCGGGTGGCTCGCCTTAGAATCGTAAATATAGAAGAGACCCTCGTGGTGGCGGATGTGGTTGATGGAGCCGAAGTGAGTGCTCTTAAAGTTCAGCCCGGCGACAAGGTTATTTTTGAGAACACGAACTGATCTCAATCCTCTTCTTTTGCCACCTCCTATGAGATTTCTCTATTTTTTCTCACTGACTGCTCTTTTTACTTTCGCGATGGTTTCCTGCGAATCTGTTGCGAATAGCCACCCCACTCCAGAAAGGGAGAAGCTTAGTAGCATGCCTCACAATATACCTGCAAGTTGGGAAGGAACCCAAGGGTTGCCAGGTGGAGGAGCTATGATGCGATAGTCACCAGTCTTTCCCTCAGAGTATTTTTGCGGGTTATTGTTTAAAACTACTTCTTCCCTGAGCTGCCATGTCTGCCGAACCTTCGACTCTCCCTGAAATGGGATTCGCCTCTGATTTTGACGCTGAAGAGCGAGCCCAGCTCGGGCATTTCGGTGAGTTTTTCTCACTATCAGACGGAGACGTGCTCATCCAAGAGGGTCAGACACAGGATTCTCTTTTTCTCGTGATTATGGGAAACTTCCATGTTCAGACTGAAGCAACCGGCCGAACGATTCTTCTCGGGACTCTTAAGGCGGGTAGTACTGTTGGGGAGGTCAACATTTTCGATCCGGGCAATGCCAGTGCCAGTGTGGTCTGTCGTTCCATTGGTGAGGTCTGGAAAATTGACCGAACCCGTCTGGAGCAATATCTCGATGCTCATCCGCGGACAGCGTCGAAGTTGCTTGTCAATGTCTCAACACAGTTGAGTAAGCGACTGAGGAGGACCAACGAGAAGGTAGCGATGGCTCGCGAAGCTATGCTCGACTCGTTTTAATTTCGAGGTTTCTACAAAAGTGATTGTCGATTAGTGTCACTAATCCGTCGTATCTTTTCACCTTCCCCCTGCAACTCTATGCCCGATTCACTGATGATAGCCCCACTGGCAGCGACCGGCCCGGTTGATGCGTTGGCGCTGTTTTTTGCTCTGGTGATTGGCCATGCTTTCGCAGATTTCCCGCTCCAAGGAGATTTTCTTTCTCATGGAAAAAATCGTCACAACCAGCCGCCCCAACTTGCGGATGGAAGTGAAAATGCTCCGAAGGCTCTCTGGGCTTACCTCATGTCTGCTCACTGCCTCATCCACGCAGGTTTCGTATGGGTTATCACTGGTTCCGTGGTGTTTGCTGTTGCTGAGTTCGTTCTGCATTGGATGATAGATTCTCTCAAATGCGAAGGAAAAACCTCGTTTGCTATCGATCAGGGACTGCATGTCGCAACCAAGGCGGTTTTTGTTCTCATTGTCTGGTTATTTTGACAGACCTTTTGCCGAATGTAGGCTTTTGCCACAATACCGGCCTTGAAAAGACTGCGTGATTGTCGGACCTTTCCTCAATGAAAACTGTCTGTAAGGCACTCTTTACCGCCCTTTTAGCAGTATTTATTTCCAGCGCCCTTCTCTGTTCGTACGCCCAGGATGCCGAAGCAGATTCTGGATTTAAAGAGATCGAACTTTTTACCGAAGTGCTTGAGACCATTCGACAGGGCTATGTAGATGCTGACAAAGTGACGTATGAAAAACTGATCAATAGCGCCCTCGAAGGAATGCTCGCAGATCTGGATCCACATTGTCAGTTCATGCAGCCGAAGGTTTTTGAGCAGTTGCAACGACACACGGACAGCACCTATGAAGGAATTGGGGTGACTATTTCGACAAAAAACGACGTTCTGACAATTGTCACTGCTCGTGAAGATGGACCCGCGGGTCGTGCTGGGGTGCTTCCCGGGGATCATATTCTAAAAATTAACAATCGCCTGACCGAAGATCTCGGTATCTCTCAAGCGGTGAATATGCTTCGCGGAAAGCCCGGTGAATCCATAAGATTAACGGTACGTCGACCAGCGACTCAAAAGCTTCTCGAGTTTGAGTTAAAGCGTGAAGTTATCAAGCAGTCATCGGTAAAAGATGTGCGAATCCTCGAAGAAAAGATTACCAGCCCCTATCGAATGGGCTATGCAAGAATCCTTCAATTCAGCGAGCCGACCGCTGAGGAACTTGCGGATGCGCTCGATAAGTTAGAACAAGAATCAATGGATGCTTTCGTGCTTGATATGCGAAATAATCCCGGAGGGTTGCTCGGAAGTGCAATTGATGTGTGCGGCGAGTTTGTAAAGGCAGGCACTGTTGTTTTAACAACTGAGGGAAAGCCCGGATCCGGTGAAATCAAGGTTTACCGCACATCAGTCGAGAGCAAGCGTCGTGAACGTAATTACCCGCTCGCTATTCTCGTGAATCACTCTTCTGCAAGTGGAGCTGAAGTGGTCTCCGGGGCCCTTCAGGATCTTAAAAGGTGCATCGTCGTGGGAGAGACAACTTTCGGCAAAGGGTCAGTCCAGTCTATTTTGCCGATAGGTGACGGCAAAGCAATCCGAATGACAACAGCGAAGTATTACACTCCGAGTCACCGGACGATCCATGAAAATGGAGTTGTTCCCAATATCGTGGCGACAATGACTCCTGCTCAGGAGGAAGGTCTAGCCCGGTGGTTTAACCGGGATACGATAAGCCCGGAAGATCGCAAGCAGGCCGAAAAGTTTCGCGATCCTCAGTTGATCAGGGCCGTCGATGCGATGAAGGGGGCGTTGGTCTATTCGCAGATCCAAGGAGTTGGAACAGGAAGCGCTGCGGACGCTGAAGAGAGGGCTTCAGATGGCGAGAAAAAGCCGGGCAAAGAAAAAGCTAAGGCGACCGAGGCGAAGCAAGATCGCGAAAAGAAATAAGTCTCCCGACGATGTCCGAACGGTTGGTTCTTGCTATCGAAACTTCCTGCGACGAAACCGCTGTGGCGGTGGCCCGTGGAGATGGGAGCATTCTAACCTCACAGATAGCTTCGCAGATTGATCTCCATTCTCCTTATGGAGGTGTGGTGCCCGAACTCGCATCGCGTAATCATAACCTCGATCTCAAACCTCTTATCGAGAAAGCTCTAAAAGACGGAGGGATTCGACTCGGTGAGATTGATGCGGTAGCAGCGACCTCCGGCCCAGGCCTCGCTAGTTCGCTGCTGGTCGGTGATACTACAGCAAAAGCCATTGCAGTTGGTTTGGGCCGCCCCTTTTATTCGATCAATCATATCGAGGGCCACTTATTATCGCCTTTTATTGGAGCGGGAACGGATCCTCCGGCTCACGTCGCGTTGGTAGTGAGTGGAGGCCATACGATGCTGGTATCTTTTCATGGGGTAGGAAATTATGAAGTGCTTGGATCAACCAAAGACGACGCGGCAGGAGAAGCCTTCGATAAGGTTGGGAAAATGTTGGAACTTTCCTATCCTGGCGGTCCGGAAATTGCTCGCTTGGCCGAAGTAGGCGATGCTGGTGCGTATGATTTTCCCCGAAGTATGATCGATAGCGGTGACCATGAGTTCAGTTTTAGCGGCCTAAAAACTTCAGCCCTCTACCTGCTTCAGAAGATACAACAACCGATGAGCCAGACTGTGATGAGTGACTTTTGCGCTTCCTTTCAAGAGGCCATTGTCGACGTGCTGGTTACCAAGCTATTTCGTGCTGTGGAAGAAGAGGGGGTAAGAGTGGCTGCGATTAGTGGAGGAGTGAGTTGTAATGCGAGGCTTCGTGAACGATCACTCGCCCAAGCTGAGTCGCTAAGTATTGATCTTCGATTGCCAGAACCTTCGCATTCAACAGACAATGCCGCTATGATTGCATACGCTGCTGCTTGCCGACGAGCGGGGGGAGAAGCGGGAAGTGATTTGAATTCAGATATTGATCCAAATCTAAATTTAGCCTGAATGTCTGATAAAAGGAGGCCCCAGTATAGGATTGCATCATCAGCCTCCTATCTCTACTCCCCGTGGTCCCCAGTAGGTCGAAGTGACGCTAGGTCATTAACTCCAAATTACCAAATAGCTGTTGTTCAAACAATTTAACCCTTATTAGTTTAGCCGATATGATTGAAGATAATCCTTCTCACGAAAAAGACTTGTCCCGTCGTCGTTTTGTCGCCGGTGCGGCAACGGCGGGAGCCGCCGCAAGCTTGCTTCCGGTTGAAATGTGTGCCCAAGTGGCAGGAAGTGATGCCGTTAAGGTTGGTCTGATCGGTTGTGGTGGTCGTGGTAGTGGAGCCGTGCAGCAGAACCTGACCGCCAATGACAGTGCAAGGCTCGTTGCGGTGGCTGAAGCGTTCGAAGATAAGATCGATGGAACCGGGCCTCGTTCGAAAAAGGGAGGGATTCTTGCTCTGCTTGAAAAGGCAGGTAACAGCAGCCAAGTTGACGTCCCTAAGAGCCGTCAATTTGTTGGCTTTGATGCCTATAAGGGGGTAATCGACGAATGTGACGTTGTTTGTATTGCTACTCCACCCGGCTTCCGCCCGATTCATTTTGAATATGCTATGCAGCAGGGGAAGCACGTCTTCATGGAGAAGCCGGTGTGCGTTGATGCCGAGGGATTCAACAAGGTGATCGAAGCGGCTAAGATTGCCGACCAGAAGGGTCTCAAGGTGGTGGTTGGTCTGCAGCGGCACTACCAAGAAGTTTATTTGCAAGCTTTTGAAAAAGTTCACTCTGACGGTATGATCGGCGATATCCTGGGCGCTCAGGCATGGTGGAACACTCAGCGTCCTTGGATCGTGGAACGCCAACCCGGGTGGACTGAAATGGAATACCAGATGCGCAACTGGTATCACTTCAACTGGCTCTGTGGAGATCACATCGCCGAGCAGCACGTGCACAATATTGATGTTGTGAACTGGTTTGTTAGCGGTGATTCCGCCAATGGAGGCCATCCGGTTTCAGCTCAAGGTATGGGTGGTCGTGCTGGAACAGAGTCTCGTAGTGTGAGTGAAATATTCGACCATCACTACGTAGAGTTTCGTTATGGTGCCGAACAGAATAATGCGATCATGAACAGCCAGTGCCGTCATATTCCCGGCACCTGGCGTCAAATTGGAGAGGAAATACACGGAACCGAAGGTATTCTTCATCTTGAAGCGGGTCGCATCACTGATCTAAAGGGAGAAGTGAAGTGGCAGTATCGCAGGCCTCGAACGGGGGCAACGAATCCCTATCAAGTCGAACATGACGCGCTTTATGATGCGATCAAGAATGACTCACCGCTCAACAACGCTTATTACGGTGCGAGGAGCTCATTCACGAGTGTATTGGGGCGTCTTGCTACATACAGTGGCCAAGAGGTAAAATGGGACGAAGCGGTGTCCTCGAATTTTTCGATCCTTCCTGAGGAGTTTGATTTCAATGGCGTAGCGCCAGTTCAGCCCGGTGAGGACGGTAACTATGAGACCGCAATTCCGGGCCAGTGGAAGCTACCTTGGGTCTCCTGATCGGATAGGATCAGAGCTTGTTGACATCCCTTTTGAAACGGGCTCCAGCTTGATGGAAGCCAATTTTCGTGTCTCAATAGGAATAATATTCTGCTTTGAAAAGAAAGAAGCCGCTCAACCGTGGGGCTGAGCGGCCTCGAAACACGAAACACAAACAGACAGTTACCGAAAAGGTAACTGATTTCAGAATATCTAAATATTAATAAATGTCAACAATCTGGAGATAAAAAATGTTATTTTTTCGGATTGGTCGTTTGCAAGGATGATTCGCTCATTCTCTGGGATGGTGTAAATTCTCCCCCAAGTATCATGAAGAAGCGCTTCTCAGCCTGTTTTCGGGCTTTTACTGCACTGGGTATTGCGACGGCAATCATCTTTGTTGCAGGCTGTATCAGCAGGCCGGGAGAGCAGCTTGCTGGCATGGCGATCAAATATGGGAAAGTGTCGAACTCTCGCGATATCAAGGTGCGAGTTAGTCTCAATAACCGGGCGGTTTACGTGTATGAAAATGAAGAGCCTCGCTTCGTCGCTGCGGTAGCGATCGGCACCAAGGCTGACCCAACTCCGACTGGTAATTTTAGAGCATTTAACAAGTTGCCTCGAAAACGTTCTAATACCTACGGCTTCTGGGTGAGGGGAGAGGAAATTATTCCGGGTAGACGCACCAGCATGCCCCCCAATTATCGCTATATTGGTTATCCCATGCCCTACTGGGTAGAATTCAAATCGGGTTACGGCTTCCATGCTGGGGCTGTTTGGCCGCAACCTCGAACAAAAGGCTGCTTGCGCCTCCATAGGAGCATCGCCTCTGATTTCTTCCACTTGGTGAAGCCTGGAACTCCTATTTACATCGCAAATAGCCTTCCGGAAGATTCAGTCCTTGGAAAGAAGGTTCCACGACCGATAGACTACGACTTACCTGATTCACCGCGTTCGGTGCTAATTACTAATGCCCCGTTTGATTCGGTGAACGTTTTATTCTAGGAGAAAGTCAGTCCCTAATCCCGCAACCATGCAAAGTGCTCCCAGAAAGAAAAAAAAGCGTGTCAACGTCCGGACTCCGGAGGTGATGGAGCGCGTTCAGGACGAAGTTGCCAGCCATTACCAGAGTTCGATCGTCGAAAAGGTTCGCAGTAAGGGCGGCGAGCTAATGGTGGGAGACACCACGGTGCGTCTCGCTAAGCAATTTGGTTTCTGCTATGGAGTAGAAAGAGCGATAGATCTTGCATACGCGTCTCGACGCGTTTTTCCAGAAAGCCGCATTTTTTTGATTGGTGAGATTATCCACAACCCGGAGGTAAATCGCCAACTCGAGGAGATGGAGATTGCATCGCTTCCATGGCAGGAGATGGATGAGCAGTACGATTCTTTGACTCCTGATGACGTTGTGATTGTCCCAGCCTTCGGAGCACCCATCTCTTTTGTGGACAAAGTTGAGTCGCAGGGTTGTCGCATCGTCGACACCACATGCGGCGACGTTATGAAAGTCTGGCGACGGGTTAGGAATTTTGCCAAATCTAATATCACCTCTATCATCCATGGGAAAGCTGGGCACGAAGAGACGCGGGCAACAGCCTCTCGCGCCGAAGGCGAAGACGGTAACGGTCATTATCTTATTGTTTTAACCCTTGAAGACGTGGATAAGGTCTGTCGATATTTGGTTGAGGGGGGAGATAAGGAGGAATTGCTCGCAAATTTTCAGGGGGGATACTCGACAAATTTTGACCCGGATGTCCATCTCGAGCGGATTGGAGTAGCAAATCAAACCACGATGCTGAAGTCTGAAACCGAGGAGATCCAGAACCGCGTTCGCAACGCGATTGAGAAGCGGGACGGTTCCGATGAAAATTTCTCAGTGTTCGATACCATTTGTGGAGCTACGCAGGAACGTCAGGATGCGCTTTTTGAAATGCTGAAGCACAAGATGGATTTACTCCTTGTTGTTGGCGGATACAATAGTTCGAACACGACTCATCTGGTTGAAATTGGGGAGCAAGAGTTGCCAACCTTTTTCATCCGGAGTGCTTCCTGTATCGGTTCGCTCGAAGAGATCGTTCATTTCGATATCGAAGAGCGCGAAGAAGTGACGAGTTACACTGACATCTTCAAAAAAGACTCGAGTGCTGTTTTTGGGATCACAGCTGGGGCTTCTTGCCCGAATAATTTGATCGAAGACACTATCCTCAAGGTTTTTGAGCTCCGGGGTATCCCCCGCGAGCAGGTAGAGTCGGCCTGAACCTCAACGTCGCTTAAAGAGCGACTGACTGTCAGGATAGAGTTGGCCGAGGATGTTCGAAAGGCTTTGTTGGAAGAATTTTTTCAGGTGTTGATTGAGGGTGGCAGACCCCGAGGCTGACTCACCTCGTTTCCAGAGTTCGTTTAACCGTTTGGCATTTAATTCTATCTCGGTATCAACGATCGTTTCCCAGTGGGCAGGGTTGTTGATCGGGTCCTGCCACGCTCCACGTCCACGGCCATAGTGTGCCACCGCAAGGTAAAGCATGATGATAAACTTCACTTGGGTCACGAAATGTGCTTCAGTCCAGCGGACTTGGTTCTGCCCGGAACGGGCTAGGTTGTATCCTCGGGTTAAGGCAAACGTAGTGGCGCCCCCCAAGAGCATTCCTATGACGGCCCCGCCGCCAAAAGTCATTCCACCCGAGAACAGATCAGCTGACAGCCCACCGACGAGCCCGGAGACAGCGCCCCCAATAGTGGCTGCGAGAGGTTCTTCGATATCACGTTTGACGGCAAATTCTTCGAGGGAGGTTTCGGCGAGAGTGGATGCTGTTTGCCCGTCGAGTCCGTGCAGTGAGATGAGTTCATTCACGGCGGTAGCTGTGTTCTCCGCGAGACGGCCGTACATGGCCTCTTGAATCTCATCAAGATCCCTGTTTCGTTCGGAGCGCAGGACTAGTTCTCTGAGTTTTTCGGTTAAGTCTTTCTGAGGGAGAGGTTCAGAGTCAGTTAATGCTATCTTAGCCCACTTCGCCATTGAGGTGACTGTTTCACCGAAGATGCCCATGTTACGTTCGATCCACGCATCAGTGAGTTTTCTCGCCGCAGGCTTTTGATCTTCACTGACGAAATCTTCTGTCTTTTCAAGGATTAGATGTTCCTGAGTCCAGCAGCGGGTGAATGCATCCAGGGTGCCAACATGCTTGACGATTTCGAAATTTTTGAAGTGTTGTCGCCACGCTTCTTCGTTGGCGCGGTCGCGCTCGGAATCCGGTTGGCCAGTCTGATTAAGGAAGACCAGCACGGGTTTTCCGATCCATTCGATAATTTCTACTTCCAGACCGACGAATCTGAGAGTCTCCGGTGGTTGAGAAGCATCTACAAGATAGAGAACCACATCGGCTTCGGTTTGTACGTTACGAATTGCTTCCTGGCTGCACCATAGTGATTTATCCCGGGTGCGATCCCAGACCTGGTGGAGAATCCAGCCTACCGGGTTTTTGCTTGTTCGAAGGCGCTTTGCCAGTTTGGCGAGGTTAGAACCAAATCCGGGTGTATCCCATAGTTTGGCAGTGATGCCGTCGGCTTTGATGAGGGTATGAGCCTCAGGAACGACAGTCACGTGAGCGCTGTCTGCGACCTCACCGACGTCACGGCGGAGCAGGGTGCGCGCCAGCGCAGTTTTCCCGACATTAGTATGCGAGATAAGGCTTAAGACGATTTCCCGGTCGGGAGAAGGCATAGGCGAATCAAGATTTATTGGAGGATGATGGCATTTCCTCGCTTCCCGTCATTAGAAATTCAACGTTTGTTTCGCAAAACATTCTTTTCCAGGCGGAAAGTCTCTCCGAGTAAAGTTGCTCCGCATTGGGGAAATCACGTGTTTTCTCATCGAAGCTGCTCGAATTCAGAATGATATAGTCGATAGCTCCCAATGTATTTTCAGACAGTGCTTGGAATAAAGCGAGGTGGGTTTCTTTCTCCGGGGTGGAGGCAAAACTGAAGAGCAACGCCTGCTTAGCCTGCTGATTAATCGGAAGTTTTCCGAGTGACTCCTCATTATCAAACCCGATGGGCGCTAGCCAATCCACATTGACCGGGCATCGAAGCGCTGTCGTGAGAGTGACAACGGTATGTTGTTTTATTCCGTTATCAGGATTGAAAGAATAGGGAATCACCTGAATTTCTCGAGCGTTGCCGGTAGAAATGGAGAGGAGATGATCAAAGTAATGAGGGCAGGTCTCGCGGTAGGGCAGAGTCTGACGTAACCGAGAGCTTTTGAGTCCCCATAGCAGTCCGAGGAAGGTTCGCGGTAAAAGGACGAATAGACCGATGGTGATGGCATACCAGTGAATCCAACGCGCCGCATTTTCACCGCCAACTTCACGGTCACCTGATTGCCAGCGCATCGCGTTCAATTCTTCGACAGAAGGAAGCGCATCACCAGAAATCGAGACTGCCGACCCGAGCACAAAATTGAGGAACGGCTGCAACTGGTCAGCATCAGTGATAAAGGTGCTTTCCCAAATAGCACGATATTCATTGGACATCCCCTTAACGTACATTCCTCCAATGGCTGCAGCAGCAATAGTCAAAGCAACAAAGTGTAGCAACGACTTGATACGGAAACTAAGCACTGGAAATTGAAACTCGTACCATCTTCGCGCGTAGAGTTTTTGAGCAGCATTAAAGGGAGAGGGATCTTCCGTGGACGGAATCTGGGGGGGCGAGATGAAACCGGCGCATGCCTCGGTCCAAAATCCGCTGAAAAGACTGTCGCGATGGCGCAGGAAGAGGCAGACCTCTTTCACATAGACGATTAGATTCCATGCCAGAATCCCCAGAAGGGGAAAGGAAATAATGTTGATACGTCTATCAGGACCAAGCTCGTTACTGAGAAAGCCAGCGACGAGAGCAATGAGGAAAAGGACACCGGAAAGAAGACCAAGCCGATAATTAGAGTTGGAGCTGAGTAACCAGCTGGATTCATCGGGATACCGTGAGATGAGCTGGGTAATGATGGATTCCGCCCTGGCGGCAAGAAACCGGTGTTCTTCTGAAAAGGAACTGTTCTTCGCGAGCGGGGCTCCGGCGACGGAAGCTGCTTCAGTTCGATCAGCATTTGAAATGAACCTGTTCCTTTCATCAGTCTGCTCGACCGCTTGAACAATCATAACTCTTCTGACCTCTTCGGGATTCATTGATCTGGTTAGCTATCAGAGAGCGCTTGGTTTGTCGGCAAGAGCAGTGACACGGCTTGGGTCGTGTTCGTAGAAATGTGCTAAGCCAATGGCAAGCGCATCAGCGGCATCATGAGGGGGAGTTTCCTTTAATCCAAGGAGAGCTCGAATCATAAAAGCCACCTGTTGCTTGTCTGCCGCACCTTTTCCAACGACTGCCTGCTTTACGCGTTTCGGTGCATATTCGAAGATTTCCAGTCCGAATTCGGCAGCCGAAAGGATGGCCGCTCCACGTGCGGCACCCATCGTGATAGCAGTCTTGAAGCTTTGGACATAGATGACTCCCTCGACAGCGCAGACTTCAGGCTGATGTTTTTCTATCACTTCGCGGAGTTGTTCACGAATCGCGACGAGACACATTGACTGTCGAATTTTGCGCCCGTTTTCAATCACTCCGTAGGTGATCGCCTCATAGCTTGGCTTTCGACCTGAGGTGATCTGACGCTCTAGGACAGCATAGCCCGTGTTTCGCAGGGCGGGATCGACAGAGAGAACCTTCACAGGTTAGCTTAACACCAGAATGAGTGAGTAGCACCTCCCACTTTCGGGCGAGTGACGATCGCAATCACTTGTCGTAGATGCTAACGTTTGCATCCCGGCGCAGCTTAAGCAGCCACGACTCGAGAGCTTTCTGTCGTTTTTCGATGCTGAGTCGTTTATCCACCTCATCTTCAAGTTTATCGTAAGATGGAGAATTTTGGCCTACACGCTTTTCAACCTTGAGGATGCGCCAAAACGGACCGTCTTCGAGTGGACTGCTGATCTGCCCCGGAGGAATAGCGTAGGCGGCCTGAGTTAATCCTTCGTTAAGTGTGCCGCGTCCAATAATTCCAACGTAGCCACCCTTTGCCGCGAAGCTATCAGCGGAGTGAGTCGTGGCCAGAGAACTAAAGTCACTACCCGAATTCAACTTGGCAATAAGATCTTTGAGTAGTTTTTCCTGCTGCTCGAAAGTCGACTCCGGCGTCTGCTTCGGAATCGACATGATACGCAGCTGCACTTTACCTTCTGAAGCAAACTCTCCTTTGATCTCGTCATATTTCCCCTTCTTTTCCCAAGGCGTGTTTGGGACCGCGTTATCTCCGGAATTCTGGGAACGCAGAGCGGTGACGGCGATCTGGTCTTTTTGAACCTCGCGGAATTGCGCGATGGTCATGCCTGATTCGGTCAATTCCTTTGCGAATTTATTGCGGTCACCGTTGAAACGATCCTGCACAAAGCGGGCTACTGCTTTATCAATGTATTGATTTTTAATGACACCCCCAAGGCGCTCGAATTCGGTTAAGATCAGCTTGCGATCGATTAGGTCGTCCAGTGCCCTCTCTTCCATTTCGCGAATCTCTTTCGTCGCTTGAGCTTTGCTGACCATTCCCTTGTTCCCCATGAGCCAGACACGAACTTGCGTTTGGACAGCTGCGTCGACCATGGACTGGGTAATCGGTTCAGCGTTGACAACAGCTCTTAGGCTGTTCAACACAATCGGCTTAGCTTCAGCACCGGGAATAAATCCAAATGCGATTATGGCCACTGCGGAGTGGGGCAACTTCTTTAGAATGTTCATAGGTGTTTAAGGGTTGGCAAGCGACAGTCTCTGCGGGCCTATAAATCTAGGATCCAATCTAAGGCAGACTCAAGCCATTCTTCCTCGTTGTCTCCGATTAAACGGGGAAATTTTCCGTTTATTTGAATGTATTTCCCATTTTTCATAAGTTTTAGCTTTTCATCCTTCACTTCAAGAGAGCTGCAACCTTTGAGGGCAGCGCGCACTTTGATCTCCGTGGCAATCAAAAGGAACTCGACCGGTGGAGGGATTCGGCCGAAACGGTCAGCCCAGTTTTTGCGAAGTATATCTAAATCTTCGATGCGGGACGCTTCGGCTAATTCGCGGTAGGCGGTGATTCTCAGTCTTGCCTCTGCCATATAGTCTGATGGAACGAAGGCGGGCAGGGAATGTTTTGATGCCAGGTGATACTGACCTTCGTTTGTGCAGAGAAAATCAATATTCATCGAGATGTCGATCCGCCCAGCTGAGGGTTCACCTTTGAGCTTGGAGACAGATTGTTTCAGGAGTTGGCAATACAGGTCAAAACCAATTGCAGCCATATGGCCGCTCTGTTTAGTGCCAAGAAGGTTGCCGGCCCCTCTTATTTCAAGGTCACGCATTGCGATCTTGAACCCCGCACCTAGTGACGTGTATTGCTT